>JAOUOP010000146.1 GCA_029880325.1 Myxococcales bacterium | reverse complement strand
GAAGTCTATGACCTCGGTGAGATTGTGTAGTTCCATTCTGGATGGAATCGGTGCCGTCGGATGTTGATCACGGCCATCTCATCATCAGTAACCTTCCGACCCTTCTCATACTCGGCGTCGTCAAGTTTGCAGTGGACGTCCAGCCCGGTCTCGGTGGTTGTGGCAGCGATCAGGTTGACAATCGTCTGGGGGTAGATCTGTCTCTGACACCTTTTCGGTGGAATCTTCCAGGCTCTGCAGCTGTTGAGGGTGCATGGTATCCATGACATCCCATGCCGGAACAGACCTGCAGCCCCCGAGTTTTTCACCCCGCCGCGGCTCCCTCGACGACCTGGCGGCGTTCATGAGCGAGCGTCGCAAGCGGGGAAAGCCGCCGGGGGACTTCGCGCAGTTCGAGGAGGAGTTGCACCAACGGGTGATGGCGGTGGAGCGGGAACTGCTGGCCGAGGAGTTGGCACGGGGGGACATCGACGCCGAAGCGGTGGAGGTCGACGGGGTCAGCTACCGTCGGGCAGTACGCAGTATCGGCCACTACCAGACGGCGGCGGGGGTGGTGCAGGTCGAGCGCACGCTATACCGCCCTCGTGGCAAGGCGAGGAAAGGCGCGCAGTCGCTTTCGCCCCTGGACCTGCAGGTGGGCATCGTGGAGGGTCGGTGGACGCCTCGCGCAGCCAAGCAGGCTGCGTGGGTGGTGGCGCACCTTACGCCTGGGCAGGGGGCGGAGATGTTCGAGCGGCTGGGTCAAATGACCCCTTCGCGAAGCAGCCTCGAGCGCCTTCCCAAGGGACTCAATGCGGGCTGGGAAGCGCAGCGCAGCGAGCTGGAGTCGGCACTTCGGAAGGACGAACACGTGCCGGAGCAGGCGCGGGTCGTCGCGCTGTCGCTTGATGGCGTGATGGCCCCCATGAGAGACGGCGGAGCGAAGGCCAAGAGAGCGCAAGCGGCCGACGAGGGCAAGCTCACGCGCGGCCCTGCGGGCTACCGCGAGGTGGGCTGCGGCACGCTGTCATTTTACGACGAAGAGCGCGAGCTACTGCGCACAGTACGCATGGGGCGCATGCCCGAGTCCGGCAAGGCAACCCTGAAGTCGATGCTGAAGGCCGAACTCGGCAATGCCCTTGCAGAGCGCCCCGACCTGACGCTTGTGGCGCTTGCCGACGGCGCCCGTGACAACTGGAGTTACCTACAAGGCGAGGTACTCGACTTGCTCGACGAAGCCCACCGGAAGGTAGCGATCCTCGACTTCTTCCATGCTTGCGAACATCTGAGCGCAGCCTTCGGCGCGGCCTACGGGGAGGGCACGGTGCAGGCTCGCAACAAGTTCGATGCCTACAGGCGCATCCTGCTGGAGGACCCCAGAGGCGTCGACAAGGCTATCGGCGCCCTTGCTCACCTGCACAAGCGCTTCCCCAAGCGCGCGAAGATCGAGTCGGTCCTGAAGTATTTTCGAACCCACCGCCACATGATGCGCTATGCGGAGTACGAAGAGGCCGGACTGCCGATTGGCTCGGGCGTCATTGAAGCCGCCTGCAAGACCCTGGTCACCCAGCGCATGAAGAACAGCGGCATGCGCTGGAGCAACGATGGCGGTCAAGCCATCCTCAACCTACGCAGCTGGGCCCAAAGCGACCGTTTCGACCGCGCCTGGGCGCTCATCGCAGCACGATACAAGGCCGAGGTTCACACCCTAGCCAACGTGGTTTCGCTGCCAATCGCCTCGTGACTGCGTCAGAGTCAGAGTTACCCCCAATGAAATGGCACCATGGTCTTTACCGTTCGGGCACTGCTAGCCGCATCAGCTCTTCGATGAGTCGCTCACGCAGCAGGTCGATCTCTTCGAGGGTGACACCTTCTGGCAGCGGCGTCTGTGGTCCGAGGCGCCAGCGGGAAAGCACCCAGGCCAGGGTCGCGGGATCGACGGCGCCGTCTTTGTAGCGCGCGTCGGTGAGCACGTCTTGCAGTGGGTGGCCATGGTCGATGAGGGCGAAGAGATCGACGAGATCCCGCGGTGCGGTACGGCCGAGCAAGGCCGTGAGTTTGTTGGCGGCGATTTCGCGCGTGGGGTCGATCCGAATCACGCCTACCTGGTCCTTGTCCGAGACCAGCTGTGGCGCGCGGTCGATGACCAGGTCTACCAGAGTCATCTCGCCGCCTTTCCGGATCGCGAAGCGACGGAACTCGGGTGCTTCCTGAATGCCCTCTACGGTCGCAGAGATGCGATCCGCGGCGCGACGAAGGTGCTCTACAGCCCGTTCCATGGTCTCAACGGCGGGTGAAAAGAGGTCGACGTCGTCGGTGCTGCGGTGGCCGAGCACGAAGCCCGCCAGGGCGGCACCGCCGGTCAGGAAGAACGCCGACGGCTCGCTAAAAAAGGCGTCGATGAACTCGTGCTGCAGGGGGCTGAGTTTAGACGAGACCACGTTCGACGAAGCCTTCGATGAGAAAGCGCCATTTGTCTTGCCAGCGCCCGAGGTGGGGCTCGATGTCCTGCCAGCGCGGCAGCACATCGTCGCGCAGTGAGACGTATTTCCAGACGTCGTCGTAGCGGGCTTCGCGCATGATTCGGGCGATCCAGTAGATCTTGTCGTCCTCGCTCCCTGTGGCCAGCGCCCGTCGCACTTCCGCATTCGTCACCGGTGCGTCCCAGTTGAAGTAGGGCACCGCGTCGGGGCTCTCCAGGTCCATGCCAATCCGAGTCACTTCCTGAGTATAGCCCAGGCGCCGCCCACATCCGGCACTCCCAGCCCCCACCGCAGCGTGGATGTCGCAGCACCGCCGAACTCAATCTGGAGGAGGAGCCAAGGGCGACGACGACGCCGCACCGGAGGAGGAGCCAAAGGCGACGACGACCCCAAGGAGAGGAGGCCCGGTTGGACGAAGTCCAACGAGGGGGGGAGGGGTCGCGTGACCCCTCCCCGCGCTTGCGCGCCTCGTATGAAGTGGAGCCGAGGGGGATCGAACCACTCGAAGCCAAAAAACCTAACTGGCCGACATCGCACGCTTTTCCGTCATAAGTGGGCGAAACCCTTCGGTTTTCCACCGGGCATCGAGTCCTCTGTAGTCCTCTGGCGTACGCTGGAGGCCGCCCTGGTTTTGGAGAAATATTGGAGACGGTGGGGCGCTCCTCGGCTAGGCGGGCTCGCCGGAGCTCAGGGTGCCGCGAGGCAGGGGCATGCTGCTCGCCGGGTTGAGGAACGAGACCAGGGCATCGCCGGCCTCGACCGCTACGCTGAGCGCCTTCAGGACGGCCTGGACCTGTGGCTCGGCCCACTCTTCGTTCGTGAGCGTCGAGGCGCCCTCGGTGCCCTTGAGCGCGGCCGAGAGGGCCTCGTGGAGGCTGGCGACCTCCTGGGGGCTGTGGAAGCTCGGATCGCGCTCCGCGTGGGACACCTCGGGATTGAGCACGGTGCTCCCCTTCAGGACCCGGCCCACGCACTCGCCCAGACGGCCCCGGAGACGCCCGTGCAGCTTGTGGGCGACAATGACCGTGCGCGGTCGACCGGGGAGGTGCATCCGGTCCCGCTGCATCCCCTCGAGATCGGTCGCGTCCACCACGAGAAGTACATTGTCGTACTCGTACTCGTGGTCCGCTGGCGGTCCTACGCCCCGGCCGGAAGCCAGCCAAGGCCGGCACAGCGGCAAATGATGTTCTCGAAGCCAGAGACCGGCAGACCGTTCGGCCGTCCCGTGCCATCGCAGTGCTCGCAGGTTCGAGCGTTGGCCGGCCGCTCTGGGACTAGCGGCACCAGCTCGGGGTACAGCTTCGCCCCCTCGACCAGGGCCAACTGCACCGAGGTCACGTCGTCGAACTCGCGAGCCCCTGGCCACTCGTCTTCCGTAGACCACTGAATCAGTTCACCCGTTGCGCGAAGCGCAAGCGTGCCAGTCCACCCGAGGTAGAGGGGCAGTCCCCTGTGTTGAGACACGTAGGGAGCCAACCACCTCCGCTGCTCGGGAGCTTCCTCGCTGAACCGCTGGATCCGTTCCTCAACGAACGCTGCCAGGTCGGCGGGAAGCTCTATCTGGCTGTTCACCCGCTGCTCCCGTCGAACGGCTATGGGGCATCGAATCCGCGACATCGGACCTGAGACACAACGGGAGTTTCCGTGACGACGAAAGAAAGCTTGAAGCCAACCTTGGGCGCCGAGCCCGTTTCTACCGAGAAAACAGTTCCACCATTTCAGCGCATTCGGGGAATGAGGAGGACAAATCCCAGCCAGTCGTTGTCCGAACTCGAAGCGGAACTCGTGGCCAAGATTCGTGAGGTTCGAGGTGTGGCAGAAAACTTCCGGCACACCTTGCGCAGCTTGCAGCTGCCACCGCGTGACGACCTCGCGGAACTCGAGCGGGTGCTGAAGCAGAGCGAGGAGCTCCTTCATAGGTGTCGTGATCCCCAACGTTCTGCCGCGAAAGTCCGCAAGGCTACGGGGGTGCCGAGCGCGCTGGGGGCCCGGTGGATTTGAGGATATCGGAGACGATGTGGGCAGGAAAGAGGAGTGTTTCGGCGGGGGCTGGGAGTGTCTCGAGGTAGGGCTGTGCAGCGCGTAGGACCGCATCAATGCCGTCTTGGCCGAGAGCATTGAGGCGCTGCAGAGACCAGTCTTGAATCACGCCTCGAGCGAGGTCTGCAGCGTGGTCGCCGTGGAGTTGGACGAGGCGTTGCAAGGCATCTTCGAGCCAGGCAAGGCCAAACCCTTTGCCTTCGCAAAACAGCAAGCGGCGAGCCGGTCGCCATTGAGCCGCGATGGCATCGAGCGCGTCGTGCAACCAGCGTTGCGGGTGGCTGTGCCAGTGCTGCATCTGCTGCTGGTATTGGTCATGAGTCTGCTCGATTTTGCGATTGGCTTCGCCTTCGGCTTGTCGCTGCGCGTGGCGGCGACGGAATTCCTCGGCGACTTTGCAAGCGATGGCGGCGAAGTAGCTCTTGCGGTTTCGGATGTCGTCGCGATGGACTTGGCTGCAGAAGCGCCGTTCGCTTTCCTGCAGGACCGGGAGGCCAAAGCCGCGCAGGTTTCGGATGAAGGCCTGAGGCGAGCCGGGCAGGTCGTAGGCGCCGTGAATCCTGGTCAGCAGCAGGCGCACCGAGCGGGCGTCGGCACGCGCGCTGTCGCGTTGCTCGGCTGCCGCACGTGCCAGAGCTTGTTCGTTGAGCCCACCGCGTTGCTCATCGGCGCGGTGGGCTGCGCG
>JAOUOP010000100.1 GCA_029880325.1 Myxococcales bacterium | reverse complement strand
GGGCGGCTCCCGGGCTGCGACACGCCTGGGCTGCGCCCTCCCGCCGTCCGCAAACGCCCGATTCCTCCGCAACCTGGCCGCAGCCGGGGAAGCCCCGCCTGCGTCTAGGACTAGCGATCAGGTCTGGGTGGCCCCAGGGGGGGTGCTTCCCCCGCGCGCGAGCCGTGTGCTACATTGTGGGCAGTCGATCGCGTGGACCGGGATTGTCCCCGGCCGCGACCTTCGCGAAACGAGCTAGCCACGTGTCGAAACATTCCGTTTCGCCAACCGAGCGGGTGACCGTGCAGACGCTGCGGGCGATGACCTCCCGCTCCGAAGCGATCACCATGGTGACGGCCTACGACTTCACCTTCGCCCGTATGCTGGACGAGGGCGGCGCCGACATCATCCTGGTGGGCGACTCCCTGGGCATGGTCGTACAAGGCCAGGACACGACCCTGCCGGTCACCCTGGAAGAGATGATCTACCACTGCCGGGCCGTGGCCCGCGGCGCCCGTCGCGCCCAGCTGGTGGGCGACCTGCCCTTCATGAGCTACCAGGTCTCGCCCGAAGAGGCCCTGCGCAACGCCGGCCGCGTGATGGCCGAGGGCGCCGCCCACGCCGTCAAGCTCGAAGGTGGTGCCGAGATGGCCGAGACCATCCGCCGCCTGGTGCGCGCCGGCATTCCCGTCATGGGCCACGTGGGCCTGACGCCCCAGAGCGTGCACGCCATGGGCGGCTTCCGCGTCCAGGGCAAGCGCGAGGAAGAGGCCCAGCGCGTGATGTCCGACGCCCGCGCCGTGGCCGAAGCCGGCGCCTACGCCCTGGTGCTCGAAGGCATCCCCAGCAGGCTCGCCTCGCGCATCACCGCCGAGCTGGCGATTCCCACCATCGGCATCGGCGCCGGCCCCCACTGCGACGGCCAGGTGCTGGTCTGCTACGACATGCTGGGACTGACCCCCGAGCGCGTGCCGAAGTTCGTGAAGAAGTACGAGACTTTCTACGAGAAGGGCAAGGCCGCCATGGAGGCCTACAAGCGCGAGGTCCAGCAGGGCCTGTTCCCGGCAGCCGCCCAGAGCTTCGGCCCCATCCCCGAGCGCACCACGCCCCCGACCGGCGGCGTCATCCAGGCCCTGGGCGCCAGCGGCGACCAGGAGCCCGTCCAGGGCTAGTCCCCGGGTTGGAAGCCGAGATGACGCGAGTCATCACGACCGCCCCGGCCCTGCGCGAGGCCTGCGATACGCTGCGGGCCCAGCACGGGCGCGTAGGGCTGGTTCCGACCATGGGCGCCCTGCACGCGGGGCATCTCTCGCTCATCGAAGCCACGCGCGAGCGCGGCGCCGCCGCCGTCGTGGTGAGCGTCTTCGTCAATCCCACCCAATTCGGCGAAGGCGAGGACTTCGAGCGCTACCCCCGCACCTTCGAGGCCGACCTCGCCCATTGCCGCGAGCTGGGCGTGGACCTGGTCTACGCCCCCGACACCGCCAGCATGTATCCGCCGGGCTACCAGAGCCGGGTCGAGGTCACCGAGCTCACCCGCAGGCTGGAGGGCGCCTTCAGGCCCACCCACTTCGCGGGCGTGACCACCGTGGTGACCAAGCTATGGAACGCCGTGGGCCCCTGCGTGGCGGCATTCGGGCGCAAGGACTACCAGCAGTGGCAGGTGCTAGCGCGCATGGCCCGGGACCTGGACATGCCGGTGGAGGTCGTCGGCTGCCCCATCGTGCGCGAGGCCGACGGCTTGGCCATGTCCTCGCGCAACCGCTACCTACAGCCGGCCGAGCGCCAGGCCGCAACCGCCCTCTACCAGGGGCTGTGCGCGGCCGACCAGGCCTTCCGTGCCGGCGAGCGCGACGCTGCCGCGCTGCTCGAGCTGGCCCGCGCCCCAGTGGCCCGCCACTTCGACCGCATCGACTATGTCGAACTCGTCGGCGCCGAGGACCTCGAGCCCCTGGAGGGCCGCGTCGAAACCGCGGCGGCGGTGCTGATGGCAGCGCATCTGGGCCGGACCCGCTTGATCGACAACACGCGGCTCGGCCACGATGCGCTCTGACATTCCCCAGAAGTCGCGGGCGCGACCGCCCGCAGCTGGTAGAATCGAGGCGAGGTAGATCATGAGCGCCCCCAGACCGCCCGCAATCGCGATCACCGCCGACATGCTGCGCAGCAACCGGCTCTTCGACGGCATGGATCAGTCGACCCTGGAAAAGCTGGCCGCCGAACTGCCCTCGGAGACGGCCCAGCCCGGGCAAGTGCTGATCCGGGAAGGCGAAATCGCCGAGCACATGTTCCTGGTGGTGCAGGGCGAAATGGAGGTGCTGCACAAGGGCGGCTCCGAGCGCGACGTGCGCGTGGCCCTGCTCGGCCCCGGCGACTGGGTCGGCGAGATGGCGATCCTCGACACCCAGCCGCGCTCGGCCACGGTGCGCTCACTGGCCCCCAGCCTGCTCATGCGGCTGACGGGCCCGGAGGTGCAGCGGCTGACCAAGACCGACAGCGGCGATCAGTACACCATCCTGGTCACCAACATCGCGCGCGAGCTGGGACGGCGCCTGCGCGTGGCCGATCGCATCATCGCCAACGCCGCAGCGCCCATGGTCGAGCGCTACGTGCAGGAAAGCCGGCGGCCTCCCCCGCCTAAATAGAGGCTAGAAAAGCTTAGGAGCCGCGCAGCCGGAAGTCATCCGTTTGGCACGCACCGGCGGGCACGCTGGCGCCGTGCGTCCTCGAAGAAATCCTCGGTGCACCTCGGGTACGACTGCGGTTTCTTCTCCGGGCGCCGTCGCCATCGCACCCGCCGTCACGCCCCATACGGATGACTTCCGGCTGCGCAGACCCTTAGCGCGCCGACAGGCGACGGCCGGCAGCGCGGTTCTTGCGGCGCCGATCCTTGGCCTTGAGCTTGGCGCGCTTGCGGGCGGAGCGGTTGCGCACTCGGTTTTTCTGTCCGCGGGGATTGAAAATATACATGATGTTCGCTCTCTCGGCGCTTGGCTCAGGGGTGGGTCGCGCCCGGCGGTCGCTCGTGTAGCGCCATCGGACTCAAGACGCAATACAGCTGCCGTAGGACTGGCCCGCGACAAAGCCGCAAACCTCGGAGTCGGCACGGCAGTCGGCGTCTTCGAAGCATGCGGAGTAGCAGATCTTGGCGGTGCCCGGGTCCAGGTCGTCGTCGGCGCAGGCGTAGCCCGCGGCGCAATCCTCGGCCACCTTGCATTCGCGCACGCAGAAGGCCATGTCGCCATTGAGGCCGATGCAGGCGGCATTTTCGCCGCAGACGTCCTCGGGGATGCCGGGCACGTGGCAGTCCATGATCGCGCACACGGCCGACTCGGGCACCACCCCGCCCACGGCCAGGTTCATGCAACGGCCCAGGCCGAAGGGGGAATAGCAATCGCTGTCGTCGTCGCAGGCCGAGCCGAGGTTGTTGTCGCTGACGTCGTTATAGTTACCGCCAACGCACACGCCCTCGTCGCCGCTGCCGCCGTTGTAATGGCAGCGGTAGCCCTCGCGACAGCCCTCACCGTGACCGGCCGTGCCGGTGCGATCGGCCTCAGGCTCGGCGCCCACGGTGCAGCCCACGAGGCAGACCTCGGTGGTCACCCGGCCCACCGACCAGGGTCGCAGGCGCGCGCAGACGGCGTTTTGGCCGGCGCACTCACGGCCCCCGTAGGAACAGCCGAGCTTGGTGCAATAGCCGCCGGGGAAGTCCAGGCCGCCGAAGGTGCTGGTGGGCTCGATGCAATCGCCCTCGTCCTCGCAGTCGTCCATGCGCTGGCAGCTGTCGCCGGTGGCGGCGCCGGTGCCACCGTGGTGCACACAGCGGAAGCTTTGGGTGTCGCAGACCGCTTCCGAGGCGTCGTCGTAGGCGCGGGTGTCGGCCCGGCCGTCGCCATCGCTGTCGAGCATCCAAAGCCGGCACTCCTCGTCCGACTGGCAGCCCTCGACGCAGGCCTGGTCCGAGAAGTCACAGGTGTAACCGAAGCGCCCACCGCAGCCGCCATCCTCGGCGGTGGGGTCGCAGACCGGACGGCAGGCCACCAGCGACTCGCTGGAGCCGACCGGGACCACCACACAGGCGCCGTCCTCGCCGCAGCCCTGGGCCAGCTGGCCGGGCAGGGGATCGCAGGATGTGGCGCCCGTGGGGTCGTAGAGGTTGGCGCCGACGGGCGTGCAGAGACCGCCGGGAAAGACGCTGCTGGGCACGTCGCGCAGGCCGCCGGGCAGGCCCTCAACGGGTAGCGAGAGGTCGATTTCCTGGTCGCAGACCAGCCCCTCCTTGCAGTCGGAAGTCTTGTCACAGCCGGCGCCGAACTCGCCGTCGCCACGGCTGCCGCCGCCGCTGCTGGAACCGCCAGCACCGCCGCCAGCACCGGGCACGCCGTCTTGAAAACGGTCGCTCGGCGTGCAGGCCGCGACCAGGGCCAGCAGGAGCAGCGGTGCCCACAGACCGCCGCCGCGCCAACCCCTCGATCGAGCACCGACCGACGATTCCATCGAGGCCTCCCCGCTCGCAAACCCAGGACCGCGATGCGCTGACATTGGAATCACCCGCCTAGTCCAGCTGCTCGGACGCCCCGAACCACTGGCGAATTTGCATGGCCAGGCCGCGATCGCCGGCCACGTCCAGCGCGCCGGCGGCAACCGCGTCGGGCCCGTCCAAGCTGCCGACCAAAAGGCGCAGGAAGTTCGGCATGTCCAGGGAGAGCACCACCCCGGGCTGCTCGGCGGCGCCCGGCTGCACGCGGCAGAAGCCCTGGTCCACCACCACCCCAAAGCGCATCACGCCCAGATCTGGGGTGGCGATGTCCCATTCGATCACAGCGCTCTGACCGGCCGCGCGCTCAGCGACGAAGGCATCGCGCATGCCGGAAAACGCTTCTTCCAGAAACGCACGCGTGCCGCCGACGCTGTCGATCCAGGCGAGGATCTCCTCGTCGCTGCGGCCGTGTACGGCGGCTCGTGTCTCGCTGACCTGCGGCATCGGGAAACTCTGCGGCCGAATCGGCACCCACGCGATCCGCCAAGGCGATCCGACCTCACTGCGATCGGGGTAGCGCACACCTTCCCCCTCCAGGACACGGCTGTCAACCGCGCCGATGGGTGACAAACGCAAGCGGCGATTGGACAATTGGAGCGTTTTTGGCATGCTCACGCCTTCCGGTTGAGCCCCCGCTGCGAGCGGTTCTCCGCGAGCGCCGCGCGGCCCCGGAAGAGGTCTTCCAAGCCGGTCCCAACCGCCCGCGAGCAAATAGCGAGCCGTGCCCGATAGTTCATCCAGTCCAGTGACCCTCACGGGTGCCGAACGCCTTGTGCGCGCCATGGAGCAGCAGGGCGTCGAGTACATCTTCGGCCTGTCGGGCGGAGCGGCGATGCCGATCTTCGACGCCCTGGTCGATTCCTCCATCAAGCTGATCCTGACGCGCCACGAGCAGGGCGCCACGCACATGGCCGACGGCTATGCGCGGGCCACCGGCCGGCCGGGGGTGGTGCTGGTGACCTCCGGTCCTGGCGCCACCAATACCGTCACCGGTCTGCTGACGGCGCTGATGGATTCGGTGCCCATGGTGGTGCTGACCGGCCAAACCCCGAGCTTCAACCTCGGCAAAGACGCTTTCCAGGAAGCCGACGTCACGGGCATCACCTACCCTGTCGTCAAGCACAGCTACCTGGTCACCGACGTGCGCGATGTGCCGCGGGTGGTCTCCGAAGCTTTTTATCTGGCCCAGAGCGGGCGCCCCGGCCCCGTGCTCATCGACCTACCCAAGGACGTGACCTCGGCGCCGTGCACTGCCCCCGATCCGGGACCGCCCGAGATCCCCGGCTACGTGGTGCCCGCGCGCGCCCCCAAGGCCGAGATCGCCAAGGCCGCAGAGCTGATCGCCAAGTCCCGGCGCCCCCTGCTCTACGTGGGCCATGGCGCCGTAATCTCCGGGGCCGGCGAAGCGGTGACCCAGCTCGCCCGCAAGCTCGGCGCCCCGGTGGTCAACACCCTGCTCGGCAAGGGCGCGGTCGACGAGACCAGCGAGCACCACCTGGGCATGCTCGGCATGCACGGCACCGCCTACGCCAACAAGGCGGTCATCGGCTGCGACCTGATCATGGCCATCGGCGCGCGCTGGGACGACCGCATCACGGGCAAGGTCGACGCCTTCTGCACCAAGGCCACGCGCATCCACATCGACATCGACCCGGCCGAGTTCGACAAGACCGTCACCAGCCACGTGCAGTTGCTGGGCGACGCCCGCCAGGTGGTGGAGCAGCTGTTGCCCCTGGTCTCCCGCCTCGACTCCGACGCCTGGTTGGCCGAGTGCGCCCAGTACCGGCGCGACTTTCCCCTGGGTTATCCCGACGGCGGCGGCCTGCGCGCCCAGCACGTGCTCGACCGCCTCAACGCCACCACCGAAGGCAAGGCCCTGATCACCACCGACGTGGGCCAGCACCAGATGTGGGCCGCCCAGTTTTGCCTGACACGGGAAAACCGCATGTGGCTCAGCAGCGGCGGCGCCGGCACCATGGGCTACGGCTTCCCGGCGGCCATCGGCGCCCAATTCGCGCGCCCCGACACGCCCGTGTGGGCCGTGGTCGGCGACGGCGGCTTCCAGATGACGCTCTCGGAACTGGCCACGGCGGCGATTCACAAACTTCCGGTCAAGATCCTGATCATCAACAACAACTACCTGGGCATGGTGCGCCAGTGGCAGGAGCTCTTCTTCGACAACCGCCTGTCGGGTGTCGACCTGGAGGGCAACCCCGACTTCGTGAAGCTGGCCGAAGCCTATGGCGTCAAGGGCTTCCACATCCATGAACCTGGCGAAGTCGACCGGGTGTTGCAAGAAGCCCACGGCTACAACGGCGGCCCGTGCCTGGTCGAAGCCCACGTCGTCAAAGAAGACAACGTCTTTCCCATGATTCCCGCCGGGGCGCCGCTCGAGGACATGCTCATCGAACGCCCCGACAAGAAGATGGACAAGCCCGTCGGCAGCACTTGAGCGATGGCCGCCACCGATCACACCCACACCATTTCCCTGGTCGTACGGGACAAGCCCGGCGTGCTCGTACGCATCGCCCTGGTCTTCGCCCGCCGCGGCTTCAACATCGAAAGCCTCTCGGTCAGCCCCGGCGCCATCGAGGGCTTTTCGCGCATGACGATTACCAGCAACGGGACTCCCGGAGTTCTGGAGCAGATCGTCAAGCACCTGAGCAAGCTGGTCGATGTGGTCTTCGCCACCGATCACGGCGGCGATGACGCGCTCGAGGAAGAGGTCGCACTCGTGAAGCTGCGCGCAAACGCCGACGGACTCGCGGGCGCTGTCGCGTTGGCCAGGGAGCGGGGCGCGAGCGTGGTTCACCAGGACGACGGGCGGGTGATCCTGTGCTGCCACGGCGGCAGCGAGGCCATCGACGGGCTGCTTTCGAGCCTCGAGCATGACCACGTCGAGGAGATCGTGCGCTCGGGCAAGATTGTCATCGACCGCGGCGAGAGCGACTTTGCGGACTTGCTGGGCGGGGCGCCGAAGTCGGTGCCGCCGCCGGCGCGGTAGCTATCGTTCGACGCGACGCAGGCGTACTTCGGTGGTGCCCTTGTCGGAGGAGATCACACGACCCTCCATCGCGTCGGCGCTTCGGACCAGATCGAGCGTGATTTCGTTCCAGTGGGCCGGGAAGCAGCCAGTCACGGCACAGTCGCAGGCGCGGCTGAAGTCCCAGAAACAGAGCGCCTCGGGTGTGAGGCCGGCCTGGTTCGGGTGGACCGAGTTGCTGTCCTCGAAGGATTGGATCTGTTCGCTGGGCCGGCAGAAGTAGTCTCGTCCCCATTCGTCCGCCGCCACCTCTGACGCCGGATAGCTGCTTTGCAGCGCGCACCAGTCGGCCCAGTATTCGAGCGGCGTAACCCAGAAGCTCAGTCTCCCGTCGGCATACTCGGCATCGAGTATCGTGTAGTCCACGCCAGACTGGGGATGCCAAAGTAAATCGGAGTAGTCATCGACGGTCGTGCCCGGCGGGTACCAGGTGTCGGTTTCGAGTGCGCGGGGCGAGGGTCCAAGCGCGTCTGCTGGATCGGCCGGCACCCGAACGAAGGTGCCGGTGAGTTCTCCGGACCCGGCCGCTTGCGCGATCTCGATGCGAAGGCACGAGCTGTAGATTGACTCCGGATCGCAGTCGACCTCGCTCCACACGCCGACCAACTCGCGCGCAGCTTCAGGCATCGCAAAGCTGGGCAGCGGAAACGCCACTGGCGTGTCGAAGTCCACCTCCGGGCTCAGGCTCGAAAACTCGCTGGCGCGGACGTCGGGCAGCTTTGGCACCGTCATGCCCACGGCTGCGCTGCCGGCGTCCGCCCCGTCGGAGTTCACTGTGACGCAAGCGCCCGCGATGCAGCCGGTGCCCGCTTGGCAGTCGGCGTCGGTCTCGCAAACCGCCAGGCAGATCCCCGAGTTCGTGACGGCTTCCGCCTCCCCCTCACATTGCCGCCCTACCCCCGGCGAGCGCCTGTCATAGCAGGCCGCGGGCGTCGAGCCTTCGCACTCGGCGTCGCCATCGCAACCCAGACTACAAATGCCGCAGATGCAGCTTCCGCGTTCGCAGTGGGCGTCCAGGTCGCAGGCCGCCAGCCAATGGGTCTCGCCTCCGACCTGGGGCTGCTGCTTCGGCCCGCAGCCTGCGCAGGCCACCACGAAAAGCGCCGCCATCCACCCCTTGCTTTCAAGCATCGTCGTCCTCCGGATCGAGTTCGGCCACGGTCTGGCCCACGTAGGCGATGACGCGCAGCGGGCGCGCATCACTCGGCGCCGGGTTGCTCGCGTCGAAACTTTCGATGCGCTCGCGTAGCTCGTGACCGCGGGCGCGCGTTTCCTCGAGGAAGCCCAGAGCTTCGCCCGCCATCGGGTGGCTTTCGTGCAGATCGAACACGAAGGTGCTGCCTCCGATGTGGTCTTTGAGGTCAGCGCGGCGGTTTCCGCCGCGCAGCTTGGTGACCAGCGCCGCCACCATGGCCTGGTAGTGGTCGAAGACCGCCGCCTCCCAGCCCTGCTCGTCGCCGAAGGGGATCACGCAGCGCTCGCAGCTGTAGCGCTCGGGCTCGGAGTGGGGCTCCAGGTTGACCAAAGCTTGTTCCACGAGGCTCTCGAGCGCCGCCGCCACCCGCGCCCGGTCGGAGGCGCCGGTCTGTGCGGCCAGCTCCTCGACGGTGGCCGGGCCGTGGCGATGGGCCGCCACCAGCAACATGCGCTCGAAGGCGGCGGGCTGCTGACCGCCGAGCAGGGCGTCGGCGGCGACGGCCGTGTAGCGGGTGGCGTCGGCGCGGCCGCTCTGCTCGACGAGCCCCGACTCGACCAGATCGCGAATCACCCCGCGCAGCATGGCGGCGTCCTCGGCGGCGAAGCGCGAATGCAGGTCCGCGCGCAACAGCGGCGAGCGGGTTTGAATGTGGGCGTAGACCGCCTCCCACAGCGAGCGCGAGGCGTCCGAGCGCGAGACGGATAGCTGGGCCACGCGGGTCTGGTAGGTGCGCAGGGCCATGCCGAACATGTCGGCGACGACCTTGGTCGACAGCCCCTGCTGCTTGAGCTCGCGCGCCAGCTCGGAGAAGACCTGGTCGGCCAGGTGCGAGAGCGAGGGACGCTGCCCCGCACCCGTCGCCAACGTGGCGATCAGAATCACGGTTTGACGCACGATGGCGTCGACCAGGGGCGAGGGATTCATCGGGCCGTCCAGGCAACAACCCTACGCCGGCAGCGCGGCTCCCGGTAGCGCAGGATTCTGCGCCCCTCGAGACGATCTGAAGCCCAGCTATCGCTTGGCGCCCATGTCCTCCAGCAGATGCAGCGACTCGATCACCCAGGGGTCGCGCGCCAGGGTCTTGCGCCAACCCTCGATGCGCTTGCCGGTGTCCTTGCCGGCGTCTGGAGCGCTGGCCTTGGGACTGGCCTTGGGCCCCGGGCGGTATTCCACCACCTGCACGCCCAGCTGCGCCGGTTGTTCGTCGAGCTTCGGGTCGAGTTTTTCGAGCGCTTCCTCGTCGGCCTTTTGGTGCGCGTCCCAGGCGGCCTTTTGCAGCGGCAGACTGGTTTCCTCGCTGCGCCGGGCCATGTGCTGGCTGCGAGCCTCGAGGGTGGAGAAGACTTCGAGCCCCGACTGGCGTTGCTTGCTAGCCGCCACCAGCTGGTCGGTCTTCCAGCTCGCGCCACTCCAGGGCGCGTGCTGTAGGGCCTCGATCGAAGTCCAGGGGATGGCGTTGTCCAGGTAGCGCTCGCCGGACTCCACGTAGGAGACGGGATCGGGCAGCACCACGTCGGGCAGCACGCCGCGCTGCTGGGTCGATTCACCGTCGACCAAAAAGTATTGCTGAACTGTGAGTTTGAGAACCCCCAACGGCCTGCCGCGATTGCCCACGGCGGCGTCCAGGTCGATCATCATCTGCACCGTACCCTTGCCGTGGGTGGGGCCGGTGCCCACCACCAGGGCGCGCCCGTAGTCCTGCAGGGCGCCGGCCAGGATCTCGGCGCCCGAGGCGCTGAAACGGTCCACCAGCACCACCACCTCGCCGCTGAAATAGACGTTCTGATCGCGGTCGTGCAACACCTTGCGCTGGTCGCGACTGCCGCGCACCTCCACGATCGGGCCCTGCTCGATGAAGAGGCCGCTGATGTCCTTGGCCTGGCTGAGCAGGCCGCCACCATTGCCGCGCAGATCCAGGAGCACGCCGCCGACTTTCTTGGCACTGAAGTGCTGCAGCAACTTGCGCACGTCCTGGACCGCGTTGCGCTCAGGGGTGTCGCCCTTTTCGGAGCGCGTGTTGCCGTAGAATCCCGGCAGATAGATATAGCCAAACTTCGCTTTCCCCTTGCCCATCTCGAGCGTGGCGCCGCGCGCGTAGGAGGCTTCGACGACCACCACGTCGCGCTCGATCTCGATCGCCAGCACGCGATCATCGGGCTTGCGTACCCCCAGCGTCACGAGTGTGCCCTTGGGGCCACGGATCAGCTTGACCACCTCGCTCAGCCGCATGTCGGCCACGTCCACCGTGTCGCCCTCGGCCTGCTTGACCGACAGGATCAGGTCGCCGGACTCCAGCTCGCCCTGACGCCATGCGGCACCGCCGGGCACGATTTCACGGATCTCGATGTAGTGGTCATCCTCGGTCAGCACCGCTCCGATGCCCTCCAGGGAACCGCTGATCTGGATGTCGAAGTTCTCCTGCTCGTCGGGGGCCATGTAGAGCGTGTGCGGGTCGAAGACGCCGGTGATCGCGTTGACGAAGGCCTCGACCGACTCCAGCGGACGCGCGGTCGAAAGGCGCTTGAAGCGGCCCTCGTACTGGGTGGCCATGTCCGCCCGCGCCTTCTTTTCGCGCCCCTCGTCGGTCGTGGGCAGCTCCTCGACCTTGTCGGCCTTGTCGCCATCATGCTTGGCCTTCTCGGCCTTGCCCTTCTTCTTTTCGGCCTCGGCCAGCTCCTTGCGCACCTCGGTCGCCCGTTCCATGCGCGCCATGCGCTGCAGCACCTGGAGCTTGAGGTTCTTGCGCCAGCGATCGCGCAGGGCCTCGTCGCTCTCGACGAAGTCGCGCTTGTCGCTATCGGTCTCGATGTGCTCGTCCTTGTTGAGATCGAAGGGCTTGGCCAGCAGCTCGGCGATCATGGTGGCCACCTTGGCGCGCTGCTGGGCCTGGAGCGCCGCCCCCAGCCGGGCCGAACGCAGGTCGCCGCGCCCCAGCTCGTCGTCGAGACGATCGGCGCGGCGCATCAGCTCGTCGACCTGGGCCTTGAGCAAAAAGAGCTTGCCCGGGTCGAGGCGCTCCACGAAGCGGGCGGCGGCCTTGCGCGAGACCTCGTCGTCGATGGCCCGTGCCAAGAGGTGCTCGGTCTCGAGCATCTGGCGCACACCGGCGGCGATCACCAGCTCGCGCGGATCGGCCGGCGGGATCGGCGGCAGCGGGATGGCCGGCTCGGGCTCCGGCGGCGCTGCCTGCTTCGGCGGCAGCGTGTCGGGGCTGCGCACGGCCGAAGCCACGCTCGAGGAGCTGGAGGTCGAGTTGCAGGCCGCAGCCAGGGCCAGGCCGAAAACGAAGAGAAAGCGCCGAGTCACCCTGGGAGCCTAGAGCACCGATCGCTTCGAAACCACCACAACTTCGCGGGTTTAGCGGGCCCAGCGCACCGCTACGGCGCCTCGAAGTAGCTCGGCTACGACTTCGGCGCCGTAACGGCCCGCCGAACCCACTCTCCCTCGCGAATTTGCGGCGAATTCAAGCCGGTCGGGACTACGACACCCACCTTCTGCGTTTTCGAGCACGAGACGCACCTGGTCCAGGCCCTGGGCCTCGCTCGCGAAAAGCTGCTCCGGCACGATGTCCGGGGTCGTCGACACGCGAAACACCGCCCAGAGATTGGGGTCCCAGTAGCCACAGCCGCCGGAATCGGAGTTCGCCAGCACCGAGACCAGGACCTCCGGCTCGGCCCCGGCACAGGCGAACAGCGGGAATAGGAGCAGACGGGTCGCGGTGATCGAGGCTTCCATGCCCGGCAAGAAAGCAAGGTCCGTGCCGTGCCAAGCGCATTGAAATCATTGCGAAAACCGACACAGAGCCCTCAGGCTGGATGCGTTTCATGGCAAAAAGCCATGTTCTATGGCCTTGCTGGTGCGTGCCCGTGAACCGGCCCGCGTGATAAAAAGTCGCCATGGCAACAATCGAAGCACTGCGCACGCCCGAGGAGCGTTTCACCGACCTGGAAGGCTACGACTTCACGCCGAACTACGTGGAAGACCTGCCCGGCTACGAAGGTCTGCGCCTGCACTACATCGACGCGGGCGACGACCACGCGCAGGAGGTCTTCCTGTGTCTGCACGGTGAGCCCAGCTGGAGCTATCTCTACCGCAAAATGGGGCCCATCTTCAGCGCCGCCGGTCATCGGGTCGTGGCCCCCGACTTCTTCGGCTTCGGCCGCTCGGACAAGCCCGTCTCCGACGCGACCTACACCTTCGATTTCCACCGCCGCAGCCTGCTGGCCTTCATCGAGCGACTCCAGCTGACGAACCTCACCCTCGTGGTGCAAGATTGGGGCGGCATCCTGGGGCTCACGCTTCCGATGCAGCTCGGCGAACGGGTCTCGCGCCTGCTGCTGATGAATACGGGCCTGCCCACCGGCGAAGGCCCTCCCAGCGATGGCTTCATCGCCTGGCGCGACCACTGCCGGGCCCATCCCGATCTGGACGTGGGCGCCTTGATGGCACGCTCGATCGAAGGCCTCGGCGAACGCGAGCGGGCCGCCTACGATGCCCCCTTCCCCGACGCCCGCTACAAGGCCGGCGTGCGACGCTTCCCCGAGATCGTTCCCATCACGCCGATCATGTCCGGGGCCGAACTCTGCAAGCGCGCCCAGGGCTGGCTCGCGACGCACTGGCGCGGGCCGGTCTTCATGGCCGTTGGCATGAAGGATCCGGTCCTGGGCCCGGCCGTGATGGAGCAGCTGCGGCGCGGCATCCCCGGCTGCCCGCCGCCGCTCGAGGTCCCCGATGGCGGGCACTTCGTGCAGGAACACGGCGAGGGCATCGCACGGGCGGCCCTCGAAGCCTTCGGACTTGACTGAGAGGCCGAAGAACGAGGTCGCGCCGCCGGCCTGGGATGGGCTGCGGCCGCGCTTTTCTCCGCGATCGGGACTGCGCTACGCTTGCGCATCGGAGGACTGATGCGACAAAGACTGCCACGACTCTGGTTGACCTTGGCCATGCTGGTGGTGGCTCCCGCGGCACTGGCCGACGAGCCCGCCGAAGCGCCCTCCGAGCAGCCCGACAAAGCGACGCGGAAAGAACTCCGGGAAACCCGCAGAGAGGCACACAAGGAGGCCCGCGAAGCGCGCAAAGAGGCACACAAGGAGGCCCGCGAAGCGCGGCGGGAAGCCCGCGAGGAGTTCCGGAAGGACGCCCGGCAGGCGCGCGAGCAGGTGCGGGAAGCGATCGAAGAAGCGCGAGCTGAGCACAGGGAGACCCGCGAGGCGGTGCGCACCAAGATCAGAGCAGCCGCCAAGGCCTGGCGCGAGAGCCGTGCCGAACGCCGCGCACGCTTCGACGAGTCCATGAAGGCGGCACGCGAGGCGGCACGCGAGGCGCGCAAGGGCAAGAAGGGGAACGCGGCCCCAAAGCCCACCCCAGAGCAACTCGAAGCGCGCAAGCAGGCGCGCGAGGAGAGGCGCAAGCGGGCGCGCAGCGAGCTATGGAAGTCGCTGAAGGAACGCCACGCGCTCGAGCGCGCGGGGGACAAGGTCAGCCACGAGCTCAAGCGCCACGGCCGCATCAGCGCTCGGTTGATCCGCATCCGCGCCCTGGCCGAGGAGCGCAAGGACGACAAGGCGGTGGCGCGCGTCGACGAACTGCTCGAGCGCGAGCAAGCTCGCCACGAAAAGGCCATGGACCGGCTGACCGCCACCGCGCAAGACTCGGACGCAGAAAACACGGGGAACGAGGACGATGGCGATGACGGCGACGGTGACGACAAAGCCGATGAGGGCGCCGAGGAAAGTGAGGCTGCACAATGATGACCCCACGATGGATCGCGCCTGCCATCATGACTCTGTTGGTGACGGCCTGCGGCGCCGGTGAAGCACCCGCCCCGAAACCGGAGCCCGAACCCGAAGCGATCGAGGCCCCGGATCAGCCACAAGCGGCCGCCGCCGAGGAGGAGCCCTCCGCCGAACAGGTCCCGGTGACCGCCGACTTCGAGGAAGAAGCCGAGCAGCAGATTACCGACGACAACTACGTGGCTGAACTCGACAAGCTCAAGGCCGAACTCGACGAGCTCGAAGCGGTCATGGCGGGCAAGAAGCCCATCGAGGCCAGCCAATAGTTTTGTGCGGGCTCGCGGGTTTCGAGCGGGGCCTCAGGCAGGCGGTGTCGAGGTCGCCATGGGCTATTCGCGCCGCAAGGCCTCAATGGGATCGAGACGGGCCGCTTGCCTCGCGGGAATCGAACCGAAGAGCGTACCCACGGCGAGGCCGAAGAGCGCCGAGCCCAGGGCGATGACGAGCATCTCGGAAGGTTGCCAGGCCATCACCTTCGCCACCAGCATGGAGATGCCGATGCCCAGAGCCACCCCCGCGGCCGATCCGAGCGACGCCAGGATCAGGGCCTCGATCACGAACTGCCGCATGATCTGGAAAGGCGAGGCCCCCAGCGCCGAGCGCACGCCGATTTCGTGCGTTCGCTCGGCGACGGAAACCAACTGAATATTCATGATACCGATACCGCCAACCAAGAGTGAAACCGCGGCGATGCCAGCCAGCAACCCGGTCAGGATGCCCCCGATGTCCTGGGCCACCTGCGCGATCTCGTCGGGGGTGTGAACCACGAAGTCATCATCTTGATCGGGAGCGATGGCGCGATGACGTCGCAGGATGCGCTCGATCTCGTCGCGGGCCGCGGCCATCAAACGCGGTTGCCGTGCGACGGTCTCGATCAACCAAATGCCGCGGGGCAGGCCCAGGTAGGCCTTGAAAGCGCTGAGCGGCAAAATCACGCGGTTGTCCAAGTCGTCGCCACTGACCGCCGAGCCGCGCCGCGCCATCACGCCGATCACGCGGCAGGGCATTTTGCCCTCGATATCGACGGTCTCGCCGAGCGCATCCTGGCCGGCGAACAGGGTATCGACGACCTCGGGGCCCAACAGGCAGACCGGGCTGCGGCGCTCCATGTCGATGGCATCGAAGAAGCCTCCGGCACTGAGATCCGTCGGGCGAACACTCGCGAACTCCGGCACGGTGCCACGCAGCAGCGCGTGGTGGTGTCGCCCGCGATATGAAAGATCGCCCCCCCGAATGGCATAGGGGATGATCGGCCCCAGGGTCGTGGCGCTTTGCCGCAACGCCGCCACGTCCGCCTCTGTCAGCGGGCGCGGCTGCTCCCCGAGCAGCCCGTGATCGAGCTTCACCCGCAACACATGGCGGCCGAGCTTACTAAACTGCGAGTCCACCGAGCTGCGAGCCCCGCGCGCAAAGCTGACCATGGCGATGAAAGCGGCGACACCGATGGCCAAGCCGACGGTCGTCAGCATCGTGCGCCCAGGGTTTCGCACCAATACCAACAGGGCCATGCGCAGAACGTCGGGAATCATCCACTCTCGCTTTGGAGGCGCAGCAGCGGCACCGGAGGCACAATCGCGCGCGGTCGCGCCCACCAGTGTGCACCGGGCTGGTGGAGGCGGGAATAATTCCGCGGCCGACTCGGATTCCAACCACAGCACGCTCGAGGTTCCAAGACCTTCGCGCACTGCGGCGCGCGGGACGGTGCGGTGGCTATGGAGCCCTAGATGTGCTCGGCGGGAGTCATGATCCGCTCTCGGGACCGCTACGGCGCCAGCTGCGGCGTCCGGCCCCCTTGAAATACACGGAGTATTCCGGCGCAGGCCGTCCTTGCATCTGGCATCGTA
>JAOUOP010000099.1 GCA_029880325.1 Myxococcales bacterium | reverse complement strand
CGCCGCCGAGGTCGTGTTTCCGTCGCTGCAGAGCGACGGCTCCATTGAAGCGTCGGGTGCGGCGTGGCTTCGTGGCCCTTGGTCCAGCGTTTCCGTCGCTGCAGAGCGACGGCTCCATTGAAGCGCGCCGAAGGGATTTGCCGTGCAGAAGCCAAGTCGTCGTTTCCGTCGCTGCAGAGCGACGCATCCGCCGAAGCATAGGACCCAGTGACCAGAATTCGTCCACCATCGAGCCTCCAAGCCCCGCGGCTCCGATGCCTCGCAACACGGCGCTCGCTGGCTGAGTAAAATCGTTCAATGTCAGCCGCAACGTCGCCCCGACTGCCAAGACGCACCCTGAAAGGGCTGGGTGGAAACACCACAAGCGCGACATGGGTCCCGTGATGGCAAGACTCGTGCGACGCTTCGGTGGGCCCGGTTTGAGGACTCGTGGTACACCTTTCGGGGAGCCCGAATGCAGTTTGCCATTGAGTTGCTGTTGGATCCGGTCACGTCTGTGACGTTCAGGGAGCTTTGCCTGAGCCAGTCGCGCGCCCACGCTCCGTGCGACTTTCGCGTTGTGGGGAGGCCTCGGCCGCGCTCGATGGGCGCGGCCGGATCTGGCCCCCAGCCGTTTGATTTCCCACTGTGAATCCCGTGACCCCTGGAGACCGGGCCACCGTTGGCGTATATTCACGGCGGTGGGCGCGCGCTGGGCAGGCGCGTGTGTCGTTCGGTGCGCAGTACGTGGTGTTGTCAGACCAGAGCGAGCGCCCATCCGTGGTGCGCTATGTTTTCGGCGAGTGTGAGCTCGAGCTGGGCTCGTACTCGCTTTTGCGCCGCGGTCGCACACATCACCTTACGCCCAAGGTTTTCGAGTTGCTGCGCTATTTGATCGAGCAGCGCGGGCGCTTGGTGTCCAAGGATGAGTTGCTCGATAGGCTGTGGGCCGACAGTCATGTCAGCGAGGTGGCCGTGCCCTGGGCCATCAGTCATGCCCGCCGCGCCATGGGGCAGGCCTCGCGCGCGAAGGCGCCCATCGAGACGGTTTACGGTCGCGGGTATCGCTTCGTGGCCGAGGTTCAGGAGGTGCTTTCGAATGCTCCTGTCGAGCCGCCGCCCGAGCCGCCAGCGGCTTTTTCGTCGCCGCCACCACCCTGGGCGGATCCGCCCTTCGTGGGCCGTAGGACGCTGATGGCGACGCTGCGCACACAGTTGGCAACGGCCTGCGCCGGGCGCGGTGGTGTGCAGATTCTGGCGGGGCCCGGCGGTATCGGAAAGACGCGTTGCATGGAGGAGCTGGGCGCTTTCGCACGCGGTCGGGGCATGGCGGTGTGGACGGCCCGCTGTAGCGAATTCGCTGCCATGCCGGCGTTTTGGCTGTGGGTTCAGGTGCTCAGGGAGCTCGCCCGTGACCGGCCCGGCCTGGGCGAACGGGCCCGGGTGCTGCTCGACGCCCTGTGCGATGGGGCAGCGAGGCACGTATCCGACGCGGCGACGCCGGCCCGTAGCTTCTGGTTGTTGGAGGAGGTCTGCGCCTTGCTCGGCGAGGCCGCCCGCGAGACGCCGCTGTTGCTGCTGCTCGATGATCTGCAGTGGTCGGATGCGGCGAGTTTGGAGCTTTTGTGCTTTTTCGCACCGGAGCTTTCACGGCTTGCCCTGCAGGTGGTGGTGGGGCTGCGCGAGGGGCCAGGGCCGCGCGAGAAGCTTCTCAGACGGCTTGCGCGTCACGCCGAGCAGCGCCAGCTCGAACCGCTTTCACCGGAGGATATAGGCGCTTATCTGGCGGTCGTGACCGCCGCCCCCGCGCCCGATCGATGCCTGTCCGAGGCCCTGCAGCGTGCCACGGCGGGCAATCCCCTCTTTCTGACCCAGGCGGTGCGCGAGCTGGTGGCCGAGCACGGACGCGCCGAGTTGAACCAGCTGGATCCCGAGCAAATCGCACCTCTGCAGTCGGCCCAACAGTTTCTGCGCTCGGCCGTCGAGGTGCTCGAACCCGAGACGCGCCACATCTTGCAGGTGGCGAGCGTGCTGGGCGAGGAGGTGGAGATCGGTTTGCTCCAGGCGCTATGCGGCACGGGAGGCGATGCGCTCTTGGCTGCCCTCGATGCCGCCGACGAGCACGGCCTGGTGGTGCCCGAGCTGCCCACGCGCTTTCGCTTTCGTCACGCGCTTTTGTGCTCGGCGCTCTACGAGGGCGTGGGAGCGGCCGAGCGCGCCCAGCTGCATCGCCGGGCGGCGCACTTGCTCGAGGCCCGTGCCCGCGGGGCGATGGATCAGGGCGAGATCGCGCGCCACTATCATCGCTCGCTGGCGCTGGGCGACTACGCCGCCATCGTCCATGCCTGCCGGCGTGCGGCGACGATGGCCCATCACGCCCAGGCCTATGCCGACGCGGTGAGCTACAGCGAGTGGGCGCTCGCAGCCCAGGCCGTCGATGCCGATGCCCGGCCCCGCGAGCGCGCGGAGCTGTTGCTGCTGCACGCCCAGCTGTGCGGGCTTTCGGGGCAGACCGAGGCGGTGCGACAGGCGGTGCTGCAGCTGGAGTCGGTGGCCCGCGCCCACGGCTACTGGGATCTGATCGTGCGCGGTGCGCGCCTGCGACGACCGACCCATCTCATCGGAGGGCAGGGCGATGTCCGCGCGCGCAGGATGCTCGAGGACGCGCTTTCGTCGGCGCCGCCCGAGCAGCGCCGCGTTCGCGTCAGTGCCCTGAGTCAGCTGGCCTTCGTGCCGCCCTATGCCCTCGACATTGAGCGCAGCAAGGAACTCAGCGGCGAGGCGCTGGCCCTGGCGCGCCAGCTCGGTGAGGATGGGCCCCTGCTCGAGGCGCTGCAGGCCAGGCTCTACGGGCTCGGCGGCCCCGACGATATCGAGGCGCTGCTGGCGGCGGCCCGGGAGATGCTCGCGCGGGACCACACGCCACCCACCTGGTCCACCATGGACGCGTTGATCGCGATTCACGGTGCGGAGCTCTGTCGCGGCGACATGGAAGCGGCCGACGCCGCCCTGGCCAGCATCGGTCAATGCGCGCGCCAGCAGAAGTGGCCGGAGGCGATCTGGGGACACGCGCGCATGGTGACGCAGCGCCGGATCCTGCGCGGTGAGTTCCAGCAGGCCGAGGCTTCTATCTCCGAGTTGGAGGCGCGCGCGCGGCGGCTGCGCATCGGTTATGCAGCGCCGGTGGCCGCCATGATGCGGATTCTGTTGTTGGGCAAGCGCGATGGGCCGGCGGCGATCGCTCCGATTTGGCAGGGCCTGGGGGCGAAGGTCTTCTTCGACGGCGTGATGCCGGGGCTGCGGCCGAGCTTGGCGAGGATGTCGCTCAGCAGTGGTCAGTCGGAGTCGGCCCGCGCCGTGCTGCAGGGCATGGTCCGCGACGACGGCGTTGCGGCGCCACGCGAGGTCGGCTTTCTCAATGCCGTCGCTAACTTGGCGCTAATCGCGATCGAGCTGCGCGACAAGCCGCGGGCGCGCTGTCTCTACGAGGTGCTGGCGCCCTATCCGCACCACAACACCCCCACCTGCCTGATGTGGTACGACGGCTCGGTTTCCTATTTTCTGGCGCGACTGGCGGCAGCGGATGGGCGCAGCCAGGTCGCCGCCGGGCACTTCGACGACGCCATCGCCATGAACGAAGCCCTCGGCGCACGTCCCCAGCTGGCCGAGACCTACTACGAGTACGCGCGCTTTGCGCTCAGGAGTGGCGCAGGCGTGGAACGCGTTCAGGGCGGTCGCGAGCTGCAGGCCAAGGCGGTGGCGCTGGCGGGCGAGCTGGGCATGGCCTGGCTGGTCGAACTGGCTCGATCGCTGGCTTGAGGCCAACGCGCTGAGCAACATGGTTCGCAGTCAAAAGCTGTGCGTTGTATTGGCGTTTCGCACTGCTTCAATTCCAAAGATTTCCTCAAGATCCAACCGGCCGTTGCCGACATGCTGCCAGAAGGTGGGCTACCCGTTGGGTGGTAAGGATGGAGTCGGTCATGAAGCGGTTGCTTTATCGGGCTCGACGGCTGCTGCGAACCGCCGTCGCCCCATCGATGCTGGGCGCCTTCGCGTGCGGTCACGGGCGGGTGCCGCTGCCCCAGCGTGGCGGCAGCCCCGAAGCGCCGACGCCGGTGGAGCATGACTTCGGCAATGCGACCGCGGGAAGTGCCGGTGCCGCTGCGGGCACGGCCAGCACGGCGGCCATGTGATGGTCTCGGCCGACGCGAACATCCTCGCCGAAGTGGCCGAGATCACGCTGAACTTCTTCGACCTGGTGCTCTACGGCAGCCAAGGACCTGCTCCAGTGATTTGATTTCGATCGCGTGAGGCCCATCCCAGCCGAGCGCGAGCGTTCCCCAAGCGACCCGCGGTCTCACCGCTGCGGGAAGCGACCCCAGCACACATCCCCCCAGTGTTTGCGCACACCGCCTGTTCGGTCCGACCTCCCGGATGGGCGGTGTGCGCGGCACGCTTTTTCGCGCTCAGTCGACGATGGCGCCGTGGATCTTGTCGTCTGTGATGTAGCGCTCGAGCAGGTGCTCATCGATGCGGGCCAGGCGCTCGGCGCTCATGCCCGCGGCTTCGGGATTGACTTCCATTGCGCCACGATACACCTGGGGGGGTGGGGGCTGCGAGTGTGCCGTGGCCCGCCCCCTATCCGCTGCGGCGCGCTTCGAAGGTCTGCGCTCCCATCGTGATCGCGACCGCGCTGACCCTGCCGTCGTCGTCGCGGCTGAAACGCATCTCCGCCCTGCCAGACGCCTCGAAGCGATCACTGCCCCGCTGCACGAGGGCGGCGCTGCCAGCTGGGCTCTGAACGTGGAGCGCTCCGCCCTGTACGCTGAAGACCACGTGGATGTCCGGAGCGATGCTGAAGCTGCCCGCGTAGTCCTCGAGGGGGCTGGCCGGTCCGATCTGCCGGGTCGACAGGCAGACTTCCGGTCCGTGCAGCCAGCAAGTCTCCTCCGGCTCGTGCTCATGCCAGGAACGAGGGGTGGCCGTTGTTGAGCAGGCGCTCGGCTTGCAGTGCGATCAGCACGTCATGGTAGACGTGGCGCGGGTCGTCATCGGGCGTGGTTCGGTAGCCGGCGCTGGCCATGATCTGCCAGGGGCCGGCGCCCATGAAGCGTTCACGCGGCACCGCCGCAAATGCGTCCAAAAAGCGGTCCCGGTGACAGTCCCACGGTCCAGGCTACGGTCTCGGCGTAGTGACGGCGAAGTAGCTCGATGGTTTTGGCGTCCGTTCCCATAGCCAAAGGTTACGCGGGTTCGCCCTCGCGCGGCAATGGCAGCCTCTGGCGAAGTCTGGGCGTGCGCATTCAGCCGGGCTCCACACCGACCGGACGCAGGCGGAACATGCGCGGTGTGCGGTCGGTGAGGCGCTTCAGGTAGGCGTCGTAGCCGGGGTAGATGCTCGAGAATTTGGGCCAGTGCTGGGCGAAACCGGCGTCGTCGAGTTGCTCGGCCTCGACCTGCAGGCGCTCCTGGCCCACTTCGATGGCGGCTCGGGGCTGGGCGCGCAGGTTGGCGGTCCAGGCCGGGTGGTTCTTGGTGCCAAAGTTGGTGCCGACGACCAGAAAGTCGTCGCCGTCGCGGGCGTAGATCAGCGGTGACGTGCGCGGCTTGCCGCTCTTGGCGCCGGTGGTGCAGAGCAAGAGGGCGGTGAAGCCATAGAGCCGCGAGCCGATGCGGCCGCCGGTCTTCTTGTGCAGCCAGGGGTCGATCATGGGCCCCAGGTGGCGGTAGACCGCGGCGAAGAGCCGGCTTGGGCCGATCTTTCGCAGCATCGAGCCCGCGAGGGTGGGGCCGATGCGCGCTTCCTCGGCGCCGACCCGCTGCAGGGCCTGGGTTAGCTCGTTTTGGTTGTCGAGGTTCATGCTTTTCCCGTTCACTGAAGAGAGGGGGCCATCGTCCCGCGTCGGCGTCGGCGCCGCTGGGCGGCGGTGGGTCGCGTAGGGTTGGTCCAAAATACGGCGTCGATGCCCGTCAAAGGCTCGACTTTTCGCCCCGCTACCCACGTCGCCCGAAACGCTAGCGGAAGGCGTGCAGGGTGACAACGTAGGTGCCGACATCCGGGCGCCCGACTTTCAAATGCCAACGCGATGGGCGATCCTCGATGCATGTCCCAGTCGACGACGCCTGTTCCCGATGGTCCACCAAGCGCACCCCTGCAGTCGGCGGCCGATTGGCGGGGCCCCGGACTGGCCGGCCATCGCGACTGGATCGAAGTGCTCAGCGAGCGCGACATGGAGGAAATCGATGCGGCACTCACGCGCGTCGAGGCGAGCGGCAAGCCACGGCACGAGCTGCGAGCGGCCGACTTTGGCTTCCAACACTTCGCCGAGGTGCTCGCGGACTGGAAGCGCGAGCTGGCCGAAGGTCGCGGCTTCCTGCTGGTGCGCGGCCTGCCCGTGGAGCGATACAGCGAGGCCCAGTGCGCCTTGGTTTATTGGGGCATCGGCCAGCACCTGGGGACGCCGGTCTCGCAGAACGCCGACGGGGATCTGCTCGGCCACGTGCGCGACACCGGCGATGATCCCGATGACCCGAACGTGCGGCTCTATCGAACCCGGGCGCGCCAGGATTTCCATACCGACGGCGCCGACATCATCGGCCTGCTCTGCCTGCAGCGGAGCAAGTCCGGTGGCGAGAGCCGCATCGCGAGCTCTATCGCGATCTTCAATGAAATCCTGCGCACCCGCCCCGAGCTGGCGGCCGCGCTCTTTCAGCCCTTCGCCTGGGACCACCACGGCCAGCAGCGCCCCGGCGCTCGGCCTTTTTGGGAGATGCCCATCTGCAGCCTGCGCGGCGGGCGGCTCAATACTTTCTTCCTGCCCTGGTACATCCGTCAGGCCCAGCGCCACTCCGATGCGCCGCGTTTGACCCAGGCGCAAGCCCAGGCCATCGAGGCCATCGAGCAGCTGGCCAACGACCCCGAGTTCTACCTGGAGATGGAGTTTCTGCCGGGCGACATCCAGCTGCTGAAGAACTCCGTCATTCTCCATGCGCGCAACGCCTACGAGGATCACGCTGAGCCCGAGCGCCGCCGGCATTTGCTGCGGCTGTGGCTGGCGACGGACTTCGCCGACGGCTTGCCGGAGACTCGCACCGGCGTGGTGGCGCAGAAGAAGTAGCTTCAGCCGTCGATGCTGCCGCTCGATTCGTCGCGCCCGGCGCTCTCCACCCGATTGCGTCCCTTGCGCTTGGCCTCGTAGAGGGCAGCGTCGGAGGCAGCGAAGAGACCCTCGGCAGTGCCTTGACCGGTGGTGAAGTTGTGGGCCATGCCCACGCTGATCGTGATCGGAAGGGCCCCGTCCTCCCACGGGATTTCGAGCTGCTCGACCGCCCTGCGCAGGCGCTCGGCCAGGGTCAGCCCGGCGCCGTGGTCGTTGCCCAGCGCGATGACGGCGAATTCCTCGCCGCCGTAGCGGCCCAGCACGTCCTCGCTGCGGACGACGCCCTCGAAGCAGCGCGCCAGGCTGCGCAGCACCCGATCGCCAGCCAGGTGGCCGTGGGTGTCGTTGACGTGCTTGAACTCGTCGACGTCGATCAGAAGCACGCACAGGTCCACCCGATGGCGGGCGGCGTAGGCGAGCTCGGCCGGCAGCCGGTCGTCGATGTAGCGGCGGCTGTAGAGCTGGGTGAGATCGTCGCGGACGGTGCGTTCGTAGATGGCCTGGGCGGCGACCTGCTCCAGCTCGTCGCAGCGGCTGTAGCGCAGCAGCGTACCGCGCCCCAGCTGGATGCGGTCGCCGTCGCGCAGGGCGTGATGATCGCTGAGCTTTTCGCCGTTGACGAGGGTGCCGTTGGTGCTGCCGAGGTCGCCGAGAAAATCACCGTGGGCGGTGCGATTGATGCTCGCGTGCTCCCGCGACAGGCCGGGGTCGGCGATGGAAATGGCCACCTCGGGGCTACGCCCGATGACGTGTTGGGCGCTTTCGAGCGGGTACACGCGCCCCGGTTCGGGGCCGCGCAGGACCGTCAAGATCGAGACCATCCGCTCCGACGTGGCGCCGCCGCGATCGAAGTCCGTCTTTAGCGTATCGGTGTCGGCTTCCATGGCCGGTCGAGAGTCCGGGGGGTTGGAGCGGGTCATGGGAGTCTTAGGGCCATGCCTGCCGGCGCGACCCTCGGCTTGCTCTGGATACCTTCAGTCGCCGCCCTTGGCCAGTCGACGGCGCGATTTCCGGCTCAGCGCAGGTACAGGCGCGGGTCCTGGGGGCGGATGTCGATGTGGAAGTGGTCGCGGTGGCCCTCGTTGTAGTTGGGGGTCAGCACCGTGGAAAAGCGCCCGCTGCCGGCCATGCGGCAGGCGATGTCCAGCAGCTTGCGCCCGCGGCGGGTCCTGGGCCTGGCGCCGCTGCAGGTCTCGCGCTCGGGGGTGGTTTCGAAGTCGTAAAGCACGCTGAGCACGTCGTCGAGCGTGAAGAAGCGCAGCAGATCCAGGCCCATGCCCAGGGTGTGGAAGCTGGCCCGCGGGGCCGTGCGGTAGGCGCTCATCACGTCCACACCGCGGACCTTGTGGCGTTTGAGGATGGCGACCAGGTCCGGCAGGCGGCTGGCCATTTCGCAGCTCATCAGCATCGTGCGCTCGCCGTGGGTCATGCGAAACCACACGCCGTCGACGCGGCCGCGCAGCTCCACCGGGGTCGGCACCGGGGTGGGTAGCTCGTAGTCCCAGGGGCGGGCTCGGATGCCGGCCTCGCGCAGGGCTTGCAGGCATTGCTTGTCTTCGCGGATCTGCCAGCGCGAGCGCGGCTTGAGCTGCCAGCGGCCGAAGGGCATTTTGGCGCGGAAGTTCTCGAAGCCCGACACGCGGCGGGCGATCACGCGCGCGACTTTGCCCGCGGGGCTCTTGCGTGGGGCGGCGAAGCGGGTGGCGCGCGGCGGCGCCGGCGGTGCGGGCGGAACGTGGGCGCCAGCGTCGACGCCGAACTTGCCGCCGCCGCTCGGCGCGAGCGGCGGCGTACGCGTGGGGCTGGTCTGCGTGCCGGGTCGGCCGGCGTCGGAGGCCCTGGGCATGGGCGCGGGCGCGGCGCCGTCCGGACCGCCGCCGTGACCGGCGGTTTCTTCGGGCAGTCGCCAGTGGTGGTCGAAATAGCCCATGGCGAGCGGGGCCTTCGGGCCGCGTTGCTGGGAGATCAAGCGCGGGCGGGTGGCGGTGCTGCCGCGATCGTAGACGATGTAGTCGGGCAGGAAGTCCGGCAGTCGATGGCCGGCGTCGACCGCCTTGGGCGTGACCCCCGCCTGCACGATGACGTAGCGCTCGGGGGCGAGCGGGTTGGGATGGATGAACTTCACGCCCACCTCCGGCCCGTCGAAGCGCCGGCTTCCCAGCTTCACGCCGGCCCTGTCGATGGCCACGGGCAGGCGTCCCGCAATGCGTTCGAGCACCCCGTTGGAGCCGGGGGTGCCGTAGAGCACCAGGTGGTGGCTGGCCATGAGCGCGGCGTCGACTTCCGTGTCGGCCACCACCTTCTGCTGCAGGCGCCACAGCCACAGGGGCCAGCCGTGGGCGCCGCGTTCGGCGCTCTGCTTGAGGCGTTCGCGGCTGTCGGCGTCGCCGGTGCCGTAGACGTGAGCGATGGCGCCGTAATAGGCGTCGGCGATGGGACCGGCGCTGCCGGGTTTCTTGTAGAGGGCGTCGGGGTCCTCGAGGGGAAAGCCCGTTTCGAAGCCGCGCGCGCCCCTGCGCAAATGGATCACGTGGCCGAGGCTGGCGCGCTTGCCTTGATAGATGATCTGGTCGTTGACTTGTAGTTTTGTGGCGTCGCCGTCGCCCACGGGGGCGTCGCGCAGGTCCAGGGAAAAGGCCGCGACGTTGTCGGTCTCGACCTCGATTTCGCCATCGCGGGCCACGGCGCGCACCCGGGCCAGCTCCGGGTAGCGCTCGATGCGCGTCACCGTCACCCAATGTTGGCGGGCGGCACGATAGTCGCCCGTCAGCAGCCGCACCTCGCTGGGCCTTTTCTTGCGCCGCACCTCGGAGAGCTTGGCGTAGTTACGCCCGTGCCGGTGGACCAAGTAGAGCAGATCGTGTCCAGCGTCGAACCAGGTTTCCTTGAAGGGCACGCCCAGCTTGCCGATGTGCTCGGTCAACTCGTGGACGAAGTGGGGTTTCATGGGGCCGGTGTCGTGGTGGCCGTGGTAGTAGCGAAAGTCGGTATTGAGCGCGTTTTCGGCCAGCTGCATGCCCGACAGGGCTCGCATCTGTAGCTCCTGGGCCTGTGGGAAGCGCCCGCCGGAGTACTGCAGCCAGCTGGGCGCGCCGGCGATGGCTTCCACCAACGAGAAGCGGTGGGCGTGGCGCATGCCGATGTTGTAGGCGCCGACGCCGCCGTTGCTCAGCCCGCCCAGGGCGATGCGGTCGGGGTCGACGCTGTAGTGCTTCTGGACGTCGTCGATCACATCGAGCACATCCTGCTCGCCCATCCAGCGCCACATCACCTGGCCGAAGCCATCGGGCGCCACCACGATCCAATCCGGGGACCAGCGCGGGCTGTAATCATCCCAGAGATGGATCGGGTACTCCTTCCAGTTCATGTTGTTGCCGAGCACCACGCCCAGGAAGAGATTGCCGTTGGCCGAGCCCCCGTGCAGCATCACCATCAGCGGGTAGCGCTTGGCCGGATCGTAGTCGGGCGGGATGTAGATGGCGTAGCCCTGCAGCAGCTCCGAGATGGCCGAGCGGTAGCCGCGCATCAGGATCTTGCCGCGCTGCTCGACGATGGGGTCGCGGCCCTCGGCGGCGAGCTTCAAAAAGCCCGCGGCGCGCCTTCGCCAGGCCTCGGACTGGGGCTGAAACTTGCCGGCGATGCGCTCGGCCACGTCGATGTTGTAGGCGATGGACAGCCGTGCCCCCGACGGCAGCGAGGCGCCGGGGCCGGCCTCGATGCGCTGCAGCTCGGCCCGCAAGGCCTCGACCTCGGGCGGATTTTCGGCTGCGGCTCGGCTGGGTGATAGCAGGATCAGGGCGCACAGCCCAAGGGCTGCGGCCAGGGGCTGGGCGGCACGGTGGCGGGCGATTTGGGGGGGCACGGGGAGACTCTCGACGCCATTGTGCCACCACCACCAAGCGCCGTCATTGGCGTGCTAACCTCCGCGGCCATGCAGGGTTTTGAGGACGCCATCGGCCTTGGGGTCGCGGGAAATTTCACAGGTCACCTGGAGCAGGCGGGGGAGGCTGCCGACTTCGTGGACGTGGCCGTCGCCGACGCGGCTGCGCCCAAGGGGGTCTTTCCCTTCTACGTGCCGGGCAGTGGCGATCACTTCTTGGCCACCTATCCGCTCAGCGCCGACACCATCCTCTTGCCCTCGCGCGACGCCACCCTGCAGCTCGAGCCCGAGCTGGGCGTCGTCTGTGAGCTGCAGTACCAGGGGGATCGGGTCGCCGCCGTCGTGCCGCGTGCCTTCGGCGCCTACAACGACTGCTCGATCCGCCGCGAGGGTGCGGGCAAGATCAGCGAGAAGAAGAATTGGGGCCCGGCGTCGAAGGGCATCTCCGGGCAGCTGATCGACATCGACCGCTTCGAAGCCGGCGGCGTGCTCGACCGCTATCGCATTGCCTGCTACCTGGTGCGCGAAGGGCAGGTCCACAGCTACGGCGTCGACAGCCCCGTCTCGGGCTACAGCTACTTCTACTCCCAGTTATTGGAGTGGTTGCTCGCCCGCCTGGGCGAACAGCGCGACGAGGGCCCGCTCGAAGACATCGGCCGCTGGCTCGAGGTCGCCGGCCGTCCGCGCCGCGCGGTCATCAGCGTGGGCGCCACCCGCTACACCGACTTCGGCGAGCACAACTTCCTCGAGCCCGGCGACGAAGCCCACGTGCTGGTCTACGACGCCGAGCGCCATGAACTCTCCGCGCTCGAGGGCGCGCTGATGGCGGGCATCGAGCCAGCCGAGGGGCTGTCGCTCCTGCGGCAGCGGGTGGTGCTTCAGGGGTCGGAGTGAACGACGAGGCCCGCGCCCTGATCTCAAACGCGGTCGCCTTCGCCGCATCGCATCACCACGACCAGCGCAGGAAGGACGCCCGGGCCACGCCCTACATCTTCCACCCCATGCGCGTGATGTTCGTGCTGTGGGACGCCGGCATCGACGACCCCGTGGTGCTGAGCGCGGCGCTCTTGCACGACACGGTCGAGGACACCGAGGCCACGCACGCGAACCTCGTCGCGCGCTTTGGCGAAGAAGTGGCCGCCGTCGTGGCGCAGGTCACAGACGACAAGCGTCTTCCCAAGTCCGAACGCAAGCGGCTTCAGATCGTGGAAGCGGCCGACAAGAGCCCGCGCGCCAAGCTCGTCAAACTGGCAGACAAGATCATGAACGTGCAGGACATGCTGCACTCGCCGCCTGAGGGCTGGTCGGAGCTGCGCTGCAAGCAGTACCTGGGTTGGAGCAAGAGCGTGGTCGACGCCATGCGCGGCTGCCACGCCCAGCTCGAAGCGCGCTTCGATGCGTTGTTGCACGAAGTGGAAGTCGCGCCCTGGCCGATGGATGGCAGTGAGGCGCGGCGTTAGCACGGTTGGAGGACGGCCGTCAGGGCGACGGCGGCTCTTGCTCGCCCTCGATGCGATGGGCCCGCGTCTCGTCCCGATGCTTCTTCAGATAGCGCATGAAAGGGGTGCCGCCGGTGCCCACGTCGGTGGGGTTATTCTCGCCGCTCTGGCCCTGACTGTGGATGTAGCTGGCGGCAAACTCCAGGTGTAGGGCACGAAAGCGATGGGTGGCTTCGACGCAGCGGTCATAGGCCGCGCGCAGCCCGGCCGCGCCGCTGCCGAGGGCCACACCGCGCACGCTGGGACCGGCCTCGACCGCCTCCAGAAACGCCCGATGGGCCGGTGGCATGTAGTCGCGCATCTCCATCAGGTAGTCGCGCAGGGGATCGGGGTGGTGAGCCACGCCCAGGAGGGCGTCGATGCAGGGCACGATGCTGCTCTGGGCGCCGGTTTCGCCGCGAAGCTTCTGGGGCTCCTCGCCGTAGGCGGCCACGCCTTCGTAGACCAGCCCAAGGGGCAGGGCAGGGTGGTTTTTCCAGCCGTGGATGAAGGGGCGCACGCGCAGGTAATAGGTGCGCGGGTCGCAGTACTCCGGGGTACGCGCCAGGGTTCCGTGCATCGCTTCGAGCGCATCGGCGACCATCGAAAGCTGCTGGGCCAGGGCGTCCAGGTCGCCCGCCGCGACGGCCTGCTGGGCCGGCATGATCGCGTTCAGGGCAGCTGCAGCGCGGGCCTCGATGTCGACGTGCACAATGATGAACCACTCTTCATCGGCGCCCGCCAGAAAGTTTTGCAAAAGCGCCAGGTTGCCCAGGGCGATGGGCCCGTCGGCCTCCAGGCGCCGCCAATTGTCGAGGGCGTAGGATGCGTAGCTCAGCACCGGCGGGCGCCCCAACTTGGTAGCCACCGCATGCCAGGGCATGGCCAGGTTGGCTGGAAGCCGTCGGCTGGCATCCGGCCCCTGCCACACGTAGGCGTGGGCGATGAACGACAGCAGCAGCATCGCCCGCCGCTGCTCGGCTTCGGTCCGCAGGCGCGAAGCGTCGAGTTGCGGCATCTTGGCGACGAAGTCGCGCACCCGTTGATTGACCAGGAGCTTGGGCAGGTCGGCTGCAACTTCCTCCCAGGCGGCAAACTCGGAGGGCAAGGAGCCCAGGGGATCCTGTGCCGGCAAAAATCCCCGACTGGGATGCAGCGCGCCCTCCGGGTCGTCAGAGATCCCCGGTGGTGGAATGGAGTCGAAGGCCATGACAGCAGCGGTCCTTTCCGGGACGCCGTTCAATCGCGCGCCCATGCTCCAAATATAGGGCGCCGCAGAGCGGTACGCATGTACCGGTAGGCGGCCGTGTGGCATCAGGTGGGCTTAGAGCGGCGATTTCAAACCGGTCGGCGCCCTAGAGCGGCTGGTGTCAAGCCGGGTTCAGGCCAGGATCGTGATGCGAAACTCGCCGACGCGCTGAAAGCCGAGCGCCTGGTAGGCGCGAATGGCCGGGATGTCGCCGTCATCGGTAAAGAGAACGGCGCGCTCGACGCCGCGGGCCCTCGCTTCGAGCAGCGAGTGGGCCACGGCGCCGCGCGCAAAGCCCCGGCAGCGCTCGGCGGGCGGCGTAAAGACGCCTCCGACCTGCACCGCATCCGGCAACTGAGCATTGAAGCTCGAGAATGACACGGGCCGGCCGCCGTGCAGCAGCAGGCAGCCGAGCCGCTCCTGCAGGTGTTGCTCGAAACGCTGCTCGCTTTCGTCGCGCAGCTCGCGGCCTTCATGGGCGCCGAGGGTTTCGATGGAGTAGGCGCTGAACCAGTCGACCAGAAAGGCTCGGTCCTCGGGCAGCACCTTTCGCGCCGCGACGTGCGTGTCGTCGAGGACCCCGGGGCGCCGCAGGGACCGCAGCTGCAGTGCGTAGAGCCCTTCCTCGCTGTCGAGTTGCTTGTCGAAAGTTCCGAGACCAAGGCCTTCGACGGCGGCGACCACCTGGTCGCTCGCTCCGACCAGCGCCTTGAGCTCACGCCCGGAAGCCTCGAGCGCTGCCGCCGCCAGTTGCGGCATCAGCTCGATGGGCGCCTGGGGGATCAGGTTGCCGTTCCAGTAGTGGGCGACCACGCCGATGACGGATTCGCCGCGCACGGCTGCCGCGTAGGTCGCCTGATGCCTGGCGCCGTGGTCGACCACGCCGGCCAGTCGAAGGTTGCTGCGCAGGATCATCGAGCTATCGGCGTGCTCTTGCAGGAATCGCTCGAGCCTCGCCTCGTCGCCCTCTTCGAGTATTCGGATGTTCATGGCTTTCCTCGTGTCTCGTGATCGCGCCACGAAAAAGCCCCCTCGGACCGTGTCGGAGGGGGCTTTTCATCGGCGCTGGAGCTGATTGTCAGCGCTCGCCCCCTGGCGGCTTGGCGCCGCGGGTGAAGGCCTTGCCTTTCCCGCCGTCGGCGCGCAGCGCAGCGGCGGCCACTGCGACCGGTACCAGGCGGCGGAGGTCGCTGTGCTCTGTGCTCTCGAGTCGAACTCCCATAACTCGCCAAGGGTGAACACAGCGATGGACGCGGTCAAGGCGAAGCGAAAGCCCCATCAAAGCTTCGGGTGAGCGGCCAACGCTTCGGTAATGTGCTGCAGGGCCAGGCGGTAGCGCAGCTGGAACTGCGCCTTGTATTCCTTCTCGGAGTACTGGCGGTTGGAGTGTCCCCCGCCCGCTTCGTCGACGGCGATTTCGTTGTGGTGGGGCAGCGAGCCCGCAAAGCGGCGGGCCGCCTGACTGGGGAAGACTTTTGTGGGGGCCTTGTTCGTGATGCTCTCGATGAAGCCCTTGGAGTCATCGGTGAATGAATAGCGACCCGAAATCGGCTTGCCGTGCCAGGCCGCACGTCGCTCGCGGGTCGCAGGGGTCAACCCGGCAGTGGGCAGCCGAATGCACTGGCTCGCCGTGGCACGGGCCGTATAGATCTTCGTTGCCGCCACCGCCCCGGCGTGACATGTCCCGGGCGTGGACGCGATGCAGACGGCTTCGGTGCGGCGCCTGGCGCAGCCGATCTACGCGGCATCGCTGCTGTCTGCGATCGGCAAGGGCACCATGCTGTTGCTGATCCCGATCCAGGGCCTGGAACTGGGCGGCCTGATGGGCGGCTTCAGCCTGCCGGGCATGTTCGCAGTGGGCGCCGTGCTGACCAACCTGCCGGGGGCGCTCGCGGTCACGCGCTGGGGCCACAAGCCGGTGATGCTCTTCGGCCTGGGCCTGGTCGCGCTCAGCGCCCTGGGTGTGGCCTACAGCCCCAGCCTTTTGTGGATGAATCTAGGGGCCTTTGCCTATGGCCTGGGGCAGGGCGCCAACGCCTTTGCACGCACCACCTATCTGGCGGATATGGTGCCACTGGAGCAGCGCGGACGCGTGGTGTCGGCGGTGGGCGGCAGTCACCGCGTCGGCCTGTTCATCGGGCCGGCGGCAGGGGGCGCGGTGGCGGCCTTTGCCGGGCGACCCACCGCGATCGCCACCGTCGGCCTTTGTGCCGCGCTCGGCCTGATCCTGATCGCCCTGTGGCTGCCACCGGGCAAGACCCAGCCTGCGGCCCGCCCGGCGACGCCCTGGTCCATGGTCGGCCGCGTGCTCTCCGAGCATCGCCGCACCTTCGCCACGGCCGGCCTGGCCATGCTCACCCTGGCCATGATTCGCCATGGGCGCATGTTGCTGATCCCCATCTGTGGCACCGTGCTCGGCCTGGGGGCCGCCGAGGTGGGCGTGGTCAAGAGTCTGTCCATGGGCGTCGACATGCTGCTTTTCTACCCGGCCGGCCTGGTCATGGACCGCTTTGGCCGCAAGTGGACCGCGCTGCCGTGTCTGTTGGTGTTGGCCGTCGGCGTGCTGCTGATAGGCAGCGCCGGTAGCTACGAGGCATTGTTGGTCGGCGGATTGGTAGCCGGTTTTGGCAACGGCCTGGGCTCGGGCATCAACATGACGCTGGCGGGCGATTTCTCGCCGCAAAAGGGGCGCGCCGAGTTCATCGGCGTGTGGGGACTGACCAGCGACCTGGGATCGGCCGTCGCGCCCTTCGTGATGGGCGCGGTCGCCAGCGCCATGAGCCTGGCGGGCGCCGCTGCGGTCACCGCCGGCACGGGCTTCTGCGGGGCTGCGCTGGTGCTTTTTGCCATGCGCGAGACGCTGCAGCGTCGAACGGCTTGACGGTGCTGATGACGCCGGTCCTTGGGGCTTTTTCTTGGCCTAGATGTGCTCGGCGGGAGTCATGATCCGCTCTCGGGACCGCTACGGCGCCAGCTGCGGCGTCCGGTCCCCTTGAAATACACGGAGTATTCCGGCGGAGGCCGTCCT
>JAOUOP010000145.1 GCA_029880325.1 Myxococcales bacterium | reverse complement strand
ACCGACGGCCTCGGCGACATCGACCTTCTTCATGCCTGACGCCACCAGACTCAGCGCGTGCTCCTTCTGCTCTGGCGTAAAGCGCCGACCCTGGGCCGGAGTCTTCCGGACCGGACGACTGGCGCCCTTGCGCCGATTCGATGGGGATTTGGACTTGCTCATGGCTACCTCGTGCGCCGGCGAGGCCGGCGCCAAAAGGCGCTCGAGCAACCCCCTCAGAGGAGCCTGAGACTTGCGGAATTTCCGGGCTGATTTGCGGCAATACGTTCAGGACTACGACAAGTAGCCTCAAGGTGAGGTCGGGAGCTTCATCAGAGTCACCGGAGGGCTTGGCCTCGGACCCGGAACCTGACTGCTCGTCGGAAGCCGTTTGCGAGCTGGAGGGCGCCGCATCCGCATCGAGCGCCGGGCTGATGGGCTTGGCCGAAGGCGCTCCGCTGGCGGGGCCGGCATACTCGACTTCTGCCATGGGGTAACTGCGTGCTTCGCCGGTGATGGTGACGATCACCACCTTTTCCGCAGGAACCAGCTCGCTGATCGTGCCGCGCACCAGGCCGCCATTCTTGAGCAGCACGAGGTCCGCTGGCGCACTGGGAGCGACCGGAGCCGCCTCGGCCTGCTGCGCAAGCGCGGGCGCATGGGTGAGCAGGGTACCGACGGCGAGCACCGCCACCGCAATCTTTTCCAGCCTTCGATATTGCATGAAGCCTCCCATCGCTGAATATCGGCCGCCTTATAGCAGGCCTCTACAATCGGGCAATAGCACTCCCCGGTTGGGCGACATCAAGCACCCGAGGGGCCAGGCCTTTCTTCCGTGGTCGCCCTTCACCACACAACGACCGGCCGAGAGCGACGCCCGTCGCCCCACTCTCAGTATAGCTTTGCGCTCCGCAGATACTTCTCGACGTCTTTGTAGGCAGCGCCGGCACCGCCAAACTTAACCAAGTTGCGGGCCGTCTTCAGCCACTCCAGGGTCGTCGGCTCGATCGCCTCCGCGGCCTGTGCCAGGTCAGCATGGGTCAGGTTGCGTTCGTCACCGCTGTCCAGGATCTCGGCCAGTACCTCATCCTTGGCCCGCTCGATCAACCCATCGATGTCGGCGCCGGAGAAGTGGTGGCAGGCAGCCGAAAGCGCGCGCTCGTCATACCAGTCGGTGGGCACGTCGCAGAGCTTCATGCGTAGCATCTCCGCGCGCGCTTCGGCATCGGGCGGCGGCACGAAGATCTGGCGGTCGAAGCGCCCGGGCCGCTTCATCGCCTCGTCCACGTCCCATGGCATGTTGGTCGCCGCCAGCACCAGGACCCTGTCGTTGCGGCCGGACATGCCGTCGAGCTGGTTTAGGAACTCGTTGACCAACGTACGGGTGTGGTCGGAGTTGGCCTTGCTCCGGGCGTAGGCGAGTGCGTCGAGCTCGTCGAAGAAGAGCACGGAGGGCGACTGCTGACGCGCCTTTTCAAAGATCGCAGCCAGGTTGCGCTCGCTCTCGCCGATCCACATGTTCAGGATGTCGCTGATGCCGATCGGCGTGAAGGCCGCCTCGCACTCGGTGGCGATTGCGCGGGCGATCAGGGTCTTGCCACAGCCCGGCGGTCCGTAGAGCAACACCCCGCCTCCAGAACGCTTTTTGAAGCGCTGAAAGAGGCCCGGCTTCAGGAAGGGCTCGATGATGCGAAGCCGAATCAACTTCTTCAGCTCCTTCATGCCCACCACGTCGGCGAAGCGCACCTTGTCCGTGGAGGCAATGGAGATGACTTCGCCACGAGCCGGCAGCTCTTGTTTGCCTCCGGCCAATCCGCGAAGGGCCACCAGCCGCGTCTCTTCGGCTGGCGCAAGCGAACGCACGAAGGGGTCGTCGGCGTCGAAGTCTTCGCAAGCGCGGGCGTCTTCGAGGTGCGCGTCGCGGGCCGAGCCATCGCCGCGCTCGTGACAGCAGCGGGCCGCCCCCAGATGCGCCGCGGCGGACTTCGGCTCCTGCTTCAGCAGCAGCAACCACTGCGACAGGCTCTGCTCGTGGTGCCCCCCCAAAAGCAGCAGCTCCGCGTACTCACCCCGGGCTGCAGCGTCGAAGGGATCTCGCAGCAGCTGCTGCTCCAGTTGCTTCACCCGATCTGTCATCCCAATCCCCTGTGCCTCAGCCAGCGCGTCATCATCGGTGGATACACCCAGGTGTAGATCACCCACACCAGGTAAAGCACGCCTAGCGCGGCCACCCAGGGGCTCTTTGTGTGCCGCATGAGGGTCATAAGCACCACGGCGCCGCCCCAGATCGCTGCAGAGGCCGCCCAACCAAACTTACTCATCGGCCACAGCGGCAGGGCGAGGGGGTGGGTGGCCGCACGCAACGTGATCAGGTGGTCGATCAACTCCTGGTCGTCCGGTTCATCCCGCAGCAGTTGCTGACCGATGGCCAGCGCCTCGCGATGGCGAGCCTGTTCGACCAGGGCGATGAAGAGCATCCAGGCGACGCGCCGCCCTTCCGGATTGTCCGCGATCAGATCGGCGAGCTGCACGCCAGCTCGGGCACGGTCGCCTTCCACTGTGGCCAGCAGAACATCGACCAGGCGGGCGGTCTCATCGTCGGGGTCCCGCCGCAGGGCCTCGTTCACCAGCGCGCGGGCCTTCTCCAGATGAAAGGTGCGCAACATCAGCTGTGCATAGGTCGCGAGCAAGGCGCCGTTGTCCGGATCCTCGCCGATCAGATCGACGATCAGCAACTCCGCCTCGGCGTAGTTGCCGGCCTCCTCTTCCAGGTCGTGCAACAGCGCCCGCGCGGTGAAGTGCGTCGGATCCGCAGCCAGCGCGAGCGCGACCTGGCGTCGGGCCTCCTCGGGGTCGTCGCGACCGACCGCCACCCGCGCCGCGTACACGCACAGCTGCGGGTCTGCGGGGTCGGCCGAAAGCTCGCGCTGCAGCAGCTGCTCCGCGTCGTGCAGGCGGCCCACATCGAGCAGGCGCTCGAGCTGCGTGTAAGCGTCCTTCACCGCGCGCCCAACCACGCTCCGAGGGAGCCGAACGCGAAGCTGAGCGCGACGGCGGCGACGCAGGCCGCGATGCCGGCAACCCAGGGGCTCGGCGGGTCATTGCCAGCCAAATCCTGGGCTCGGTAGAAGCGCTGGTGGCGGAGGTAGGTGAGGCCGAAGTACGCCAGCGCAAGCCCGCGCAACAGGTACCGCACCTCGCGCTGATGGGTCTTCACCTCCCCGACCAGCGGCAGACTTCCCCCGGTGGCTGCCAGGTAACCGCTGCCGACGTAAACCAGGGTAAAGAACAGTGCACCGGCCACCACCATGGCCAGGTCCTGCGACAGCCGACCAAGGCGACGCACATTCAGCAAGGTCATGATGACGGAAGCGAAACCGCTTCCGAAAAAGGCAACGATGAAACCCGCACGGGTGCTGTAGATCGGGGAGACCGCGCGCGTCACACTCAGCGTCGGCTGCAGCAGATGCTCGAGTTGTCCACGCTCACTTTGCCCCCGCTCCTGCACGGCGGGCCGAAGATAGCATGTCCGGGCGGCGGATGTCTCCAAACGATCGAGTGGGAGAATGAAGGTGCCATTGAGCGCCTACTGGCGCATCTACAGATCGACCCCGACCGGCTCGAAGGTCCCTGGTAGCGCCGAGTACCGCGAACACCGGCAAGTGAGGCACAAGATCGTCCCGACAGCGGGGTCTAACCTTTCGCCATGTGACGGACCTTCGGATGCGGAGACCTCGCGCTCGCTACGACTCCCGGCGCCTCGAAGCGCCAAACGGCGCGGCATCCGGATCCGGCCATGCCAGTAGCTGAAAGTTGATCAGTGCCAGCTCCTCGGCGGCCGGGGTGATGGCTTGACCGGGAGCGACTTCGTGCTCGCGGCCAAGTCCGATGCGGTGCTCTGAGTCGGCGCCGGAGCCGTCGTCAGTCGTCGCCCGGTAGGCCGAAGGCGACCAGGCCGCCGCTTTCATCGACTCCGAGGTCGGCGATGGCGGTGTTGCCCTCGCCGGCGTAGACGCGGCCGTCCACGATGACGGGGCTCGAGACGGCTTCACCGGCGAGGTCGATCTCGTGCAGCAGCTCGCCGGTGCGGGCATCGAGGGCCAGCAGCGAGGGCTGGAACTTGATGAACTCGCCCGGGAACCAGGCCGGGTCCACCGGGAAGGCGCCGGGCGAGACCAGGTAGATGACGTCGTTGGCGACGGCCAGGCCGCCGGCCAGGGGCGCGAGGAAGCGTTCGTCGAAGCGCCACAGCTCATCGACACCGTCGGGGGAAAGCGCGACCACGACGCCGTCGAACAGAGGGCTTCCCGGAGGACCGATGCGCGAGAGGCCGTGCTGGAAGATGCGGTCGTGAGCCATCGCGCCGAGGTTCTGGAAGCCGCCGAGGGCGTTGGCCATGGGGGCGTGCAGGGTGCTGGCGATAAGCTCGCCGGTGGCGGCTTCGACCACGTGGTATTCGCCGCTCTTCTGCCCCAGGCCCACGACCTTGCCGATGCCTTCGAGTTCGTAGATCTTCGGCGAGTCACCGAAGTCCTGGTCGTAGTAGACGCCGTTTTCGTCGGGCGTGGCGACGCCGACGTTCCAGATGTCGTTTTCGGTTGCCTGGTAGTGCCATTTGATGGCGCCGCTGTCGGCGTCCAGGGCGATGACCGCGTCGCTCATGGCCGTGCCCTCGCCCTCGCCATTGGGGGAGAAGTTCTGGCCGGTGGCGACGAAGAGGGTGTTGCTTTCCTCGTCGTAGGTGGGTTGGCCCCAGATGTCGGCGCCTGAGGGGCCGAGCTGGTGGGGCGACAGCGCCGGGTCCAGCGGCTGCACCGCGTCGGGCGAGGTGAGCGTGCGCCAGAGTTCGGCGCCGGTGCGCACGTCGAAGGCGGCCACGGCGCCCTGGTGGCTGCAGCAGGGGTAGCCGTATGCACCCAGCACGAGGCCGAGATTCTCGAGCGACGCGAAGCCCACGTAGAGCGTGTCGCCGACCACGAGCAGGGAGTTGCCGACGATGCCGCCGAGCGGATGGGGGTTGGCGGCGACGGCCCAGACCTCTTCACCGGTTTCGCGGTCGAGGGCGTAGAGGTTGCCATCGAGGTCTCCGAAGATTACGTAGGGCACCGTCCGGGGCAGCACCGCGCCGCCGACGATGGGCGTGGCCACGGCCTGGACCGGCGAGCCGATGGGCGAGGGCACGACGATCGACGCCAGGAAGGGGTTGGGCTGCCATGGCAGGTACTCCCACAAGAGCTGGCCGTCGCGATCGATGGCGTAGAAGCGTCCGAGGTTACTGCCCACGTAGACCACGGAGTCGTCGCTTAGGGCCCGTGCAAAAACAACTTGACGTTTTCTGCGAATAGGATCTTTGTGCGTGGATGCAGAAGACGAAATCTTCGATCCGCCGCCAGTATAGGCAGTTGCAGGGTTCACTCGACGAGCGTGG
>JAOUOP010000144.1 GCA_029880325.1 Myxococcales bacterium | reverse complement strand
CTTCCTGCAGCTCCTGGGGCGGAACGTGCGCCAGGTCGTAGCGTTTGAGGTACTCGACGCCGAGCACGCGGAAGACGTAGTCGATCATGGAGGTCGCGAACTTCACGTTCGGGTGACCCATGACCGGACCCGAGGGCTCGAAGCGCGTGAAGGTGAACTGGTCGACGTGACCGTAGGAATCTTTAGCCATCCCCAGTTTCAGCCATATCGGCACCGCATGCCACGCTGCCTACACCGCTGAGGCCCCAAACCCCCACGATTCCGCTGCCCTACAGCACGGCGGGCTCGGGAGCGTTACGACCAGCCGCACGAACTCTTCGACGACCGGCAGACGCACTTGCTGCGCTTGATGGACGCCGATGCCCAGGCGCTGCACCTGGTCTACGAGCGAATTAACTGCGTTGCTGCGGGTTTGGTCGATAAGCCCGACGACATGCCCGGTCGCACGATCGGCTTCGCGGACTGGAAGATCGGTCACATCGACGTGCCGAGGCCCGATGTTTACTTCGGCAAGGATCGGCCGGAAGTCTCGCGGCTTCATCTGACCCCGCCGCCGCTGCTGTACCGGGCCTACGACGGCGACGTCGAGCGGATGGTGTACCAGCTGGAGCGCATGGAGCGGGCTGCCGTCGAGGACATTGTGGCGGCACGCAACCGGCCGGCGCTCGGTGTCGAAGGGCTGATGCAGCTTCATCCGTGGTCGGAGCCGAAGACGCTGCGGGAGTCCGGTGGGGAGCGGGTGCCGACGTTCAAGGTTGGGATCGGGGGAGCGGTGGGGCGTGAGGTGCGGCGCGCGGCGGCCACGGAGGTGCACGAGTTCCGCAAGGACCACGAGGAGGCTCGGCTGGCGCGCAAGGCTGGGGACTACGAGCGGGAGTTTCCGTACGGGACCTACAACATGCGCGTGCATCACGATGCGCCGATTGCAAAGGTGGCAGCGGGCGCGTTCGTGGCGCAGCCCGGGCCGACGCTGGAGGAAGTGAAGCAGGAGCTGCAGGAGCAGCGCGAGCGTCGGGAGCAATGGCAGCAGCAGCAGGCGGAAGCGTCGGCGCAGCAAGACGCGCCCGGCGGGGATGGTGCGGAGGCCGCAAGGGGTGACGAGGGTGTGCGGGAGCGCGAGGCTGCGCGTGGTGTCGAAATCGAGCAGCCGCCGCCGGGTCGACAGGACATGCTCGAGCGAACGCGAGGGCTGGCCGACAGGGTCAAGGCTACATTTGCCGAGGAAGCCGAGGTGATCTGCGAGGACGCGGCTTACGTGCCGGCCGAAATGGCGACGGCCGATGGGCAAGCGAACCGACCCCCGTCTTCGGCCAGCGAGCGAGGCGACGAGGGGAGGGGCCAGGCCAATGGAGAGGGCAAGGCCCCGACCCGGGGGCCGGTGGTGGTTCGCCATCGTTTCGACAGGCTGGAGGGCGATCCAGAAGTAGCCGGCGCCCGCCGCCTGGTCATCGTCCGCGATCGACGGAAAGGGCGCCCGCCGGGAGCCGTAACGCGGCACGGTGCCGATCCCCCTGAGTGAATTCATAGGCCCTCGGGGTCATGCGTCGCGAGATCCGGCTCTCGCGGCGCATTCTTGCGTCCGGAGTTCGGCGTGAGTGGCGAAATCGGCCCGGAAGGGCGTTGATCGGGCTCGACGCCGTCGAAATTGGGTCCATGGGAGGATCGCGGAGCGGGGCCGGGGCGAAGTCGGCAACTAGGAGTTGTAGCGAATCCGTGCTTTTTTTCGAGTGGGTCGGGCGGATCGTTCCACCTGGCGCACCTTCAGCCTTTGCTCCAAGCGCAGGCGCAATACCTCTCGAATCGCTGTCATCGGCACTCGCTCCGTGGCCATCTCCGCCACCTCCTTCGAGGTTGCTAGCGATGGTTGAAACGACGCCCTACGTCACTGTCTCAGCCGTGATCCGCTCCGCCGGGCTCGACCACGATCTCGGCGTTCACGATGCTCCGATCTCGGCGTTCACGATGCTCCGATCTCGGCGTTCACGATGCCGATCTCGGTGTTCACGATGCCGCGATCTCGGCGTTCACGATGCCGCGATCTCGGCGTTTACGATGCCGATCTCGGTGTTCACGATGCTCCGATCTCGGCGTTCACGATGCCGCGATCTCGGCGTTCACGATGCCGCGAGATACGCAGCAAGGGTCCGAGGCGACTGTTGGCCGCTGTGTTCAAGCCGGATGCGATCCGCCGCATCCTCAAGAGCCTGAAGTTGCCGACAGAGCCGCTGCCGATTGCACCGGCCCGCCCGCCGCCTGGAAGCGTGTGGTTCGGGTTTGAGTCGGCCTGAGACGTCGGGCCGACTCGGTGGGCCGACAGGCATGCGGTGGGCTGGGTGCTGCGGAGGCGGGGCCTGGGTGGGGGGGTGCGCTCTGGAGGCGAAAAAGTCCCAGGATCGGGACGTCCGTGCTTTTTGGCTAATGCGCCCCGCCGTGCTGTAAGGCCGCGGAATCGCGGGGATTGGAGCCTCAGCGGTGCAAGAAGCCTGGCATCCGGTGCTGACATGGCTCAACCTGGGGATGCCTAAAGATTCCTACGGTCCTCCCTCGATCATCCTTCGTCGTAACGGGGTCATGTGGGCCTCCTTTCAAGGCTTGCTGTGTGGTGACAACAAGCTTGAGCAGGAGCTCCACCCCGTCTATCCGACATCGACTACGCCATCAGGCGAGCTTTGACATCCCAGCCCCTACCGCGGAGCGCAGCGCAGCGGTTTCGTCCAGTGCTTCCTATCGCCGGCCTTCATGCTACTTACGCTCCGGCTGCAGCACTCCCAAAGGAGAGCTTGATTTGGGCTACGCGCACCCTTCACCTATCCCGTGGAACGACCAACTTTGCCCAAGCGTTAGAGAGAATATCGCGGACGCGACTTCTTTGGTGATAGACAGATTGCTGCATCTACGACATATGACTCACGTTGGGGGATGTGGCCGGGCGGCGGCATCACTCACGTTCTTGTCCGTGATCTCGCAGGCACCGAGCAACGCATGAATCGATACGCAGCGTTCAGCATATCCATTATTGCCGCGATAGCCGGGTTCATCGTGGCGCTCTGGCTCTTGGACGACCGATTGCAGGCCGCTCTGTTCGGGCTGTTCGTTCTTGCGCTCTATGCGCTATCGCGACGCATCTGGCTTCCGCCCGGCTACGGCGTGAACCTCGTCAGGCTCGCCTCGATTGCGGTCGCGAGTGCCATCCTCATTCCGACTCCCTTCTGGGTGACACTGATCGCCGAAAACTGGCAGGTCATCTCGCCATACCTTCCGGCGGGGCTGGTGGTGCCTCCAGGGCTCTACCAAGTCTCCGGTGCCAGCACACTGGGGGCTGTGGCGATTGTGTTTATAGTCAACTACTTCATGCGGGAACGGGAGCCGATCCTCCCGGTCCCCGATACCTCATCGGATAAGGATTTTCCGGAGAAAAGCTACAAGCAGAAGCTCAACTCGGTGGCGGGTGCGCTCGAGCGGATTATCACTGGGATCGACTATGATCTGAACTGGAGCGCCGAGTACTACACGCCGCTCGATGCGGAAGTCGAGGTAAGGGGTCAACGCAAGTCGATCATGACCCTGCTCGAGAGCATCGGCAGCGACAAGGTTTCCCGTACCTTTCTGATCTTGGGGGATCCAGGTTCAGGCAAGAGCTGTGCGTTGCGCAAGCTGGCGCTCGATATGCTCAAGGAGACCGATCGGACGGGGAAGCTACCGATCTACATCAACCTGAAGGAGTGGGTGACGGACCATCCATGGACGCGCGAGCAACCACCCTCCAGTGAACAGCTGATGAAGTTCGTCGTGGAAAAGGCGTCGCGAAAGGATCACGCCGTACACGATTTCTTCAGCAAGTACTTTGAGCGGATGCTCGAGCACGGAAGGCTCTTCTTTCTGTTCGACTCGTTCGACGAGATACCGCAGGTCCTCGATGAGGAAGAGTCGTCTTGGCTGATCGATGACCTCTCGCGACTGTTCCTCCAGTTCATCGGCGGAGCCCACGAGTCTCGAGGTGTGCTCACCTCCCGCCAGTTCAGAAGCCCAACGAAAGCCTTCCGCGCCGACAAGGTATTGGAGATCCGCCCCTTTTCCGATGCCAAGATCAGAGATGCGTTCACCAAGCTCGCGGAGATCGACCCGGCCGCGGTGACGCGCCTATTCCAGCAGCGCCCGGACTGGGTTTCGATCGCTCGAAACCCCTTCAATGCATCCTTGATGGCGACCTATTTCAGGGTCGAGGGCAATAAGATTCCCGACAGCCAGGCCGCTCTATTCCGCGTCTATCTCAGCCACCGCCTCGCTCAAGAAGGGTGTGTTGCACGCATGAAGGAGAAGGGCGTGACCGAGGCCGAGCTCCTCGATTTCTGCGTCGCGGCTGCGATGACCATTTACGAGGACCCAGACCTCGGCTTGGAAGTGTCGGTGGCGCGGTTGTCGGAGCAGCTTGGCCCAGACGTCATGGACAGGTTCAATGTCCTTGATTTTGCGCGCATCGCCCGCATTTCCGAAGACAAGGCAAAGGCGAGCTTCGTTCACAGACGGTTCACGGAGTACTTCATCTCGCGCCACTTCGTGGCGCATCCGGATCAGCTGCAATTGGACGTCATCCCGATGGACTCCTCTGGTCGCGATGGCTTGATCATGTACTGCGAGACTGCGCCCACGACCGAAGCAGCCAGGATCGCGAAGTTCTGCTGGGGCCAAGTGCAGGAGGGGGTGGACCTGGATCCGGCTCAAAATGTCGATGCCTATCGCCGGTCCGTGCTGTCGCTGCGATTTCTGGGCCAAGCCTTTCGATCGAGCCCCGAATGCCTAGAAGAGTTTCGTGAAGAGCTTTCGAGCTGGCTCCTTCGGACGATAAGGGTCGGCGACCGCCTAAAGGCAAAGCACGCTCTCGAGGCGACCGGCCTTCTGCAAGAAAGAGAGTTGGAGCTTGCGGTGGTTAGCGCAATGCGCCGGGAGAACCCGTGGTTGACCGAGACCTCGATCCGCGCGTGCAGACACCTGGGTTCGATCGGGACTGACCTCGTTGCTCGACTCGTTGGGTTTATCAATACGCTTGAGCGTAGAGATCTCAGAAGGACTGCCGACGAGCTGGACTTCTCGTTTGGACTGTCGCAGGCGTTCATCCCAGTTCGGCGCTATCTCAAGTATCGACTGATGTCGGACCGCATGACCCAGCTCGGGCTCGTGCTCTGCTTCGTGGCATCTCCCTCGCTCTTTGCTATCGGTTGGCTTTACTTCGCATTTCTTGGGGCACGCGCGCCGTCCATGGCGGTGCTAGGAGCATCACTTCAACCAACGCGCTACTTTGGACTGCTCATGGTGCCCTTTCTTTTGTTAGGGAAGACCTATAGCTGGGTGAGTCTACTGCGTAAGCCCTCGGCGAATGACGGGCTTGTGCTGAGCCTGAAGCTGTGATGCGGGGAATGCCGGGGCGGAGGAACAGCGAGTGCTGCCTGTCGGGAGACGCGGGCGCGCTGGCGGCAGTCCGGAT
>JAOUOP010000143.1 GCA_029880325.1 Myxococcales bacterium | reverse complement strand
CATTGCCGTCCTCCCGGGCCGCTGGCGTATGCGGCCTCTTCGGGGTCAGTATTCTTTCGACCAGACGACTCAGCAGGCACCAACTTAGGCGCACAGCCCGAGCTGGCAGCAAGATCAGCCCAACCACCTGAAATAACAGCGAAAACGCTCGCTTGCGGAACAGCAACTCGGACGCCACATTCCCACGATACCTACGGTCAGCGACCTGCGCTCCATCTATCGCTACCTCGCCTCCTTGCCGCCCATCAAAAACGACGTCGGGCCCACCTACCGCAAGCAAGGCGGTGGGTGATGCGCGGGGGCGCGCTCGGGCCGCGCCGGCGACGTCACATCGACTCGGCGCACATGCCGTCGACGCAAATCGGCGTCAGGGGACTGCTGCAGCTCTGGTCCTGGGGGCAGGCGAAGAGGCCTGTCATCTCATCGCAGCGACCGCCTGCCAACGTGCGGTTGAGTTCGCATTGATCTTCCGAGGTCACCTGCCCGCATGGGTTGCAGCAGTCGATCGTCCCCTGGACGACGACTTCGCAGACGATGCAGTCGGCGTCGCTCTGGCAGCTGCCCCGCTGAACCACCGTGCCCGGCGCGGGCCCGTAATCGGGCACGCAGCGTCCCTCCTCGTTGCACGAGGGCTCGCCGGTCATCGGACATTCCTTCGCCGGGCAGTCTTCGGAACAGGCGGCCTGCTCGGTGTGGCTCGCGCACTCGCTCAGCGACGCGACGAAGGGGCAGCGGCAACACTCCCCTTCGGCACTGACGCTGCACAGGCCACAGTCTTCGTCGCGCGTGCAGCCGGCGGGTTCGGTGCTGGCGTCGGCGCCGGCCGCAGCGTTCGAGGTGCCGGACGTGGAGACGTTGGATACCGCAGCGGTATCCGTTGCGTTCGAGCCAGCGTCGGTGGGCGCAAAGGACGTCGAAGCCTCCATGTCCGCGGGTGAGCTCTCCGATTTGGAGCCGCCGTCGTCACCACAGGCGACGAGCGCGAAAACCACGACAATCCCGACCCAGTTGCCCATGCGAGCCTCCTCCCTGTGCTGGGGAAGCTTGGCCGGTCGGGCTGTCGAGCGCAAGCAGCGGTGGAGTCGAAGGCGGGCAACCGCCGCGACGCGACCTCGGCAAGAGGTGCCCCGGGATGCTATCAAGCGTCGTTTCGAGACAGGGAGGCAAAGGCGATGTTCGATGCGAAACGATTGATGGAATTGGCTCTGGCCGGCACGGTGGCGGGTGTGGTGATCGCCTGCGGTGACTCGATGCTCGACGCCAGCGGAGCGGCGATGCAGGACGCCGGCAGCTGGCTTTCGGACGCTGGAGCGTCCATGGCGGGCTCGGGCGCCGACATGGGCGATCCCGGGTCGATGATGCGCATGGGTGGCGAGATGTTGCAGGACGCGGGCGCCATCATGAGCGACGCGGGCCAGCGCATGGGCAAAGATGCCGGTGGCGACGAGGCGGGCCTCATGGGCGACGCGGGTGGTGTGCTGCGCGACGCCGGGACCCTGCTGAGCGACGCCGGCGCTGCCCTGCGCGACGGCAGCAGCCAGCTCGGTCCCGACGGCGCCACCGCCCAGAGCAGCTGTGGCAGCTGCACCGCGAGCAATCGGCAGATGGTCCTGATCGCCTCCGAGGATCCGGAGCAGCTGCTCGGCGGGTCGCTCTCGCAGTGGGTCGTCACTCGCAGCTCCACGGTCAGCGGCTTCTGCTCGACGGATGTCGAGTACCGGGGCTACTCCCTCGAGTTGGGGCAGGGTCCCCTCCTGGTCACCGACGTGATGGGTCAAGCCGGCAGCGTCGAGCTGTACGCGGTGCCCAGCGCCGACAGCTGCCTCGAGGTCCGGCCCCAGGCACCTCCCGCGTTGTACACCTGCCCCGGCGAGTCCACGTTCCTCTATCTCGAAGAGCTCGTCGACGCGCCCGCCGCTCGGCGACGACTGTTGAACGTGACCTCATCCACACAGCTCACCGGCGCCCGCATCCTGGTCGCCGCCGGCGAGAAGCTTTGCGCGACTGCCGCATCCTTCGACCTGACCCCGACCACCGCGGCCGAACAATCCCCGGTCCGCATGCTGTGGTCGGCCTTCGTGCCCTACCCGTAGCGAGTCAGCAGCCCGCGCTCGATGGCGGTGCGCCCCTCGATCAAGCTGCCGAGCACACCGTCGATGACGAAGTGCTCGAGCACCAGCGCCGATGTCACGGCACCAGCGGACAGACTTCCAGCCCGTAGACCGCGTCTTCGGTCAGCACGGTCGGATTTTCGCCTGCGCCGCAGTGGAACAAAGACCAGCCGATGGCGTCGGCGAACGGCGCCGAGCAGCTCCAGCGCTCGCCGTCGCGGCTGCATTCGCCGGCGGTGGAGACCAGGCGGCCGTCTCGCGTGATGCCGTGGAGGTGGGTGTCGAGGCCCTGCTGCTGGGCCAGGGGATCGACTCCGGGGCCATCCTGCGACAGGCAGTTGAATAGATCGTCGACACGCTCGAGCGCGATCGGGGCAACCTCGCCCGTGTCGCAGGTCAGAAGTCCCAGGGCGTTGCCCTCGATCATCACGCCATCCGCTGACGACGCGGTGTAGCGCCCTTCGCGAATGTCGACGGCGACCAGATCCGCGTCGGTCCCGGTCTCCATACGCTCCCATCGCTCGCCGTCGCGCAGCATGAGCAGTCCCCCGTCGCCCACGACGATGTCGGCGGCGCAGCCCCAGTCGCCGGCGACGCCGCGCAGCTGCTGGCCGGGTGCGGGCGCGATCCGCGTCGTGAACTCGCCGTCGAGCAGACAGTGCAAGCCGCTGCCGTAGACGCAGGCGGAGTAGCTGGGCTCGCATTCGCGCGAGGCCGGCACCACGACACCCTCGATGCGCTGCTCCGCGAGGGACGCGAGCTCGAAAGCGGCCACGTCGTCGAAGCTCCCGGTCTCGCTCGACAGGGCCGACAGGGCGCAGCGGTTGGCGTCGCAGCGCAGCACGGCCGCGCTCGACGAAGCGGCGTCGAGGGCCTTCGTGGTCAGCTCGCCGAAGCCCGGCAGCGCCGGCAGCTCGATCGGCGCCGGCGCCCGCCCGGCCACGGGCACATCGAGCACCAAGTGGCGGGCGTCGGGGCCCGAGCCCTGCTCGGCGAGTACGACGGTGCCGGCGATCGCCAAGAAGCGCACGTCGTCGCCGAACTCGCCGGCGCTCAGTCGCAGGGGCAGCGCGGGCGCCGAGGTCTCGTCGCAGGCAGGCAGCTGCCCGCAGTGGAGCCCGTGCCCGGGCGCTGGTCCCGCATCGTTTTCGCCCGCATCGACGCGCTGTGTCGGCGTCGGCGGCATCGCCGGCGTCGACGCATCGTCGGCGCTGCGATCGGTCGTGACTACGGGGGATTCTTTCATGCTGGCCTCATCGGAGCGGTCCCCGTCCCGCCTCCCGTGCACCGCGCCACAGGCCACCAGCGCGATGACGCACACCGGCCAGCAAGCCCCGTACCATCGCTGCGCCTGGAAGATCACCGAGAGTTGCGTACGAGCTCCTTTGCGAGCTGTCAAATCGCCCGGGCACGCGATTCACACGGGCAGCGTTTTTCAGGGCGCCTGGCGCGACGCAGCAAGGGCCAAGCCGCTTCGAGGCGCCGTAGCGGCGCGCTGGGCCCGCTAAACCCGTGAAGTTGTGGTGGCTTCAATCCGAGCGACGCGCCAGCACCTCGAGCCAGGCCATGCCCAGAGCGCCGTCGTGGACAGCGAGCTCCAGCACATCCCCCGTGCCGATCGCGTCGAAGAGCTTGCGCCGAACGCTCACCTTTTCGGGACCGTAGGTACCATTAGGCATCCCCAGTTTCAGCCATGTCGGCGCCAGGGGCTAGGCGTCGCGCTCTGCTGAGGCTGATGACTCTCAAGGTACTGGGCATGGGCTTCCGGGGTGACGAAATCATCCGCCGCCTTCCGGTTCCTGATCTGGCTTCCGAACGTGTAGATGAAGGTGTCGGGGAGACCCGCACGGGGGGAGAAGCCGAATACCTCGATGACCAAGGCCCAGCCGTCATCGGATCGGAATGCGGTCATGCGTGTTGCGGCCAAGTACACGTAGCCGTTGTCCAGCATCGGAAAGGTGAATTCGCGACAGCACCGGTCGAGGACCGCGAGGATTTCGTCTTTCGAGACCGCCATGGGCGCAACGATCGCGCAGCAACCTGTCCGTCGCAACCCAAGGGAAGGGCACGGCAAGAGCGCCTCGGCGCCCGCAACTGGGTAGGCCTTGGCGACCTCGCAGTGCGTTGGCCCGCGAGCTGCAAGGCGACTGTAGTGCGGGATAACGATCAAAGGGATAAGCTGCGGGGCGGGCTCGGCCGGCCAGACAGCACGGTGGACGCACGGTGGCCCGGGGACACGGGGCGGCTCTTGCCCCGCCAGCTTCATCCCTCTGTTATGCCGCATTCCGCGAGGCTCCCCTCGCAGGGTCCGGCAGACCCTTCGCCTGTCGAGCTGCATGGCGGCGCGCGTGGATGTATATTCTCTGAGTGGCTGACTTGGTTGCCGCAGCTTTTGCAGCACTCCTTGTGGGGGCTATTGGTGTCTGGATCGTACGGACGCCGTGGCAACGCACGGCTGCGTATGTGGGAGCTGCGACGTTCTGCGTCGTGGTCTGGATCCTGGCTGGACTCTTGCTCGCAGGAGACTGGGCCTCGCTCTTCGTCACTGAGCCGGGCCTCTTTTTCATTGTGCTGCTGATGCTGTTCAGTTGGGGGCTTCCCGTGTCTTTGATGGATCCTCTCGCTGAACGCATGCTGAGGCGTTTCGCACCGGAGCATGCGAAGAAGGAGCCGGTTCGCCGGTTCGGACGGCGAGCTAGGGCAAGACGCCACGCAACGGACGGCACTACGCTTCCGGAAGAACGATCCTGAAGATGCGCCACGAAGCCCGGCGGATGGATGCCGAAGTAACCTGCGACCAGCACGGCCAGGCCCGCCGCCAGACGCGCGAGCCACAGCTCTCCAGCTTCGCTCAGGTCCGCATCCTCGAGCGTCAGCTTCGGCTGAAGCGGCCCACTGCCGTGCTGTAGGGCGGCGGGATCGTGGGGGTTTGGGGCCTAAGCGGTGTAGGCAGCGTGGCACGCGGTGCCGATATGGCTGAAACTGGGGATGCCTAAAGATTCCTACGGTCCAAGGGCGCCTTCGAGCGTGATGGGAGCACCCGCCGGATCGAGCGAAGCCAGGGCCGGGGCCTGTCCGCTGGGGGCATCACGCCCCTGGTAGGCCTGGATGCAGAAGTAGAGCAGGGCCACCAGCGCCACATCTTTGAGCCATCCGGGGATGCGCTGCCAGGCCGCAGCCCACGGCGCGGGGCCCGAATCTGGCTGGGTTTGGGCTGCACTCTTCATGCGCCTGTGGGTGTAGCGCAAAACGGCGTCCTGGGCCCGCCGTTCGTGCCCGAGACCCATGCGGAAAACCGCACACCCCGCGGTGCGAATGCCCGCACTCGGCAGGGCCCGGGCGCCGCCGCAGGCTGCTGTTCATGCCCCGGTGGATCACAGCCCTCACGTATTCGGTGACGCTCGGCGGTTGCGC
>JAOUOP010000049.1 GCA_029880325.1 Myxococcales bacterium | reverse complement strand
CGATACGATGCCAGATGCAAGGACGGCCTCCGCCGGAATACTCCGTGTATTTCAAGGGGGCCGGACGCCGCAGCTGGCGCCGTAGCGGACCCGAGAGCGGATCATGACTCCCGCCGAGCACATCTAGTTCCCATCCCGAAACGGCTGTTTACGAGTTTGCAGGCCAGCACCCGGAGCAGAGCGAAGCGGCGCGACCCGTGGAAAGGGGGACCCGGCGCGGCTTTGCCGCGATGGGGGAAAGGGCGCGTGCCCCTTCCGGGATGGGAACTAACCATCTGCATTCGTCGCGCCGGCCAATGCCCAGGCACCGCCAGCGCCACCGCCGCCTGCAGCGACCGCTGCAGCACGGGCTCCCACTGCAGCGCGAGCAAGCTCAGCACGCCGGCCAACGGCGTCAAGGTCCAAAGCGCGAGGATGCGACGCTCACTCATCGGATGAAGCGCTTCTCCGGCGTTTCGGGGCGCCCGTTCAACGCGAGCCCACGGGCATCAAGCCCTCCATGCAAACGAAAGAGGCCAGGCACACCCCTGCAAGCCCGACCACGGCGCGCGAACTGCGCGACGCTCTCAGGAAAAACCGGAGAACTGATCCAACCGCGTGAGCCGGCCGGCAGAGCCCGTCAGCTGTCCGCCACGGGCGCCGGTGGTCGTCTGGAAGACCGTGTCAGCGACGATGAGCGGACTCTTCGCACACAGGCTGCCCAGGTCGCTGGTGACCCAAAGCCCGGTGTCGAAGCCTCCGTCCAACGCCAGGCTGCCGACCGAAAGGCTGAAGGCGCCGATCACCGACTCGAGGGATTGCTCATCCACGGCGTCGAAGTCGTTCATACTGTACCTCCCCACAGTGTTTTTTTCGGAGGCACGTGCGGGCGGACGAATCCGACATCTACGCCAGCACCGGTGCGCGCGCTGCCTCGGGCAGCTGCTACTTCGCGTGTCTGTGAACCAGGGCGACCAGCCATCGGCTGCCCTGCAGGAGGTGGTGCCCACCCATCGACCACCAGAAAAAAACTCGCCGCCGGCCAAGCACGTGGGGAACGCGGTTCATGTTGGCCGGCGGCTTTTACTCACTTAATGCAGCCCGCCCACAAATCTGTGATCTCGATGCACTTTTTTTTCACGCCCATCGAATTCTCCCCTCAAAGACCACTGATCGAGACCACGCGCTGCGCACCCACGCAGTCCGCCGAACAGCAAACGGCATCGCCACTACAGCTGCCCCGATTGCCATAAGGGGTGCGACAAGCGACGACCGACCCTTCCGCGACGCAGGCCGTCGCCGCATTGGGGCCAGCGCTTGCTTCAGTCGGCACCGGCGTCCGGCGGCGGTGTGTGAGCGCTGGGACGGCCGTCGAGCCAGAAGCAGAAGTGTACGCCGCGGTACCCGGCATAAACGGCACACTCGGCCCTGCGTGGCGCTTGCCCTGCGGCACCTGCACGCAGGCCTCGGGATAGCTGTCGGCTCGCAGCCGCTTCGCTGCTGTCGACCACCGAACAGCCTTCCGACCGCTGCGCGATGGCGGTCGGTTGCATACCATCGCCGGCGGCGCCGCTGCCGTTGCACGCGACGAGCCGCAGGCTCGCGCTTCAGGATCGTCTCGATCGGCGTCGCTCCCGTGGCACTCCCCCGCGCGCACGGCCCCGCGCTCCTTCCCCCGAAGTCCAAGGCGACGGTTTGTGCACGGGAATCAGCCCGCCGGGGGAACCACCGGTGGCTCAGACGACGCGGGTGCGCTTCAGCGCTGTACCGAACCGGTGACCAGAGCGCGGCGAAGTTGGTCGCTGAACGGACCCTTCGGGTAACGCTTCAGGTAGGGCCGGGCCAGGCGCTTGGCCTCGTCCAGCTTGCCCAACTCGATCAGCGCCAGCAGCAGGACCTGCTGGCGCTCCTGGGTGAACATGCTACCGGGGAACTCCTGCTCACCCTGGCGCGCCAGACGCAGCGCCCTCAGCGGGTTGGACTTCAGCACCGACTGGGCCACCTTCAACATGCGCATCTCACGCTCGAGGCGCGCGTCATCGTAGAGGGGCGCGGCGGCTGGTTTGGCGGCTGTGGCGACGGGCCTGTCCTCGGCCACCGCTTCGGATGGCGCTCGATGCTCGACGGGTTCCTCAGCCACACGTGCAGCGGGGCTTGGACGCCGGGGCTTGGAGACGACCTTGGAGTCATCGACGCGCGCGCCCATCAGTCTGTCGAGGTCCAGCGCGCCGCCCTGGCTTGCTTGGTTGGCCTGGGCCGCCGAAGGCTCGAAAGCCTGGACGGGGGCCGAAGGTGCGGCCGGAGACTGCTCGGACGCGGCAACCTCGCGTGCAGCGCGGACAGGCGCGGCCTCTGAAGGCGCGACCTGGCGGGAGCGCACGCCAGCGCTTTCCACGACGCTGGGCTGTGGTGCCGACGCTTCGGGCGCCTCGGGCACCAAGGCTTCAGCCACGGGCACGGCCGGGCTCGCGACCACGGCGGGGGACGGCATCTGTGGGACCACGACCGGTTGCTGACTCGGAGCCGCGGGGCTCAGTGCGCTCCACACCACAGCGGCGACCGCTCCAGCCGTGACCAAACCACCGGCGACCCAAGCACCCAGGCCGACGCCCGCCGCCCCGGTCGCAGCTCCCGCAGCACCCGCTCCGGCGCCGCCCACCCCGGCGCTGCCCTGCAGCCCCTGGGCCCAGTCGGGCATGGGTGTGCCGGCGTCGATATGACCGAGGTGGTTTGCGAACCCTTGCTCGAAGTCGTACCCCGGGGCCGCCTCGCGGCCGGCCTGAAGAAGGTCGCGCACGAGCTGCGGCTGCCCTGGATCGTCGATCAGCGCTTTGAATCGATCGTTCATGTCCGCGCTCGCTGCATTGCTGGAGGGTAGGAAGCCGACCGCTGCTCGCCGAGTTCTTCGACGGCCTGTCGGAAGAGTTTGCGCGCCGCCCGCAGCCGCGAGTAGGCGGTGTCGACCGGGATGCCGAGCCCGCTGGCGACGGCGACCACGGTTTCGCCCTGGATTTCGCACAGCACGAAGATGGCCCGCTTGTCGTCATCGAGCCGATCGAGGGCCCGATGCAGCAGCTCCAGGCGGCTCTTGGTGATGGCGTCGCTCTCGGGGTCGGTGGTGCCAGAGGCGGTGCCCACCAGCTCCTCGTTGACGTGCACGAAGGAGCGAACTTGCCCCTTGCGGCGGTGCGTGGTGGCAGCACGGAGCGCGATATTCGCCAGGTAGGTGGTCGGCTTGGCCGCCCCCGGCGTGTATCCACCCAATTTGTGTGCAACCAGAAACACTTCTTGAATCACGTCGTCTAGGTCAGCCCGCCGAATCCCCATCCTGAGCAGAAAGCTCGCCACGAATGGAGCGAATTGTCGGTACAAATCCGCCGAGCTGAGGTGTCCATCCGCCAACTGAGATGTGGGATCTCCTGCTGGCTTAATGCGGGCTGTGACGTGATCCGTCATGCACAGGCCCTCAACGTGCTCAATTTCTGAACATTTTCCAAGCCGACGGCCTGTTTTCTGCGGGATTTACTAGAAAACACGGAATATCGGACCAACACCAATCATGGCACCGAGGGGATCGAGTTCGATGGCCTCCACCTGCCGGCCGTCGGGCCCGAGTACCTGAACATGCCAGGAGGCGGTCGGAACCACCAGGTCGACGCTGACCGCCAGCGATACCAGCTGACCCAGGTCGATCTGGGCTTCGAGTCCGGCGATCACGGCCCACCACTGGGAGTTGTCGGTTTCGGATTCCGAATAGCCCCGCCCCACAGTGCGAAAGCGCCCCGCGGCAGCCCCTGCACAGCCGAGTAGGCGCAGTCGCTGCAGCGCCGCCACGGCGCAGACGTCCGCGCGGCCGGCGATCACGTCGGAGGCGAAACTGCCGGGAGCCGCTCCCACGCTGGCCTCGTCAAGGTGGGTGCCGAAGGCGCCGACACGCAGGTCCAGCCACGGCATGAAGCCCGATTCCCAGCGGATCGCAGCGCCCGGTGACAGTCCCGGCAACACCCCGGAGCCGAGCTGGCCCAGGAGGGCGATGGCACCGCGGTGGTAGGGGGGTTCCGGCGGCTCGGTGGGCTCGACCAGCTCCTCGTCCTCGGGCAGCTCGACGGCCTCGGCGGCGGCGTCGGTAAGCGTGGCATCGATGGCCATCGCCACCGACAGGGCCACCGCCGCGTGCATCTGGGCGCAGTCCTCGGGTGCATCGAGCAGATTACGCTCGGCCCTGCGCCCGCCGGCGGCTTCGATCGAGAAGCGCACGGCCTGGCTGTCGCGCTCGTCGCCGCGCACGTGCACGCGGATGCTCTGCTCGATCTGGTCGCGCTCAAGCCAACGGGCGATGCGGCGCGTGAGCCTCTCAGCTTCCAGGCAGGTGGCACCGGGCTCCAGGGTGACGGCTTCGGCCACGGGCCGCAGCTGCTCGGCCGGGGCCGCGGGCGCGGCGGTGGTGCCAGGGGCGTCGGCCTCGGGCCTGGCTGCGCCTGTGAAGTCCTCGATCGGGGGCTCCTCGCCAGCGCCCGCGTCCGGCCCGATCGGCTGCGCCCCATCCACCTCTGGCAGCACCTGCCCGGGGCTGACCCCGTCGGTCGGCTGCTGCTGGGCCCGCAGCGGCGCGGGTGGCGACAGGGCCAGGACGCCCCACAGCAGCAAAACCGCCATCGGACCGTTTCGCCGAACCGAAATGCTCCCGCCGCGCGTCACAAAATGCGCTCTCCGCCCGGGCTGCAAGCGATGCGCTCCTGGGCTTGCGGACTGACCACCGGAACTCGACCTCCGCGTCAGCGCCGACTCGAGACCTTTTGTAACGTGGCCCGCGCTGGCGGCACAAGCGCGAGCGGGGCTGCCCGCCGCCGCGGCATCAGACGGCCGCGGCGACCGAACTCAGTCCTTCTTCCAGCGCCGCACGTGGGGCAGGTCGTCATCGAGCCAGTAAGCATCGTCAGCGGTCACCACCAGCAGCTCCTCCCACTTGACCCCCAGGTCACCCTTGCCGAGGTGGGGCTCCACAGCCCACAGCCCCGGGACGGGCCGCTGGTCGCAGGCGGGGCTGCCATTCCAGACCGGGATGCCCTGGCCCTGGTTTTCGCGGGCGGCCTTGCCGGCTTCAAAGAGAAAGCCGAGCGCCGCCGGGCCGAAGCCCGCCATCGACTTGGCCCCGGGGGGGTCCTCACCGAGGCGCCCAACCAGGTGCCCCAGGGCCTCGCCGGGATACTCCTGATGCCGGTTCACGTAACCCTGCTCGGCCATCAGCGCATCGACGTCGCGGTAGATCTCGGCCAGCGTCTTGCCGGCGCGCACGCCCTCGGCGATCAGCGTGCGGTAGGGCTCGAGGTCATCGAGCATCCTGTCGATCTCGGGGGTGTCGCCGAAACCAAAAGCGTAGCCGATGTCAGAGGCGTAGCCGTTCTGACTGGGGGCCACGTCCAGGATCACCGCCATGCCCGGCTCGAGCGCGCGCTCGCTGGGGGCGAATGCCTTGCCGAAATCGTTGGCGAAGGCCGAGCGATCGCCGAACCAGGCGAAGGGCTCGTGGAAGTACTGGGTGATGCCCTGCCCGCGCAGGTACTCATCCATCATCTTGCAGGCATCGAGCTCGGTCATGCCCTGCTCGAGGCGTTCTTCGACATGCGTCACGCAGTCGTAGGAGAGACGCTGGGAACTCTTGAAGCCCTCCAGCTCGGCATCGGTGTGGGGAAAATCGGGCGTCGCCATGGCGCTGGACGCTACGCCAGGGCCTGGCGACGGGCAAGGCGGTTTCAATCCGGTCGACGCTCTACTGCAGACTGCAGCGGCTGCCGCTGCAGACCATGCCGGCCGGGCAATCGGAGCCGTCGCCAGCGCTGTCGCACTGCACGCGGCAGAGGTTGCTGTTGCCGCTGCAGGCGTAGGTCGCCCCGGAAAGCCCGGCGCAGGCCGCGTCGTCGTCGCAGACCAGGGTGCAGAAGCCGCCACCCGTGGCGCCGAAGCCGCCACCACCACCGGCCCCGTAGCAGCCCAGGCCCTCGCCACAGTCGGCTGTGGTTGCGCAGGCCTCGTTCTGGCCCGCGCCCACGACGGGATAGGTGCAGCGGAAGACGCCCCCGGTGCCGCTGCAGACCATGCCGCTGGGACAGGAAGCGTCGTCGTCGGTGCCGGAGCACTCCACGCGGCACAGGCCCGAGCTGGTGCTGCAGGTGTAACTGGCGCCGGCGATGCCCTCGCAGTCGGCGTCCTCGCTGCAGGCGGCGCTGCAGTAGCCGGCGTTGGTGTAGCAGCCCAGGCCCTGATTGCAGTCGATGTCGGCCTCGCAGGCCGCGTTCTGATTGCCGTCGGTGGGGGCGGCGGGGGCTGTCGGCGTCGTCATCGGGACCGCGGCGTCCGAGGGCGGGGTCGGCGTGGTGCCGCCGTCCATGGTGTCACCTGCGCCCTGGGCCGGCTGGGTGGTACCCCCGTCGCTGCCGCTGGCGGGCGCGTCGGAGCTGCCGGATGCGGCGGAACTCGCGGCCGCGTCACCGCTACCTTCAGCGTCGCTCGGGCACTCGCACTCTCCAAGGGTGCCCGCGGCCGAACAGGTCTGGACGCCGACGGCGCCTCCGGAACAATCGCAGTTCACAGTGGAACCTTCGACCGAGCCGTCGGGGCAGGTCTCGCCACCGTCCGCATCGTCGCCACAGGCGACCAGAGTAAGCCCCGCCAAAATCACGATCACCGCTTGTCTCATGCCGTGCTCCCGTCTGCAGTCCGCGCGCTGGGCGTCCCTGCCCACCTGCGGCCAAAGGCCTGCGTTCCGCAGGCGTGGGATCGCATCGCGATGCGGTGAGCTCAATCCGCGAGAGTTAGTGTCCCAAACTCGGAGGGGATGGCGCCCACTGTTGGGGGGGCTTCAAATCCCCCTGAGGTCGCAACACAGGCCGGAGCCCCGGAGGTTATACCTCCTCCGAGGCCCTTGACTGTTCGGAGCCCCGGGACATCCAGACCCGTCAGCACGCCGCCGGGGCCAAACCGGAGCTTCTCGCCCACGGTGAGGCTGCTCAGGATGGGGAACGTCGAATCCTGAACCGCCAAGGTGCTGGCCCAAACAACCAAGCGGACCAAGCTGGCGGCAGCCGTTCCTCGGCGGGGCCGACCGCCACGAACGGTGGAACACGAGGCGGGCATCGCCGCCCATTGGGTCTTTGACGCCAGAAAGCCCGTACCCGCGGGCGACCTTGGCCCAGCGATTGTCCTTGCGGAGCCAGTGGGCGACACCGGCCCAGTAGGCGCGGAAGACGACGGGGTCGGCGCAGTGCAGTTCAACGCTGGGGAGCAGCCGCGCCAGCTCGCCCACGTGGAGACGCGCAACGTGGACGCCCAGCCAGGTGGTCGCGACGGATGGCGGGTCTACGCTCGGCCATGACAATGAACAAGTATGCGGAAGAGGCGCCCGTCAACGCGCGGGGACCCGTCTGCACGATCAGGCTGCCCCCGGGCCCCTCCTCAGCCCCCCGGAATGCCCCCGACCGGCAAGGCATCCAAAGCCGCCGCATCGCCCAACAGGAGCGGCTCCAGACGCCGTCGGTGATGACCGGCGTCGCCGAAGCTGTACTGTCCCCACTGGGCGCGGCGGAAGTAGAGCTGGGCGTGGCACTCGTAGGTGAAGCCGATGCCGCCGTGAAACTGGATGGCGCGGTCGCTGGCTTCGGTGAAGCTGTCGCCGGCGGCGGCCTTGGCCATGCGCACGGCGACCTCGGCCTGGACCGCGTCGCCCTCGAAGACGGTGGCGGCGTGGTGCAGGAGCGAGCGGGCCTGTTCATGGGCGATCAGGATGTCCACCATGGGGTGTTTGAGGGCCTGATAGCTGCCGATGAGGCGGCCGAATTGCTCGCGCGTCTGCAGGTAGTCCAGGGTCAGGCCCATCACGCCTTCGGTGCCGCCGACCATTTCGGCGGCCACGAGCAGCGCGCCCACGTGGCTGACGTGCTCGAGGGCCGCAGCTGCGTCGCCGCCGTCGAGCCGAGCGCCAGCCGTGAGGGTGAGGCCATCCAGATCCAGGCGGTAGGCACGGCGGGCTTCGTCGATCAGCTGCTCGCGGCGCAGGACCGTGGCGGGCAAGGCCGCGCGCTCCGCGGCGAACAGCGCCGGCTGGCCCCCGAGACACGCCGAGACAATCACGATATCGGCCACGCCAGCGTCGAGCACCAGCAGCTTGCTGCCGGTGAGCGTGTAGCCGCCTTCGCCGTTCTTTTCGGCGCGCAACTCGGGTGCGCCCAGCTCCCAGGATCCCGTGGGCTCGGTCAGCGCCACGGTGCCGACGGCTTCGCCGCTGGCGAGTTTGGGTAGCCACGCCGCTTGCTGCGCGTCGTTGCCGGCTCTCAACAGCAGCTGGCCTGCCAGCGTGGTGGCCAAAAAGGGCGAGGCGAAGAGATAGCGCCCCATGGGCTCGGCCAGGGCCACCAACGCCCCCACGGGCAGTCCGGCCCCGCCGTGCTGCTCGGGCAGGGCCACGCCGAGCCAGCCCAACGCGCCCAGCTCTCGCCACAGGGCCGCGTCGTGACCGCTTTCGGTCGCCAGGCGCTCGCGCACTTTCTCGTAGCTGCTGTGCTTGTTCAAAAAATCGCTGGCGCTGCTTTGGAGCATGGCCTGCTCTTCGCCGAATTCGATCTCCGCCATGTCAGTAACTCTTGGCCAGGCCGAGCACGCGCTCGCCGAGGATGTTCTTCTGGATTTGACTGGTGCCGCCGCCGATGGTGGCGGAGAAGGCGTTCATGTAGTTGCGCTGCCAGTGGCCGCCATCGGGCGCGTCCGGGTCACCCATGTAGAGCGCCGCCCTCGCCCCCTGCAGGCTGATCGCAAAGCGCGTCAGCCGCCGGCGAAACTCGCTGACCACGAGTTTATTCATCATCAGGATGGCGTGGGGGCGCTCGGCGCTGAGGGCTGGGATGCGCGCCCGGAGCTGACACAGGCCCATGGCCCGCTCTTCGGCGATGAAGCGCACCAGCTGATCGCCAATGATGGGGTCTTCGATGGCCGGGCGCCCGTCCCGCAGTTGCTCGCGGGCCAGCTGCACCACGTCGGCTACGCGCAGGGGCACCATGGAAAGGCCGCCGGCCTGGCCTTCGGCGGCGCCCCGCTCGAACATCAGCGTGGCCATCGCCACCGCCCAGCCCTCGCCCTCGCGTCCGAGGATGCAGTCGGCGGGGATGCGGGCGTCCTCGAAGCGCGTTTCGTTGAAGCCGTACTCGCCGGTGATTTTCTTGATCGGGCGCTTCTCGACGCCCGGGATGTCCACCGGCGCCAGGAAGAAGGTCAGGCCCTTGTACTTGGTGGGCGCGCCCGGGTCGGTGCGCGCCAGCAGGATCATGTGCTTGGCTTCGGTGCCGAGGCTGGTCCAGATCTTGGTGCCATTGAGCACCCATTCGTCACCGTCGCGCACGGCCGTGGTCTGGGCGCTGCCCAGGTCGCTACCGTGACCGGGCTCGCTGAAGCCCTGACACCAGATCTCTTCGCCGCTCAGAATCTTCGGGATGTAACGCGCCTTCTGCGCGTGGCTGCCCATCTGCAGAATCACGGGCCCGGCCCACATCAGGCCGATGATGTTGACCATGAAGGGTACGTTGGCCGCCCCCATCTCACGGTTGACCACCGCCTGGTACTGCGGGTGCTTGCCGCCGCCGCCGTATTCCTTGGGCCACGCCAGGCCCAGGTAGCCGGCGTCGTAAACCTTGCGCTGCCAGGCCTGCAGGTATGCGAATTGCTCGGGCGTGCCCACTTCCATGAAGCTGTCGGGCAGCGGGAAGTCGGGCGCCGGTGGTTTGTTTTCGGCGAGCCAGGCGCGCACTTTGCTGCGGAAGACGTCGAGATCTTCCGGCGTGGGGCGCTCGGGTGTTCTCTCACTCATAGCCTCTGCACTCCAAAGGTGTTGGGGGCGATGGGGGTGGCCTCGGCTTCCCTGCGTGTGTCGAGCACGAAGGCCAGGACCTTGCGGCTGTCGCGGGGGTCGATCAGCCCGTCGTCGAAAAGGCGCGCCGAGCAGTACATGGACTCGGCGCTGGCATCGAGGCTGGCTTCGATGCCAGCCGACTGGCGATCGAGTTCGGCGCGGATGTCGTCGCTGACTTCGATGCCGCTGCGTGCCAGCTTGCCCAGGGCCACGATTTCCATGACCTTGGCGGCCTGGGCGCCGCCCATGACGGCGTTGCGCGCGGTGGGCCAGGCGAAGATGAAGTGGGGCGAAAGGGCGCGGCTGGCCATGGCGTAGTTGCCGGCACCGTAGCTATTTCCCACCACCAGCGCGATCTTGGTGGTGCGCAGGTTGGCCACGGCCTGGATCATTTTGGAGCCGTGCTTGACCTGGCCGTCCTGCTCGGCCTGGACGCCGACCAAAAAGCCGGTGGTATTCTGGATGAAGATCACCGGCGTCAGGCTCTGGTCGCACAGCTGCAAAAACTGCGCGGCCTTCTTGGCGCCACTGGGCGTGATGGGGGCGTTGTTGCCGATGAGGCCCACGCGATGACCGGCCAGGGTGGCATGACCACAAATCGTGCCCTGGTCGATGGCCGCAGAGAACTCGAGAAAACGCGAGCCGTCGACCAGGCGCGCGATCAGCTCGCGCACGTCGTAGGCTCTCTTCGGGTCCTCGGGCACGATGCCGATCAGCTCGGCGGGGTCGTAGAGCGGCGCTTCGATGCCGCTAGCATTCACTGCGGGTCCAACGCCGGGAAGCTGCGCTACGATCTCGCGGGCGATGCGCACGCCGTCGGCGTCGTCTTCGGCCAAATACTCGCCGGTGCCGCTGATGGTGGCGTGCATCTCGGCGCCGCCCAACTCCTGGGCGTCGGCGTCGGCGCCGGTTGCGGCCTTGAGCAGCGGCGGGCCCGCCAAAAAAATCTGGCTCTGGCCGCGCACCAACACGATGTAGTCGCTGAGCGCCACGTGGTAGGCGCCTCCGGCGGTGGCGTTGCCGTGGGAGACGACAATTTGCGGAATGCCCGCGGCCGACAGCCGCGCCTGGTTGGCGTAGCACATGCCGCCGTCGAGGAAGTTGTTGGCGCCAAAGGGGTCGCCGCCGCGCCTGGGCCCCTCGGCCTCGGAGCGCTGGGAGCCGCCACCGCCGAGGTTGGCGCCACCGCTCTCGCTGAGCGAGACGATGGGCAGGCGGTTTTGCAGGGCGATCTCCTGCAGCCGCAGCATCTTTTTGACCGTGACCGCCGAGATGGTGCCGCCGTTGATGGCGTAGTTCCAAACCGTGATCAGGCAGCGACGCCCACTGATGAATCCGATGCCCGCGATCAGCGTGCCGCCGGCGCTGCTGCCGTCGCTGTCGCCGAACATGCGATAGCCGGCGATGGAGCTGAGCTCCAGAAACGGCGCACCGCGGTCGAGCAGCCGCCCCAGGCGCTCGCGGGGCAGCAACTTGCCGCGCTTGCGGGCCCGCCCTTCAAAGGCCTGTTCGCGCGCCTCGATGGCCGCCTCCACGGCGCGCACCTTGGCCACGTAGCCCTCCATGAAGGCGCGGTTCTTCTCGAATTCGGGCCCGCCTGCGACGACCCGGGAAGCGAGCACGCTCATGACGGCGCCTTTCGGCTCACCAGCTGCATGACCAACTCCACGAGATCATCGCGGGAGAGCGCGCCGTCAGGGTTGAACCAGGTGCGCAGCCCCGCATGCACCCCGTAGATCAGCCGCCTCAGAATGAAGGGCTCGACCTCCACCAACGAGTTGGCCGCGTCGGCGATGGCGTCCAGGAAGAGCTTTTCGTAGCGGTCGCGCAGCACCAGCACGCGCGCCTGGGCAGCGGCGTCCAGCGAGTTCCACTCGTTGACCAGGAGACTCATGGCCCGGCGCGTGTCGCCGGTGATCGAGTTGATCTCGCAGCGCAAAAGCACCCGCAGGCGTTCGAGGGGATCGCACGCGTGGGCCAGGGCCGCGAGCATGCGCCCGGTGTTGAGCTCGATGACCTCCACCATCACTGCCTCGAGGATTTCGTCCTTGCTCTTGAAGTGATGGAAGAGGCTGCCCGACTGGATGCCGACCTCGGCCGCCAGCTCGCGCACGGTGGTGCGGCCGAAGCCGCGACTGCCGAAGAGGCGCGCGGCGGCCTGCAGGATGCGCCCCCGCGGGCTCTCGTCCATGGCGGAGACACGGGTGGAGACACGCAAGTCGGTCAGCGGTGGCGGGCTGAGGGTCACGGCAGTGGATCCAGGCTTGTGAAGCAAGCGCTTGCTTGGTATACCAACCAAGCGCTTGCTCGGTCAAGGGCTCGGGCGCCAGGTGCCACATGACGGGCAACACAGACTCGAAAACCCAACGCGCCGTGCGCATCGGCTGCGCCGCCGGCTTCTGGGGCGACACGGAAACGGCCGCACCCCAGCTTCTGGCCGGCGGTCGGCTCGACTATCTGGTCTTCGACTATTTGGCGGAGATCACCATGTCGATCATGGCCGGCCACCGCCTGCGCCGGCCCGACGGCGGCCACGCCCACGACTTCGTGACGCGCGTGATGCGGCAGTGCCTACCGGCGGTGATGGAGCAGGGCGTGAAGGTGGTGACCAACGCCGGTGGCGTCAATCCACTCGCCAGCCGCGAGGCCCTGCGCGCGCTGGCCGGCTCCATGGGCCTCGAGCCCCGCATCGCCGTGGTGCTGGGCGACGACCTGATGCCCGAGCTCGAGGCCCTGCGCGCCGCGGGCGTGCGCGAGATGTACCTGGACAGCGAGCTACCCGAGACGGTCGTCACCATGAACGCCTACCTGGGCGCCCGGCCCATCGCCGCCGCCCTGGCCGCTGGCGCAGACTTCGTGATCACCGGCCGCGTCGCCGACAGCGCCCTGGTGCTCGGGCCGCTGCTGCACGAGCATGGCTGGTCGATCGAGGACTACGACAGGCTGGCCCAGGGCAGCCTGGCCGGGCATATCGTCGAGTGCGGCGCCCAGGCCACCGGCGGTCTGCTGACTGACTGGGAGTTGGTGGGCGACTACAGCGATCTCGGCTTCCCCATCGCGGTCTGCGAAGCGGACGGCAGCTTCGTCATCGAAAAGCCTCCCAATACCGGCGGTCGTGTGGTCGTCAGCGGCGTACTCGAGCAGCTGCTCTACGAAATCGGCGACCCGCGCGCCTACCTGCTGCCCGACGTGGTCTGCGACTTCACCGAAGTCGTCGCCGAAGAAGTCGGCCCCGACCAGGTGCGCGTCCGCGGCGCCAGGGGCCGCCCGCCGCCGACCCAGTACAAGGTCAGCGCCACCTACCCGGACGGCTTCAAGACCAGCGCCGGCTTCTTGCTCGCCGGTGAAAATGCGGTCGAAAAGGCCGAGGCCGTGGGCAAGGCCCTTTTGCACAAGACCGAAAAGTTGCTGCGCACCCGCGGCTTCGCCGGCTTCCGCGACAGTCGCATCGACGTGCTCGGCGGCGAGGTCGTCTACGGCGCCCACAGCCGCGCCCGCCAAAGCCGCGAGGTCGTGCTGCGCCTTTCGGTCAGCCACGACGATGGCGACGCCCTCAAGCTGATGCTGCGCGAGCTGCCGCAGATGGGCACCGGCGGAGCACCCGGTTTCGCCAGCGGCGTCGGCGGGCGCTCCGGCGCCATGGCCGTGATCCGGCTCTTTTCCTTCCTGGTCGAGCGCGAGCGCGTGCACGTCCGTGTCGACCTGGACGGTGAGAGCATTGCGCTGCCGCCCTCCCCTCCCCCGGCCTTCTTCGATGCCGCGAGCCTCGCGCCCCAGGCCCTCGACTACCCGGACTTTGATAGCGAGTTTAGAGTGCCGCTCATCGCGCTGGCCACGGGCCGCAGCGGCGACAAGGGCGACCACAGCAATATCGGCATCCTGGCCCGCGACCCGAGCTACGTGCCCTACATCGGCGCCGCGCTCACCGAGACCGCCGTGGCCCGTCACATGGCCCACGTGCTCGATAACCCCCGGAGCAAGGTCACGCGCTGGGCCCTACCCGGCTCCAGCAGCTGGAATTTCCTGCTCGAGCACAGCCTGGGCGGCGGCGGCGTGGCCTCCCTGCGCCCCGATCCCCAGGGCAAGACCTTCGCGCAACAACTCCTGGCCATGGAGATTCCCGTGCCCCAGGAGCTTTGCGAGCGCTTGACCAAGAGTGAATCCCCATGAAGCTTCCGGAAACCGAAACCCTGGCCCTCGAGCTGCGGGAAGGCATCCTGCACCTCACGCTCAACCGCCCCGAGCGCAAAAACGCCATGAACGGCAAGATGCTGGTAGAGCTAGAGCAGGTCTTCAAACTGGCAGACGAGGCCGCAGGCAAGCTGCGGGCGGTGGTGCTACGCGGCGCTGGCGGCAGTTTCTGCGCCGGCGCCGACCTCAAGGACATGGCCGCCCGCGGTGGAGAGCTGGAGTCCGATGCCAGCAAACGCGACCCGAAAACCGCCACCGCCGCCGGCAACCGCCGCTTTGGCCGCGTCACCGCCGCCGCCAACGACATGGCCGTGCCGCTTTTGGCCGTGCTCGAAGGCGCGGTCATGGGCGGCGGCTTTGGCCTGGCCTGCGTCACCGACATCGCCCTGGCCCACAAGGGCGCCAAGTTCGGCATGCCCGAGACCAGCCTGGGATTGGTACCCGCCCAGATCGCCCCCTTCGTGGTGCAGCGTCTGGGCCTGACCCAGGCGCGCCGCCTGATGCTCACCGGTGCGCGTATCGACGGCGCCCGCGCCAAACAGCTGGGCCTGGTGCACGAGGTCTTCGACAGCACCGAAGCCCTCGACGCCGCCCTCGACGAGGTGCTGGCTCAAGTCCTGCGCTGCGCCCCGCGCGCCAACGCCGCCACCAAGCGCCTCTTGCAAGCGGTGGCGGCCCAGGCGCTGCCCGATCTCAGCGGCGTGCTCGACCGGGCAGCCGAGCTCTTCGCCGAGGCCTCGCTCGGCGACGAAGGGCGCGAAGGCGCCCAGGCCTTCGTCGACAAGCGCAAACCCAGCTGGGCCCGGTAGGCGGAGATGATGGGCGGGCGCATCCAAAACCTGCTGATCGCAAATCGCGGCGAGATCGCGCTGCGCGTGATCCGAAGCGCCCGCGCCCGCGGCCTGTCGACCACCGCCATCTACAGCGAGGCCGACGTCGGCTCACCCCATGTTCTGGCAGCCGACCGCGCCGTGCCCATCGGCCCAGCGCCCGTGGCCGAGTCCTACCTGAACATCGAGCGCGTGCTTGCCGCAGCGCGCACGGCAGGAGCTGACGCCGTGCACCCGGGCTACGGCCTGCTCTCCGAAAACGCCGCCTTCGCGCGCGCCTGCCAGCAGGCGGGGCTCATCTTTGTCGGCCCCGACCCCGAAAGCATCGAGCTGATGGCCGACAAGCGCACCGCTCGCGGCGTGGCCGAGCATGCAGGCGTGCCCTGCGTGCCCGGCTACGACGGCGGCGACGGCCATGAACAGGGCTTCGTCGAGGCCGCCGCGCGCATCGGCTACCCGATCATGATCAAGGCGGCAGCCGGCGGCGGTGGCCGCGGCATGCGCCGGGCCGATGGCGATGCCCAGCTGCGCGAGCGGCTGCCGCTTGCGGCCCGCGAAGCCGAGGCCGCCTTTGGCGACGGTCGGCTCTTGCTGGAGCGGGTCGTGGAACACGCGCGCCATGTGGAGCTGCAGGTGATGGCCGACCGCCATGGCAACGCCGTGCACCTGGGCGAGCGCGACTGCTCGGTGCAGCGCCGCTACCAGAAGGTGCTGGAGGAATGCCCTTCACCTGCAGTGAACTCCGTCCTGCGCGAGCGCATGGGCGAGGCGGCCTTGAAACTCGTGCGCGCCGCCAACTACGTGGGCGCCGGCACCGTCGAGTTCCTGCTCGCGCCCGACGGCGACTTCTACTTCCTGGAGATGAATACGCGGCTGCAGGTGGAGCATCCGGTCACCGAACTGGTCACGGGCCTGGATCTGGTGGCGCTGCAGCTCATGGTGGCCGACGGCGAGGCGCTGCCATTGACCCAGCAAGAGGTCAGCCTGAGCGGCCACGCCATCGAGGCCCGGCTCTACGCCGAAGATCCGGCCGCCGGCTTTCGCCCGCAGACAGGACCCATCCACCACTTCCGCGCGCCCACGGGCGCAGGCGTGCGCATCGACCATGCCCTATGCGATGGCCTCACGGTCAGCGCCCACTACGACCCGATGCTGGCAAAGGTCGTCGCCCACGGCAGCGACCGCGCCCAGGCCCTGCGTCGCCTGGATGCGGCCCTGGGCGAAACGCGCCTGCTGGGCCCACGCCACAACCGAGATTTTCTGCGCCGCCTGGTGCGCGCCCCTGCCTTCATGCGCGGCGAAGTCGATACCGGCTGGCTCGGCCGTGAAGAGGGCGCCCCGCTACGGGACGATCCGGCGCCCGAAGCCGCAGTCTGGGCCGTGGCCGCGCTATCGCTCATGCTCCACGACACCCAAAGCCGCAACTTCGGCGAACTGCTCGGCTTCGCCAGCGCCCGTCCCATCGCCTTTCCCTTCGCCTTGACTTCCGGTGAACACGCTCAGCACGCTTGTCTGCGCTGCGTCGACGGAGGCTTCGAAGTCGCGCTCGGAGAGCGGCGCATCCTGCTACGCGAGCCCCACCACGACCTGGCCCGCGGCCATTTGCGCATCCTCTGCGACGGCGTCCAGCGCCGCTTCAGCCTCCACGCGACCGGCGACAGCGTGCAGCTCGATGACGGCCGCCGCATCGACATCCATGACCGCACCCGCACGCCTGCCGGCGGCACCGACACCGCAGGCAGCGGTCGCATCGTCTCGCCGCTCGAAGGCGCGGTGGTCGAGGTGCGCGTCCAGGCGGGCCAAGAAGTTCAGCGCGGCCAGGTGCTGCTGGTCATCGAGGCCATGAAGCTCCAAAACGACGTGCTGGCCGACGTGGACGGCACGGTATCGAGCGTCGGCTGCAAGCGGGGCGACCAGGTCGGCATCGGCCAAGTGCTGCTCGAGATCAACGCGAGCGAGAGGTGAGAGGCGCACCATGAAGACCGTCTACCGCGAAGACCTCTTCGCCGACCGGGTGGCGATCGTCACCGGCGGCGCCACCGGCATCGGTCTGGCCATCGCCGAAGCCCTGCTGATGCTCGGCTGCGACGTGGTGATCGCCTCGCGTAACCGAAAGCGCCTGCTGACAAGCGCCCGTGGCCTATCCGAGGACTACGGGCGCGAAGTGCTGCCCTTCACCTGCAACATCCGCAAACGCCCCGAGATCGACGCCCTGATGGATGCCACGCTGGGCCGCTTCGGCAAGCTCGACTTCGTCATCAACAACGGCGGCGGCCAGTTCATGGCACCCGCCGCACAGATCCGCGAAAAGGGCTGGAACGCCGTCATCGAAACCAACCTCAGCGGTACCTTCCAGATGTGCCAGGCAGCCCACGCGTGCTTCATGCGTGACCACGGCGGCCGCATCGTCAACATCGTCGCCGACATGTGGCGCGGCTTCCCCTCCATGGTCCACACCGGCGCCGCCCGTGCCGCTGTCGTCAACATGACCAAGACCCTGGCCATCGAGTGGGCCAAGGACGGCGTGCTGATCAACTGCGTCGCCCCAGGCACCATCCTCTCCACCGGCATGCACAACTACCCGCCGGAGGTGCCCGAGGCCGCCGCCCGCGTCATCCCCCTCAAGCGCCTGGGCACGGTCGAGGAGATCGCGGACTCCGTGCTCTACTTCCTGTCGCCGGCCGGCAGCTTCACCACCGGCGCCACCCTGCGCGTCGACGGCGGCGGCTCGCTCTGGGGCGACGGCTTCCAGATCCCCGACCGCCCTGACACCGGCGCCGGACCGATTCCACCCTGGCCCGAGCAGCGCTGGCCCCAGCACGTCCCCGACGAATGAACGTCGCATGGGGGAACCCGGTGGTCTTCTGCCTCGTAGTGCTACGCTGGAGGCAGTGACAGCACTGGCGGCCGTCACGGCGGTGTGATGCGTGTTTCCTCTTACAAGCTCGCCCCCCTGCTCGCGTGGGCCCTGACCCTGTCGACCGGCGCCTGCAGCGATAGCGTTCACACCGTCGGCATCCTCAGCGCCGAAGCGAAGGCGGCCACCGCGGCCCAGGGCGGAACCAGCGGCACCCGTTCCGACGGCCCACCGACGACCACCGGCGGCGCCACCGCGGGCGCGTTGGCCAGTGGCGACGGCACGGGAGGCACCTCCGGCAGCGCCAGCGACAGCAGCTCCAGCGGCGGCAGCGGCGCCATCAGCAGCGACGGCACCGGCGGCGGCAGCGCCCTGCTGCCCGAGCGCTGCACCTTCGATGCCGAGCCGGCCCAGCCCAAGCGCCTCGACCTCTATCTGCTGATCGACAGCGGTATCCCCGCGGCCTTCATCAACAGCTGGCCCACGATCACCGAAGGGGTTTCCCAATACGTGGACGATCCGCGCGCCGCCGGCACCGGCGTCGGCGTGCGCTACTTCGGGGACAGCTGCGATCCGGGCCTCTACGCCATGCCGCAGATCCCCGTCGACGAGCTGCCGGGCAACGCCGCGGCCATCAAGGCCTCGATCGCTCCCGTTCCCGTCCAGCTGTCCCCCATCTTTCAGGCCCTCGAGGGCGGCATCGACTTCGCGCGCTCCTGGGCCAACTCCAATCCGCACTACCATCCGGCGGTGGTGCTGATCACCGACGGCCTCTCCACCGAGCTGTTCTGTGGCACGCTCGTCGACGCTCAGTTCACGGTCGCACGGGCCGGCTTTCGGGGCACCCCAAGCATCACAACCTACGTGATCGCCGTGGGCCTGGGCGACTGGCCCTCGCTGCTGAACGTCACCGCCTCCGAGGGCGGCAGCGACCGGGCCCGCACCCTGGACCTGGGCGACCCGCCCAGCGCCCTGGCCGAGCATCTGGTCGAGATCCAGCGCGACGCCGATCCCTGTATCTACGCGGTGCCCGAGGCAGCCGCCGAACGCCCAACGCAGATCGCCTTGGCCGTCAATGACACCGGCCCCGCCCGCGCCCTGCAGCGCGTGGCCGATCGCCCCTCCTGTAGCGCCGGCGCCGGCTTCTACCTGGACGATCTCAGTGCCCCCGCCTGGCTCACCGCCTGCCCCGTCAGCTGCAACACGATCAAGAACACCGAGCGCACACCCTGGCTGCTGACCGGATGTGAGGCCGAAACCCGCTGAAAGCCTGCATGGCCGCGGTACGCATACCGCCCCCAGGGAATGCGTATCCGAATTCTGATTCCTCCCGCCACGCCGCCCACGACTGCCACCCCACAACATGCGGTGGTCATTGGATGGCCCGGGCCAATCTGTTACCTGTTCTGCCTTCGACCGTGGGCCCAGTCATCTGTGTCGGTAATTCTGGGCAAAACCCGACGGCCCTCGACGCGTCGACCGCCCTTCGGGCTATCTCCTCGAATTTACCCAGAACTACCGACACAGATGACTGGGCCTGCGCCCCCACCCTTTGCAGAGGGACCCATGAAACGATCCAACTGGCTTGTGATGACCCTGGCCTGCCTGCTCGCCACGAGCGGCTGCGGCGACGACTCTTCAACCGACGGCCCGAGCGGCGGCAGCGGCGGCCAAGACACCCCCGACGGCGGTGGCAATGGCGGTAGCGGCAACGGCGGCGAGCTGTGCATCAACCCGGGTGACATCAACCTCGACTGCCCCGCCAGCGTTCCCTTCGACGGCGAGTGCGCCCAAAAGGACCTCTGCTGCCGGCGCTCCTCGAACGCCGCCAAGGTCGAGATGCTTGGCCCCGACGACCCGGCCGTGCTGGAGTACCGCCTGAGTCTGGTGGAGGTGCAGAACCACCCGGACACCATCGGTCTACCTCCGCTGCTGATGCTGGCGGCCAACCGCGCCCAGACCTGCAGCGGAGAGCAGTGCCTGCTGTGGCGCTTCACCTTCCCGCGCGAAGGCGGCCAGTACGTGGCCGGACCCGGCAAGAGCCAGATCGGCATCGGCCGCTACAACTGCGACGGCACCTACAGCTTCTACGGCGACAGCGCCGCGCCCACGCGCGAGGGCCTCAGCGACGGCGGACGCTGGGCGGGCGTCGAGGTCGACACCGAGGTCAACCCGGACGCCGAGGGACGCGACCGCCAGACGATTCCCTTCGCCGACAACCCCAACCGCAACGTGACCTACAGCCCCTTTCTGCGCACCGACACCAACGAGATCGACTGGGAGTTGGGTAGCCAGGGCTTCGACATCGTCGAGATCGACACCAGCGACGCGGGCATGGACTGCATGGGCTCGCGCGACGGCGAAAATTGGATCACCGGTGGTAGCTTCGTGAGCTATTCGCCGCTCGCGCCCAACACCACCGACATCGCCGACGACATCAACCAGACCTACTGCCAGCTGCTGGCCTTCGGCATTCTCACCGACGCAAATCGCGACCTGGACTGCCTGGCCGTGCCGCGCTGCACGCCGGGCGACGCCGACTGCCCCTGGCTGAAGCTGCCCGACAGCCTGTGCCCCGAGAGCGACGAGGACAAGGCCCTGTGGGGCTGCCACCTGGGCGTCAAGGACAACATCAACGGCGAGGCCGGCTACCCCACCGACGTCGACTGCAGCGACGGGGCGCCCACTTCCCCGCTCGATCCGGCCCAGGGCGCCACCAGCGGCGGCCAGTGCTGCGACCCGCTGGGCGAGAGCAGCACACTGCCGGCCTGCAACGCCTACCGCACGGTCCAAAAGTACGTGGCCAGCGCGGTCGAGATCACCGATGCACCCAAAAACGATCTGCCGCCGGTCTGCAGCGAGTAGCCACGAAAAGCGAGAGCGTGCGCACAATTCATCACACTGAGGGATAAGCCTCCCGCATCGCCCCGGGCGCTCGCCAAGCCTTGGAAACAATGCGCTTTTTCGGAGCCCGGGCGGTGCGGTGTCGATTGAATTGAGCGCTCGCCTCTCCTATGCATAGGAGCCCATGGAATCGGCGGAGGCACTGGCCGCGCGGCTGCGCGATAACCCCGCTGACGCGGACGCCTACGAACGTCTGAAAGCGGCCTACAGGCAGCGCGGGGATCACGCTTCGCTGGCCAACCTGCTGTCGGGCTGGGCCAGTTGGACGCCGGACGCGGAAGGCGCCAGTCGCGCCCTGGCCGAGGTCGGCGACCTGCTCAGTCAGCACCTGGGCGATCTCGAGCAGGCCGAGGCCCACTACCTGGAAGCCCTGCGCCGCTACCCCTACAACACCGATGCCTCCGAGGCGCTTCAGACGCTGTGGGAGAGGCAGGGCGACTACCACAAGCTCACCAACTTCCTGCAGGAGCAGCTGCAGAGCCTGACCGACCTGGGCGTCGCGGCGAGCGAATTGGCCGCACTGCGCTATCGGCTGGGCCAGCTCTGGAGCACCCACTTCGACGCCCCCGACGAGGCGCTGCACCATTTTCGCCGCGCCCTCGATCTCGACCCGAGCCTGGCGCGGGCCGCCTACGACGCGCGCCAGATCTGCCAGGCCGCCGGCGACTACCGTGCCGCCTGCGAACTCTTCGACCGCGAGGTTGCCGCCGAAACCGATCCCCAACGCAAGTCGCAGCTGCTCTTGGAGCTGGCCGGCGTCTACCGCGACCAGCTCGGCGACCTGGACGGCGCCGTCGCCGCCCTGCAGCGCAGCCGCGCCAGCGCCCCCGGCGACATCGACGCGGCCTACGAGCTGGCCACACTGCTGGCCCAGCGCGCTGAGGGCCTGGACCCGCGCACCGCCCGCGGCGACTACGAGCAAGTCGCCGACCTGCTCTGCGAGATCGCCGGCGCCCTGCCGCCCGGGGAGGCCCAGAGTTACCTGGAGAGCGCCCTGGGTTATGCCCCGCAGCACGAGCAGGCGCTCTCGGAGCTGGAACGACTGGTCGAGGGCGGCCCAGAACACGCCACCCTGGCCGCCCGCTGGGTGGCCTACCTGGCCACCGGTGCCAGCGGTCGCGCCGCCGACCGGCGCCGCGTGAAGCTCGCCCGCGCCTACTCCAGCCTGGACCAGATCGAAGACGCCATCTACTGCCTGCAGCCCGCGGTCGACGCCGGCCACGGTGGCGCCGCCGAGTTGCTCGAGGAGCTGCGCCACCAGCTTCCCGAACTCGACGACCCCGAGCTACTGAAGTCCGACCCGGCCCCCTCCGACGCGCCGCCGCACGCGATCTCCGAGCCGCCCTTCGGCGCGACCCGCTCCACCGTGGAGCTGCGCCCGGTCAGCCGCCGGCGCAGCGCCGAGCTGCTGATGCGCTCGCGGGAAAAGCCGGAGCTGGAGCATCCTGAGCTGGACGAAGACCGCTCGGCGCGAGCGACCCACGCGGGGCCGCGCCCCCGAAAAGCAGCACCACTGTCGGAGCCTCCCGCTTCAGAGCCACCTGCTTCAGAGCCACCTGCTCCAGAGCCACCTGCGTCAGGCCCCCCCCGCACCGAACTCCCAGGGGCGACCGACACCCGCGCCACCGCCGACCTGGGCACGGGACAGCGCGTCAGTGACGAAAAGGACCACACCCAGGTGGGCGAGGTGGGGCTGATCGAATCCCTGCGCGAAGCCTCGGGAACCCGCCCGGATGCCGTGATCGAGAGCGCGCGCCCCTCGGCGCAGGAGCTCGCCGACGATCTCGAAGCCTGGGGGCAACGGCAGAGCGAGCCCGCGTCATCCGCCCCTTCCACGCGCCCTCCGCCGGCCGACCGCGAGCGCACGGTGGCGGCGCCTTCGCCGGTCGCGGACATCGACCGCACCGTCTCGGCCCCCTCGCCGCTGGGCTCCGCCGAGGAGTTGCGCCGCATGGCCGGCGAGTGCGCGCGCGAGCGCCGTCAGGACGAAGCCGCCGACCTCTACCGGCAGCTCATTGCGCTCGACCCCGGCGACCGTGAAGCCTTCGCCTACCTCGACAGCCACTTCCGCCGACGCCAGGCCCACCGCGAGCGGGCCGAGCTGCTGTTGCGCAGCGCAGACAACTCAGAGTTACCGCTTCGCACGCGCCTGACACGGCTGCGCGAAGCGGCCAGCGTGTTCGAAGCGCGGCTCAAGGACGTCGACGGTGCGGTGGCGGCCTGGACCACCTTCCAGCAGCTCGAACCTGACGGCAACGACGCCCCGCGGGCGATCAAGCGCCTGCTGGAGCGGGCCGGGCGCTGGGACGAGCTGACGGTAGTGCTCGAAGACGAGGCCGAGCGCGCCACCAGCGCCGAAGCCAAGCTGCCGATGCTGCGACGGCTCGCCACCCTGCATCGCGACAAGCGCGGCGACCGCACCGCCGCCGCCGCCGCGCTCAGCGAGCTGGTGGCGCTCAAACCCGACGACCGGGCCGCCCGCGACACCCTGCTCGAAGACCTGCTCGAGCTGGGGCGGGCGGACGAAGCGGTACCGCTGCTCGAAGAGCGCGTCAAAGAAGCCCGTGGCAAGGCCCAACAGCTGCCGCTGCTGATGCAGATCGCCGAACTCCACGATCGCCAACTGCAGGATCCGGACGCCGCCTACGCCAGCTACGAGCGCGTGCTGAAGATCACGCCCCGGGACATGGACGTGCTCGCCCACATGGCTCGGCTGGACGAGCAGAGCCACAACTTCGAGCGCCTGCTGTCGACCCTGGACCGCCAGGCAGTGGCCATCGGCGGCCCCGAAGCGGCCCCCATCTTCGCGCGCATGGCGGAGATCGCCGAACGCGAACTCTCCGACGTCGAGCGCGCGACGGGCCTTTTGGCCCAGGCCGCGGATCTGGCTCCCGAAAACGGCCAGTACCTGCAGTCCCTTTGCGCCCTCTACGAACGCGAGGACCGCTACGAAGATCTGATCGAAGTGCTGCGCGAGCGCTCGATCGTCGAAAAGCAGCCTGAAGCCAAGATCGAACTCTACCGGCGCATCGCCCACCTGCAGCAGGAGCGCCTCGGCGAACTCGAAGATGCGGTCGTAACCTGGAATCAGGTGCTGTCGATCCGCGAGGATCGGGAAGCGCTGGAGGCATTGCAGCAAAGGGCGCTCGAACTCGACGACCCCGAGCAGCTGGCCGATGTGCTCGGTCGCCTGGCGGGGCTCGAGCACGAGATGGAAGAGCGCCGCGACCTGCTCTACGACCGCGCGCGCCTTTTGCGCACACGCCTCGGGCGGCCCGAGGAAGCCATCGTCGAGCTGGTTACCATTCTCAGCGAGATTGACCCCGAGTTTGATCCGGCGCTCGACGAGCTCGCCGCCGCCTGCGACGCCGCCGACGACCAGCGCGGCCTGGCCGAAGTGCTCGAAGCCCGCATGGGCACGACCCGAGACCTGGAGCAACGGCTGGAGCACGCCCGGCGCCTGAGCGACCTCTACGAAGGCTCGCTCGACGATCCGGCCCGCGCCATCCGCGCGCTGCACAAGTGGGCCGAGTACGAACCCGATGAGGCCGAGCCCCATCGGCGCCTGTTGCCGCACCTCAAAAAGAAGCGCCGCTTCAAGGAACTCTTGTCGGCCCTGGACGCGCTAACGCGGCTCGATCTCGACGACACCGATCGCGCCGATGCCGCCATCGAGGCAGCGACTCTTGCCCACGAGAACTTCGGCGACGTCGATGGCGCATGGCAGCGGCTCGAGGGTTGGGCCGAAGCAGGCGACGAGCGGGCCGAGAAAGCCCTGGGTCAACTGGCAGCCAAGTCCGGGCGCTACGACGCCTTCTACGGATTGCTGGAGCGCACCGACCGCGTCGATACCCTGCTCGAGCTGCTGCGGCAGCGGGTCGAGGAGGAGAACGACGACGCCACGCGCGCTGACCTCTACCGACGCATCGCCATCCTGCTCATCGAGCACGACCAGGACGAGGACGGGGCGGCCGCCGCCTACGAAAAGCTGCTCGAGATCCGCGAGGACGTCGATGCCCTGCGCTTCGTGCAGTCGGTGGCCCTGCGGCGCGACGATCCGGCGCGCCTGGCCTCGGTGCTCAAGCGCCTGGCGGCGATCGAGACCGACCCGCTCGAGCAGCGGGACTTGCTCTATGAGCACGCCCGCCTGCTCAACACCCGACTCAGCGACGCCCCGGGCGCGATTGCGGTCTTGCAGCAGCTGACCAGTCAGCATCCGGACTACGAGCCCGCCATCGACGAGTTGCTCAGCGCCAGCCAGAGCGCGGGCGACCACGGCACCCTCGCAGACACCCTCGAACGCCTGCTCCAAAACGCCACCGAACTTTTGACCCGAGCCGAACTCGCCGCACGCCTGGCCGACGTCTGCGAGTTCGATCTGGAAGATCCCAAGCGGGCCTCGCGCGCCCTGACTGCCTGGAGCGAGGCCGACGTCCAGAACCCCGAGCCCCTCAGGCGCCTGCGCCCGCTGCTCGAGGCCGGCAACAAGCACCGTGAGCTACTGGCCTGCCTCGACGCGCTTTCCGAACTCGAGCCCGACCCCACCCAGCGCATCGAGGCCACCATCGCCGCCGCGCGCCTCTCGGCCGGCCCCCTCAAGGATCGCGACGGGGCCTGGGAGCGCATGCTTCCGCTGCTGTCCGAAGGCGACGAAGAGGCCGACGCCCTGCTGCATCAGCTGGCGCAGCAAGGGGGGCGCCTCGAAGAACTCTACACCATGCTGGGCGAGACCGGTCGCCACGCACGCCTGATCGACCTGCTGCGCGAGCGCGTGACCGAAGAGAAAGACGAGGGCACCAAGGTCGAACTGTACCGACGCATTGCGCGCACCACCGCCAACGAACTCGACGACGAAGAGGGCGCAGCGGCGGCCTGGTCGGAGCTGCTCGACGTGCGCGAGGATCACGAGGCGTTGCATTTCCTGCGCTCGCGTGCCGTGCGCCGCGACGACATGGATGTTCTGGCCGGCAGCCTCAAGCGACTGGTGGCGCTCGAGGAAAACGCCGAGGAAAAGCGCGACCTGCTCTACGAATACGCTCGCCTGCTCAACACGCGCCTTTTGCAGCACGCCGAGGCGATCCCGCTTCTGTGTCAGATCCTCGATCAGCTCGATGCGGACTTCGAGCCGGCCATCGACGAGTTGGTCAGCGCCAGCGAGTCCGCGGGCGACGACCGCACCCTGGCCTCGGCCCTGGAGCGCGTACTGGCCCGGGAGACCGACGGGGAGAGCCGCATCGAGCTGCTGCAGCGCCTGGCCGACCTCTACAGCGAGTCCCTGGATGACGACACCAAGGCGGTCTCCGCGTTGGAGCGCTGGGTCGAACTGGAGCCCGACGCCCTCGAGCCGCGCCACAGGCTGGTCCCGCTGCTGACCGACGCCGGCAGGCATCGGGATCTCCTCATCCAGCTCGAAGCCATCATCGGTCGCGAGCCGGACGAAGCGCTGCGCGACGATGCGCGCCTGAGCGCGGCCAAGCTCGCGCTCGATCAGCTCGACAACCCCGATGCCGCCTTCGCGCACGCGGCGCCGCTGCTGCAGGCCGGCGACGAGCGCGCCACGGCATTGCTGACGCGCCTGGCCTTCGAGCACAGCAAACTCGACGACCTCGCCGAACTCTACACGGCGGCCGAGCGCTTCGACGAACTCATCGTGCTGCTGCGAGACCGCGCCGAAGAGACCGACAACCGATCGTTGCGCGCCGAACTCTTCCGCCGCTGCGCGCGCATCCTGGGCGGCCCCCTGGGCGACGAATTGGCAGCTGCCGAGGCCTGGCGCGAGGTGCTCGAAGCCGGCGAGGACGCCGAAGCGCTGCAATTTCTCCGCGGCATCGCCACGCGCATGGACGACCCGGAAGAGCTCGCGGACCTGCTCGGTCGCCTGGCCAATCGTCTCGAGGACGACACCGAGAAGCGCGATGTGCTCTTCGAGCGCGCGCTCTTGCTCGGCGATCGACTGCAACGCCAAAAGGAGACCATCGAAGTCCTGCGCTACATCGTCGACGACCTCGACCCCGAATTTGCGCCGGCTATCGAAGAGCTGATCGTCGCCTGCGAAACCGCCGAAGACCACAAGGGACTGGCCTTCGCCCTCGAGCGGCAGCTGCTGATCACAGCGGACCTGGCGGTCCAGGCCGAGATCGCCGAGCGCCTCTCCGATCTCTACGAGGACGTGCTCGACGATGCGACGCGCGCCGCCGAGGCGCTGCTGGCCTGGTCCCAGGCCGACCCCGGCAACCCGGCACCGCTGCGCCGCCTGAGGCCGCACCTCGACAAGGCCCGGCGCTACGAGGAACTGGTGGCCACCCTGGATGCGTTGGCCACCTACGAAGAGAGCGAAGAAGCGCGAACCGAAGCGGCCTTCGCCTCCGCGCACGTCACCTTCAATCGCCTGGGCGACACCGAAGGCGCCTGGACGCGGCTGGCGCCGCTGGTGATGGCCGGCGACGAGCGGGCCGAGCTGGAGGCCTACGAGCTGGCCAAGCGAGCCGAGCTTCAGCGCCCGCTGGCCAACCTCTACGTCATGCGCGCCCAGCAGGCCAAGCAGGGTTCCGAGGCCTCGCGCGACTGGATGAAGGCCGCGCGCGTCTACGACGAGTTGCTCGACCAACCGGCCGAAGCCCTCGAAGCGGCCCTGCGCGCCCTGGCTGCAGACATGGAAAACCGCAGCCTGCTCTACGACATCGACCGGCTGGCGCTGGCCGCGGGCGCCGGTGAACGCCTATGGCGCGTCTACGGTCGCCTGGTGCAGGCGGCCAAGACGCGGGAAGCCAAAATCGAGTTGCTCGAGCGCCACGCGAACCTGTTGGAGAAGCTCAGCAACGATCCCTCTGCCGCGCTCGAGCGGGTCCTGGAGATCTGCAAGCTCGACCCCGAGCGGGTCGAGTTCCTCGAACGCGCCGAGGCGCTGGCCACCCGGGCCGACAGCAACTCCGAGTTACTTTGGATCTACGAACACCTCTACCGCAGCTCCACCGACGCCGAACACAAAGCCAAATATCTCTTGCGTGCCGCGCGCATCTCCGACCTGGGCCTGCAGGATCGGGAACAAGCGATGCTGAACATGGCACGTGCGCTTGCGCTGACCGAAGACCACCCGCAGATCGCGGCGCAGATCGAAGACCTGGCCCGCGAGCTCGACAAGACGCGCCCCGAACTCGGTCGCGACGACGCCCGCCGAACCCTGGTGCGCGCCCACATGGATTTGGCCCCCAAGTGCGGCGAGCCCTATGGCCCCATGCTGGTGCTGCGCGCATCGCAACTGCTGCACAACGAACTCGGCGACGACGCCGGCTGCTTCGACGCGCTCAAGCAGGGCGCGGCCACCTTCCCCAACGACCTCGACATCTACGACGCCCTGGAAAAAGCCGCGCTGCGCATCAAGCGGCTCGACGCCCTTGACGCCCACCTCAGCCGCTGCCTGCAGCGCGCCACCGACCAGGACGTGCGCCTTTTGCTGCTGGAGCGCCGCGGTCGCCTCAACGCGACCCACCTGGGCCGACCCGCCAAGGCCGCCGAAGTCTACCGCGACTTGCTCGACATCGACCCTGACGACACCGAAGCCAGCGAGGCGTATTTCGCCAGCCTCAAGGCCGCCGGCCGCTATCAACAGCTGGTTAGGGCCTACCAAGAGCGACTCGACCGCGCCGACGAAAACGACAAGCCGAGCCTGCTACGCCGCATCGCGTCACTGTGGGAGGTCGAGCTGAAGAACCGCCCCAGCGCCATCGAAACCTGGAAGGAAGTGCTCGCGCTCGTGCCCGACGACAGCGAGGCGACCCAGGCCCTGAGCCGGCTTCAGTAGCGGCGACTCGAAGCCGACCCGAAAGACGGCTTGTTCGGGCCGTTACAGGCGCGCGTGCAAGAACTCGCCCAGGCCCTGCAGCACCGACATCGGGATCTCGTGGCCGCCGTTGAACTCCACCCAGCTCACCTCGCAGCCGGCCTCGCGCAACATGTCGCGCAGACGCTCGGCGGCGGCGAAGGGCAGTAGCGGATCCTGGCGGCCGTGGGACTGGAAAAAGGCCAGTGCCGTGCGCTCGGCCAGGCCGGCCTGCCACTGGGCCCGGGCCAGCAACGTCGAAGACAGCAATGCGACTCCGGCCAACGGGCGTTCGCTGCGCAGGGCCACGTCACAGGAGAGCATGGCGCCCTGGGAGAAGCCCCCCAGCACGATGCGCTCGGCGCCCACGCCAAACTCGGCCTCGACCGCATCGAGCAGGCTCAGCACGCGCCCGTGGGCCGACAGCAGACCCTCGGGCACCTCGTTCGAGCGGTCGGGCCGCTGACCGCTGCGCGCCGCCTGCTCGAGCGCCGCCACGTCCAGACGCCACCAGGCCCGGGCGCCATAGCCGTACTCTTCCAGCTCAACCGGCGCCTCGGGAAAGACGAAGCGCGTGCCCCGGGGCACATCCAGCACCCGCCACAGCGAAACCAGGTCGTCACCGGGCGCGCCGAAGCCATGCAGCAACACCACCACCGGTCCATCGCCGCCACCTTCGCGGTCGCTGCCTCCGGTCACGCGCGCGCGCAAGCCCCCGAGTTCGCATTCCTTCATGATCGGACCACCATCATGCTGCGACGATAGCAAAAGCCCCCGACGACTTCGACGTCCCGAGCACGATCAGGTTGCCCGTCCCTTGACACCAAGACGGTGGTGAAGGTGAGTGCTCGCTTGCGCAGCTGCTCGAGTGTGTGGGACCGCACTTGTGTACGGCGCTGCGCACTTGCCCACGAACCGACTGTTACGCGACATCATCGCTGCCCTAGAGCGGTGGCGCAGAGTTCGAATCTTGTGCTAGTGACTTGTTGCCGAAGTTCTGGATTCGGGTGAGTGAGAGACGTGCGCATGATGAAGACTGATGTAGTGTTGTTGGCGGCTGCGGTGGCGGCGATTGTGGTGGGTTGTGGAGAAGGGACTCCCGGGCCCGGCAGCTCGGGCGCCACCCCTAGCGGCTTTGGCCCGGGTATGACTGCCGGGACCGGTGGTCAGCAGGCTGGCACCGGCGGCGCCGCCAGTGCGGCCCCCGGCTCGGATGCGGGCACCGCCGCCGGCTCCAATGGGGGCAACACCACCGCTTCAGGCACGGACACCGGCACCCTGGATGCAGGCGGTGCGTCTTGGCCTCCGAAGCTCGGAGACGCCTGCACCTCGAACCTGGAATGCGATGCCGCGGGCCAGCTCTGCTCCATCCTGCCGGGCGGCCTCGGTTTTTGTTCGGCGCTCTGCACCACCGACACGGAGTGCCTTCCCCTCGAGGGCGTTGCCACCACCTGTGATACGGCCCTTGGCATGTGCCGCCTGGACTGCGCAGGAACTGGCGTGGGTGATGGACAATGCCCGCCGACCATGGAGTGCGTGGCGGCCGAAGGTCAGCCGGGTGTCTACGGCTGCCAGTATCCAATCGGCGGACCGGGCGCCATCGTCGATGCCGGGCCCCCTGTTCCGACCGGTGAGGCCTATGCGGGCTGCAAGAGCGACGCCGACTGCATCGAGGGCGCGTGCGTCCAGATCGGTGTCGGCAGCATCTGCACCAGCACCTGCGCTGACAACTCGGAATGCGCGCCATCTCCCGGAGGTACTGCGCTTGCCTACTGCGCCGACGTGGCGGGCTTTGACGCGTGTGCTCTCTCCTGCCCCGAGGGCACCACCTGCCCCACGGGCATGCTGTGCCTGAACGCCATTTGTCTTCCCGAAGGCTCGGGCTTTCCGCAGTGCACAAGCGATGCCGACTGCACTGGCGGCGCGGTCTGCAACACCACGCTCAGTCACTGCACCACGTCATGCTCGAACAACAGCGACTGCTCCGGCGTCGTCGGTGCGAGCGCGACGCCCGAGTGCGGTCCCCAGTCCGACACCTGCGTCCTGGCCTGTCGCAGCAGCAGCGAATGCCCCGAGGGCATGACCTGCGGACAGGTCGACTACTGCAGCTACTGACGCGGCGTCTTTAGCCGTCTTTCGGTAAGTATCCCCGACAGAGCCGGGGGGTCTCCCGCTGACGCTAGGCGCTCGCGCAGGCGTTCGAGCCGGGCCTTGGCTTGGCTTGGCTTGGCTTGGCTTGGCTGTCGGCTTCGGCCTTCTCGAGCGCTGCGTCGAGCGCGGGTAGCGCTTCCTCGCCGTAGTACTTGTGGTGATCGTGGCGCTGGCCTTGGCGCTGAGCTTGGTCCCCTGCGCCAGGGCGATCAGATCGCCGAGCATGTGCACGTCCTGCTTGGCACGCGTGTCGGCTGCGAGTGCGTTTTGGTATTGCTTGAGCGCGTCGGTGCGCCAGCCGCGTTTCATGTAGGTGGCCGCCAGCAGCAGGTGCGGGCGGGCGTCGTCGGGATGCCTGGCGCCGAGCCGGCGCAGCGTTTCGATGTCCTCGGAGCTGAGGTCGCCGCGCTTGTGCAGATGCTGCATGACGGCCCGAAGCTCGGGGGGCTCGTCGCCGCTGGCCCGCCGTGCTGTAAGGCGGCGGGCTCGTGGGGGTTTGGCGCCTCAGCGGTATAGGCAGCGTGGCATGCGGTGCCGATATGGCTGAAACTGGGAGGGGCCTAATGGTTCCTTCTATGGAATGGAAGGTCAAAGGTGCAAGCCACCATTGGCCGTGCAATTGATCGTACGGCGTCCGTCTTCTGTCTGTTCGCGACGTCAAGTGGTTCGATAGTCCGTCTTGCTCCGCTCGTCGTGACTTCTTTTCGGGTCTCCCGGTTCTGAGCGATGCGGCTGTGCTTGTAGTCGAAGTGAAGCGAGGGAATGACGCCGTGGGTGTTCACACGGCTGAGGAAACGTCCGGGGGTACGTCGGGTGACCCGCTGACCGGTCGGTCCAGCACCTGCGTGAGAGAGAACTCCGTCTGCAGCATCGAGATGTCGTAGCGGAAACCTGCAACTCGATCCGAAGCAGCAAAGGGGTGCGGCAACCGCCCGAACCACTTGCGTGCCAGCCGGTCGATCTTGTTCGCGGTCAGCCCGTCGCAGATCCTCTGAAGGGCATCGGGGTCGTCGCAGCTCAATACGCCATTGTCGAGCGCCTCGTAGCCAATGTTGCGACGTTCGAGCTGTTTTTTCGCGTACTCGTGGCCGTTGCTCAGCGACTTGCCGTTGTAGTACGAGCTGAACTTGATGAAGAATGGTCCGAAGTCCCTGTCGACCGCGTAAAAGTAGTACTGGTTCACCGTCGAGGTCTTCTTGAATAGATGCGGATACGGGGCTCCCGTCTGCGCGTTGTATCGGCGCTGGGGTACGCATCGTCATCGATTTCTCCTGGGCCTTGCCGATGAAGAGCACCCCCTCCTCGCCCTCGAACGCATCCAAGTACTCCTTGGCAACGTCCTCCTTACGCTGCCCCGGCGAAAAGGTGACTAGTCACCTGTGTCGGTAGCTCTGGGCAAAATTCGCCGGCCTTCGCCGAGTTTTACCCAGAACTACCGACACAGGTGACTAGCTCGATCGCCTCGCGCTGGGCGAACGATTCAATCGACGCCACAAACTTCTTCGACATCGGGTACATCAGCGCTGACGAAGCGAAGCGCTGCCCTCGGTGTCTGATGAAGAAGTGGGCCGAGCCCGCGGGATATTGCAGCTTCGGCACGTACAGGTTCAGGTACATCCGGTCGATGCACTCGACTTGCAGAATCACGTGCTCGGCAAGGACTTCGGCGGCAGTCTTTCGCATAGTCATCGGTGGGCCTCCGCGTGCGGCTTTTGCGAACGCTCAAGCGTTACGCTGCCCCTCGATGGCAACCAACCCCCCGTGGGTTCAATGAGGCATAGACTTCAGCTCGCCGCGGAGGCCCATCTTCTGCCTGCTTGTGTGTTCAGCCACGAGGCTGGCTATCGGTTGCCAGCTGCTACGAGGTGACCACGGCGACGTCGGGTCAGGCGCATCGCAGAACGCAGGCCGGGCGAAGACACGGCCGACTTGGTGCGGCAGCGGCAGTTCCTCTCATTTCACCTGCAACGCACACGCCTCGTCGGTATGAGGCGCAGCCTCGCTGGCATATGGAGCTACACCGGACAAGCTTGACGCCAAAGCCAGACCGGCGCCACCAGCGGGTGTCCCGCCGATGGCGCCGGTCGTTCAACTCGCGGATATCCTTCATGCGTCGCCGCTTGCTTGGCGATAGGAACGAGCACGCGGCCAGCAACCTTTAGTCACTCGCGAACTGAACGGGCTTAGGAACCAGGCGTAAATTAAAATTTCCGACCCACCTTGAGCCCAATTCGCCGCCGCGCTCACCGGTTTCACTCAGAGGCAGGAACAAGGTGGGTCGGAAGCCTGGGTTTCACTCATAGGTATGCGCAAGGTGGGCCGGAATTCTGGGATCCCGGGGCTGCCGAGCAAGCGCGAAATACGCAGTTACAGTTCTCGAGCGAGTACGCCCGTTGCATGGCCCTGTGGCGTGCCGGTGATCGCGACGTCATCTGGCCGCCGGGTACGTGGAAGGTGCGCGTGCTGCATCGGTGTCGTTGACACCCGCCGCGATAGATTGGGTGCAGCTTCGGTGACTTGCGTGCCTGGTCCGAACCCGGGCACGCATTGGTGCGTCCAGATGCCGATCGGGGGTGTAAACGTGTGATGAGGGTGCGTGTTTGGGGACTGTTTTCCGGGTGCGGAACGCGCTGTGGTTGCAGCATGGGCCTCGCCGGCGGAGCCAGGCGCCGCCGCGACCTACGCTTCTCTACCGACGCCCATGGTGGGATCTCCCCGCGATGTCTTCTGTTGCGTGCTGGCACTGATGCTCTGCAGCCTGTTACGCCGCGAACTACACCAGCACGGAATCGACCGCTCCATCCCCGACATCCTTGGCGACCTGGGCAAGATCCGTGAAGTCGGACGCGTCTATGGAGCGGGACCTCGCGGCCAGACTCCAACGTTGTAGACCACGCTCTCTGCGATGAGCCAGACCCAAAAAGACCTCTACAAGGCGCTGCGCCTGTCACGATACGCAGCCGTGTAGGTCATACTCCGAAACGACAAATTCTCTCATTATTTCGGGAACTTCCTCGCCAGGCGCGGTAAACTCGGGCTAACGTCCTGCCTACCGCGACCGGCCCCACCACCCCGACCAGCTACCACTCAGCTGCCCCGGCGACCGCCGTTCAGCAGCCTTGTTTGACCTATCAGCCTGTAGGCTGCCAGCATGGTTTATCAACGTACCATGGCGATAGCAGTGCGCGTATGTCGACCCGGTTGCAAAGTATCGGTCTCGTGCTGTGCGCGCGCAGCGCGAATGTTGCTGCGTGTCTGTGCGCTCGCAATCGTGCTGTGGTTTCCCAATGGTGTCTGTGCGAGCGATGTGCCTGTCTCTGGTTCACTCGACAGGCCGCTGTCGCTGGCCGGTCCGTGGCGCTTCAGCACGGGTGACGATCCGGCGTGGGCCTCGCCCGCGTTTGACGACAGCGACTGGCGCCACATCACGGTGCCGCTAACGTGGGTGGAGCAGGGTTATGCCGGCTATGCCGGTGTGGCGTGGTACAGACTTCGGCTAAAGCTGGATGTGGATACGGACACGCTGGGCGATCTGGCGGTCTTTATCGGCGTGGTACACAGCGCCTACGAGATTTACGCGAACGGGAAGCGCCTTGGCAGCGTCGGAAGCCTGCCACCGCAGCCGCAAGCCCTCAACGACAAAATGGTGACCTGGCGCATTCCGCGTTCCCTGATCGGCGAGCAGAAAACGCTGGTCGTCGCGCTGCGCGTATGGGGCGGCGGAACAGCACGAAATACCTGGCGAGGCGGCGCCTACGGCGGCGATTTCCTGATCGGTCGCTACACCGATCTCGCGGTGCGCGCGCTGTATCGGGATGTCGCCACCATTGTGCTGATCGTCCTGTATTTCTTTATTGGCCTATCTCACCTGTACCTGTTCTACCGGCAACCCGAACTCAAAGACTATCTGTGGTTCGGCATGCTGCCGATCGCTATCGGTGCCTACATGTTCACGGTGAGTCAATGGGTCCATGATGTCGGACTGTCGTTCCTGATGCAGAAGAAACTCGAGTTCGGCATCGTCTATGCACAGCCGGCGCTGTGGATTCAGACGATTGCCTCGTTTCTGCGCGTTCGCATTCCGCCGTGGTTGCGGGTCTATCAGTGCTCGTTCCTGGTGCTGTCTTTCTCGATTTTCGCTTCCTGGAGTCTGCATTTCTATTTCCTGACCCTGCCCTTCTGGCAAGGCTGGACGTTTCCGGTGCTTGTGGGAGGACCCGCCTATGTCAGCTGGAGAGCCTGGCAGGGTAGCACCGAGGCAAGAATGCTGTGGGTAGGCACCGTAATCTTTGGCGCCACCTGTATCAACGACATCCTCATCGATGTACTACATATCGACACGCCGCACCTCGTGCCCTACGGCTTCTTCGCCGTCATCATTTTCATGATGTTGTCGCTGGCGAACACGTTCACCAACATGTACGCCAGAATGGAGATCGAGGTGCAGGCGCGCACACGCGAACTGAGCGAAGCCAATGCGACGCTCAACCGGATATCCATCACCGATCCGCTGACCGGTGTGATGAACCGCCGCGGCTTCAGCGAGCGTGTGGCACACGAATTCAGCCGCGCCACCCGGACTTCATCGGGCTGCGTGCTGGCGATCGCGGATATCGATCATTTCAAATCCTTCAATGATCGGTATGGCCACGCCTGCGGCGATTACGTGCTGCAGCAGGTTGCGCAGTTGCTGGGTGCACATATCCGGCACCACGATCTGCTGGGGCGCTGGGGTGGAGAGGAATTCATTCTGCTGCTCACGGATACCAGCCTGGAAGGTGCGCGCGTGGCGGCCGAAAAATTGCGGCGTGCACTGGAGAGCAGCACGTTCCGGTTCGAAGACATCGAACTGCGCGTCACCATGACCTTTGGCATTGCAGAGGCTAACCAGGTCGAAGTCATCGAGAGTTGTCTAGCCGCTGCGGATCGCGCCCTCTACCAGGGCAAGGAGGCCGGACGGAACCGGGTGGAGGTGGCAGATCCGCGTTAGGTTGGTCCAAAAGAACGCAATCAGGCCTAGTCACCTGTGTCGGTAGTCTTGGGCAAAACTCGCCGAGTCCTACCCAAGACTACCGACACAGGTGACTAGCTGGATTTGCTCAGCTGATAGCCGCGCCAGAGAAAGTGGGTAAAGGCCGCCCAGGAGAGCCCATAGGTGCCCATGTCAACCACCTACCAGTCAGGAATGCCGGACATTTTCGGCAGGCCAGGTGGGGCTGATCGTTCGGGCGGGATGAGACCTGGCGTCAATGGCGCGGAGTGCGCTGGAAGCCGAAACCGCGTGCGACGGTCTTCGTGATGTCGTCTTGGTCGAGAACGTGACCCGGCTGCGGTGGAAGCGGAGGAAGCCAGCCCAGCGTCCCGTGCCTCGGATCCGAAATTCAGCCCACAGGCCCCAGCGCGCGTGCGAGGCTGCGCTCGATGTCGGAGCGCTCTCAGCACCAGGTACAATGACGTCTTGGTCACCAGCCATCCAAAGCTGGAGACCGCGAACGTGCGAGCCTTTTGTGACGAAGCTGGCGGCTGCGAGCTATGGGGCGAGCTGGCGCGTGGAGCCGCCGGTGCGCTCGGCGCGGCCGAGCTGGTAGCGCCTCTCGATGGGCCTCTCCACGCAAGCGTGTGCCTGCGCCATGACCCCTGAGCTGCCCTCTCGAAGCGTCTCCCAGGTTGCGGATGCACGTCTGGCCCCGCAAGGTCGCCCGCTTCAATCGCATCAGCGGTGCGGCAAGGCCAGAGCGACCGTCGTCCGCCTCAGCCCGCCTTTGGCGCCATTGGCCCACGTATCGATAACCCCGGGCGAGAGACGCGGCGCCCCTCGCCGCTCTGACCACCCGCGCGCGCCATGCGACCGTGCCCACGCAGGTATGCTAACCCAAGCGACTGCAACCGCGCTTGAAATCGCCTCGCTCCACGACGATGCTGCCTTCCCATGACGGGGACAAATGGCTTGAGCACCACGGTCGCTTCCGGCGCCCTGGCCCTGCCCGCGCGGAGCCTACGCTTTGCGGCGCGCGTGCTGCGGGAGTTTTCGCTCCGCAAGGGTCCCTTGATGGCCGCCGCGCTCGCCTACAACGCCCTGCTCTCCTCGACACCCCTGGTGGTCGTGGTCGCCATACTCGCCGCGTTTTGGCTCGACGTCGACACCATGGTCGACGCGGTCAGCGAATCCCTCGGCCAGCTGGTGGTATCCCAGCGCGTCGATTCCGTACAGTCGGCGCTGCGCCAGCTACTCGAACAACCCGAGGCCCACGGCGTCGTGGCCCTGGCCGGCCTTCTCTTCTTTAGCAGCGCTGGCTTCCGCGTGCTGCAGACCGCCATCGACGCCATCTTCGACCACCGCCACCTGCAACATGGTCCGCGTCCGGCCTGGCGCGCGACCCTGATCGCACTCGCCTTCGTCGCCGCCGTCACCAGCGCCCTGCTGCTGGAGGTCCTGGCCCTGGCGCGCCTTCCCGATCTGCCATCCCAGTCGCTGCTGGAACTCGGCGGCTTCGCCGTCATCACGCTTACGCTGGCGGCCGCCTACCGCTTCATGCCCGTCGGCGGCGTCGCACCCGGACCGGCATTGCTCGGTGCTGTCTGCGCCGCTGGGCTCTGGGAAATCACGCGCAGGCTTCTGCGCTGGTATTTCGCGAGCGTCTCACCCGTCAACGCGATCTACGGATCCATTGGCAGCGTCGTCGTGGTGCTGCTTTCACTCGAAGTTGCGGCGAGCATCGCACTGCTGGGCGCGCAGATCATCGCCGAACTCGAACGCAGCCGCCTGGCCGAGCTGGCTTGGCACCAGGAACCTCCGGCGGCCTCGACTGGCACGGCGCGAAGTTCTCGACCAAGCTCAATGCCATGAGCGATTCGCCCGGGACGGCGACGCCTGCGGGAACGACCGCGGCGCCGGTGGCCCTGGTCTATCAAGCGTTCAACCCGGAGTGTCGCCTTCGAATCCCAGCCCCCAGCCGCTGCAAAATACGCGCACCCCAAAATCGCCCCAAACGCCCCCGATCCGCGCTCGCTGCGGATCTTGATCACCGGAGCCAGCATCGGGCTGGGTTTGGCGATCAGCCGCCGACTGATCGAGCGCACCAGCCATCGTCTACTCTTGACCGCACGCGCGAGTTCTCTACCGCGCTTCGCCAAATGGCAAATTCAGCAATCTGAACGCACATGGCTGCGCGCCCTGGACGTGACCGACGCCGAGCAGCGCCGCGCGGTGGTCGAGGAGGCCAATGCCGCCTGGGGTGGCATCGACGTATTGATCAACAATGCCGGCATGGCCTACCGCTCGGTGGTCGAACATGTGACCGAACAGGATCGGCTGGCACAGATGGACATCAACTATCGTTCACCCATGGAGCTGACGCGCCTGGTTCTGCCACACATGCGCAGCCAGCGCTGGGGGCGGATCCTGAACGTGAGTTCGGTCGGCGGCATGATGGCGATGCCGACCATGAGCGTGTACAGCGCTTCAAAGTTCGCTCTCGAAGGCGCGAGCGAAGCCCTATGGTACGAGGTACGCCCGTGGAACATCCGGGTTTCCCTGATCCAGCCGGGATTCATCAACTCCGACGGTTTCGAAAAAGTGCGCTGGACCGGTCTGTCCCATGCGGGAAAGCAGGCCATCGACGACCCTTACTACAATCACTACCGGTTCATGGAAGGTTTCGTCGCCCGCGTGATGCGCATGGTGCCCGCCGGCCCCGAACGCGTGGCGTCAGCGGTCGTTCGTACGATTCAAGCCCGGCGTCCCCCCTTGCGCGTACCTGCAACCCTGGACGCCCACCTTTTCGCCCTGCTGCGGCGCCTGTTGCCAAGGCGCGTCTACCACCGCCTGCTCTACGCCTGCCTTCCCGGTGTCAGAGAGTGGGGCAGGGAAGAAAAATCAGCGCTGTCCGACCAAAAGCATCATCGCGGCAGGTAGATTTCGGGTTTATTCTGCGAGGGCGCCAACAAATCCGTGTCGAATCGCCGCAGCCGTGTGGTTGAACGCTGCCGAGACATTCGCCAAACGGTCAGTCCGCTTCCTCCATCGCCCCCGGCCCTGCGGCATCGACGGTTTCTCCGTCAAGATATCGCCGCAGCGACCGTTACGCTGATCTGATGGCAGTACCCTCGCAAATCTCTGAGCGGCGGCGGGCCTTTCGCCTCCCGACCACGGGCACGGTATTTCTCTGGCGGGCGAACGCGCGCGGCGACCGCTACGAGTTGCGGGATCTATCCCAATCCGGCTGCCGCGCCATCGGTCGCGGCTCGCCGGGGAGCGGGCCGTTGTCGCTGGTGCTGCATTCGTACACCGGACAACGGCTGGCGATTCCGTCGCGCATCGTGCGCACGCGAAGCCTTCGGCCCGGCCAGTGGGAGCTCGGTATCCGCTTTCTGAAGGTCACCCAGGCGACGGAGGACCAGATGCATGACCTGGTGCTGGCAGCGCTCGAACGCCGGGCCCCGCCCGCGCAGCGTGGTCCAGATGGACCGATGCACTCCTTCGCCAATGCCACCGGCTTCGTCCCCCCCATGCTGTACGACTGCCGGTTGCCGGTCGCCGCGCCGTCCCAGCGGCTCGAAATCGAGGCGGCCTGGGAACTCGACCGCCAAAGCGACCACCGCGACCACCTGCTCTCCGACGCAACCTTCGGTCCCTGGTCGTTCGAGGTCGAGCCCATGTAACCGGCCCCGGAAGTCTGCCGTCGGGATCGCCGCTTTGGCAGCCCCCGTGCTAGACTTCCTGCAGCATGGTCGACTCAGCGAGTGCGCCCACCGAGGGGCACGTAATCCACTGGGCGGGATACTACGACCGTCTGATGCTGCTTCTGACTGTGGGTCAAGAGTCCGGCTTTCGCCGTCGCACCATCGATGCCGCTGGCATTCGAAGCGGCCAGCGAGTACTCGACGTCGGCTGCGGCACCGGAACCCTCGCCCTGGCGGCCGCCGAGGCGGTCGGCTCCCGCGGTGAGGTCATCGGCATCGACCCCTCCGCCGAAATGATCGCGCGCGCCCGCGCCAAAGCCGCCACACGCGGCCTGCCGGCGCGTTTCGAGCTGGCCGCCGCCGAGCGACTGCCCTTCGATGACGGCAAGTTCGACGTCGCCCTGGGCAGCCTGATGTTTCACCACCTGCCCCAACCACTGCAGCGCGCAGCGCTACTCGAGCTGCAGCGTGTGCTCGCGCCCGGCGGCCAGCTCGTGCTGGTAGATTTTGTCGGTCGCGGCCCCTGGCTCCATCGGCTGCTGGGACGCCTACTGCACCGCCGGGAAGGGCACGGTGCCCATGGCGGTCACGACAGTCACGACAGTCACGGCGGTCACGGTCACCATGGCGGCCTCGGTCACGCTGCCCACTTGGCCCGTGAGCTGGGCTACCAGGACGTCTTGGTAACGCCCTTCAGGCCCCGCTTTCTGGAATGCCTGACGGCGCGGACGCCCGGTGGATGAGATCGTCCCAGCCACCCAGACGATTCACCCGAAGTGAACCGCGCTGATGTGCGCGCCCATCAGAACTTCCTGATACGGCACGCTGCCTCGGTCGTCTGCGGCAGCGCCGGCGATGACGTGTAGCGGCAATAGGTGTTCCTCACGCGGATGGCAGGCGCGCGCGGCCGGCGCGTTTTGCCAGGCGGCCAGGCGGGCGTCGCGCTGCTCGGCCGGGAGCGTCAGCGTCTGCTGCAGCCAGTCGTCGAAGACCTTGGAGTCTTCGCGTCCGAGGGCATTGCCCTTGGAGCCTTCCAGCAGGCCGCGCATGTTGTGGTAGCTCATGCCGCTACCGAGGATGAGCACGCCCTCGTCGCGCAGCGGAACCAACGCCCGGCCGATCTTCAAGTGCTCGGCCGGATCGAGGCCTGCGACCAGTGAAAGCTGGGTGGTGGGAATGTCGGCCTCGGGATAGGCGAGCTTGAGCGGTACGAAGGTGCCGTGATCGAAGCCGCGCTCGGCGTCGTCGGCGACGCGCAGGCCCGCGCTCGAAAGCAGCTCACGGACCCGCGCAGCCAGCTCGGGAGCGCCCGGCGCGGGCCACTGGACTTCGTAGGCCTCGGGCGGAAAGTTGTAGTAGTCGTAGAGCATGGGCGGCCGCGGCGAGGACATGGTGGTCGGCAGCGGCTCTTCCCAGTGGGCCGAAACCACCAGAATGGCCCGCGGCCGACTCGCAGTTAGCCCCGCCAGGCCCACCATGTAGTCTCGCATTCGATCCCAGGTGCCCTCGGGCCCGAAGAGCGGCTGCTTGACGAAGGGCCAGGGGCCACCGCCATGGGGGAGATACACGACCGGCATACGCTTCTTTTCCAAGCTGCCCTCCTCAGGACGGGATGATGCCCCGGGCGATGTGGACTTGGTGGCAGACGAACACGCCGCGAGCGCCGCAGTCGCGGTCAGGGCTCCGGCGCAGCGCAGCGCTTCACGGCGGGAGATGCGACCGCGGCTCGACACGGCAGAATCGTAGCACGGGCGCCCGCAGCACCACGCCCCCCCGGCTCGCCCGCCCCCACCCCCTCAGGATCGCGGTCCAAAAATCGCCGTACCCACGCGCACCATGGTGGCGCCCTCTTCGACCGCCACCTCCAGGTCGTCACTCATGCCCATGGACAGCTCAGGCAACCCCAGCTGCTGGCCCAACTGGGCCAGACGCCGAAAGGCCGGGCGCATGGCTTCGGGTTCCTCCGCCGGCGCGGGAATCGCCATCAAGCCGCGTAGCTCCAGGCCCGGAAGCTGGGCCACGCGCGCACACAGGCCCGGTACCTGGTCGGGATCGATGCCGGCCTTCTGGGCCTCGCGGTCGATGTTAACTTGCAGAAGAACTTCCACGCGCCGGCCTTCGCGCGTCGCCAGACGGTCGAGTTCGAGGGCGAGGCGCTCGGAGTCCACGGTGTCGACGCTGCAGCCGCGGCGTACCAGAACCCTGGCCTTGTTGCGCTGGAGGTGACCGATGAAGCGCAGGCGCAGTCCATCGAGGTCGGCCAGGGCAGCCGCTTTTTCGTCCAGTTCCTGCACATAGTTTTCGCCGAAGTCGCGCTGCCCTGCGGCGTAGGCGGCGCGGATGGCCCCGGGGGGGTGGCGTTTGGAGACGGCGAGGATGCGCACCTCTTCGCGGGCGCGCCCGGCTCGCTCACAGGCCTGGCGCACGCGCGCGTCGACGGCGGCGAGCCGCTCTGCAATGGCCTCGCCAAGCCCCCCGGCGCTCACGGCCAGCACTCCAGGGCACCGACCTGCATGAGCAGCTCGAGGGTCTCGCAGGCCGGCAGCCCCACGACGTTGGAATAACTGCCGTCGATGGCTACGACCAGCCCCGCGCCCAGCCCCTGGATGGCGTAGGAGCCGGCTTTGTCCCGGCCCTCTCCCGAGGCCACATAACGCACAGCCATGTCGCGCGACAGCTCGCGAAAGCGCACGCGGCTCGCGACGTCCACGGTGCGCGCAGCCGCAGCGCCGCCCTGCCCCGCCGGCAGCACGCTGACCGCCGTCACCACGCGATGAATGCGCCCCGACAGCAACATCAGCATCTTGACGGCCTCGCTGTCATCGGTGGGCTTTTCGAGCACGCGATCGTCGATCACCACCACCGTGTCGGCCCCCAGCACGTAGCCGCCGGGCGCGAGGCCCACCGCCACCGAACTGGCCTTCAGCTCGGCCAGCCCGCGCGCATAGCTCACCGCGTCGCGCCCGCCGGGGCCATCCTCGGGCGCACCGCTCGGCAATACCTCGAAGCGCAGTCCCAGCTGGCCGAGGATCTCGCGACGACGGGGCGAGGCCGACGCCAGGATCAATCGGCTCTGTTGGGTGACCGACGCGGGGCTCATGACTTGCGCGCGAAGGAGCGCTCCTTGTCCTCCAGGTAGCGCTTGAAGCGGCCGACGTAGGTGCGGCTGACCTGCTTGGCGTCGAGCTTCAAATAACGCGCGTACTGGGTGACGAAACCGGCGGTGTAAACAACCGCCGGCAGCTTGCCGAAGTCATCCTCCTCGATCGCCTTCAGGTACGACGTCGAGATCTTGGTGCGCTGGCTGATCTCCGCCAAGCCGATGCGCATGGACTCTCGAACCTGGCGCAATAGCGAGCCCGTAAACTGAGTGTCATGGGAGATCGCAGGCGCCGGGCGCGGTGGTTCGTCGTCCAGATCCTCCGGCGGCGGGATCAGCACCGGCTCCGGCGTCTCGGGAAAGACCGAAAGCTCGTAGGGACGGCGGCGCGCGGGATCGAGCAGCACGTCAAAAGCCTCGTCGATGCGCGCGCGCAGGGCCTCGATCTCATGGGGCTCGAACAAACCGTAGCCGCAGAGGGCATCGTGAGCGTAGATCTCGCGGCAGCGCTTGTAGGCGCGACGCACTTCTTCGTCGGTGGCGCCGCGCTCGAGTTCGAGCAGGTCGTGGTGACTGTCGACTGGCACGCCCGAGAGCCCCGATTGCTGAGCCTTGCCGGCCTCGATCAACATGATGCGGCGCGCCAATTTCTCGATCTTGCGGCTCGACTTGGCGCCGGGAACCTCCAGCAGTAGCGGCCGGCGATTGCGCACGCAGGTCCAGACCGCGTCGTCGTGGTCGATGTGGCCGGTGTAGTCCAGGGTCAAACCCAGGCGCCGACGCGCCGCGCTCTGCATGGAAAAGCCCAACTGCAAATCGGCCCGCAGGCGCGTCTGGTTGATCACCAGTCGCAAGCGGAAGCGCTCCATTGCGGCGCGCACCGCGGCGGCCAGGGAATGCTCTTCGGCTTCCAGTTGATGCAGCAGATCCAGCGGCGCCGGAGCCCCGCGCAAGCGGCGCTCCAGCTCGGCACGCGCCTCCTCGTCCTCGATGCCGTTGAGCAGAAAGCGCCCAAAGGCCCCGCGCAGGAAGCGGTAGGTATTCTCGATGGCGGTGGGCTCGGGCACGGTGACGAAGACCGAAAGGTCGGCGGCCAGGAAGTTGTCGAGCACCTCTTTGCCCAGCCCCACGCCCAGGTCCACCACCACATACTCGGCGTCCAGCTCCCGCAGCCGCGCCATGGCCCGGGTCAGTCGGTCGCCCCGGGAGTTGCCGGCACCGGGCTCGTCCAGACCCAGGTGCAACAGCTGCAGACCGCGGAAGGGGGTCGACTCGAGAGCGTCGGACGCCACGCCCTTGGCCGCATCGCCGCGCTGGCCGCGGCGCAGCCGGTTGAGGGGCGTGGCCGCGCCGGTGCCCAGGCAGGTGTGGAGGTTGGCGCCCGCCGGGTCGGCATCGACCAACACCACGCGCCGGCCGATGGTCGCCAGGTAGAGCCCGAGGTTGGCTGCAATGATGGTTTTGCCCACGCCACCGCGGGCGCCGCCGACGGCGATCAGCCGCAGCGGCCGCGCCGGAAAGGTCTCCTCCGGCGCCGCGAGCGAGGCAGCCGAGGGCCGTGGGACGGGGAGCGCGGGCGGTAGCTCGTCCTGGATCGACTCCTCCTGGAGGGGCTCCTCGTAGACCGGTTCCTCGCGCGCTTCGGCGGGCCCAGGCGCTTCGCGATCGGGGGCCACGATAGGCTCTGCGGCGTGGGGCTCGCGGCGTTGCGGCTCATGGGAGTCCAGGGCCACCGAGTCCAGCGGCCACGGCCGCGCCACCGGCAAGGCTTCGGGCGCCTCGCGAGCTTGCAGCGCAGGGGGCCCCGGCTCGGGCAAAACCTCGGGGGTCGCTGGCGCCGGCGGCAGCTCACTGATGCGCGCGCCCTGCGCGGCGCTGCGCTCGAAGCCGACCATGGACAGCGGCTCATCGTCCCCGTCCGGATCGGGCTCCTGGAACAGCTCCATGTCGGCCTCGGGACCGTCGGGGCCGAGCCCCACCAGCGTGGGCTCCTGCGGCTCCCGGGGCAGCGCCTGCTCGAGTTCCAGGTCGACGTCGAGTTCCTCGAGTTCCTCGAGTTCCGCGACTTCCTCGACTTCGAGTTCTTGATCGAGCGCCTCGGGCTTGTGCGAGGTCTCGGTAACCTTTTTACGGCGGCGCCTTCTGGCCATCGCGCTGCTCTCTACCAGGGGGTTTTCGGCCGCGCAAACGGCGCGCCCCACCTGTCGCGTGTCTCGTGAACACAGTCGTGGTCGCCCGGCGCCAACGGCGGGCAACAACCGCCAGCTCGACGACGTCCACGTTCACGTCCGCATCCAGGAGACACCAGACACGAGGCCTCCTTCGGCCCCCCCCTCGAACGGGGTTTCAGGCTCTAGCCCCCAAAAACGGCTCCCACTCCGCAAAGTGGCGCGGCGCCGCCGCCAGCGCCGCGGCCGTGGTCCAATTGGGCCGAATCGGCACCCGCATCAGCCGCATTCCAGCCTCGTCCAGGCTGTGACTGCCCTTGTTGAAGTTGCAACGCCGGCAGGAGGTCACCAGGTTCTCCCAGGTGGTCTTGCCCCCGCGCGAGCGCGGCGTGACATGGTCCAGGTTCAGATCGCGCGGGGTCTTGCGCTGACCGCAGTACTGACATGTGTGGTCGTCCCGTAGGTACACATTGCGGCGCGACAGCCGCATGGTGTTGCGGGGCACGCGGCCGTAGTGCAGCAGCAACAGCAGCCGCGGGATGCGCAGGGGCCCCGAGCTGGTGCCGATCACCTCGTCGCCCTCCCCCGGCGCCCCCTGCAGCCAGCGCTCGAAGTCGTGCTGACGGTAGTCTCGATCGAGGGCCTGGCCCGATCCCGCGAAAAGCAGCGTCAGAGCGCGGCGCGCTCGGGTGACCCGAACCGGTTGGTAGAACCGATTGAGCACCAGCACGGGAGCGTCGAGACCGTAGGCCATGGCTCAGGGGACATCGAAAGCATAGCGCAGATGGGAATTCCGCAAAGCGCGGCGAAACCGCCGCGGCGACTGGCCGATACCAGAAGCGATGCTTGAAAAAACCGCGATCACCGCCGCCACCCTGGCGCTCCTGGGCTGCCTGGCCCCGCCCCCGGGCGATCCGCTGGAGCCGCCTGCCCCCGGCAACCTCGAGCTGATGGCCACCGACTTCGCCGGCGCGCCGGTAAGCCTCGAGCGCCTGCCCCGCTGGCCGCGCCTGTGGCTGTCGCCGGCGCCGGCCTCGCCCGATCCCCCCGAGCCGGGCGTGCTGCTGCTCCAGGGCGCCCCCGATCAGGCCCTGCTCGACGACCTGCAGGGTCGCCCGCTGCGCCTCGCCACCCTGGCGCGGCAGCTCGAGGTCGCCATCGCCGAGACGCCGTGGGGCCTCGAAGTGCTGCCGCTCGAACCCCTGGAGCCGGGCGCCCCCCTCAGCCTCGCGCTGCCCGCCTGGGCGGTCTCGGACGCACACCCCGCGGTCTGGGAGCTGCGGGTGGACGACGCGCCGGCCGCTGGCGCGCGCGTGAAAGAAACCTTCCCGGGCGACGCCAGCGTGGGCTTGGGCACCCACCTGCGCGAGATCACGTTGGCCTTCGACGGCGAAATCGACCGCGACAGCCCCCAGCCCGAGGGCATCTGGCTCGAGAGCCCCGGCGGCCATGCCGTGGCGGCGACCCTCGACCTCGCTCCCTGCCAGCAGCTCGCCCCCCAGCACGCGGGAGTCGACTGCGCCCGGCTCGCGTTCGAGGAGCGGCTCCAACCGGAGGCGAGCTACACGCTGCGCGTCGGCCTAGGTGTCCGCGATCGCCACGGCGCCCCGCTGGGCCCCTTCGAAGCCCAGCTGCAGACCGCCCGCGGCCCCGATCGGGAGCCGCCACGCCCCAGCGCCCCGAGCTGCGCCATCGACGAGCTGCAGCTCGAGGCGGCCTGCGCGCTGGTGGATGACGACAGTGTGACCCTACGCCTGCTGACCGACGAGCCGACCATCGCCAGCCTGCGCGGCGCCGGGGAGGAGCATTTCGCCATCGCCCAGGGCGGACAGCTCGAGCTGCGCCTCGAGGGCCTGGGCAGCCAGCGCCAGCTCGCGCTGGAGCTCGAACTGCGTGACGCCAGCGGCAACGTTCGCGCGCTGGAGCTTTCGCTCGCGACCACCGAACCCCTGGCCACGCTCTCGATCGAGGAGGTGCTCTTCGACCCGCTGGGGCCGGAGCCGGCTCAGGAACTGGTGGAGCTGCTCAACTACGGGTCAGCTCCACTCGACCTGCGCGGTTTTTCCCTGGGCGACAAGCACGACGCCGAGGCCGCGCCCATCGAGCGCGAGCTGGTGATTCCGCCAGGCGCCCGCGTGCTGCTGGTGGCCGAGGGCTTCGACCCCGACGAGGGCAGCGACATGCCACCGCCGCCCGGCGCGCTGCTGCTGCGCCACGGTCGCAGCCTGGGCAGCTCCGGTCTCTCCAACGCCGGCGAACCGCTTTTCCTGCGCGATCCGGCCGGCCGCCGCATCAGCGCCGCCCCGGCCACACCAAAGCCACGGGCGGGCATCTGCCGTGTGCGCACCACCACAGACCGGCGCAGCGGCGCCGACGGCAGCTTCACCCACGCCGAGGCCCGCGGCTGCACCCCCGGCGAGCCATGAACGAAGCCGGGCGGGCATTTTCGCCGCCCCCGCGGTCACGGAGCTTTGCCTGCCGGCAGCCTTGGTGAACACTCGGGCCGCGGCGAATCGACGAGGCGCTCCCCGATGGCTTCTGAACACCCGCTGACGGTCGTGGTCGAAAGCGTCATCTACCGCAGCGACGACGGCCGCTACGGCGTGCTTTCCGCGCGCGCCGAGCGCAGCGGCGAGCGGCTCACGCTGGTCGGTGACCTGGGCGGCGTGATGGCGGGCGAGATGCTCTCGATCCGCGGCCGCCTGCGCGAACACGCCACCTACGGCGAGCGCTTCCACGTCGAGAGCTTCACCCCTGTCACCCCCAGCACCCGCGAGGGGCTCAAGCGCTACCTGGGCTCGGGCGTGGTTCCGGGCGTGGGGCCGGCCATGGCCGAGCGCATCGTCGATCGCTTCGGTGGCGACACCCTGGAGGTCATCACCCGACAGTCGGCGCGGCTGCGCGAGATCCCCGGCATCGGCCAAAAACGCGCCCAAGCGCTCTCCAAGGCCGTGCGAGCGCGGGCACGCGAGGCCGAATCGATCGCCTATCTGCACGGCCTGGGCCTGGGCCCGGCCTTCGCCCAGCGCGTGCGCGAACGCTACGGCGACGACGCCACGCGCGTGGTCCGCGACGACCCCTACCTGATGGCCGAGGAGATCAAGGGCATCGGCTTCCGCACCGCCGACCAGGTGGGCAAGTCCCTGGGCTACGCCGACGACGACCCGCGGCGCGCCGCCGGGGCTGTGCTGCACCTGACGGGCAAGGCGGTCGACGAGGGCCACGTCTTCATCGAGCGCGAGGCGCTCTTGCGCGAAGCCCGGGAGCTGTCGGTCCCGGCCGAGCGCGTCGAGCAGGCCATCGACGACATGCACCGACGGGGCCTGCTCCTGGTGGAGGAGACCGCGGTTTACGCCCCGCCACTGTACCGTGCCGAGTGCCGCGCCGCCGAGGCCCTACTTCGGCTCTCGGGCGATCGCCCGCGCCCGCGCGGGGCCGAAGCGGCGCTCGAAACAGCTCTCGACGACAGCCTGGCGCGCGCCCAGCAGCGCGCCGTCGAGACCTCGCTCGAGCAGGGCCTCTTCGTGCTCACCGGCGGTCCCGGCACGGGCAAGACCACCACCGTGCGGGCGCTGGTGCGGGCCCACCACGCCCTCAGGCACCGGGTGCTGCTGTGCGCGCCCACCGGCCGCGCCGCCAAGCGCCTGAGCGAAACCACCGGCTGCGACGCCCGCACCATCCACCGCCTGCTCGAGTACAGCCCGCGCAGCGGCGGCTTCGAGCGCGGCCCCGACAACCCGCTGGAAGCCGACCTGGTGCTGGTCGACGAGGCCTCCATGCTCGACCTGTGGCTGGCCGACCGGCTGCTGCAGGCGATCCCCGCGAATTGCGCCCTGGTGCTCGTCGGCGACGTCGATCAGCTCCCCCCGGTGGGTGCCGGTCCGGTGCTGCGGGAACTCATCGACAGCGCCGTCTGCCCCGTGATCCGCCTGACCGAAGTCTTCCGCCAGGCCCAGAAGAGCGCCATCGTGCGCGCCGCCCACGACGTCCTGCGCGACCGCGTGCCCACGCCCACCCCCAGCGGCCAGCGCGGCGACGGCGATCTTTTCCTGATCCGCGCCAGCACCCCCGAGGCGATCATCGAACGGCTGCTCGACGCCCTCGAGCGTATGCGCTCGGCCTACGGGCTCGATCCCAAGCGCGACGTGCAGGTGCTGACCCCCATGCGGCGCGGCCCCTTGGGCACCCAGCGACTGAATGAAGTGCTGCAGCAGGCCCAAAACCCGAGCCCCCCGGGCCAGGCTGGCTTCCGGCGCGGCGACAAAGTCATGCAGCTGAAAAACGACTACGAACGGGAGGTCTTCAACGGCGACCTGGGGGAAGTGCTCGAAGTGGGCCGCGAAGGCGTGCGCGTGGACATGGGCGGCCGCCAGGTGAACTACGACGGGCGTGCCCTGGAGGCGCTGGCGCTGGCCTACGCAAGCACCATCCACAAGGTCCAGGGCAGCGAGTTCCCGGCCGTGGTGGTGGTACTCCACGGTTCACATCACCTACTGCTCAGCCGCGCCCTGCTCTACACGGCGATCACGCGCGCCAAGCGCCTGGCCGTCATGCTGGGTGCCCCCAAGGCCATCGCCCGCGCCGTGCACAATACGCAGCTACAGGCGACCAACTCGAAGCTGGCGACACGCCTGCGCGATCTGCGCGCTCGGCAGCGTCAGCCGAGCGCCGCGATCACGCCGTCGTGAAAGCCGGGACGGAAGCCCTTGATGCGCTCGTTGGCGCGGCTCGGATGCACGCGATTGGTCAGTAACACGACCACCAGGTCGCGCTCCGGATCGCACCACAGGCTGGTGCCGGTAAAACCCAAATGGCCGAAGGCATTGGCGCTCATGCGCCGGCCGGCCGAACTTTCGTTGGGGCTCTTGGTGTCCCAACCCAGCCGCAGCGTGGTCGACTCCCGCGGCGCCAGCGCCCGCGCCATCATGTCCTTGGGCAAGAAGCCACCGCGCCCCAGGTAGGACTCGAGCACGGCACGCCCGAAAACCGCCACCCCGCGCGCGGTCCCGAACAGACCCGCGTTGCCGGCGATGCCGCCGAAGGCCGCACAATTTTCGTCGTGGACCTCGCCGCGGACCAGCCGCCCGCGCCACTCGCAGTGCTCGGTGGGGGCCGCATCCCGGGAGACCTGGGCGCGCCGATCGGCCGGTAGCGCCGCCGGATAGTAGAGCTCGTTGGAGATGCCCAGGGGATCGGTAACCTCACGGGCCACGACCCGGTCGAGTTTCTCCCCGGCCGCCCGCGCCAGCACCTCGCCGGCGATCAGATAGCCGAGATCGCTGTAGACCACGCCCTCCTGGCCCTCGGCCGGACGCCGCGAGGCTTCGCTGAGGATCCAACGCCGCGCCGCTGGCGTGCCCGGATCGTGGGGGACGTCCAAAAACAGCCCACCCCACTCGGCCAGCCCCGCGCTGTGGGTGAGCAGGGCCTCGAGCGAAGCGGCGCCCCCGACGCCACCGCGCACGTCGGTCACAACCGTGTCGGTACGGGTCTCGAGCGCCAGGCGCCCGGCGGCCACCATGCGCAGCGCCGCGGTGGCGACCACGGGCTTGGTCAACGAAGCCAAATCGTAGGGGGTACCCGCCTTGACCGCGGCCTCGCCGGCGCGTACGCGTCCGGAGGCGACCTCGATGAAGACCGTCTCGGGCCCCTCCTGCCAGGAAATGCAGGCGACCCCACCCGGAAAGACCTGGCCCGCGACACCCGCGTCCATCAGTCGTGCTGCCTCGGAACGAACTCGTTGCTTTCGATCGAGATCCACGGCCCTACCTGGGAAAATCAGGCGTCAATGCCTTGGTTCATGAAAGTGCGCCGCGCTTTTGCGGCGGTGGTGCTCACGACGCTGCAGCCCGGTGCCCCGCCGCGATGCTCGCGCGGCTTCGCGCCCCGGGCCTGGCTTTCCAGGCGAGCGCTGTCATGAAAGGTAGTTCCGCGTCCGCAGTGACTCATCCACGAATGTTCCGGGCTATGGCTGACTTGATTGGGATGGACCCATGAACTCTGACGACCGCGACGACTTGCCCCATGCTACAGCCAAATCGCTGAAGATCCTCGGAAAAATTCGCGAGGCTCCAGAGGATTTCCGGGTCGAGGAAATTCCGGCCTATCCCGCCGAGGGCGAGGGCGAGCACCTGATGGTGCGATTCGAGAAGGTGGGCCTCGACACGAAGGTGGCCGTCGATCGCATCGCCCGAGCCCTGGAAGTCGACCCCCGGGAGGCCTCCTTCGCGGGCCTCAAGGATCGCAAGGCCATCACCACCCAGTGGGCGAGTTTTCACCGCGCCGACCCGGAGCGGGCGCTGGCGCTCACGCTGCCCGAAATCCGGATCCTGGACGCCCAGCGCCACCGCCACAAGCTGCGAACCGGCCACCTGCAGGGCAATCGCTTTCGGATCCGCGTGCGCGGCGCCTCGGCTCATCTGGAGACGGCCCGCGAGCTGCTCGACGAGCTGGTCCGCGTCGGTGTGCCCAACTACTTCGGCGAGCAGCGCTTTGGACACGAGGGGCGCAACCTGGAACGCGCCCGGGCCTGGTTGGTCGAGGGCGGTCGTGCCCCGCGCGGCCGCTTCGAGCGCAAACTCCTGGTCTCGACGCTGCAGTCGGCGGCCTTTAACGCCTGGCTTTCAGCGCGGCTTTCGCGGGGCGAGTTCGCGACCGCGATCGCCGGCGACGTGATGCGCAAGGAAGACAGTGGCGGCGTCTTCACCTGCGACGACGCCCAATCGGACCAGCCGCGGGTGCAAAACTGGGAGATCAGCCCCACCGGGCCGGTCTTCGGCCCCAAGATGCGCGCTGCCGAGGGTCCGGCCGCCGACCACGAGCGAGAGGCCCTGGCCGTGCTCGGCGGCGACGCGGTGCTCGCGCGCCTGGGTCGTCTCGGCCCCGGCAGCCGCCGGCCGGCCCGCATCCGGCCGCTGACCCCCTCCATCGAGGTCGAGGGCGACGACCTCTGGCTCGATTTCGGCCTGCGCAAGGGCGGCTACGCCACGGTCCTGTTGCGGGAGCTACTCAAGCAGGATTCCTGAGCCGGATGATTCGTCCATGGGCTACTGCGGAAGCGGAATCACCTTCCATGACAGTGCCTCCTCGAAAAGCCGTCCTCCACGTACGGCAGGTACGCCTACAGACTCTTTCTCTCCGCGCCACACTGGCCTGCAAAACATTTCCGCGCCCTCGCCACGCGGCTTCTTGAATACTCCGGGCGAGTACCGGGAAGCAGGCTGCACAACGCCGGGCACGATCTGTCCCCTGTGACCGGAAATGCAAGAATTTTCGCAGCGTTGGCGCCCATTTGGGACGCGAAAGCGGGGGATGTGCACTTGCCGCGGGGCGCGCGGTTTCGTACACCTTGGTCACACCGGACGTAGTTACGAGGCGCCGGCAGTCACAGTATCGGAGAGTCAATGGATATCCAGGAACGCCTCACCGCGTTCGCCCTGTTGGGCGCAGCGTGGGTCATGTGGTTGCTCGTTGGCCTGTCGGTCATCTGCATGGCCATCATGCTCGAACGCATCTACTTCTTCATCGTCACCCGTGACGACATCGACAAGCTGCGCCAGGACCTGCTCGCACACCTGAAGAAGGGCAAGGTGCGCGAGGCCCACAAGCGCATGCAGCAATCGCGCTCGTTCGAGGCGATGCTGGCCGTGGCCGCGCTGGAATCGGCCGAAGACGGAGCCGAGGCTGCCAACGAGCGCATGCAGGGGGAGCAGCAAATTGCGCGCGTGCACATGGAGCGCAACCTGGCGTTCCTCGGCACCGTCGGCAACAACGCCCCCTTCGTCGGTCTGCTCGGAACGGTTATCGGCATCATCCGCGCCTTCCACAGCCTCGACGAGAGCGAAGGCAAGGTCACCGCGGGTCTGATGGCCGACATCGGCGAAGCCCTGGTGGCCACCGCCATCGGCATCCTGGTGGCGCTGCCGGCGGTGGCGACGTTCAACTACTTCCAGCGCCTCATCAAGACGCGCCTGGCCCGCGGCGCCGCCCTCGGCAGCCACGTGCTCTCGCATCTGCTGAGCGAGCGCACCCAAACGCAACAACCCGAGGCGGCAGAGTAGAACATGGCCGGCGGTGCCAAACAGGACGACGACGAGCTGATCACGGCGATCAACGTCACCCCGTTGGTCGACATCGTGCTCGTGTTGCTGATCGTGTTAATGGTCACCTCGAGCTACCTCGTCAACAAGTCGATCAACGTGGAGCTACCCAAGGCGGCGACCGGTGAGACCACGTCGCAGAGCATGTCGATCTCGATCGACAAGGGCGGTCAACTCTACCTCGACGGCGCGGAAGTCGAAACCAGCAAGCTGCAGGAGAAGATCCGCGACGCCTACCGCCGCGACCACGACGTCAAAGCCGTCATCTCCGCCGATGGCCGCGTCCAGCACTCCCAGGTCGTCACAGTCATCGACATCCTGCGTCGCGAGAAGGTCACCAAGTTCGCGATCAACACCAGCCCCATCGAGCAAGCCAAGAAGTAGGCACCGTGATTCGTAGCTACGGCAGTCAGGGCAGCGGTGCGAAAGTCTTCGGCATCACAGCGGTGAGCCTCTCGGCTCACCTGGTCTGTTTCACCGCGCTTGGGCTCGTGCCCAGTCCGGAGGAAATGGTGGCGATGCACGAGATGACCTTCGAGGTCGCCGAGCCCGAGCCGGAGCCCGAACCCGAACCCGAACCGCCCCCTCCGCCGCCGGAGCCCGAACCCGAGCCCGAACCCGAGCCCGAACCCAAGGCCAAGGCCGCCGCCGAGCCGGAGCCCGAACCCGAGCCGCCCCCCGAGGCGGAACCGCCCCCCGCCGACGACTTCGCCGACTTCACCGGTGAGACGCTGACCGCAGGCGATGGCTCGAGCTGGACTTCGGTGGTCGGCAGCGGAGGCGCGCTCAAGGGGCCCGTGGGCAAGATCGGTCGCATCCAGGGCAAGGCACCCGAGCAACAAGCGGCCAAGGCCGCGGCGCCCCAGGAAGGGCCGCGCGTGGTGCCCCTCGACTCCCTCAAGCGCCGCCCCAAGCCCATCGGCAACTTCAACGAGTTGTTGCGCAAGCAGTACCCGCGACGCGCCGAGATGCAAGGCGTGGAGGGGCGCGTTCAGGTCAGCCTGCGCGTGATGCCGAGCGGACGGACTTCCCGCATCAAGGTGCTCAGCGAATACCCTCCCGGCTTCGAATTCGCCGATGCCTGCCGCAAGATGCTCCGAACCGAGCGCTTCGAGCCGCCGCTGGACCACCGGGGCCAGCCGGTCGCCGCCGACATCAAGTTCAATTGTGACTTCGAAGTCGCTTACTGAGCCCGCCCGTTGAAGCCGCCCACTGAACCCAAGCGGCACGCGCCGGGGTGTTCATCCCCGACAAGGGATGAGTTCATGATTGCACTCGGCGGTGCTTCGATGCGATAGTCGCGCGACGTTTTCGCACGTCAAATCGAGCTCTTGGGTAATGATCTGAGGGGAGATCCTCATGCGCCAGAATATCTTCGCCTATGTGCTCACCCTGACCGTCGCACTGCTGGCGATCGAGAATCAGGCGGGCGCCCAGGGCGTACCGAGTGACAAGTTTTCGGCCAATCGTTTCGCGCCGGCCCCTGGAGCCGACAACTACTTCATGGTCGACGGCTCGGTGCTGTCGGGGCACCTCACGCCCACCGCTGGCCTGCTGATCGACTACTCGCACCGGCCCTTCGTGCTGTACACGGCCAGCTGCGACGCGCTCGACGCCAACGGCGACGCCACCGACTGCGAGATCGTCGAGTCCGAGCGCGACATCGTCAGCTACCAGCTGACGATGACACCGATGGCGACGCTGACCATCAAGCAGCGCTTTCAGATCGGCCTCACCCTGCCCCTGGTGGGTACCGGCGGCGACAGCTTCACCGCTCGCACCACCGTTCCCGGCGCCGAGTACGTCGACATTCGCGGTGGCGATGCCTTCGGCATGGGCGACCCACGCCTCAGCGCCAAAGTGCGCATCGTCGGAAAGGGCCGCGAGGGCTTTGGTCTCGGCGCCGTCGCCTACCTGGCCGCGCCCCTGGGCGAACTCACGGCCGAGGGCCGCGGTCTGGGCGACGAGACGGTCAGCGGTGGCGGCCACCTGATCGCCGAGTTCCGCAAGCAGCGCCTGGCGGTGGCGGCGAACCTGGGCGGATCGCTGCGACCCTCGCGGGAACTGCTCTCGACCGAGTCGGGCCCGGAGTTCCTCTACGGCGTCGCGGCGAGCTTCGAGGCAACCCCCCTGGTGCGCGCCATCGTCGAGTTCACGGGCGCTTCCCAGTTCACCGCCCAGATCGATGAAAACCCCATCGAGGGCAGGCTCGGCGGCGAGATCAGCGTGGGCGACTTCGCGATCCGCGCAGGCGCCGGTGCCGGCTTGCTCAGCGGCGTGGGCGTGCCCGTATTTCGGGTCTTGGCCGGCATCAACTACCAGCCCCATACACTCGACTCCGACGGCGACGGCGTGGGCGACAAGAGCGACGCCTGCCCGACCGAGATGGAGGACCAGGACGGCTACCTCGACGACGACGGCTGCCCCGACCTGGACAACGACGGCGATGGCATCGACGACACGGCCGACCGCTGCCCCGACGAGGCAGAGGATCCGGACGGAAACGAAGATCAGGACGGCTGCCCCGACCGCGACAACGACGGTGATGGCATCGAAGACGGCTACGACTCGTGCCCGGAGATCGCCGAGGACAAGGACGGCGACCGCGACGAAGACGGCTGTCCCGACGACGACCGTGACCGCGACGGCGTGCCCGACGCGGCCGACAAGTGCCCCGACGAGCCCGAGGACACCGACGGCTTCGGCGACGACGACGGCTGCCCGGAGACAGACTTCGACGGTGACGGCATCGCCGACGAGGACGATCACTGTCCCGACGAGCCGGAAACCGTCAACGAGGTGGACGACGAAGACGGCTGCCCGGAGACCGATGGTGCCGCAGCCCCCGAAGGTGACGCTGCGGCACCGGCCGGCGAGTAGCGACGCGGCAGCAGCTCTTTGGCGCGCGTTTTTTGACGGGTGCCACAGCCGCGGGTACCCCGATGGGGATGCCCACACAGCAGAGCATTCGGCGGCGCGATCGACGGGTACAATCGCGCGGGACCGCCCTGGCCTTCGCGCAAGCCGCGATGCTCCTCGCGTCGCTCGGCGGCTGCATGGGTGAGCGCCCTGGGGAACTGGTGGGTCGCTACCGGATCGACGGCGAGCTGCTTGAAAACACCTGCGGCTCGAGCGCCCTACCCGCGGTCAGCCCGCTGCACTTCGAGGTCGAAGTGCGCGACGACGAGGGTGCGGGCATCTGGTACCTGAACCCGCCCGGGCAGCGCGGTCTGCTGGACGAGAGCGGCAGCTTTGAGTTTGTTCGCGAGTCCCGCTACACGGTGGGCAGCGGCCTGCGCGACCCCAACGAGACGCTGCTCGAAATGGGGCCCGAGCGCTTCGCCGATCCCGAACTCGGTCAGGCATACGACCCGGCCAACTCCACGCGCAGCTGCCAGATGGTAGTCGCCGAGCGCATCGAAGGCCGCCTGCACCGCGCACTGCTGGCGGGCCAGGATGCCGGCCTCGAGGCACCACCACGCGACGCCGAGGCCAGCGACCTGACGGCCAAAAACTCCATCGAGGTGCGCGCCGCCAGCCCCGGCGAGTGCGACTTCGTGCTTGAGGACGAAGGCGGCCCCTTCCAACAGCTGCCATGCGCTGCCGAGTACACCCTCAGCGGCATGCTCCTGAACTGATCGTCGCTGCGGGTCAGCTCAGAGCTTCGGCGGCATCGGTCCCATCGAAGCCTGGGCACGCACGCGCCGCTCGGCGAGCATCAGGATGCGCGCGGACTTGGTGCCGAAGAAGACCCCGCGCATGGCCTCGTGGCCGCTGACCTCGATCACGCGGAACCCCATCTGCTGCACGAGCAGTCCCAGCTCATGCAGCGAGTACAGACGAACGCTGTAGTCGGCCTGCGACTGGTAGCCATCCTCGCGCATCATCGTGCGTTTGACGGCCAGCCGGGAGGAGAAGAAGTTGAACTCGCTCTCCTCCATGCACACGCAGTCATCGCCCTCAAACCACACGAGGTTCGGCTGCGACTCGATCACGTGGTCGCGGTTGACCACGTCGATGAAAATACGACCGCCGGGTTTGAGCGCCGAGTGCAGCCGTGACAGCACGTCGCGATTCTGATCGTCGTCGAAGAATCCGAAAGTGGTGCCCAGGCAAATGACGCCGTCGAAGGCCCCCTCGAACTCGATCTCGCGAATGTCGGCGTGCAGGAAGTTGATCTTGAGATTTTCGTGCTGGGCGTTTTCCGCCGCGCGCGTGATCATCGCCAGCGACAGGTCCAGGCCCACCACCAGGTAGCCGCGGCGCGTGAGCTCGATGGCCTGCAGGCCGAGACCGCAACCGACGTCCAGAATGGTGCTGCCCTTCTTGAGCCCGAGGCTGGCTTCGACGAAATCGACCTGACGGGCCACCTGGAGCGGCGTCGGCATCAGCACGCTCATCAGGTAGTCGTCGGAGAAGAACGTCTCCCACCACTGACGCGGCCGCTTGCGCCGGGGCGGAGGCTTCACAGACGCGGCCTTGGCCGTCGGGTCTGCGGCATCGGGGGCGCGACCGGGCGGAGGCGGCGGCGGCTTGGCCGAGGCTTTGGGGCGCGGATCGGGCGGCGGCGGCGGTGGCGTGCGGGAAACCTGCGGCCCGGAGTCGGTGAGGTCCTCGGCCTCCACGGCCTCCACGTCCACCAGTTCCTCGAGGTCGGTCTCGAGCACCGGAGCATCCATCTCGCCAAGCGCGGCCTTGGCGGAACGCATGACCTCTTCGGGCACGGGCTCGTCGTCCACGGTCGCGCGATCCGACAGCTCGTCGTCCAACACCGTCCGGGGCGGCGGCGCTGGTGCGATCGCCGGTTCGGGTGCCGGCAGCGCCTCGAAGGTCGCGGGAACTGCGGCGGAGCGAACGCGCTCGGCAATGCCGGCCTCGGTCAGGGGATCGGCCAGCGGGTCGCGCAGGGGATCTTCGTCGGGCAGCCCTTCATAGCCGCGGTCGACCTGTGGGGTCGAAAACGCCCGACGTGCTGCGCCAGGCGGCGGGGCGATGGGAGAGGTGCTGCCACTGACGCCGATGATCTGCGCCGGCGCGATGACCACGGCGGAATTCGGTGGCGTGCTGGGCACCCGGGGCGCTTCGATGCGGGGATCGGTTGGCTCGTCAGGCGGCTCGGATTCGTGGTGACCGTGGGGCTCGTCGAGCTGGGAGGCGTGCAGCAGATCCTGCTTGGCGGCCTCAAGTGCCTCGACGTCAATTCGGGGCGCGGTGCGTTCGGAGTCCTGCGGCGCATGGCCGTCCTGCGACAAGCGCGCGAACGCGGCTGACTGGCCAACAGGAGGTCCGTGGAGCCCGGCAGGCGAGCCGGCATCGACGCCCCCGACCACCCCATCCTGCCGAGAGGCGCCACCGGAGCTTCGGGCGAGTTCGTCGCCGAGTTCATCCAGCGGGCGACCGCCGGGGTCTCCCGCGGGCGCAGTCGCCGGGCGATCGGTATCGCGCTCGAGATCCTCGTAGTGGGACATGACAGCAGAGGTTTCTGCCGTGGGCCTGGGCGGCGGATTGGTGGCGCGGTCGAGCTCATCATCCGATAGCAGCGACGACGGACCGGATCCGATCTCGAATGCCCGAGACTCGCCCACGGGTGCGGTCGGATGGTCGTCCATGTCCTCGGGGCTCGGAAAAGCATGCGGGGACGAGCCCGCCGCGGGAATGTCGACCGTCCCCTGTGCATGGCCGACGGGCTCGCCCACATTCGTGGCGGATTGGGGCGGCCGGTTGGTGTCCCGATCGAGCTCGTGATCGGCCAGCGGGTTCACCCCCGTCGTGGCTGGCCGCGGCGGATCGGTATTGCCGTCGAGGTCGACATCGAAGGACTCCTCCGCGGCGGCTTCGGCACTGCGCGCCCGATCGCTGTCGCCGCCGAGTTCCTCGTGGGCGAAAAGCTCGGGATCGAGATCGACCGTTTTGTCGATGGCGTCCTCGCCCGCCGACTGCTCCCCGGGCGCGTCACCGGAGCCGGGCAGACCCGAGGCGGCCCAGCCCATCACTCCCCCGTCGCCTGCCACGGGATCACCGGTCGGGGGGCGCACCGACCGGTGGCGCCCGATGCGGCGAGTGGTGCGGCGACGGCGATCCGAGCGCTTTGCCCCGTCGTCGTTCACCGGCCCTCCTGGCGTGCCAGTGCCTCGCCCATGCGCACCCGGTGTCCGCCGTCTCCGAGCAGCCTGGCGTCGGCGCCGGGCGGCAACATCAGGATAACAGTGGAACCGAGATGGAAAATGCCCAGCTCCTCTCCGCGTTCGAGATGAGGCGGGTCGTCCCCGTACACCCGCAAGCCAGCGCCGCTGCCGTCGTTGGTGATGATCGAATCATCGAAGCTCATGCTGATGCGGCCGACCCCGATGGCGCCCACCATGATCGTCGCCACGCGGCCAAAGCGCTCGCTGCGCTGCATCACGACCACTCGCTCGTTGCGGGCGAAAAGCATGGGAATATGCCTGAGCCCGATGGCATTGACCGGATAGAGCGTGCCCGGAACGTGGCGCACCATGGTGACGGGCCCCGACACCGGCGCGTGCACCCGGTGGTAGTCGCGGGGCGAGAGGTAGACGATGGCGAAGCGGCCATTTTCGAACTCGGCCGCCGCATGGGGGTCCCCGAGTAGCTCGCCGACCTCGTATTGGGTGCCCTTGACCAGCAGCCTGGCGTCCCCATCGATAACTCCGAAATCCTCGATGCGGCCGTCGGCCGGACTGAGCACGCTGCGCTCATCGGGGTCGAGGGGCCTGGTGCCGGGCTTGAGTTCGCGGGTGAAAAACGCGTCAAAGCTCGGGTAGCCCCCCGGCGGCACGACGTAGTCCCCCATGTCCACGTCGTAGGCGCGGCGGTAGAGCGCCATCACGGCCTCGAGCAGGGGCTGTGGAGGCTCCTTTCGGGCCAGGCGACCAACAAAGCGGCTGAGATGACGCCGCGGTAGGACGCTCAGCGATCGGGCAGCGACGCGGGTGGGGCTGATCGACATGGCGGCAACTCACCGCGATTCAAGCACTTCTGAGCGCCGCGGATGGACGCGATCGACGGGCTTGATGCTATCCGACCAGCTCCGAGGGCGTCAAACCGCGCGTGGCCTGCCGCGGACGGTTCGCGGCGGGCGGGCCCAGCGGCCGCCAGCCGACCCGCGGACAAACGCCGGGGCGGCCCGCGGGCGCCCCGGAAAGCCCATCAAACAGCGTCTTCGCCCCGCTCCCCCGTGCGGATGCGGATGGCCTCCTCGACTGGGACCACGAAGATCTTGCCATCGCCGATGCGCCCAGTCTTGGCCGACTGCTCGATGGCCTCAAGCACGGCGGGGACCTGGCCGTCGGCCACCACCACCTCGATCTTCACCTTCGGTACGAAGTCCACCACATAGGCCGAGCCCCGGTAGACCTCCTTCTTGCCGCCCGTCCGGCCGAAGCCCTTGACCTCGACCACGGTCATCCCCTGCACGCCCACTTGCCCGAGGGCCTCCTTCACCTCGTCGAGCTTGAAGGGCTTGATGATGGCTTCGATCTTTTTCATTTCAGGGCTCTCCGGGTGATCGTCGTCGCCGGGCGCGCCGGCGGGCTGACCCGCGGATCGGGGTGAAAATGCGCCCTCCGCGGAATCGAGTGGGTCCTGATATCAGAGGTAATCTCCAATTGTTTCCGAATTGTTTCCAACAAGGAACAAAGGCTCGACGTTGGGGGGACCACGCCTCGCGAAAACGTCCTGGAAACCTTTCGAGCAGCCGAGCGCCGCATCCTGGCACCCATGTGGGGCTGTGTGTGTCCCTCCGAGTTCGAGAAGCTTCCCCGGAGGCACGTTGCTGATGCGGCATCGATACCGCCAGCCCTGCGAGCCGCTGGACTGCTGGTGGTGTGCTGGCACGGTGCCCAGGGGCGATGCCGCCGCCGACACCCGCCTTAGGGCTCGCGAACGAATAACTTCCCCCTTTGGTGCGTGACGGCGGAGTGCGATCGGGACGGCGCCCGGAGAAGAATCCGCAGTCGTACCCGAGGTACATCGAGGAATTCTTCGAGGACGCACGGCCCGAGCGTGCCCGCCGTCACGCACCAAAGGGGGAAGTTATTCGTTCGCGAGTCCTTAGGCGGGTGGTGCGTCGTTGGGGCTGTACGCGGCGGGACAGAGCGCCCCTTGCGCGCCGGTGTGTCCGCGGGGCGGCTGCCGTGCCGCGGAGGGGGCCTTCGGGGGCATTGGCAGTGCTCGGGTGTGGTTCGGCGCTCGAAGGCGGTGAAGTCGGACCAGTCGTCGGTCACCGCTCCGAGGTGTTTCACTCAGGAGTAGGATCAAGGTGGGTCGGAATTTTGGGCTTGTTGCAGAACTGCTCCGGGACCACCGTGGCGCGGTTGCATCACAGATTTTTTCTATTCTCCGTGAACCGAGCGGCTCGTCACGTCACTTGCCTCTCGTTAGGGGGCTGTCGCACTCGAGCGCACAGCCGCACCAATACCGGGAGACAACTCGAACCATGCAAAATTTCAACCCATGGGCCGCCGCACTCTGCGCACTAGCCAGTCTGTCGTCGATGTCTGTTCATGCGCAGGAAGGCTATCAATTCTTTGCACGGGCGTCGCACCTCGGTGCGGGCGAGGCCTGGGTCACCACACGCGCCCACGGCTCTGGACCCAAGCTCGACATGTCGGTGCGAAAGTGGAATCCACAGATCGGTGAGTGGAGCCCCTGCCATGATGGAGCGGCAGCGTGTGGCACCAACCAGAACTCCTTGACCTGGGGTCAGCCGGTCTACGCACCCGCAGACGGTGAGATTACTGCCTGTTACCGGGCCTTTCCCGACAATCCCAAGCCCGGAGAGAAGCTTCCCGATGTCGATGACGATGATGTGCCGGGCAAGCCCGATCCAGGCATTCACCAGGCTGGCAACAATGTTTGGCTTCGTACCGATGCTGGCGACATGATCGCGCTCACCCACATGCAGCAGTGGTCGATTCCCAAATCGGTGTGCCCCAAGGGCGACGACGAGCAGACCGATATCATCACCAAGAAGGGCAAGTACACCCTATCCCTCTACATCGAGCCCAGCGAACGGCCGAGGGTCCGACGCGGACAGTTCGTCGGACTGGCAGGCAATAGTGGCAACAGCGCCGGCCCCCATGTGCATATCCAGCACAACGCGATCATCAACGGCGATGAGCCGGACACAACGCTCCCGGTACGCTTCAAGCAGGTCTACGCCCACGACTACGCCGAAGATCAGCCACCGGTCTGGAACGGATGGTATCCGCTGCGAGAGGATGCCATCGACGACAACGCCGGACTGATCGCAGTACACCCGGCCCCCTTTTTGCGTCGCACCGATTACGGAATCGGGGCCATCTCCGAGGTAGATACAGTCTTCATGGATGATGCCCTGGCGGTCACCGCCGTTCGCAACGGTCAGGACAAACTGCAGCTCACGAGCTGGGACTGCGCGGCAGACGGCATCGATCGCCTGGAAGACGAGACCGCCGGCCTCGCCACGATGATCAACTTGGCCCAACTGAGCAGGAATCTCGTAATGGTCGCCCTGCGCGCCGACAGCGGCAATTTGAAAATGATCCTGTACGAAGTCGGCCATCAGGGTGAGTTTACGCGACTGGACGACTACACCGCCGGCCTCGTGGACATGATCGACATGGCGTCCTACCGTGAGATGCATGCGGTCACCGCGACCCGTAACGATCGCAGTCAGCTCGAGCTGACCGAATGGACGGTTGAGCAGACGTACGACGGGTGGCAGATTTCCCCTCGTGGAAGCGCGAGCGCCGGCTACGTCTCGGCTCTGGCCGTGACCGGCGCCAAGGCCTTCACCGGTGCCGCCGTCGCGATGCGCACCGCCGACAATACCCTCAAGACCATCCCGTACCGAATCGACGGTGATGGTTGGATCCTGGTACGCGGAAGCGACCGCGAAACCAACGATCCAATCGGCTACCAGATCGACATCACGGCCCTGCCGCGGGGCTTTGCCGCAGCCGGGGACGATGTGAACCAGAGGCTCAAGATCGTGGGCTATGGTGCCTCGGCCAATGGCGACCTGGTGGGTCCGCAGAGCGCCTGGCTCGCGGGCAAAGTCTCCCGCGTCGACATCAACACCACGCCCGACGCGGGCAGTGATGTGATTACCACAGTGCGCAACGGCGCTGGAGAGCTAATGGTGATCTCCTGGGCCATGACCGACGATGGCCGGGATATCCGTCGCGGCGGTTCGGTCAGCGCCCGTGAGTTCTCGAAGGTCGCCACCGCATCCACTTCCCGCTTCGACGGCGGCGGTACCCCTCGGGACATGTTCTTGACTGCCATCCGCAGCGGCCTCGGCAAGCTCAAACTCATCTACTGGGACGTGAACCTGGCCGACTGACTCATCGAATGCTCGTCATCACAGCCCTCCGGGTGGAAGCCGGAGGGCTTTTTTGGGTCACGCCTGGCGCCTTCGCTCGAAAAGCGCCCTGGCCGCTGGTTGCAGTACAAGTGACAGCTCGATCCCCCCGACCCGTGCGCCAGGGAAAGCCTGGACGAGGAGGAAGTGAGGTACTAGCGAGGCTGCGCCTCATACCGACGAGTCGTGTGCGTAGCAGGTGAAATGAGAGCGACTGCCAAGGGCGGAAATGTCGAGGTGTAGCGGCTACCTGAACCCACTGCCTCAGCGCTCGGCAAAAGTGATCCACTTGTGCTCGGCAAAAGTGATCCGGTCTCGGATCGTAATTCCAGCGCGGAGGCCGTTCGAGGGGGGGGGTGATCCAG
>JAOUOP010000098.1 GCA_029880325.1 Myxococcales bacterium | reverse complement strand
CCTGCGCCGGAATACTCCGTGTATTTCAAGGGGACCGGACGCCGCAGCTGGCGCCGTAGCGGTCCCGAGAGCGGATCATGACTCCCGCCGAGCACATCTAGGACCGACCGCGCGAAGCCACGCGCAGGGTCGCCACGCCGCTGGCCACCAGGTTGCCGCCCGGATCGCGCACCTCGACGCTGCAGCAGGGCGTGGAGCGACCGCTTACGTGACGACCGACGGCGCGCAGGGTTTGCCCGACGCGTCCCGGGCGATGGTAATTGACTGTGAGCGAAACCGTGGCAACACGCAGTTTGGCATCGCGCGCGGCGAGCTTGGAGGCAATGCCGGCGGCGGTGTCGATCAGGCCGCTGAGCAGACCCCCGTGGGCGACGCCCTGGGTGTTGGCGAATTGTGGGGCGACCAGACACTCGATGACCGCCTCGTCGCCCTCGCCGCGCCGAATGTGCATGCCCATGGTCTTGCGGTAGCCAGCATGCTCGAAAACCGCCAGTAGGGCCTCGAAGGTGCGCTCGATCTCGTCGTCCACCGGTCGGTTGTCCTACGGCGCCCCGCTGCTGTCCACCCCGGGCTTCGGCAATGCGTGGACGGCGGGCCGCTGCCGGTCGGGCCTCCCCGCGTCCCCGAAAATGTTGGCCGAACTCGCGCCCCCGCCGCGTTTCGGGGGCGCGAGCGGCCGGGGCCGCGTCAGACCTTGTATTTGCCGAAGGTGAAGCCCGAGTAGTTCACCTTTTCCACCCGATGCTCGTGGTGGGCCAGACGCAGGAACTCACGTCGGGTGCGGGGCCCGGGGGTCGGGCGCATCATGTAGCGACGCGGACCCCAGGTGTCGTCGAGCAGCTGCTTGTGCTCGGCGAACTGCGGGTAGTTTTGAACACCACAGGGGATGTCCTGCAGACGCGCGGCGGTCATGCCCATGATCTTGAGCTTGAGTTCGTCGGTCAGCTCCGGGTAGCCGAAGTTTTCGATGAGGTCCTCGGGCATCTGAAAGGCCCGGAAGGCCTCGATGATGGGCTGCGGGCTGCCGAACCACAGGCAGTCGGTGCCCCAGACCACGCGGTCTTCACCCACGTATTTGCAGAGCTTGCCGATGATGTGGGCGAACTCGCGCGGTCGCGTGATGAGCGTGGTGGGCATGACGCCACCCAGCTCGGCGTAGACGTTGTAGGTGGGGTCGTTGGGCTCGATGCCGTTGTCCTTGAGGGTCTTGATCAGGGCGTTGACGCCCGAATCCGCCGCCTGCATCACAGGATCGATGCCGGTGGGGTCGTCGTCGGGCCACGGTCCCTCGATGCCCTCGACACCCTGGCCGCTGGTGCCGGGGATGTTGTGCTCGAAGGACGAGTGGTAGACGACGAAGCTGGCCTCGGGATAGGCTTTGGCCACCACGCCGATGTCCTTGGGGTCGCTGTAGAGGCGGCTAAAGCCCGGCAGCGGGAAGCCTTTGTGGCAGCAGAAGATGGGCACGCCCACCTTGATACCCTGCTCGATCATGGGAATGCCCACCGCCGGATCGTCGAGCCAGTAGCCGCCGTTATTGCCCGGCGCCCAGACCGTGTAGACCTTCCAGTTGTCGACGCCTTCTTCGGCGTTGATGGCCATGGCCTCCAGCTGCGCCTCGAGGCGATCGTTGGGCATCACCATGGCGTGGCTGAGTACGCGCTTGTTCGACATGGTGTCGAACATGGAATTGGTGCTGTCTTTGGTGTCGCGAATTTCCTGGTTGGTCAGCGGTGCCAAATCACATTGTGCAACTTCCTGCCCCGCACACTGCACGTAGGGAATTCCCGAGAGCACGCCCACGGTGGTGTCGCTCTCCATGAAGTACTGCTGAAAGAAGCTGTCGGCGTTGTAGCAGTCGTTGCCGGTACAGCCCTCGCGATATTCAGCCCAGGGAACGCGCGCCCGGATATCCGATAACCATCCGTTGAAGAATGCGCCGATCAGCGGATTGGTTAGATACGGGCTCTGGTCGTTGACGAAGTGGGCCTGCATGTCGACGATGAAGTCCTGCTTGTCTCCCGATAGCGTCCTGAGACACTCCTCGGCTTCGAAGTTGTCCAGGGTCGAGGTCCCGGTCACCGCGAAGGCCCCACCTTCGCCGCCCGACGGGGGCATCCCCGAGCCGCCCACTCCACCCGAGCCCCCTGAGCCGCCAGCTCCGGTCTTGTCGCTTGCACCCATGTCGACAGTCTTCTTGGTGGTGCCACCACCCGAACATCCTGTCACCAGATTGACCATGTAGAGGCTGGTGCACACGCCCGCTGCGCTCGCCAGAAACTCACGCCGGTCGACGTTGTGTTTGCGTGCGGCCACCTCCGCGTGATCGAAGATCAGCTTACGGATCAGCTGCTTCTTGGGGTTGTCCGGGTGAAAAAACTCGCCGTTGGACATCGGGCCCAGCGGCAGTGGCGCCCTCAGCGGGACGTCCGGATCGTGCTTCTTTCTCTTTCTCAACCAGTTCAAACGTTTCATCGGGTACCTCTTGAATACGACACCTTACTTGCCGACCATCTCGTTAGGTTATTTACATTTTTCCGCTGATCCGCGCGTACACCACGCGGCCCCGCGGGTCGTGAATCCCCACCTCGTAGCCCAGCGGCCCCTGCACCGCGGGCGGGTCCTGGTCGGCGATGTTGATGACGCCGACACTGATCTTTGACTCCCAGTTGTTATCGCCGAAGGAGAAGCCGTACATCAGGTCGACAGTCAGCATGGCGGCGATGTCTTCTTCGGCTTCGAGCTCTTCGATCGTGTTCTCGCTTTGGTCGTGGTAACCGGAGATGAAGTTGGCGGTGGCCCCGACCATGTGGCCGTCGTAGCTCCAGCGAAGGGGCAAGTTGGCGCGCAGCTTGGGTAGCGGTGGCGCGAAGTTTTCGAAGTTGCGCTCGCCGGCCGCCTCGAAGGTGGCGGTCTGGACAAGCGGCTCGCCGGCGTCGCCCACGTCATCGCTGTCGGCTGGCGCCGGACCGCTGCGGTAGAACTCGCGCAGCACGCGGGTGCCGCTGATTTCATAGCTGTTGAGGAGACTTCCGCGTAGCCCGAAGTAGAAAGTGCCGATTTCACCCATGCCGCGGTGTTTGCCGTCCAGGGTGTAGCTCAGCTCACCGTCGACGCCGTTGGAGTCGACCGAGGCCATATTGTCGTACTCGACGTCGATGTAGAGGATGCGGTCGGTGGCGCTGAGCTTGACCTGGTCGCAGGGCTCGAAGTCGGGGGCGAGCTGAAAGCGCGCCTCGCAGTCGTTGACCAGACGCATGGCGTTGTCGGTGGCGATGACGTCGTCCCGCATGGTCAGCCAGCCATCGAGCCCCACGTGAATGCCTTCGTAGTCCCACTGCACGCCCGCACTGAGCGCGTCGATGCTCTCGAAGTCGGCGTCGGGGTTGCCGTTGATGCGATAGGGCACGAAGTGGGATGCGCGCTGGCGGTCGACTTCCTGCATGGTCGTTTGCACGCCATGGAGCTGGTTCAGGCTCGGGGCGCGGAAGCCGCGTGAATAACCTCCGCGGACGAGCAACCATTCGGTCGCCGGCGTGGGCGTTGCGTCACCGAGGGCGAAGGGGCGCACGGCGACGGCGCCGAGGGCTCCAAGGGCGGCGCCGGTGCGCTCGAAGTGTTCGACCCGCCCGGCGCCCTGCAGCTCGAGGCCCTTGAGCACAGGCACGCGCAGCTCGGCGAAGCCAGCAAAGATGTCGCGCGCCGGCGCGTGCACGTCGGGGCCGCCGAAGAGAAAGGCGTAGCCCTCGTTGTTGTAGACGTCGTCGTGATCGACGCGCAGGGTCTCCCGGCGATACTGGGCGCCAGCGCTGTAGGACAACTCCCCGCCGGCCATCTCGGCCAATCCTCCGCGGACCACGGCGTCGACCACGAAGAGCGAGCGTTGCGTCTCGGAGATGGCCTCGCCGGTGACCGCGTCGATGGCGGCGGCCGTGTTGACCGTGCCGGCGTTGGCCTCGTCGAAACCGGCGGGACAGGGGTAATCCGGGTCGTTCGGGTCGCAGATGAAGCCGCCGTCCTGCAGGCCGTCACCGTCGGTGTCGGTGGCGGGGTAGCCGCGCACCGAGGCGCTGGTGTCGATGCCGGAAGGAACATCGACATCGAGCGGATTGAGCACGGCGTTGTTGAGCACCGAGGTCAGGAAGGGGTTGTAGCAGCCAGCCTCCTGGCGCTCCTTGATGGTGGGCGCATTACAGCTGTTGAGCGCCAGCACCAGGGCGTCGGTGAGCACGTCGGGGGTGCGTGTGATCTGCTCGGCAAGGGTATAGGTTCCGATCAACTCCCAGTCCCAGTCCTCCATCAACGAGCCCTCGGGCTGGCCGAAGTCGCCCTGGAAGCCGAAGACCGAACGAAAAACATTGCCGCGGCGCTGCTGGGCGCGGCTTTCGGTGAAGTTGCCCTCGGCGCGGCCGATGAATGCCTGGGACTGGGGCGTGCCACCGACGCCGGTGAAGCCCGGGATCACCGGGATGTCGCGGTGGACGTTTTCGTTGGGGTCGTCTGGGCCCAGTGCCACGCGCGCCGGCACGAAGAGGCGCTCGTCGCTAGCCAAAATCGGGAAGGATGGCGCGGTGCGGTTTTTGTTTTCGGTGCGATAGTAGCCGAGCTCGCCGATGGCCTCGGCGTGGTCGCCCAGGCCGTACCAGAAGGTGGAGTAGCCCTGCAGCCGCTGCTCCTGCAGCACCAGGTCCTGATGACGGCTGAAGTCGTTGGTGCAGAAAGTGGAAATCTCGCGGCCGAGCAAGAGACCGTCCTTCGGGTCGCTGTCGAGCTCACCGAGGGCCTCGTCGATGCGGCCCTGGGGCACGTATTCGAGGCCGCTGATGTCGCCGCTGTCGGGGATGCGGCCGAACTCCTGCAGCCGCATCTCATTGTCGGTTCCGTACCCGTCGGCTAGCACGTTGCAGTTGGGATCGGGACGGGTGGCGCGCCCGGCGGGCAGCTGCAGGAAGGTGCCAGGATTTCCCAGCAGGCTGTCGAGGCGATCACGGCGCTCGCCGATGAAGTCGCGGTCACTGGCTGCCAGGGGTCGGCGCGTGAAATAACTCCCCGTTGCGGTGGCGCCGGCATCTGCGTCTCCCACGCCCACAGTGACGTTGATGTCCTCCTCGTGCTGCTCGAAGCCATCGGTGGCCAGCGCGCCGAGGTCTACCTCGAGACCGTCGAACTCGCGGCGCGTGACGAAGTTCGCCGCGCCCTCGAAGCCGCCCGAACCGTACAGGCCCGATGTGGCGCCCTTGACGACCTCGATGCGCTCGATGAGGTTGATGGGAATCTGATTGATGTCGATCAGGTCCTCACCGCGGGCACCGACCATGGGCGAAGCCACCACGCGGCGGCCGTTGACGAGCACCAATGGCGCTTCGGTACGCAGGAACAAGCGCCCGGTGCCGGCGGCACCCACGCCGAGCGCGGCGGCCGTATCCGGAATCGCAAAACCGCTGCGCTGGCGGTAGAAATGCAGCAGATCCTGGCCCTGGATGCCGACGGGCATCGGACTGTCGAGGACCAATGCGCCTTCTACGCGCTGCATGGGCCTGCGCAGGTGCGAGCCGGCGAGCACCGGCGCTCTGGACGCAAGCGCGTCGGCTGCTGGCCCATCGATGGCTTCGTCCGTGAACGCCGCGGCAGAGGGGCTCACATCGACCTCGCCCCCAGCCGAGCCGAGGCCCGCCGAAGCGCCCACCGAAAGCTGGGGAGCCTCCGGCTCCGGCGCCCCGGAGGCATCGCCGGGTGGTGTCGGGTCCGGCGATGCAGGGGCGTCCGGTGCCGAAGGCTCCGGCTTGGTTTGAGGTGTCGAGGGTACCGGTGCGGGCTCGACTTCGGGTTGGGATTGGGTCCCGGAGCCGGGCTCGGTCGCGGTGGATTCGGTCGAATCTGAGGGCTCTTGTGCAGAGCCGTTCACGGGCAGGCTCAAAAGAGCGATGAGCAGCGAGGTGAGTACTGTCGGTCGGCGCGTCACGGCTTCTCCATCCCTGCGTCAATGTGAGACGCGGTACAGAAAAGCGCGCACCGCCCGATTTGCCCAGGTCGCCCTCGGCGCATCGAGGGGTCACTGACGGGTCATGATGCGATCGATCAAATCGCTCCAAGGTTGCCCCTACCTCGCTTGCGCTCGCTCAGGTCGAGCCTTCGAAAGCACTTGACAGTCCATGTACGAAAATGGGCGTGGCGGTGCGATGAAAGGCGCCCCGCACCTCTCACGGTAGGGGCGATTTCACCTAGCGTCGATGGACCGCATGTCAGGCCTCGCCCTTCTGCTATGATAGAAAACTCGAGAGACACCCGACGCCGACGTTGGGTCCCGCCGCTGCGAATGACACCCCCGGACACGCATTCTGCCGGCTCTGAGCCGGAAGCTCTGGAAGATCCACGCGATACTCTGGTCACCGAGTTTGACCGTCAGTCAGATGCTGCCGGCGTCACGATTTCGGTCTTGACGGTGCTGCGCGGACCCGAACCGGGGCGCGAGTACAGCCTGGAAGGCCCGACGCACATCATCGGTCGCGATCTCGAGGCGCAGGTCAGCGTTGCCGATCCGGGCCTTTCGCGTCACCACGCGCGCATCAGCCGCACCGCTCACGGCGATTACCTGCGCGACCTGGAAAGCACCAACGGAACCCTCGTCAACGGAGAGAAGATCGAAACGGTGCACGTGCTCGAGGAGGGCGACCGAATCCAGCTCGGTCGCAGCACCGTCCTGCGCTACAGCCGCCGCGATCGGCTTGAACAACGCGCCGCCGAAGAACTCTACGAGCGCAGCGTGCGTGACCCCCTGACCCACCTCTACAACCGGCGCTATCTGGACGACCGGTTGCCGAGCGAGCTGGCCTACGCCAAGCGCCACGGCGAGCACCTGACGGTGCTTCTGCTGGACCTCGACCACTTCAAACGCATCAACGATCGCTTCGGGCACCAGCGCGGCGACCAGGTCCTGCGCGAGGTGGCGCGGCGGCTACAACAGACAGTCCGCCTCGAGGACGTGGTCGCTCGCTACGGTGGCGAGGAGTTCGCCATCGTCGCCCTCGGCATCGACGAACTCGGCGCCAGGACCTTCGCCGAACGTCTACGCGGCACCATCGGCGGTGCGCCCATCGAGGATGAGCACGGCGCACTGGAAGTCACCGTGAGCATCGGCCTGGCCGACAGCGTGGTCACGGGCGAGACGAAAGCGCGGGCGCTCTTCGCCGCCGCGGACGCGGCGCTCTACGAAGCCAAGCGCAAGGGTCGCAACCGCGTCGAGGTCGCCCATGGACCTGAGCGCTGACCGCCGACGGCCGTGTCGCCGACGGCTGGCCAACGCCTGGTCCTTCAGCACATGACCGACGCGTTTGATGGGGCCGAGGGTAGTCACGTGCTTGAGGTGGCGCGACACCCCTCGGCAGTCACGAGAATTGACCGACGTCTGCTCGCGAAAAATGATCTGTCCTACGCCGAGCGAGCGCAGCGCAAGCGGCATCGTCAGACCCGGCGGCGCGCGGGCCATCGGCCTCGTTTCGGAGGCAGGGCTGGGACTGGGAGCCGGCGAAGAGGCGCGGCGCGGGGTTGTGACGTTTTCGATGATGGGGTGGAGGCACGGCAGTAGGAGCACCAAGATGAGGGTGGCAAAAGAGGATGCTGCAGCCCAGTGAGGGCGCCATGGGGAGGTGCAAGGGGGGCTTGCCGCGAGGTTTCGAAGTTTAACGGGACCAGGCCACTGCTGAACGAGCGAGGGAGGCGGAAGTCCGCCAAAGTCGAGTCGAGGTCGCTTCCAAATTTAAGGCCCAGTCGCTGTCGCGTCGTGGCTGTCAACACACTCGCACAGAGCCCGATGGTGAAGTCCCGCTGTAGCTAGACATGCCCACCCTGTGCGTAGATCATATGGCCGACGCTTGCGAACCCGTCCATGCTGAAGCGGAGGTCGAGATGAGCCCCAAAATGAGTCCCGTACATGCTTGGCAGTGAGCTTTCGCTCCAATCCCAATTGTCGCTTGAGGGCGCAAATCACAAGCGGGCATCTGCGCTTCGTACGGCGCTGATCGACAACCTTTGGCTGCGCCGTACTCTGGATTTTGGCCGCCTGGAGCAGCTGCGCACCAGCATCCATCAGATCGATGATTTGCGCTTGGCGTGCCTGCGTCGCATGCCGCCCGTGACGACCGACTATTTCACCAGCGGCGCCGGCAAGGAGATCACCTTGCGTCGCAACCAGTTGGCCTTCGAGCGTGTCGTGCTCGCGACGGACTACGGCAATCCGGTCGACCAAGTCGATGTGTGCACGCGAGTCTTGGACCACGAACTTGCGATGCCCATTCTGGGGGCGCCGGTGGGGAGCCTGCGCACACTGCATCCGTGCGGCGAGGCCGTCGCCATGGCCGCGATGGGAGAACTTGGTACCGCGGGCATTCTATCGACGTTGACGGGGACGACCATGGAAGCGGTCAAGCGGGCTACGCGCGGTCCGGCCTGGTTTCAACTTTACCTCTGTGGCGGGCGTGAGACGGCGCTGCGTGGCATCGAGCGTGCTCGGCGCGCGGGGTATTCGGCGCTGGTGTTGACGATCGATACGCCGGTGGCGGGAATTCGGATGCCGGACAAGTACAATGGATTCAACGATCTTATTGCGGGCAGGTTGCTCGGGTACCTGCGGGCGATGCCCTCCATGCTGAGTCATCCCCGTTGGCTCGGGGGCTTCCTCACCGACGGCGGGTTGATGGAGTTCGTCAACATCATCGACGCTGAAGGCCGACCGATGCCCTATACGGACATCGCCAGTCAGCTTGCACAATCGGCTACGCGCTGGGAAGATATCGAGTGGATCCGTCGTGCCTGGGGCGACGCACCGATTGTCATCAAGGGCATTCATACGCTCGACGAAGCCGAGGAAGCACAACGGCGTGGCGCCGAGGCAATCGTCATCTCCAATCACGGTGGACGCCAGCTCGATCGGGTGCGCTCGTCGCTGGAGACGTTGATCGAGGTGGGGCCCGTCCTGCGAGGTCGCGGCACGAAGATGCAGATACTTTTCGACTCTGGCATCCGGTCGGGTTTCGATGTCGCGATCGCGCTTGCTCTCGGTGCCGATGCGGTACTCGTCGGACGTGCCTATGCGTTCGGGCTTGGCGCCGCGGGGGGAGCCGGCGTCGTACGCGCCTTCGAGATCCTGCGTGACGAGCTTGCGCACACGATGCGACATTGGGGATGTCGCACGATCGAGCAGCTCAAGAAGCACGGCGAGCGTTTCGTTTCAGCTCCGACCGAGCTCTTTCCGGGAGGTGTTCCCGACACCCTGGAGCCGCGCGTGGCCGCGCATCGATCTCGGAGGCAGGGGTGAAACGACTCCACTCGAGTTCCCTGCGCCCGATCCAATGGCGCGTGAATCAGGCCACGAAATTCCGGGCAGCTCGCTCCGACTTGGGTTTGCTGCATGACTGTGCAGCGGCGCTGCATTCATTCCGACCGGAAGACGCCGCGGAGCAGCCGAATTTGGGCGTCCTCCAAACTGCGTCGAGCGTTGCCAGCTTTGCGAGCCAGATCCTCGACGTAGACCGCGAGCCCGAGCTGGCCGGCTGCGGCCGGTGTCGCGTTGGCGAGACTCCGCCTCAAGTGCTTTTCGCTGGTGTCTTCGAAGATTTCCGGGGACAGGCCCTGAGCCGAGAGCAGCTCACACATGGCCTCAGCCGAAACGAGAATGCTGTCTTCGGGCGTGGTCGCCCAGGGCAGTGGAAAGTAAGAGAGTGGCGTCGCTCCGGCGGCCATCTCCTGGAACGCATAGCGACCACCCGGTTTGAGCACGCGAGCGATCTCGGCGTAGAGCTTCGACTTGTCGGTGATGTTCATGCCGACGTTTTGCATCCACACGACATCGAAGCAGGCATCGGTGAAAGGTAGAGCGAGGGCGCTGCCCCGTTGCACCGTCACGTTTGCCTCGAGGCCCGTCAGGCGATTGAGCAGCGCCGCGCCCCGGCAGTAGTCGACGCTCATCTCCACGCAATCGACCTGGCAACCGACGGCGTACGCCAACAGCCGCGCCGACCCACCGAGGCCCGCTCCGATGTCGAGCACGCGATCGCCGGGCCCGATGCGCGCAAGCTCAAGCAGCTCGCGGGACGCGCGCAGTCCGCCGGTATGAAAGTGATCGAGCGCCGCCAGCTGCTCAGGCGAGAGCCGGTGGCTCGGGTCCAATCCGGCCGCGCGCAGTCCTTCCAGGATGCGGGTCTCGATGTCGCGGGCCGAGTATTGGGTGTGCAGGTTCTTCATGGTGAGGTCCACTTCCCGATGCCAATCGCGGGATTGAGAGAGGCTATCACGCTGGCTTCATGGGGCAGATCCCAACGACTCGCGGCTCGCAGATGCCGCGTATACGGGCCCGGCGTCGACTCACGGCAGTGGGTAGACCCGGATCCTCACGCGCTTTGCCTCGCGCTCGCCGACGCCGTAGTAGAGACGCCGGTTGAAGTGCAAGAGGCGCGGAGCGGACGTCGTCATGCGGATGAAGGTGCGAAAGTAGTATTGATCCGGTGGCACGGCTTCACCGGCGGCCAGCCGCGCGAGCACGTCCGGCGCGGCAGTGCGCAGGCCCTCCGAGAGCACTTCGACGGTTTCACCGCGATCGCTTTGCAGCATGTAGTGGGCGCGGATCTCGAGGGTGCCGTCCCCATGCACGCGCTGCCAGTCGCTGCCGCCGGGCAGCAGCGTGCCACGCAGCCCGGGTCCTTCGAATTCACCCGAAGTGAAAGCAACCACGCGGGACTCACCACCCGGTGCGGCTCCGATCGTGTGCGGTTGCGCTACCTCCACGCCGAGCGTGAACAGGGGCTCGGGGCTCATGGGCGGCTCCAGTGTTCGGGATCGGCCAGAGAGGGACGGGAGTTGAGGGGCTCGATGGCGAAGCCGGTCAGGCGTTTGTATTGCTCGGCGATAGTGTTGAGTTCGTCGTGACTGATGACGTCGTGCAAGTGCGCGAAGCCGTGGGGTGCGCGCTCTTCCACCAGCTGCATCGGCAGCTCCGGCCCCATGCCCCGGTTGGCGGTTACGATCTTGGCCGTGGCCGGGCGCCGTTCATCTTCGTAGCGGGCCAGCGCGCTTTCCGGATCGCCCGGGTAGGCCAGCAGGCAGCCGGTCAGAACGCGTGCGTCGACAATCGCCTGTGAGGCGCCGTTGGAGCCTATGGGGTACATGGGATGGGCCGCATCGCCCAGCAGCGTGGCGCGGCCATGGGTCCAGCGCGGCAGCGGATCGCGATCGACCATGGGGTAGATCCAGACGTCGTCGGTGGCCGCGATCAGCGCCGGCACGTCGAGCCATTCGAAGCGCCACTGCTCGAAGAGCGGCGCGAAATCTTCGAGCTGCGCCCGCCGCGTCCAATCCTCGCGTTCTTCGGGCGTGGCCTCTTCGGCCACCGGTAGGCGTTTTTCGGCGATGTAGTTGATCTGCTGGTGTCCGGGTTTTTCGGCGCGGTGTGAGATCGGATAGCTGACGAATTTGAGCTGTGGATGACCCGCCATGATCATGGTGTGGCCGTCCAAGTAGGGGGGCGCTTCGGCCACGCCGCGCCACATGATGGCGCCGTTCCAGCGCGGCGGCCCCTCGTCGGGGTAGAACTGCTTGCGAACCGCGGAGTGAATGCCGTCGGCTGCGACCAGCAGGGCGCCTTCGGCGCGGTCATGGCTTGCACCGTGCCGATCACTCAAGGCGACGTGCACGCCGCGCCCGTCGCTCTCCACGTGGCCTACGCGATGGCCCAGGTGAATGCGCTCGTCGCCGATGCGTTCGCGGGCCGCTTGCAGCAGCACCATTTGAAGTGCGCCCCGGTGGATCGAGATTTGCGGCCACAGGTAGCCGGCCCGAAGACCGCGGGGTTCGGCCCAGATGCGTTGGCCGCGCTTGGTGCAATAGGCCAACTCGCGGCACAGCACGCCTTCGGCCTCGAGCGCCTCGCGCAGTCCCAGTTCGTCGAGTTCGCGCACGGCATGGGGCAGCAGGTTGATGCCCACGCCGAGCGGCTCGATGCTGGGCACCGCCTCGTAGATGCGCACCGAAAAGCCCGCCTGGTGCAGCGATAGGGCCGTCACCAGTCCGCCGATGCCACCGCCCGCGATCAGGATTTCACCTTGCATCTTCTGTCGCCTCCCATTTGGACTCGCTGTCGAGCACGCGGTCGAGCAGCTCTTTGAGCTGTACGCGTTCGGCGACGCTGAGCGCCGCGGTCATGCGTCGATCGTGGGCTTCGACTGCGGCGCTCATCTTCGCCAGCGCGTTTTTGCCCTTGGCCGTGATGCGCAGGCCGAAGGCGCGACCGTCGGTGGGCGAGGCGTGGCGTGCCACGTAGCCGGGCTCCTCAAGTGCGTCGACGAGGGTGACCGCCCCCGAGCGCGCCACGCCCAGCACCCGGGCCAGCTCGGTCAACTTCAGGTCGGGGTTCTTCTCGATGATCACCAGCGCGCTGAAGCGGGCCGGTGTCATCGACCATGGCCGCAAGCTGCGCAGGAAGTCGTCGAAGACCTTCAGCTGCAACCTCCGCACCCCATAGCCAACCAGCGTCTCGAGCAGGCCGAGGTCGATGGCGCGTGTAGCGCCCGATTGCACATTGTTATGTAGCATAACAACTGACCCCTATCACGGCCAAAGCGCCGATCCAAGCGGGCTCCGCGCTCCGATGTGCGCGGGCCCTTGGCACTTCACAGACGACTTGGGGCACCTCTACGAGGGCACGGGCAGCGACTTCGCCGAGGGTTTCATCGAGCGTTTCGAGTTCAAAAACGATGGCCAGACCGCGCTTGCCGATGGCGGCGCCACGGCTGGCGCCGCCATCTCCGGCAGCTTCGAGGCGCGCTTGCAGCCCTGGCGTTGAATGGCGCGCTACCAGCCGGCACGCACGGCCGGCGGCAGCAGCAGCAGAAAGGCCCCTTCCTCGTCGGCGGTGGTCTTGCCGATGGGGATGGCGCGCTCGCGGCCGTCGGGATGCTGGATGACGACGTAGGCCCGCAGCAGCGCACCGGCCAGGGTCTCCTGCAGCAAGGGCTCCGGGTAACGCACATGCCCGCGAAGGGACAGGGGCGAAACCAGATCGATGCGCGTCATGAACTCGGTGGCGCGGGCGCCAATGTGCACATCGTGCTGCAGGCGCCAGGCGAAGCCGCTGCCTTCCGGCGGTTTGATGGTGACGTCGTAGCTGCCGAGGTCGACCGGCACGCGGAAGGCGCCCTCTTCGTCGGTGGTGGTCTGTTGCGAGCGGTTGAAGCGCAGGAGCGTCGCGTCGCCCTCTTCGAGCGTGGGACCTTCGCTTCGTCCCAGGGCGTTGGCTTCGATCACCGCGCCTGCGACCATCGCCATCTCGGGCGAGTGAACGCTGCCGACCAGCTGGGCGGCGGCCGGCAGCTGCAAGAGCGCGCCCCTGGATGCCTTGCCGTCGGGCGCCTTGATCAGCCGTTGTTCGGCGAAGATCGCGCAGGGGCTGCTCTGGGGCGGCGTCACGATGACTTCGTACTGGCCGGCAATGAGTTCGACGCAGAAGCGCAGCTGCTGGCCGCCGTCATCGAGGCTGGCGGTGGCGTTGGCGCTGAAACTGCCCGTGAGTGCACCGGCGGCTGCGTCGAGGAGCACCTCGGAGCTGCGCAGGGTCATGGGCAGATCCGTCGGCGGCGCCGCCTCGCCACCAAGGGCCTCGGGGCAGAACTCGACGCTGCCCTCGTAGCGGATGGTGGTGGGCATGGCCGGCAGCGTCAGTTGGATGTGCTCGGCCAGGGGCTCTTCGAAGCTGTCGGAGGGGATGCGCAAGGTCGGCAGCGTGCGCGCGGGCCGATCGCAGTCGACTGCGGCATCGGCGAAGGTGTCGTAGGCCTCCTCGGCGCGTAGCTCCAGCTCGTAGTCGAGGACGCCGGGCGAAAATGCGATCGTCGCCTGGCCGTCGAGCAGGGGCGCCGCCGACGACACGGGCTCGCCCGTCTGCGGGTCGAAGGCGCGCAGGATCAGCGTGCGGCCCTGGGGTGCGCCCTCGACGCGGAAGCTCTGGCGTCGGGTGGCCACCTCGCCGTAGTCGATGGCGATCATCGGCTCGGCGCCAGCTTCCAGCTCGCGGCTCAGGGGCGGATACTGCGGCGAGCTCGGTCGCACGACCATGCGGTAGTCGCGGCCGGTGAGCAGACGCACGCTGTAGTCTGCGTCGCCACTGCCCTCCTGCAGCGCGTCGGCGGTGGTGGCGCTGACCAGCGCCGGTGCCCGTCCGGGCATGGAGCGCAGGGGCACGAAGCTGACTTCGGCGGCGATGGGCTCACCGTCGGCGCGGATCTGCCCCTGAAGCTGGACGCTTTCGGGAAGCTCGAAATCCATCACCGTGCTGGCGTGGATTTCCATGCGTCCCATCACGACCGGCAGGGAATCGCTGCCGCCCGGGCCGCGTTCCGGCACCACCTCCACGATCACCTCGAGCGGCGCCTCCAGCTCGTCGGCAACGCACAGGCCCTCGAAGCAGGAGGCGCCCTCGCCGCAGTCGGAGTCGGCCTCGCAGGCATTGCGCTGTTGCAGCTCGGCGGAGTCTTCGAGCGCATCGGCACTCTCGAACGCGCAGCCTTGCGCCGCTGCCAAAAGCCCCCAAAGCACCGCCCAGCGATGGGTCCAGGCGCAGCGTGTCATGGCTGCATCTCCGTGCTGCCGCTCAAGACAAGATCCTCGATGGCGTCGCAGCTGGCCAGCAGCGCTGCCTTTTTGGAGTCCTCGGTGGTGCCCGCTCCAGTGCCCTCCCAGATCCACCAGGAGGCGTAGCCCAGATCGTCGGCTTTGATGGTGTAATCGAAGAGGTTCGGATCCTTGCCGCGCTGGGGATCTTCGGGGTCGAGGAAGCTGCCACTGACCACCAGCTCCAGCCGGTGGCACTCACCCTCCCTGAAGTCACCCTGGGAGACCGTGATCTGCAAATCGCGCTTGAGCACACCGTCGCCTGGTAGCGGCAACGGCTGGAAATCGGGGGTCATGCGCGTCTTGGTCGTCACCCGCCAGCGGGCCCACAGGTCCTGCTCGACGTTTTCGTCGCGCACCAGGACGTCGATCTTCAGCTCGGTGCTGGTGCTGGTGTCGGAGTAGAAGTCGACCCAGAACGACGAGCCGATGGGGGTGCGCGTGTCTGCCACATCGAGCACCACCGGCGGCACGTCGGACTCCTCCTCGAACCGGAGGTCCTCGGTGATCAGGCAGCCGGCCAGGCCGGGCGACAACAGCAGCGCGGAGAGCATTGCCCACACTGGGTACGCAAATCGCATGCCATCTACGCCGGAAGCCATCAATTGTCTGAAAATACTTGAGTTTTCGGATTTCAGGTGGGTCCGGTTCGGGCCCGACCGTGACATCTTTGTCCGAATTTGGGGTCAGCCTTCCCCGGAGGCCTTGGCTGCCGGTTCCCGCTCCAGGTAGCGGAAGATGGTGCGCGGGTCGACCCCCAGGTCCTGGGCGGTCTTGGTGCGGTTGCCGTTGTTGCGCTCCAGCACCTCGAGGATGTAGCGGCGCTGGAAGTCCTCGCGCGCCTGGGCCAGGGTCTGAATCGGAATCATCGCCTCGGGCAGCATGTCCAGGTCTTCGACGCCGATGAGCGTCTTGTCACACATCACGACGGCTTTTTTGATGCGATTTTCCAGCTGTCGTACGTTGCCTGGCCAGTCGTATTTGCGGATGGCGATGAGGGCGTTGGGGGTCAGGCCCTTGACCTTGCTGCCGTAGAGTTCGGCGTACTTGTCGAGCAGGAACTTGGCCAGCACCTGCACGTCGTCGCCGCGCTCGCGCAGTGGCGGCAGGTGAATGTTGATGACGTTGAGGCGATAGAAGAGGTCCTCGCGGAAGCGGCCCTCTTTCATCTCGTGCTCGAGGTCGCGGTTGGTGGCGGCTACGACGCGGATGTCGATGCGCTCGTTCTTGGTGTCGCCCACCTTCATGACGACCCTTTCCTGCAGCGCGCGCAGCAGCTTGACCTGCAGCGCCTGGGGCAGCTCGCCAATTTCGTCGAGGAAGAGCGTGCCGCCGTCGGCCTGCTGAAACTTGCCGCTGCGGGTGGCGACGGCGCCGGTGAAAGCGCCGCGCACGTGGCCGAAGAGTTCGCTCTCGATCAGGTTTTCCGGAATTGCGCCACAGTTGATGACCACGAAGGGCTTCTTTGCGCGTGGGCTGCGCTGATGGATGGCGCGGGCGACCAGCTCCTTGCCGGTGCCGGTCTCGCCGGTGACCAGCACGCTGATGTCGGTGCCGGCGATCTTTTCGACCGTGCGAAAGACTTCCTGCATGGACGCGCAGGAGCCGATGATCTCGCCGAAGCGGTCGGCCTCGAAGCGCTGCTTGAGTTCGTTGAAGTCGGTCTTGAGGCTGTCGAGCAGGAGCGCGTTTTGCAGGATCAGTGAGGCCTGGCCGGCGAAGATCGATAGCACGTCCAGGGAGTCTTCCTCGAAGAGATTGACGACGTTGTCGTTGCCCACATAGAGAATGCCCAGCAGCTGCCCCTGGGAGATCAGCGGTGCGCACATCACCGAGCAGAGCTTGAGGTTCATCACGCTCTGGCTGCTTTTGAAGTCGGCGTCGTGCAGGGCGTCGCTGACGATCAGCGGTCGCCGGGTCTGCATCACACGCTGGATGATGCTGTCGGAGAGGTGACGACCGCCCTCGCTGAGATTTTGCTGATCCAGGTTTCGAGCCACCGCCACGCGTGGCCCGCCGTCGTCGACCAGGATCAAAAAACCCTTGTCGGCGGCGGTGACCTCGATGACCGCGTCCATCAGCGCCTCGAGCAGATCGGCGACGCTCTTGAGGTCCATCAGGCGCTGGCTGAAGTCATAGAGTTTGCGCAGGCCGCTGAGCTCGGTGGCGGCTTCGGCGTTGTCGTCCCGTTCCTGGGCCGCTTCGTCGTAGAGGGAAAACTGCAGCTCCAGATCGCCCAGGGTGATGCGGTCGTTGTGCACCAGCCGACCGCGGCGCTTCTTTTTGCCGTTGATCAGGATGCGGCCGCGGGTGTCGACCTCCGAGAGGTTGAAGTCACGGCCGTCGAAGATCACCTGGGCGTGGTAGTCGGCCAGGCTCTCGGACTTCAGGCAGACGTCGTTGCCGCCCGAGCTGCCGATGGAGGTGATCTTCTTGAAGATCGGGAAGATCTGCGGCTTGCCACTGGGCACGATCCACTTCATGCAAGGCATGGCGGCAGTGTAGCACCTCAGGGGCCCGGAATCAGACCCGCTGGGCTGTCCCCCAGGGGCCCCCGACGGGCCCTGAGG
>JAOUOP010000142.1 GCA_029880325.1 Myxococcales bacterium | reverse complement strand
CCCGGCGATGCGCAACACCCCGCTGTCGAGCAGCTTGCGCACGCGCTGGCGCACCGTGCCCTCGGTCACGCCCAGGACCTCGGCGATGGCCGAGTTGCTCTCGCGCCCGTCGCGCCGCAGGGCCGTCAGAATACCGCGGTCGAGTTCGTCGAGATGCACCTCACCGGGCTCGGGCACGCAGGAGTCAGCCACCACGGTGGACCTCGAGGGCGGCGGCCACGGTGGCATGGGTCACGGCCCCGTCGCGCGTATTGAGCCCCTTACTGAGTTCGAGCCGCTCATTGGCAGCGCCGTCGAAACCCAAGTTGGCCAGCAGCAGCGCATAGGGCCGGGTCACGCTGGTCAGCGCCAGGGTCGCCGTGCGCGCCACGGCCGCCGGCATATTCGGCACCGCGTAGTGCAGGATGGAGTCGACCACGCGAATGGGCTCGTCGTGGGTGGTTGCCACACTGGTCTCGGCGCAGCCGCCCTGATCGATCGCCACATCCACCACGATCGCGCCCCGGGGCATCGAGGCCAGGTGCCCCCGCCCGATCAGCTTGGGCGCGCGGGCGCCGGGGATCAGCACCGCGCCCACCACCACATCGGCGCGCTGGAGGCTCTGCTCCAGATTGGCCTCGTTGGAGTAGAGCGTCTGCACGCGCGAGCCGAAAAGATCCTCCAGCTGCATCAGGCGCCGCTGGGAGATGTCGAGCACGGTCACCTCGGCGCCCAGGCCCACGGCCATCTTGGCCGCCTCGGTGCCGACGATGCCCGCCCCCACCACCACCACATGCCCGCGCGCCACCCCGGGCACACCGCCGAGCAACACCCCGCGCCCGCCAAAACGACGCTCCAGGTACTTGGCACCCTGCTGCACCGACAGGCGCCCGGCGATGGCGCTCATGGGCGTCAGGCATGGCAGACTGCCGTCGGGCAGCTGGATCGTCTCGTAGGCGATGGCCGTCACGCGCCGCGCGAGCAGGGACGCGGCCACCTCGGGATAGGCCGCCAGATGCAGATAGGTGAACAGGAGCTGCCCCGGACGCAGCAGCTCGAACTCCGGCGCCAGCGGCTCCTTGACCTTTACGATCAACTCGGCGGCGCCATAGACGCCCGCGGCATCGGCCACCAGGGTGGCCCCGGCTTGCGCGTAGAGCGCGTCGTCGAAGCCCGCGCCCTCGCCAGCACCGCGCTGCACCAGGACCTGGTGGCCGGCCTGGCGATAGGCGCGAACGCAGTCGGGCGTCGCCCCGACACGGTACTCATGGTTCTTGATTTCCCGTGGAATGCCGATCTGCATGGGTCAATGATACGAAATTCGTAGATACAGAGCACGTATTCTACGAATTTCGTACATCGCCCCACACGCGGCGGCCTCGGATATGCGCTGACGGCCCTGCCGGCCGCTGCACAAGCTTGGTAGCCTCCTTGGGATGCTTCGCCTGCTGCTGGCCCTGTTGCTCACCGGCTGCGCCGCCAGCGCCCCCGCGCGCCCCACGGCCACGCCACCGACATCCCTGCCTGCGCCCAGCCCTGCCGAACGCCCGCTGTTCCTGTTCACCGTGGAGCGCGAGGGCCGGCCCACGTCCTACCTGCACGGATCGGTGCACGTGCTCAAGCAGCAGGGCGACGGCAGCGAGCCCGCCATCGACCGCGCCTTCGAAGAAGCGGACGCGCTGGTGGTCGAGGTGGACATCGAGAAGGTGGATCAGCAGGCCCTACAGGCGCTGACGCTAGAGCTGGCCATGTATCCGCCGGACGACGACCTGACCCAACACCTCTCGCCCGAGACCTGGCAGCAACTCCGACCCATGCTCGAAAAACTCGGCCTGCCGCCGAGCGGCGCGCAACGGATGCGGCCATGGTTTCTGTCCATCACCGTTGCCATGCTGGGCTTGCAAGCAGAGGGCTATTCCGGGGAGGCGGGGGTCGATCGCCGCTACCTGAACGCGGCCCATGACGCCTCCAAGGCGCACCCGGTCATCGAACTCGAAACCGCCGAGCAACAACTGCGAACGCTGGCCGGGCTTCCCGAGCAGGTCCAGCTGCTGATGTTGGAAGACGCGCTGTTGAAAATCGAGGACGACGCCTACAGCGAGTCGATGTTCGACGCCTGGCGCGCCGGAGACGTCGAGGGGCTGGCCGCGATCCTGTTCAAACCGCTGCGCGCAGAACCCCGGCTCGAGCCCATGTACGAATCGCTCTTCTTCGCCCGCAACCGCACCATGACCGATCGTCTGGTGGAGCTGGTGGAGCAGGACAAGAGCTACTTCGTGGTGGTGGGCGCCGGCCACCTGGCGGGACCGGGCAGCATCCCCGAACTGCTGCGCGGTCGCGGCTACCGCGTCGAGCAGGTGCGCGTGGCGCGCTCCGAACAAGACGGCTTGCGCCAGTGATGGGATCGTGAGGCCCGGTGCATCGAAGCCCGCGGGCACGGGATGGGCAAGCTTCGATGCCAGGAGTGACGCGAGATGACCGACGACTGTGTGTTCTGCAAGATCCTAGCCGGCGAGTCCGAAGCCAGTTTCGTCGCCCAGGACGACCATGCGGTGGCGATCATGGACATTGGCCAAATCAACCCGGGGCATGTTCTGGTGATACCGCGGCGCCATGCGGTGCAGCTTGGCGACCTGAGCGAAGACGAAGCGGCCAACGTCTTTCGACTCGTCCACCGCGTAGCCCAGGCGCTTCCCAAGAGCGGTCTGCGCTGTGAGGGCTACCGGCTTTCCCAGGTCAATGGCGCCGCCGCAGGCCAAGACGTCTTCCACGTTCACTTCCATCTGGTGCCGCGCTTCCGGGGCGAGGCGGTTCGCATGTGCATCCTCGTGGACGAAGAACGCCCGAGGTACAGCCGCCGGGAGCTGGATCAATTCGCCGCGCGCATCGCGGCCGTGCTCGAATAGGCAAAGCTCCTGTGCCGAGAAGGCCAAGGGCCTGCCCGGACGCTGCAAATTGACGAAGCCTGGCCGTTGACGACCCATGGTCTTTGACCTAATGATTTGATTCTCGCATCCGCGTGATGTGAAACATGCAGTTGAAGGGAGGGCAGGGGCATCGCCCGCGCACCACTAGCCGAGGTAGGCCAACCCGACTCGGCGATCGGGAGCGTTGGATCCATCGCCCGTGCGCCAGGGTCTCGGCGGTCTACAGATCGCTCGACGAGGGGGTCGCTTGCGGCCTCGGAAAGGCATTCTCGACATGAAACGCACCAAATTTCGACATGGCGTTCCGCTGCACCCGAGCTGGTTTTCTGCGGGCGTGCGCCACAAGTGCAACGACCACTACTGCACGATGTTTTCCAAGTGCGACGACTCGGCCCTCGAGTTCACCGAGGACAACAAGCGCTTGATGGACGAGCTGGGCGACCTGATGGGCCGGGACGAAAGCGGTCAACCGCGCGCGGTCTCGAATATCCCCGCGGGCTACACCTATTTCGGCCAATTCGTCGATCACGACATCACCCTGGATCCCTTTTCCAGCCTCGATCAGATCAACGATCCGGCCAAGACCCGGAATTTTCGAACCCCCGCCTTGGACCTCGACAACCTCTACGGAGGAGGCCCTGCGGTCTCGCCCTTCCTCTACGACCACGACGACCCGATCGCCCCGGGAATCAAGCTGCTGCTCGGGCGGAACCAAGACGTCGGACGCGGCGGACCGCCCACGACCGCGGGCACGCTGGATGCCACTCCCACGGACTTCGACCTGCCGCGTACCTCCGACGGAACAGCGCTCATCGGGGATCCGCGCAACGACGAAAACCTCGTGGTTTCACAGCTCCACGCGGCATTCCTGAAGTTCCACAACCGGGTTGTCGATCACCTGCTCGCCACGGGCACGCGCACTTCCGAGGACGTTTTCGGCAAGGCCCGCACGCTGGTCACCCACCACTACCAGTGGGTGGTGGTCAACGATTTTCTGCGCCGCATCCTGCCCGAGCCTATCTTTCGAGCCGTCTTCGACGAAGGCAAGACGCGCTTCCTCAAGCGCTCGAAGGATCGCTTCTGCATGCCGATCGAGTTCGCCGCGGCCGCCTATCGCTTTGGCCACAGTATGGTTCGGGACGTCTACGACTTCAACGTCAACTTCCCGAACAGCAGCTTCATCAACGCCTTCAACTTCGTGGCTCGCCCTCGACTCCCGGTCTTCTCCAATTGGGTGGTGGACTTCCACCGCTTCTTCCAGACCGGCATCGAGAGCCACCCGGATCCGGCCTTCCGGATCAACATGGCGATGAAGATCGACACCAACCTGGCGTTGAGCCTCGAGCAACTGCCGGCCGGCATCAACGATTTCGCACCACCAAGCGGAGGCGCGCCCAACTTCATGGCGATCCTGGCTTCTCGCAACCTACGGCGCGGTCTCGCCTTTCAGCTGCCGAGCGGTCAGTGTGTGGCCGAGCGCGTGACCGGGGAGAAGGGCCGCCCTTTCTGCCGCTCCTTGGATACACTGCTGCCGCCCCATGCGGTGGGTTTCCTCGCCCGCCGTGTCGACAAGAAGCTGCTGAAGGGCGTCCGCGTGCCGCCGGGCCTGGATCCCATCGCCCGTGAGGCTACCGATCCGGACTGGGCGAAGGTGATCGGCAACCCGGACCTCTGCGAAAAGACGCCGCTTTGGTACTACATCCTGCGCGAGGCCGAGACCGCAGGCGGCGATCGGCTCGGAACCGTGGGCGCCACCATCGTCGCCGAAACCTTCTACCGAATGCTGAAGGACGACCCCGAGTCCTATCTCAACACCGCCACCACCTTCGCCCCTTCACTGCCGGGCAAAGACGACGGGACCTACGACATCGTCGACATCCTCACCTTGGCCGGCGTGCTGAGGCAGTAGCTCTGCCGCTGCACCTTGCACGCGCTTGTGGCCCGCGGTCGCCCGGTCCCTCTGGGGCCACGGCGGCTGTCGGGTGGCGAGCGTCGCAACCAGCACCCGCACCCGTGCGGGCGCCGCCACCGCCCGGCTACTTGCGGGGTCAGCGAGGGCGCTCGCCCATCGACTCCGCCGCCCGGATGGCAAGCGTCGCGATGTACGTGGGCATGTAGCGGTCCAGCGGCGTGGCTCTTTCGTCCCAGCGGTCTTCGTAGAAGCCGCCGAGCGTGAATCCAGCCTCCAGCTGACCGCCGATCTGTTCGTCCAGGCTGTGGCTGAACTCCAACGCCGCGCCGTCCCGTAGCAGCTGCTCCAGGCGCTCGGGCGGCAGGCTGTGGAGGTCGGAGTAGGGCAGCCGGTAGCGGACTTGCAGCGGGCCGCCGGCTTCGAGTTCCTGATGATCGAAGAGGAAGAATGCGGGATTCATGAAGCCGGCCAGCAAACGCCCACCCGGGCGCAGGATGCGGAGACACTCGCGCCACACCGGCCGCACGTCGCGGGCGAAGACGTTGGAGACGGGGTGGAAGACGAGGTCGAAGCTGGCGTCTTCGAAGATCGAGAGGTCAGCCATGTCGCCTTGCATGGTGCGCAGCCGCAGGTTTTCGCGCTCGCTCTTTTTTCGCGTGGGTCGGACGGATCCGCCGCGGGCAAAAAGGAGCTGGCCTGGGTGGCCTTTGGGGAGTTTCCACCACGCCATCATCGCGAGATTCCCGAGCGCATCGAGCTGTCCCTCGAGGCCGCCGCGGGCCCCGCGCCCGATCAGCCCACGGA
>JAOUOP010000048.1 GCA_029880325.1 Myxococcales bacterium | reverse complement strand
ATTGGCTACGAGGCGCTCGACAATGGCGTGTTGAGCTGCGACGACCCTGATGCCCTTCAAAGGATCTGCGACGGGCTGACTGCGAACAAGATCGAGCGGCTGGCACGCAAGTGGTTTGCGCGGCTGCACGCCCCTTTACTGCTTCGGATCGAGCTGCAGGTTTCCGCGACGACATCTCGATGCTGCAGACGGAGTTCTCTCTCACACAGGTGCTGGACCGACCGGTCAGCGGGCGGGTGTTCTTCGAGCAGATCATCCGCGACAACCTCGACTTGGGGCGTCCCGACCGTGTGGGCCTGATCTTCGACCGCCGCGTCACCCGACGCACCCCCGGGCGCTTCCGCAGCCGTGTGATCACCCACGGCGTCATTCCCTCGCTTCACTTCGACTACAAGCACAGCCGCATCAAGCAGTACCACAAGGAGGGTCGAGCACTACGAACCGAAACCACCACCATCAACAACAGCCGCGACTTCGCGATCGGCAAGCGACTGCACAACCTCTCCGAACTCCGGAAGGTCGGCTTCGATGCCAATCGACGCCTGCTGAGCGTCCAACAGATCAGTCACGATGCCGCGATCGGCGAAGAAGCGTTCCAGAGTATCCATCAACCAACGGTCGTCGACGGGCAGCGAGGAAGCGCCCTGCGTTTCGGTGACGCGCGCGTGTTGGCGCTGCTGTCGGCGCTGGTCATGTACTGCCATCTACCCCGGGGCTTCACCAACAAGGACCTGCGCAAGCACATTGCGCAACTGCTGGGACTACCGCCCGGCCATTTCACCCAGGGCAAGATGACCTACGACCTGCGCCGTCTACGGCTCCATGGCCTCATCGAACGCATCCCGAAGTCTCACCTCTACCGAACGACCCGCTTTGGTCTACGCGCCGCGCTGACCATCACCCGTGCCTACAACCGCCTGCTGCAGCCGGCACTCGCCAGCGCCCAGGCACAGGCCCCTCCGACGCCAACCCACCTCCGAGACGCGTTCGAGCAAGTCGAACGAGCGATCGAGCGCGCGTGGATCAGGCAGGACGTTGCGGCCTGACTCGAAGCGCGGGACGCAGCGACCCACAGAACGTCGCAATTGACTCCGAGCGTTGTGCAGGGGGTCTAGAGCCCTTGGGTCCAACCCTCGCTGTCATTGGGGCTCGAGCAAACTTGACTCGTTTGCTCATGTCATGAAGGCCCAAGGGCTCTAGATGTGCTCGGCGGAAGTGCTGAGCCGATGATCGGGGGCGATACGGTGCCAGATGCAAGGACGGCCTCCGCCGGAATATTCCGTGTATTTCAAGGGGACCGGACGCCGCAGCTGGCGCCGTGGCGGTCCCGAGAGCGGATCAGGACGTGATCCAGTGGGTGCCCTTCCCACCCGGCCAAGGATGGCGATCAGCCGGTCGCGAGGCTTGCCTGGGCGGCAGCAATGACGTCTGCAAAGCGCAGACGGCGATGGTGGGAAGCCCCTTCCATGGGGGCCGGCCTGGAATCGACGGTTGCAGCGGCGGCTGGCGCTGCTGGCGAGGTGAGCGCGGGATCTGGAGCGGCGCGCGGGGCACAAAAAAACAGTGTTCCAAAGATCGCGCTGCGGGGATGGTTCTTGGTTCTTGGGATGTTGGTTTCTTTTGGTGACTTCTTCACAGCAGTCCGGCGCTTCACTGAAAGGTAAATCTACGCAGGGCGGCCGATTGGCTCATCCTGCCCTGCGCGCGGTGCTCAGAGCGCGTTCCAGCCCCCCCCCCAGCGCGTTATTGCTCGGCACCCCGGAGTCTTTGTCGGCTCGCCCCGGGCTGGCTCCGGCGCTGCTTGCCCTCCCCGGATCACCGCCCACAGAAAGCCCACCAGCTCACGCCCGATCGCGATCATGGCCCTCTGGGGCGGTTTGCCGCGTGCCAAAAATCGCTGGTAGCGCTTGCACAGGCGCATCTGCGCCTTGTCTGCGATCGCCCAAGCCGGCTGACCGTGGCGCCAGCCCCTCAGACCTGCTCCGCCCCCCGCTCGATGCCGGCAGTGCCAGCACACCTCCACGAGCGCCGCACAGGCGCAGCTGTATCTGCCCGTCGACGATCACCAGCCGCAGCACCTCCATCGGAGCGCCGCTGTGACTGCTGGGTATTCCCTCGAACTGCTCGTGGGAGCCGCGCTGCGACGGCGCGCCCTGGCGTCTGCGACCGACGGCGTCGAGCAGTAACAGCACCCGCGGTGTGCGGCGGTGGTAGCGATCGGCGGGGGTCAGCCCATCGAGACCCATGTGCGCGCGTCGCTCGTTGTAGTCGTCGAGGAACTGGGTCAATCGGGTGCTGGCGACCGACAAGTCCTCGAAGTGCTCGACGTCCCAGAGTTCGCGGCGGATGGTAGCGATCAGCGACTCGACCATGCCGCCGCCGCACCAAAAAACGTCCTGGCAGCTTTTTGCAGGTTCTTGGATCGCGTCGGTGGCTTCTCAGTGCGGGACCGATGCGGTAGGCCTAGCCAATGGGAAAACCACCGCTGGGCGCGCTGTGGGAGCTAGGGCTGGCCGCCACCGTGCTGGCGTCGTCGGCCCTGGCCGGCTGTCGTACGCAGGCCGAGGTTCCGCCGGAGTATCCACCAATGGAGGCGCTGCCACCGGAGCCCGCGGCCACCCCGGAAGCATTCGAGCCGAAGCCCGCGCCAGGCCTGACAGCCCCCGATGCCGGGGCAACGGCCGCCCCGCTGGACGCCGAGGCGCCCCCGGCCGAGGCCCCCGAGCCCCCCCAGTAGCCCGCCCATGACGCGCACTCCCTCATTGCTGCATACCGTCCGCGACCTGGGACGCCTGCGCGAGATCACGGCGGTGCTGGCCCGGCATGGCTTTGGCGAGCTGGTCGAGCGCACCGGCCTCAGCAGCCTGCTGGCGGGCAAGGCCGCCCGCCAGAGCGGCTCGAACAAGCTCAGCACCGCCGAGCGCATCCGGCGCGTGCTCGAGGAGCTGGGGCCGTCTTTCGTGAAGCTCGGCCAGATCGTCTCGACGCGCCCGGACCTGGTGCCGCCCGACATCATCCGCGAGCTGGAGAAGCTTCAGGACGACGTGCCCCCCCTGCCCTTCGAGCAGATGCTGCCCGAGCTGGAGCTGCAGCTGGGAGCGCCGATTGCGGAGTTGTTCTCGGAGTTCAACCGCACGCCGATCGCCTCGGCCTCCATCGGACAGGTCTACCGGGCCAAGCTGCGTACCGAGGGCGAAGACGCGGACGTGGTCGTCAAGATCCAGCGCCCGCAGACCTCCGCCACCATCGAGCGCGACATCGACCTGCTCTATTGGCTGGCCCACGCCATCGAGCGCTCGGTGCCGGAAGCCAAGCTCTATTCGCCGGTGAAGCTGGTCGACGAGTTCGACCGCGCCATCAACGCCGAACTCGACTACGCCCTGGAGGCCGACAACGCCGAGCGCTTCGCCGAGAACCTGGCGGGCCACCCCAACGTGCGCTTCCCCAAGGTCTACCGCCAGGCCTCTTCGCGCAAGGTGATCACCCTCTCGTTCCTGGAAGGCGGCAACGTCTTCGAGGCGGTCGAACAGGGCGCCAGCGGCGAGCGTATCGCCCAGGTCGCCATCGAGGTCAGCGTGCGGATGATCTTCGAGCACGGCTTCTTCCACGCCGATCCGCACCCGGGCAACATCCTGATCAGCGGCACGCCCGACCAGCCCATCCTGGGCCTGATCGATCTGGGGCTGGTGGGCCGCCTGACCCCACGCCTGCGCGACCGCCTGGTCGACCTGGTGCTGGCCGTGGGTCGCGAGGATCCGCGGGCCGTGGCCGACGCCCTCTACGCCATCGGTCGCCCGACCAAGAAGATCGACCGCGCCGCCTACGAGACCGAGGTCTCGCGCCTGTGCGACAAATACCTGGGCAAGAACCTGGGCGACATCGTCTTCGCCGAGATGATCCGCGATCTGGCTGGCGGCGCCATGCGCTATGGCCTCGAGGTGCCCCCCGACTTCCTGATGGTGGGCAAGGCCCTGATGACGGTTGAGGGCATTGCGCGCCAGATCGTGCCGGGCCTGAACCTGGCCGATGAACTCAAGCCGCACTTCCTGGACGTGCTGGGCTATCGCTACTCGCCAGAGCGCCTCACCAGCGATCTCCTGCTGCTGGCCACGCGCTTCCGCTCGGCCGCCAGCGAGCTGCCCGCACGGGCCGACGAAATCCTCGAAGATCTGCGCCAGGGGCGGCTGAGCATGGAGGTCAAGCAGCCCTCCGTGCAGTACGCCAACGAGCGTCTGGGACGCCGCATCTTCGCCGGCCTGGTGCTCGCGGGGGCACTGGTATCCGCTGCGATTCTGGTGGGCCTCGACAAGCCCCACTTCGCCTGGCCCGTGCTCGGCGCAGCCGCGCTCTGGGGCTTTTTGCACGCCGCGGCCATGGCGCTCGGCAAGAACCGACCTCCACGCTGAAAATACCTGATCAAAGTTTCAGTAAAAAGTTGCACCCGGCGCTCCGTTGGTTAATGCTGAACGGAGACGCAGATGGATCACTCGAGCACCCCTCAAGCGCGCGCCCACGGCACCGACCCGGTTCCGGCAAGCGTGCCCGATGCGTTCCTCGAAGAGCTGCGAGGCTTCCCCGCCCGGCACCTGCGAGACCTCCCGGTCCCCGTGCGCTTCACGCTCGAAGCCACCGGAATCAACCGGAAAATCGCGTGTATGACGGCGCGGCTGGCGAGCACGGAGGAGCCGCTCCAGGGCATCTTCTTCGACGGCGAGGAGCTGGCCGCCATCAGTGCCGGTGTCGAGGCCGAGCGCCTGAGCGCCGCCGAACTGCGCGGTTTCTGCCTGTGCAAGATCCAGGATCCCTGGTTCCGCGTCACCCGTGATCTGGCCCTTGACGGCGCCCGCGAGATCGCCTCCCGCCCCCGCCCGCTCGGATTCATTCTCGATTGCCTCGGCCTCACGCTGCTACAGGCCGAGCTGCTCGGTAGGCCCTCGGCGCCGCCCCAGCGCCCCGCCGATGCCGACACTCAGGCGGCCTGAATCCATGCCTCGCGTTCTCAGCCCGGCGCCAGCAGGCGGCCAAGCCGAATGCCGCCGACCCCGCAGCCCAGGCACAGCGCCGCCATCGTCAACGCGTACAGGAGCGCCCGGGCCGGCTCGCCCTGCTCCACCATGCGCAGGGTCTCCAGGTTGAAAGAGCTGTAGGTGGTGAAGCCCCCCATCACACCCACCCCGAGGATCAGGCGGTAGTCGGTCCCTCCGAGGCTGGCGCCCGCAAAGGCCTCGGCCACCACGCCGAGCAGAAACGAGCCCAGGGCGTTGGCCAGCAGGGTGCCAAAAGGAAAGGCCGTGCCCGCGGTCTTGGCCAGGGCCAACGTCAGGCCGTAACGCATCAGCGTGCCAACCGCACCGCCGAGCCCGATCAGGAGCCAGGACATGGCTGCAGCCTAGAGCGTCGATCGGTTTCAAACCACCACAACTTCGCCAGGAAAGAGCGGCTCTGGTAGCCGTGAGCTTTCGGAGGTCCCAAACCGGCCTTCGCTCTGGCAAATCGCTCGCAGCCGGCGACAACCCCCTCGCGCCACGCCGCCCTTGAGGTAGTCTCCCGGCGCCATGGGAGCGCGGCGACCCTCGGCTCGGCCTTCGCGGCCTGCACAACCCGCCCGGGTGCGACTCCTGGGCTCGGGTTTCGAGGTCGAGGGGCAGCGGCATCCGATTCATTCGGGGGCCCTGCATTACTTCCGGCTCGAGCCGCAGCAATGGCGACCGGCCCTGGAGTCGCTGCGCGCGCTCGGCCTGAACATGGTCGAGAGCTACGTGCCCTGGGGCGTGCACCAGCGGCCCGACGGCGACCTCGACTTCGGCCAGCACGACCCGCGCCTGAACCTGCGCGGCTTCCTGGAGCTGGCCCAGGAGCTGGGGCTGTGGGTCTTTCTGCGGCCGGGCCCCCACGTAAACGCCGAGCTCAGCTACTTCGGACTACCGCGCAGCGTGGTGCTCGACACGCGCAACCAGGCGCTATCGGCCCGGGGCAGGCCGCTGCTGTTGCCGGCCGTGCCGCGCTTCTTCCCCGTGCCCTCCTACGCCAGTCGGCATTTTCGTGCCCAGGTGGCCCAGTGGTACCGCGCCCTGGGCCCCGTGCTCGCCCCCTACCGCGCTCCTGAGGGCCCGCTCGCGCTGCTGCAGGTGGATAACGAGGCTTCGTTCTATTTCCGCGACGCCCCCTACGACAGCGACTACCACCCCGACGCCATTGCCGACTTCCGCAGCTTCCTGCAGCAGCGCCACGGCGACTTGACCCGCCTCGAGCGCGCCTGGGGCACGCAGTTTCAGGGCTTCGACGCCATCGAGCCGCCGCGCCGCTTCGACCCCCAGGCGCCGGGAGGCCTGCCGCGGCACCTGGACTGGGCGCGTTTCCAGGGCGTGATGCTGCGCGATGCCCTGGCCGACATGGCTCGCTCCCTGGGCGAGGCGGGTCTCGACGGCATCCCCACCGTCCACAATCTGCCCATGGGCGACCTTGGCCTACCGGTCACGCTGGCCTCCCTGGAAGGCGCCGTGGACGCCGTCGGTCTCGACTACTACCACGGCCGCGACGGACTCGAGGCGGTGCGGCGCCGCACCCAGCGGCTCGCGGCCCACGCACGGCCGGCCCTGGCGCCGGAGCTGGGCCTGGGCGCGCCGCCCTGGTTCGGGGCGCGCTCGATCCAGGACGCGCTGCAGAGCGCCCTGTGCGCCCTGGCCTTCGGCCTGCGCGGCTTCAACCTCTACATGACCGTGGACCGCGACCGCTGGGTGGGTGCCCCCGTGGCCGCCGATGGCTCCCTGCGTCCCAGCGCCGCCGGTGTCGCACGTCTGGTACGGGCGGTGCGCGACTGCCGCCTGCACCAGCTCGAGCGCCGCGCCGCCGTGGCCATCTCCCTACCCGGCGAATATGCAGCGCTTTCCCGGGCCACCCACACCCTGGGTGCCTGCAGCCCCAGCACCCTGGAGTTGATGGGCCTGCCCGCCAGCGCCGGCTGCCGCCGCGACCCCCTGGGCTTCGCACAGCCGATTCAGCACGCCTGGCGCGCCGTGATCGACCAGCTGGACGCCGCCCTGTGCGACCTGCAACTGCCATTTATTTACCTCGACGGCGACGCCGACCTGGAGCGCTACCCCGAGCTGCAGCTGATCTGCGCGCCGAGCTTCGAGTTCGCCGACGCCACCCGCTGGCAGCAGCTTGAGGCCTTTGCCCGCCGCGGCGGCAGCGTCATCTACGGTCCCGGGCTGCCGCACATGGATGCCGATCTGCAGCCCCACGACTTCGCTCCCCCCGGCGGCAGCCCCCAGGCGGACCTGGACGACCGCGCCGCCGTCGACGAGGTGCTGCGCAGCCGCGCGAGCGAGCTGGGGCTTGTGCCCGAATTTCCGGTCTTCCCGCGCCCATTGATCCGCAGCGTGCACGAACTCGACGGTGAACCGCAGGTGCTGTTCATCGTCCACCCCGGGCGCGAGGACTGCCTCGCCGAACAGCACCTGCCCAGGCCCATGATCCTCCACGATATCTACGCCGACGAACGCTTCAGCGGACAACGCACGGTGTCGATTCCGATGCCCGGCCGCAGCTGCCGACTGCTGCTGCTGCAAGAGGCGAGCGAGCCCACACAAGCCGGAGACCCGCGGCGATCGCGTCCACCGGCAGCCCGCGCGGAGCGCTCCTAATGCTGGCCGACAACGTGCGCTTCGAGGGCTTCACCGCCCCCCAGTTCCGCAACCTGCTGTCGCTCTTCGCCGCCCATCCCGACGAAGCTGGCGACAGCGAGGCGCCGCTGCTGCAGCCGCGCCCCCGGGGCACTCTGGTGCTGGTGACCGACGCCGAGGGGGCCGTCATCGCCAGTCTGATGACCGGCGGCGGAGCCGCGGCGGCCACCGCTGGCGCCGAACTGCAGCGCGTCGACGATCCCGAGCAAATCGCCGCCGCCTGCGAGCGGGCGGGCGCGCGCAGGGCCCTGATCCTCGAGCATGGCGCCATCGAAGAGCTCACCGAGCGGGCCGCCGAGCGCGTGGGGCTGGCCCTGGACTACGTCAGCCAATGGCTGACGCTGCTGTCGGTCGCCCGCGAGCTCGAGGAAGAAGGGCGCATCCGCTTCTGGCCCACACCCAAGCGCCTGCCGCTACCCTCGCTGCAGATGCTGTCGCGGGCCCTGGACCTGCTGCTGCCCGACGGCCACAGCCTGCTGCTCGCGATCTGGGAGAGCGAGACGCTGTGGACCGCCTGCGCCCTGCATCGCCGCCACGGCCTGCTCGACCGCATCGTGGGCCCGGAGCTGCTGCTCGATTGGACCGGCCCCCTGGGCGGCGACTTCCGGCGCGACCAGCGCCTGCTACGCAACGTGGTCGCGGGCGCCCTGGGCCCGCTGCACCTGGGCATCTTCGCCGAACGCGCGCAGATCGAAGGCCTGCTGCGCGCCTCGGAGCCCGGCGCCTGGACGCGCGCCGTCGCCCTGCGCGACGTGATCATCAACCCCTCGCCCAGCTACGTGCAAATGGCGCTGGCCGCCGACGCGGCCCGCGCCGTGGGCCGTCGGGCGCGCAACATCCTGGGCGGCATCGACCTGGCCGGAACATTCGGACCGGCCGCCAAGATCGCCCGCGAGCGCATCGCCAATGTCGGCAGCATCACCGATATTCTCGGCTTCAGTCCGCTCGAGGGCCTGGCCGAGCGCCTGCGGCGGCGCGGGGACGGGGCGCCCGAGGACCAATAGGCGCCTCGAATCCAGGGCAACCGAACTGCCGTGGGCGCCGGTGATCGCCCATACCCGCATCACTGCTGCTCGCATGCGCCGTGCTGTTCACTCGACCAAGGGTGCGAAACGCGCGACACGCGACGCGAGACCGCCGATCCCTGGAAACCCAGAATTTGACATCTGTCCACGCGTTCTGTACTTCAAGGTCTCACCTAACCGCGCGAGCAGTAACTCCTACCTGGCGAGGCCCCCGTGCAAAAGCTTACCGAACGACAGGAAATGGTGCTGAAGTACATCGAGTCCTCCATCGTGGAACGGGGCTACCCGCCGACCCTCCGCGAGATCGGCAACTTCATGGGCATCCGCAGCACCAACGGGGTCAACGACCACCTGCGGGCCCTGGAGCGCAAGGGCTACCTGACGCGCGAGGACATGAAGTCCCGCGCCCTGCGCCCCACGCGCATGTCCAGCCCAGCCGCCGACGAGGAGTCCCCAGACAACCTGGTGGAAATCCCCATCGTGGGACGCGTGGCCGCCGGTCACCTGACCGAAGCCATCGAGCAGCCCGAAGACACCGTCAAGGTCGACCGCATGCTGCTGGGCGGCGCGCAAGACGTCTTCGGCCTGCGCGTCTCGGGCGAGTCCATGATCAACGCCGGTATCAACGACGGCGACTTCGTCTTCGTGCAGAAGCAGCTACACGCCAACCGCGGCGAGATCATCGTGGCCCTGGTGGGCGAAGAAGCCACCTGCAAGTACTACTACCCCGAGTCCGATCGGGTGCGCCTGGTGCCGGCCAACGACAACATGACCGACATCATCGTGAACATGGACGACTGGCGCTCGACCCAGATCCTGGGCGTGGTGGTCGGGCTCTACCGCCGCCTGCACTGAGACGACGGGAGTTCTGTCAAAGCTCGATCAGCGGCAAGCGCTCGCTGAGCCGCAGCTCGCGCGGACCGATGCGGGCTGCCAGCGCGTAGGCCTCGACGCCCGCTTCGAGCGCCGCCCGAAAAGCCTCGCCATAGGCCGGATCGATGCTGTCGGCCGTGGTGAAAGCATGGCAGTCGCCCCGCTGCACGCTGAAGACCATGGCCGCGCGCTGCCCCTGCTTGACGACGTCCACGAGTTCCATCAGGTGCTTGCGCCCGCGCTCGGTGACCGCATCGGGAAAGGCAGCCACGCGCGCGCCGCGCTCCCCGAACGCCAGCGTCGTATTCTTCACCTCCACGTAGACCCGTTCGTCGCCCTCGGGTAGCTGCCGCGCGCCCCGCCGGCGACCGGGCTGCGGCTCGAGGGTGCCACCCCGGGAGAGCAGCAGGTCGATGCGGCTGCGCCCCTCGACCCCGTACTTCACCTCGCGAAAGACGCGCCGGTAGCCCGAAAGCTCCGAGATCAGCCCCGCCTCGATGGCATCGGCGACCAGGCCGTTGGCCAGGCCCGTATCCACGCCCACCCAACAACCGTCGATGCGGATCATCTTCCAGGTCCAGGCCAGCTTGCGGCTCGGATCGCTGGCCGGCTGCAGCATCACGGGTGCGCCTTCCACCAGACAGCCGCGCAAGCTGCCGGTATTGGGACAGTGGGCCACCACGCGCTCGCCGCTCTCCAGCTCGGCGTCGAGGAAAAAGCGCTTGTAGCGGCGTAGGAAGCGGGCGGGTGTCAGCTCTGGGTCGAAGCGCATGGGCCGACTATGTACACCAGGGCCGGGCCGGGATACTCCAGCTGTCGCCATGAGCTCCGTGATCCTCTGGGACCTGATGGACACGCTGGTGCACGATCCCTTCTACCGGGAGGTGCCGGCCTTCTTCGGCATGAGCCTGGACGAGCTCATCGCCGTCAAGCACCCGCGGCTGTGGGGGCAGTTCGAGCTGGGACGCGTGGACGAAACGACCCTGCTTCGGGACTTCTTCCGCGACGGCCGCAGCTTCGACGGCCCCGGACTCAAGCGCTGCATGGTCGAAAGCTGCGGCTGGATCGCGGGCATCGAAGCGCTTTTGGCCGAGCTCAAAGCCGCCGGCGTCGCCATGCACCTGCTGTCCAACTACTCACCCTGGTACGCCGACTACGTCGAGCGACTGGGCATCGGGCGCTACATCGAGCCGAGCTTCGTCTCCTGCAACACCGGCGTGCGCAAGCCCGACGCACGCGCCTTCCTCGGCCCCTGCCAGCAGCTGGGCGTGGCCCCCGAGCGCTGCCTGCTGATCGACGATCGGGAGCAAAACACGGCCGCAGCGGCATCGCTGGGGCTGGACACCATCCGCTTCCAGGGCGAGGCTGCGGCGCTGCGCGACGAGCTGACGCGCCGCGGTCTTTTGCCCTAGCCCGAGACCGCACACCCAGACGAGGACTTCGCAGATGAGCGATTTGGAAAGCTTCCGCACCGAACTCCGCACCTTCCTGGAAAACGAAACGCCCAAGGAAATCCGGGGCCAGCTCGGCCCCGACGCCGCCTACTGGGGCGGACGCAATCCCGAACTCCACCACCCCGAGGCCAAGCGCTACTGCGAAATCATGGCCTCGCGCGGACTGACGGCGCCCACCTGGCCCAAGGAATACGGCGGCGGTGGGCTCTCGCGCGAAGAAGCCAAGGTTCTCGATCAGGAGCTGGGCCGGTTGCGTCTGCCGCCGCCGCTGACGGGCTTCGGGCTGCAGATGATCGGCCCGACGCTGCTGCAATTCGGCACCGAAGAGCAGAAGCAGGAGCACATCCCGCCCATCGTGCGCGGCGAGATCCGCTGGTGCCAGGGCTACTCCGAGCCGAACGCGGGCAGCGACCTGGCTTCGGTGCAAGCCGGCGCGGTAATCGACGGCGACGAGATTACCCTCAACGGCCAGAAGATCTGGACCAGCTACGGCGACAAGAGCGACTGGATGTTCGCGCTCACGCGCACCGACAGCCAGGTCAAAAAGCAGATGGGCATCACGTTCCTGCTGCTCGACATGGATCAACCAGGAGTTGAGGCCCGCCCGATCAAACTGATCAGCGGCGCTTCGCCCTTCTGCGAGACCTTCTTCGAAAACGCCAAGGCCCACACCCGCAACATCATCAACGGCCTCGGCGGCGGCTGGACGGTGGCCAAGGCCCTGCTCGGCCACGAGCGCAACATGATCGGCAACGTCTTCGGCGGCGGCGCCCCACGCGGGGACAAGGGAGGACCACCCAAAAATCCCCTGGCCGAGCTGGCCCGCCAGTACCTGGGCGAAGCAGACGGGCGCCTGAGCGACCCCTCGATTCGCGACCGCGTCACGGCCGTCAGCATGGACCACCGCGCCTTCCTGCTGACCATGCAGCGCAACGCCGACAACCTCAAGGCCGGCCATCGCCCCGGCCCCGAGTCCTCGATCTTCAAGATCTACGGCACCGAGCTCAACCAACGCCGCGAAGAGCTGATGCTCTCGATCCGCGGACCGCAGGCCGTGGGCTGGGAGACCCCGGGCTTCAGCCAAGAAGAGCTAGATCAAACGCGTGCCTGGCTGCGCTCCCGCGGCAACACCATCGAAGGTGGCACCAGCGAGATCCAGCTCAACATCATCGCCAAGCGCGTGCTGGAGCTGCCCGACTGAGCAGGCCGCCGAGTCCCACCGCCCTACCCCAACCGCGAGAACGATTCCATGCAGCTCATCCTCGACGAAGACCAGACCATGCTGGCCCAGACCGCCGGCGCATTCTTCAACGAACACTCCCCCATCAGCCGCTTCCGCGCCCTGCGCGACGGCGACGACAGCCGTCGCTACTCGCTCGAGCTCTACCGCCAGATGGCCGAGCTCGGCTGGACCGCGATCCCCTTCTCCGAAGCCGATGGCGGCCTCGGCCTGGGGCTGGCGTCCATGATCGTGGTCACCGAAGCCGCCGGCCGCACGCTGGCGCCCGAGCCGCTGCTCGAGTCGGTGATGATGGCGGGCCAGGCGCTATCACTCGCGGGCAACGCCGCCCAAAAGGAGCGCTGGCTGACGCCGCTGATCGCCGGCGAGTCAGTGCTGGCGCTGGCCCACTCGGAGCCCGCCTCGCGCTACGACCTCAGCCGCATCGAGCTACAGGCCAGCGCCGACGGCGACGGCTATCGGCTCCAGGGCCGCAAGCTGCACGTACTGGGCGGCGCCCAGGCCGACGCCTTCGTGGTCGCCGCGCGCAGCGCCGGCCAAGCCGGTGAGCGCGAGGGCATCTCGCTGTTCATCGTGCCCGCCGACGCCGCGGGCGTGAAGGTCCAGGCCCAGGGCCGGGTCGACTCGCGCAACGCCGCCATCCTGGAGCTCGAAAGTGTGCGCGTGGACGGCGACGCCCTGCTCGGCGAGCTGGGCGCGGGCCATGGCGTGCTGGAGACCGCCATCGACCGCGCCACCGTCGCCCTCTGCGGCGAAATGCTCGGCGGCATGAACGCAGCCTTCGAGATGACCCTCGACTACCTCAAGGAGCGCAAGCAGTTCGACACCGTCATCGGCACCTTCCAGGCCCTCAAGCACCGGGCGGCGCGCATGTTCATCGAGCTGGAGCTGGCGCGCTCGGTGGCGATGGCTGCGGCGCGCGCCCTCGACGCCGAAAACGGGCACGCCGACCCCCAGGCCCGCAGCCTGGTCAGCCTGGCCAAGGCCAAGCTCTCGGAGGCCTACTGCCTGATCGCCAACGAAGCGGTGCAAATGCACGGCGGCATCGGCATGACCGACGAGCACGACATCGGCTTCTACATGAAGCGCGCGCGGGCCTCCGAGATGACCTTCGGCGACGCGGCCTTCCACCGCGACCGCTTCGCCAGCCTCGGCGGCTACTGACCCACCATTGATCCCGGCGCCGCACAGCTCCTATGCTGCGGTGCCCCAGCCGGCGGTCCCAGCTCGCCCGGGACCCCAAAATCGCAGCCAAGCAGAAAGAAGAGCACCATGAATTTCGAGCTGTCATTCCAGTTTTCCGACAGCGCCAGGGACCTGCACGCGCGGGTTCTGGAGTTCGCCCAAAAGGAAATCGCACCGGCCGAGCCCATCTTCTCCGCCCAGGTCGCCGAGGGTGACCGCTGGGCGCCGACTCCGATCATGGAGCAGCTAAAGAAGAAGGCGCGCGCCAACGGCCTGTGGAACCTCTTTCTGCCCGAGAGCGAGTTTGGCGGCGGCCTGACCAACCTGGAGTACGCCGCCATCGCCGAGATCACCGGCTACTACCCGCTGCTGTCGGAGGCCATGAACTGCTCGGCCCCCGACACCGGCAACATGGAAGTGCTGGTGCGCTACGGCAGCGACGCCCTGCGCGAGCGCTGGCTGCAGCCCCTGCTGGACGGCGAAATCCGCAGCGCCTTCTGCATGACCGAGCCGGACGTGGCCTCATCGGACGCCACCAACATCCAGTCCTCCATCGTGCGCGACGGCGACGAATACGTGATCAACGGCCGCAAGTGGTGGTCCTCGGGCGCCGGCGACCCGCGCTGCAAGGTCTTCATCTTCATGGGCAAGAACGACCCCGACGCCCCCCGCCATCATCAGCAGTCGATGATCGTGGTGCCGCGCGACACCGAGGGCGTCACCATCAAACGTGTGCTGACCGTCTTTGGCTACGACCACGCGCCCCATGGCCACGCCGAGATCGAGTTCAAGGACGTGCGCGTGCCGGCCGACCACATGCTGCTGGGCGAGGGCCGCGGCTTCGAAATCGCCCAGGGCCGCCTTGGACCGGGTCGCATCCACCACTGCATGCGCTCCATCGGCACCGCCGAGCGCGCCCTGCAGCTGATGTGCAACCGCGTGCAAAAGCGCGTGGCCTTCGGTCAAAAGCTCGCCGACATGGGCTCCATCCGCCAGGACATCGCCCGCTCGCGCATCGAAATCGACCAGGCGCGGCTTCTGACCATGCGCGCGGCCCACATGATGGACACCGTCGGCAACAAGCAGGCGCGCCAGGAAATCGCCGCCATCAAGGTCGCCGCCCCGAGCATGGCCCTGGCCGTCATCGACCGCGCCATCCAGGCCCACGGCGGCATGGGCGTGTGCCAGGACACCTTCCTCGCCGGCGCCTGGGCCAACCAGCGCACCCTGCGCCTGGCCGACGGCCCCGACGAGGTTCACATGGACCAGATCGCCCGCCTCGAACTGCGAAAGTACCGCGATGCCTGAAGAACAAGCCCCCCAGATCAAAGTCGGCCTGGTCGACGTCCGCGAAGCCCACCGCTTCGACGAAGCCGCCCTCAACGCCTACCTGAAAGCGAACCTCGAGGGCCACGCCTCGATCACATCGGTCAAGCAATTCGAGGGAGGGCAGAGTAACCCCACCTACATGCTCGACTGCGACGGGCGGCGCCTGGTGCTGCGCAAGAAGCCCCCGGGCAAGCTGCTCAAGAGCGCCCATGCCATCGAGCGCGAGTACCGCATTTACCGCGCCCTGGAAGACACCGACGTGCCGGTGCCCAAGGCGCACCTGCTGTGCGAGGACGACTCCATCATCGGCACCCCCTTCTTCGTGATGGACTACATCGAGGGCCGCATCGTGCGCGACTCGGGGCTCAAGAGCTTCGACGAGGGCGACCGGCACCAGGCCTACGAAGACATGTGCCGCGTGATGGCGGCGCTGCACAGCGTCGACTACAAGGCCCGCGGACTCGAGGACTACGGCAAGCCGGGCAACTACTTCTCCCGCCAGGTACACCGCTGGACCAAGCAATACCTGGACTCCAAGACCCACGACATCGCGCCCATGGACAAGCTGCTCGAGTGGCTGCCGGCGAACATTCCCGACGACGACACCACCACCATCGTCCACGGCGACTACCAGCTCTACAACCTGCTCTTCCACCCCACCGAACCGCGGGTGGTGGCGCTACTTGACTGGGAGCTATCCACCCTGGGCCACCCCATGGCCGACCTGGCCTACAACTGCATGAAGTACCACACCATGGAAGCGATGGCGCTCGGGCCAGAGATCCCGAAGGAAGACGAGTACATCCAAATGTACTGTCAGCTCACCGGCCGCGACCGCATCCCCAAGTGGAACTTCTACCTGGCCTTCGGCTTCTTCCGCCTGGCCGCCATCATCCAGGGCGTCTACAAACGCGGCCTCGACGGCAACGCCAGCTCCTCAGCGGCCCTCGGCATGAAGGCGGTGGTGGACCAGACGGCAGAGACCGGATGGAAGGTTGCGCAGGGCGGCTGAGGCGCCGTCCCGGCCCAACCTCGACAAGGACGCGACCCCCGTGCGGCTCAGTCGTTCCAGCCCACGAGTTGGAGATTGACCAGGGCCACGTGGTCGGCCGGTTCCGAGCTGACCACGATCGAGCGAATTTCGCGGTAGCTCGCGCGCAGCAGCTCCGCGATCCGCGCGTAGTCCTCAGCGGACACCGACAGCACGTTGTAGGCGAAGAAATCGTCCGCGCGGGGCTCGGCGGCGCGCGCTGCAGCCACCTGGCTCCAGTGGCTGCGCAGGGCGTACAGGGCTTCGCGCCGTCCGCGGGTGTCGACTGTCATCGGCCGCAGCTCGGCGTAGCGAACGCCGTCGAAGCGCACCAGGCCTGCCGCCTCCAGACGCGCGAGCGCGCGCCGCTCGAGTTCCGGGGGCAAGCCCAGCCGAGCTGCCAGATAGCCCTCGAGATGGACCGGAAAACCGCGGTACTCCGGTGACTCGAGGACGCGCAGGATGGCTTCCGTCCACGGTTCGTCGTAGGCGAGGCGACGCGCCGCCTCCGCTGCCGCGTGCCGCGCCGCCAGCGCCGGAACCTCCGCAATGGGCACGAGTTCGGCCACCAGATCGGGCAGGCGCCCGCTGATGGCATCTACCAAGCGAAAGAAGTCCGGCAGGCGCGGCTGACGTTGTCCCGACAGCCAGCGACCAATCGCGAAGCGCGACAGCCCACTGCGGGCCGTCAGCTCCGTGATGGTGATTCCGTTGGCCAGCGCGGCGAGCCAGGCCCCAAGCTTCGGGCCGGAGTCGTCGAAGTCCAGCGGAACCCCGGGAGCGAAGCGCTCCAATGCAGTGCGCGGGTCCTTGCCCGCGATGGCCGCCACGCGCAGGGCCTCGCGCGCAGTCGGAAAGCGTCGCCCGTGCTCCCAGTCGGTCATGGGATTGCCGCGAAACCCGAGGCGTCGGGCGAACGCGCGCTGTGAGCGCTTGCCCCGCAGCGCGCGCAATACCTGGCGTGCGACCCGCTCCACTTTCCCAATATGGCACAAAGACCCGCCAAATTGCGCCATAGAATGTGCTATTTTGACGAATTCGTGACTTGCAAGGGAGCGCCCGTGGGGGAACGCTAGACCTCGCAACCAAAGCAAGGGAGCGCAGCGGATGCTCGTCGCGATCATGCAAAAGCGAGGCAGTGCCGGCCGTTCGGCCCGGCTCGTGGCCACCACCGCGATGCTGCTGGCGGCGGGCCCCGGCTGCCACCGAAGTCACCCTTCCCTCGAAGCTCCGGTGCCGATTGCCGCGCAGCCCGAGCCGGTCGAGACAGCAACCGAACAACCGGCTGCCCCCGTGATCGAGCCCGATCCAGGAGGCCAGTCCGGCAGCGACTCCTCGGGCGTGACGTTCTGCGGCGACGACACCGTGGTCCAACTCGACCCGGATGCACCAACGCCCTATGGTCCAAGCACCCACGACATCCTTGCCAGCATCTCAGACCTGACTCCAAGTCATGGCGCCGCCGCGCTCTATTGGCGGCTCGATGGCTGGGACGCGAGCGGCGTCGATATCTTCCTGAGCGTAAGCGGGAAACCGATGCTCCGGGAAAATTCGAGCTGCGGAGGGTCCAGCGTCCACCAGGGCGCCGAGTTCACCCTCACCAGCACGGACGGACACCTCGACCACGTCTTCTCCGGAGAGCTCTCGATTCTCGGCACAGAAGCGGGATTCATCCTCTACTTCGACGGTGCCACCTCGCTCGAGCCACCCCTCGACGGTCCGCTGGCACAGGCCTTCAGCAGTGAAGAGGGAATGCTGACACCACCGACGCCGGCCGCGGAACCCAATTTTCTGCTGAGTGCGACCTTCGGAGCCGGTGTGCTCTCCGGCGAGCTGATCGTGCTCCGCTCTGTCGAGGTGGACGGGGAAGGCATCACGGAGAGGCTTCCCTTGGCCACCTTCACGACCGACGAGCCCGCGAGACGCCCGATCGTCGCGCCAGCGCAATTGCAGCCCGCCTGCCAAGATCGGGTGACCGACACCCTCCCGCTCGAGCCACCCCACCTCGACTACGCCGAGCGCCTCGCAGCACTGGCGGGCACCTGGATCCTATGCGCGGGCAATCACCCCGAGTCATTGATGATCGATCATCACGGGCTCACGCTGAACGACGCGGGCAACTACCAGACCCTTTTGCTGCAGGGCGAACAGCTGGTCGCGCAACATGGCTTCGGAAACGAGGGAACCCTGACTATCCTCGATGCCGAGATGTGCAACGCCTCCGGCGACTCCTGCCTGACCGTGCGTTCGATGCGAGCAGACAGCCTGCTCTACCCGAGCGACACCGGCGTCGTCCACGCCTCCGCGACGAGCTTCAAGCTTTCGGCCGATCGCGGCAGCATGAGCTGGCGTGCAGCCGATGAAGACGGTGCGTGGATCGATCTCCACTACACGCGGACCAGCCTACCTGTTCAAGCGGCCGAGACCTCGAGCTACGCGACGGGCGAACGGCTCGGCGCGGACGGCTGCGGCGCGCTGGAAAGCGATCTCCGACACACCACATCGTCCGAGGACCTGCTCGCGACCTTGATCGGCCGCTGGACATGGTGCGCAGGCGCCCCCTCGCCCGACCACGCCACCCTCGAGTTCGACGCAAGCGGTCGCTACCAGGCGCTCTCTGCGGCAGGCACGGAACTGCAGGCGGGGCAGTTCGCCGTAGTTCCCGGCAATCCAGCGAGCGCCTACTACGTCGCGATGTTGCCAGACGCGGGAGCGGGCCCCTGGGAGTTGACGGAACAGCAGCTGGCCGACCGACCTCTGAAATTGCTCGTTCACGTATCGCGATTCGACAGCCACCACACCGCGATACTGTCGGCGCTTCCCTGAACGCCCCCTCGAGTGAAGAAGCCGTGCGCCGATTCACCGCCCAAACTCCTGTGCCATGAGCGCCTCAGGCGGCGATCTTTGCGATCGCACTTCTGAGTTCTCTGCGCAGCTCGGAAGCGTGGCTGCCCCAAATGTAGTGGGCAGCTCCGGCGATTTCGACGTAGCGCCCCCTCGGCAACAGCGCGGCCAGCTGTTGAATCGGCCAATTGGGACGGATGTCGGCGCCGGCTGCGATGAAGCAACATGGAACCGATAACTCCGAGACCTCCCTGAGCAGCGAGGGCCTGCGCGCGAACTCACGCCAGCCATCATTGCCTTCGCGGTTGACCGCCGGATCCGCATGAAATACTGCGCCCGCGTGGTCCTCGCCCACGGCCTGCAGCCCCTCCTTGTAGGCGGCGTGCCAGGTCCGGTCGTTGACGAGGTTGCCCCCAGCAATGCCAACCAGCCCCCGAACCGAGTTCGCCCGGCGCATGGCATAGGCCAAAGCGAAGTTCGCCCCGGCGCTGTGACCGATGACGATCGGACGCTCGAGATTGTGGGCACGAGCCACAGCCTCCGCATCCTCGAGCAAGGTGTCGAGGCCGTAGTTGCCATCCCAATCCGAGCGCCCGCAGCCGCGTGGTTCGAACCGAACGACTCGGCACAGATCCGCAATCATCTCCGAGACTGTCCCGAGATAGTCATCGCACCCCGGACCGCCGTTGAAGAAAAGCGCCGGACAGCCGTGTCCCAGGGCGACTGTCCACAGGCGAGCACCGGTGGCCTCCACCATCTTGTCCATCGGCACAGGGTATCCCATGTGGCGGATGGTCTCGCGGCGACCGTCGTCGAAACTTTCGCAGTCGGTGGCGGCATGGGTGGCAAGGCCCCAGGGCGGCAGCAGGCTTGACAGGCATTTCGAAAGTTGCCTAACTATCTAAATGCTAGGCGACCGCACTTTCGAAGCCCTTCGACATTCGGAGCGCAGGCGCATCCTCGAGCTACTGCAGCAGAAGGGCGAGCTGGCTGCAGGGGAGTTGGCGGAATATTTCGACTTCAGCAAGCCGACCCTATCCCACCACCTGAAGCTGCTGGTGGACGCCGGCCTCCTCGACAAGGAGCGCCGCGGCCAGTTCATCTACTACCGCATCAACATGTCCGTCGCTGAGGAAGTGGTACACGCCATCGCGAACATGTTGGCCCCAAAGCGCAGACGCCGCCCCGCATGACCCGATTCCTGCTCACCCTGACCGCGCTGACCGCAGCGGCCAATTTCGCCTGCCTGGCCAGCTACGCGAGCTTGCCCCCGCAAATCCCGATTCACTTCAACGCCATGGGCATCGCAGACGGCTTTGCGCCAAAACTCGAAGCGCTATTGCTACTGGCGAGCACTGTTCCCGGTGTGCCCCTGCTCATGCTGATCGCAATTCCCATCGAGCGTCGTTGGGGTCGCGGCGCGGAGCACATGGAGCGGAACCTCCCCACTCTCCTGAGCACTGCACTCGCCACGAGCGCGTTGATGCTGGTGCTGCTACTGATGATCCTGCGTAGCGCCCTGAGCGGAAGCGGCAGGCTATCGATGGGCAACTTACTCATCGCCCTGTCCGGCCTGCACGTGGCGCTTGGCTTCGTCATGGGCAAGCTGCGAAGCAACCACGTCATCGGCATCCGCACACCATGGACGCTCGGCAGCGAGGCCGTATGGCACCGCACGCACCGGGTCGCGGGCTGGGCATTCACGCTGGGAGGCCTCGCCGGAGCACTGCTTGCGACCATGCTGCCATCGAGCGCCGCCACACCAAGTGCCGTCGCCGCACTCTTCACATCCGCGATGTACCCGGCGCTTTACTCCTTCGTCATACGCGACGACGACCGCGGGCACGCTTGAACACCGCAGACCATATCGCCCCCAAGATGACCTCTGCCGCCCGGTTGCCCCATGGAAGCGCGCGCGGTAGCCACTAACAGAATCACACTGCCCCGCGCATCCGCCGCGTCGCGCCCGACAAACGGCCCCCAACCCGATCGTTGCCCGCATCACCATGCGAGAAATCACCCGCCGCTACCGCGACCCGCTCGACGAGATTTGGCTCGCCACCGCCGCCAAGCTCGGCTACCGCGTGCGACGCAGCGACGACGCCTTCGCGCACTACGACGGCGCGGGCACGCTGTACATCTGCACCCCGACGCATTTCGACGCGGACGACAGCCTGGCACAACTCATCTTCCACGAGCTGTGCCACGCGATCATCGCCGGGCCCGGCGCCCACCGAATGCCGGACTGGGGTCTGCGCAACGAGGACGCGCGGGACCTGGACAAGGAGCACGCCTGTCACCGGCTGCAGGCTGGGCTTGCGGCCCACTTCGGCCTAGGGGAGCTGTTATCGGTCACGACCGATCACCGTAACTACTGGGACACATTGCCGGAGGACCCGCTGGCACTGCCGCCAGAGGGCGTACAGGCTTTCGACCCGGCCATCGAGCTGGCGCGCGCGGCGTGGGAGGCGGTGCGCAACACGCTCGTGCACACGACGCTCTTCGAGGCGCTTGCGGCGACGGCGGCAGTCGCGCGCGCAGGTCAGGCGTTCGTGGTTCCCGAGTCGCTGCTGCACGCGGTCAGACCGCTCCATGCGGTCGGCTACGCGGCCCATCCAGACGCCGAACGGCGGTGCGGCGCATGCGCGTGGTACCGCACCCGGGGTTCTCGCAGCGGCCAGTGTCGGGTAGCGGCCGCCGATGCCCGCGCAGACAGCAACGCGGTGGCCCCGGAGATGGGCGCCTGTCGCTACTTCGAAGGGCGCCTGCGCGAGGAGGACTGCGGGTCGTGCGGCGCCTGCTGCCACCGCGGCTTCGATGTCGTGCAGTTGCGTCCCAGGGATGCGATTCGCAGGCTCCGACCGGAGTGGGTCGTGGGCACGGGTCAACAGGCCCACCTACCACGCCCCGACGGTCGTTGCGTGGCGCTTGCGGGAGATGGCAGCGCCGGCGCGCCCTACCGCTGTCAAGAGTACGAAGACCGCCCCAGGAGCTGCCGCGATTTCGCCGTAGGAGGCGACGCCTGCCGCGAGGGCCGCAAGCGGGCCGGCCTCGGCCCGTGGACGCCGTAGCTCACGGAGCCGCTGCGCAAGCTCGAGCACGACGACTCGTGCTTGTGCTCGGGGCCAGGTGTCGCAGCCTATCGGCCACAGCACCGCGCCAGCCGCCACGCCTGGCAAAACTCTCGCACCGAAGCGTAGCGCTGCTCGGGCACAGGCTGGCAGGCGCGCACCACCACCGCATGCTCGGCATCGCTGCCGCGAAATGGCTCCCGCTCCAGCGTGAGGTCCGAGAGGAAGACCGCCGCGGTCCGACCCAGCGTGAACACGGTGGTGCGTTGGTCGATGGTCGCCCCACGCACGAACTCTTCCGGCGCCATGAAGCGGCTTGAGCCGTACATGCGGCCCATCGCATTTTCGAAGGCCCCACGGCCGTAGCTGTCGAGGTCGCAGACAATGAGCTTGCCGCGGTCGAAGTCGTAAAGGATGGAGCCGTCGTAGAAGTCGCAGGCGATAAAGCCGCGCTTCGCGAGTTCATCGTGCACGGCATAAATGGTATCGAGGGCCGAGGCGATGCGTTCGGGCGGCAGCGCTCGGAAGCGCTGATAGGCGGTACTCGGGTCATCGCGCGTTTCGCCTTCGGCATACAGCAACTCGCCGTCAACGAAGTCGTAAACCAGCACCGGGCCCTCGGGCGAAGCGATCACGTTGCGCAAGGCCGGAAGCGCCGGGTGCTCGAGGCTGCCGGCGAGGGTGGCCGCGTTGTTCAAAAGTTCTACGCGCTGCGCGTGGGTCGTTGCAAAATGGGGCTCGTGGCGGCCGTTGGCTGGCCCCGCTGTCTTCACGAAGAAGCGCGCATCCCCCGCGCGAACGCCATAGCTGACATTGCCCGAGTCATGAGTAGGCCAGCCCCAGCGCGCAAAAATTTCCGCGTTTGCAGCAAGGAAGTCCGCTGGCGGCACATCGATACGAGCCGCGTCGAGCAGCAACAAGCCCATGTTGGCCGTGCCCTATCCTACAACCCGGCCAACCACGACAGGAGCGCCGCGTTGGTCTCTTCGGGCTTTTCCTGCTGGATCCAGTGGCCGCCGCCCTCGATCAACACCTTGCCGCGCAGGTCCTCGTACCAGGGGTCCATCAGGTCGGCCAGGCTGATGCCCGGCATGAAGGCCAGGACCGGATCCTTCTTGCCAGCGATGAAGAGGGCCGGCTGGCCGATCTTCTTCTCGCTCAGCTCGGGCAAGCGCTCAAAATCTCGCTCGAAATTGCGGTAGCGATTGAGCGGGCCGCGAAAACCGCTGCGCGCGAACTCGCCCGCATAATAGGCCACGTCCTCTTCACTCAACCAGGTCGGTAGCGGGTCGGGATCGATGGCGCCCTCGAGCAGCGTCGAGTCCGCGCTCTTGCCGCTGGCGCCAAAGGCGCGCTCGTCGTCGGTGATGTCGCCGCTGGCGCTGTAGTAGACCTTGCGGATGGTGGCGGCCGGATCGGCCTCGAGCTCGGCCTCGGCCACGCCCGGCTCCTGAAAGTAGAGCTGGTAGAAGAAGCGGTCCTTGTAGAGTTCCTTGAAGACCTCGATGGTCGGACGGTCGCCGCGACCCAGGTGCGGCACACTCAGCCCCGCGACCGCCTTGACCTTGTCGGGATAGCGAATCGCGGTCACCCAGACGATGGGTGCGCCCCAGTCGTGGCCGATAAGAATCGCCTCGGACTCGCCCAGGGCATCGATCAGCCCGGCCACGTCGTCGGTGAGCGCCGTGAGGTCGTAGGCCTCGATGGCCTCTGGCTTGTCGCTGCCGCCATAGCCGCGCACATCGGGCACCGCAACGCGGTAGCCGGCCGCCACCAGGGGGTCGATTTGATGGCGCCAGGAGTACCAGGACTCGGGCCAGCCGTGGACCATGACCACCAATGGCCCTTCTCCTTCAACCACTGCGCGCAGCTTCACGCTGCCGGTGTCAATGCTCTGAAAGTGGCGCTCTTGCATGATCCCTCCGGGGAGCCGGTCGTGGCTGTTGCGCCTGGAATAGCACGGAAGAGCACCGAAGGGCACGCCCGCCCAATGCCAGCCGTCACGGAACGCAGCTGACGGTCGTAAGCGGCGTATCCAGGCTCCAGCGCAGGTGCGCCTGCTCGCGTGGGATGCAGCCATAGTAGGAGTCGGCGAGGCCACAGGTGCCCGCCAGGGTGCAGCAGCCATTCACGATGACGGTGAAGCTCGAGTCGACCAGTGGAATCTGTTCCACCGGACAGCTCGGGTTGACGCCATAGGCCGTGAAGACGTCGAGGCAATGATCTGTTTCTGCGCTGCGGCGCGTGCAGCGGCCCAGGTCCGAGCAACAGCGGCCCGGCTGAATCTCCGGACAGACTTCCGTTCCGCAGCTACAGCCTTCGTCGACGCGCCCGTCACAGTCGTCGTCGCTGTCGTCGCCACAGGTCTCGTCGATGAGGCAGCACTGGACCGTGCCCAGATCGGCGCAACCGTCCAGGCCACAGAGGCCGGCGCCCGCACCAACCGTACGCGGCTCACCACACTTCACGCCAGAGCCGGTAAAAACCAATTGGGCCCCGACCGCCACCGGCACGCAGAAGGGCACACCGGCTGCGACCTGGTCGACTGGAATGCTGGCCCCCTCACCGTCCTCGATCGCCCTGATATTCAGCGGTCCCAGCGGTGAATCGACCACGCCCCGAGCGCAGATCAGCTCACTGGTCATCGATTCGAGATCGACGGACATACAGTCGCTGCCACCGCAGCTCGCAGCGGCGCTGGGCGCGGCGGTCGCCACGCCGGCAGCCGGGCCAAGGGCCCCATAACCCATGCTGAACAGCTGGCTGCTCCCGATCTCGGGCTGCGAGGCGCAGTAGTCGCCGGCAGCGTCGCTGTGCGCGTAGCTGGCCGCAAGCAGGCCCTCGTGCACGGCGATCACCGCGGCATGGCCAAGACCGGACCCGGCGGCATCCAGCACGCGCCCGGCGACGCAGCGCCCTGTGCCAGCCGGTCCCGCGATCAACCAATGCCCGAACGCGTCGATGCCAAGCGCCGCCACTTCACCGTCGAAACCGAGCGTTCCGCGCTCCACGAAGGCGCCCTGGGCTTCGTCGAAATGGTAGAGGGAGAGCGCTGGCTCAAGCGCCTGTTGCGCAGCGTCCAGCCGTGGCACCGGAAATTCCACCGTGAGTTCCGCACCGAGCACCAACTCGGAGTTGCCCTGAAACGCACGCACTTCGATGCCGGCCCGCGCCCACAGCGGCTGCAAGGAGCCATCGACGAGGGCCAGCATCTGGCCCGGGATCGCCCCGGCCTGCTGGGGCTCTTCGATCAGGGCGTAGCTGAGGCGGGCGTTGCCACGCGCCGGCTCGCCCCAGGGATACTGCAGCGCCTCGGCGGCCGCCCCGAGCTGCACGCCGTCCATGCCGACGTCATTTACCCCGCCATCCTCGAGAAGCCCCGGATACGAAAGCGGCGCATCGACCGGATCCAGCCACCGGAAACTGCGCGGCGTCAACATCAGCAGTGCGTGGCTTGTCTCCGAGGAGCGCAGCGGTACACGCACCATGGCGCGCGTGAAGCTGAATGCCTGGGCCGAGACGAGAGCGTCGTCCACGGCTCGCACCTCTTCGATGAAGGCGTAGCCATCGGCATTGGTGATGAAGGCCGCGCCCCCGGCCGCGACGGCCACGTTCGCAAGCGGTTGTCCTTCCGGACTGATCACACGCGCGACGATGCGACTGTCGGTGAGCGGCGCGATCGGGTCGATGGACAACGGGCCCTGTCCCGTGGGCTGCGTACCTGGCGCCATGGCCTGGCGGCGCGGCAGCGCGCTGCTGCCGGCGTCCATTCCCGTCACCGCGGCGTCCATGGCATCGACGCTGCTTTCGAAGACTACCGCAGCGTCCCCCCCGTCGTCGGCACTGTCTCCACAAGCCAGCGAGCACAGCCACATCATCGCAGCCACGGGCGCAAAAAGCCTTCTGTCGCGGGCGCTCATTGGGGCGTCTCCACCACGTTGCGCACGATCAGGTCGATCGGGGGACCGAGGTTGTCGCCGCAGATCGACTGCACCAGGCTGTTGGGCCCGAAGCGTCGGGCCAACTCCACGATGCGGCGCGGCGGATAGGCCTTGCCCTGCTCGCTCTCGCAGGACGGCACCAGGTTTGCGGGCTCCCCCTCCGGCAAGTCGGTGTCCTCCCGCTCCTGCATGCGCGGATCGTCGAGGATCAACTGGTAGTGTGCCTCGCGCTGGGCCTCGTCGCCCCAGTCGACGGCGGCGAGCGCAGGCTGGTCGACCAGGTCCACCGGGACGCCCACGATGGCGGCAAAGAGCACCCGCGCTCCGGTCAGACCGTGCAGGCCGCGATAGCCGTGCAGGTAGCGCTCGATGGGGTGAAGTCGGTCGGGGTTGTAGAAACAGCGCAGGTTTAGGGGCTGCATGACGCGCGGGTCCTCTGGCAGGAGAAAGTGCTCCGCCGTCCACAGCCATGGGTCATAGGCCGAGCAGTCGTCCTCGTCGCTGACGACGACGATGGCGAGCGTCGCCGCCGGCTCGTTGGGATCGTTGCGCAAGAAGCCGGCATTTTCGCGATCACCACGGCCGAGCTGTTCATCGATGCTGTTGCCCATGAAACGAATCGAAGGATCGGCAGAGGGCCACAGCGCCTTCAGCGCCGACTCGAGCGGCTGCTCATAACCACAGCCCCTGGTGCCGAGCACCGCCAGACAGGCGAAATCCTGCGCGGTCTGTTCCGGATCCCCACCATCCGCCAAGTAACTCAAAAAGGTGGGATAGTCGCCATTGCAGGCCGCCGAGTCGCTGGAACGACTGAGCAAACGCCCCGAGTCGCCCCCCTCGCTGCAGCTCGAGGTCACCGCCGAGCCGCCCGCCCCGAGATTGGTCGAAACCACACCGAGGTGCAGGTCCTCGACCGGTGCGTACTCGGCCACTCCATCCTGATCGTGATCGCCGCTGGTGAGCTTCTGCATCAAACGCGGAAACTCGAGCGCCAGCGCCGCCTGCTCCTCGCTCATGGAGCCGGAGTCGTCGACCACGAAGAGCAAGTCGACGCGCCCTCCGGTGCTGACCACAGCACGACCACAGCCGGCGAGGCCGCAGTCGGTGCCGGAAGCTGTGTCCGTGTCAGTAGCCATGGCCACGTCCGCAGCAGTGGCCGCGTCCGGGCCGCCATCGGCCGACACCGGGGCGTTCGCGAAGTCCTGTCGTGCAGCGGCAGAGGCATCACCGGCCTGGCGACCGCCCATGGAGTCGCCCTCCGAAGAATCGTCGCCATCGCAGGCGAGTAACCCCCAGAGCAGCACCATAAATTTTATCGTTCGGAGCATCGCCCTCCCTCGTGTCCTGGGACGTCCGACGCTAGCAGAGATTCATGAATATTGAAGGGAGCATCCTCGAGGAGGCGCAACGCAGCGATCGGGCCCCAAGACGAGCCAGAACCTTCAATATCCATGCATCATGCACGGGCAGGGATTCACTGGATGCTGCTACTCCGCGATCCCATAGGAGCCATCGGCGTCGTGGGTTTCCCGCCCCGTCACCGGCGGGTTGAAAGCACAGACCAGACGCATGTCCTCGCTACCACCGCGCAGGACGTGGCGGTCATGCTTGTCGAGGGCATAGAGCACGCCATCGCGGATCTGGTGGACCTCCCCGCTGGCGAGGTCCTCGATGCTGCCATTGCCGGCCACGCAATACACAGCTTCCAGGTGATTCTTGTACCAAAGCCGCAGCTCGGCACCGGCGGGGATGATGGTCTCGTGAAACGAGAACCCCATTCCGTCCTTGGCCAACAGCAAACGCCGACTCTTCCAGCCCGGCCCCTCGACGTCGCGTTCGGTTCCGATCAGTTCATCCAGCTTCACGACCTTCATGTACTCTTGCTTTCCTCATCTGCGCCCGCAGACGCGACCTGTCGCTTGCGATCTTTGACCCGGCTCGCCGCCATCGCCTGCATGATCTCCCGCAGCTCCAGCGCCACAACCGCGGCGGCCGTGGCCTCTGCGGGGTCATCGTGAAGGATGTGCAGGCGAGATGCCAGCTCCGCCGCGCAAGGACAGCAGCGGCCGCACGCCTCTTGCTTCTCTCGATAGACGCCGCCCGCTGAACTTCCACCCACAGCGCCAAAGCTTTCCGAGCCAGGTGCCCGGCGCTAATCTCTCCTCGAAAGCCAGGCGAGTCTCATCATCAAAAGCGAAGGGCGTCCGGTATGGATCAAGCGGATTGGGGTCAGCACACGCGACAGGTTTCCGCCTTCTTCGAGAGCGTCGGGATGACCACCAGCGCCGTCGCTGCGAGTCTGACGATGCTGCTGGGGCTGATTTTCGCCCTCGTCGGTCGGCGCCTGGCGCGCTCCCTGACGCGGCGCAGCGCCCGCGTGCTGTCGGGCCGCGGCCAGCCGGAAGACGCCGAGCGAACCGCGCGACTCGAGGGATTCGTCGGCTCCACCGTGTACTGGTCAGCGCTGGTGTTCGCCGGACTGGCCGCCAGCGAGCTGCTGGGCGTGCCCGTGGTTCGAGGCTGGCTGTCCAAGGTGGCGGGCTACCTACCTCGCCTGGTCGCCAGCGCCCTGATCATGGCGGTGGGCACGTTGCTGGCACGGGGCGGGAGGCGGCTGGCCCAGAAGGCCGCGGGCTCGGCGGGCATTTTCGGTGCGGCGCGGGTGGCTCGCGTCGCCGAGTTGGCAATCTTGGCGACCTCGGCACTGGTGGCGATCGAGCAACTCGGCATCGAAATTTCGTTCATCAAGACCACCATCCTGATTCTGCTGGCGGCGATGCTCTTCGGCGCGGCGCTCGCCTTCGGGCTCGGCGGCCGCGAGCTGGTTGCCAACGTGCTATCGGTCCACTACCTGCAGCGCAGCTACCAGGTTGGGCAGACGATCCGCACCGAGGGACTCGAAGGGCGCATCGTGCGCATCACCGAGATCGCGGTGGTCATCGAAACGCCCGAGGGCGAGACCACGGTGCCTGCGTGCGAACTCACGCGTTCGCGCTCAACGCTGGTACTGCGGGGAGGTGCACGATGACGCCGTCCGCGCGACTTGCAGGCGCGCTGGCGCGCAGCCACGCCGCCGAGGCGGCCCGCTTTCTGGAAACGGCCGAGCAGCAAGAAGGCGCCGATTGGCTCTCCGAGCTGCCTGCGGCGGACGCAGCGGGCGTTATCGCGCGCGCGGTGCCGGTCGCGGCGGCACGGGCGCTCGGCGGGATGGAACCGCTGGCTGCGGCGGCCGTCGTGGAATCGCTCGAGCCCCGCGCCGCCGCGGCCCTGATACGGCGGCTGCCCCAGGACGTCTCCGCCGCGATTGTAGCAGCCCTGCCGACTCGCGCGGCCAACCGCATCGACCAGCTCACAGCCTACGGGCCCGACCAGGCGGGCAGCCACCTGGACCCACGCGCTCCTGCGGTCAAGCCCGAAGCAACCGTCGAGCAGGCCCTCGAGCTCGTGCGGCGCGCGGCCGAGGGCGCCCTCAACTATGTGTACGTGGTGCGCGAAGAGCAGCGCCTGTGCGGGGTGCTCAGCATGCGCGAGCTGATGCTGGCCGATCCGTCGGTGACGGTGGACAGCGTCATGGTGCCCAATCCCTACAGCGTTCAGGCCAGCGATCCAATCGCGGCGGTGGTGCGGCATCCGGGTTGGCGCAGGGCCCACGCCATGCCGGTGCTCGACGAGGACGGGCACTTCCTGGGCGTCATCCGACACTCCCGGTTTCGCGCGCTCGAAAGCGAGCTGGGCGAAGCCAGGCAGGCTGCGGCACCACAGGACACAAGCGCCGCACTGGCAGAGCTGTTTTGGCTAGGTTCGGCGTCGTTGATGCGCCTGGGAGAGGCAGCGCTATTCGGGCGGCAGTCCCACGAGCGAGGGGATGAGCGATGAACGCGCTGGCGGACCGAATCGCGACCCACTTCCTGACGCGGCACCCGACCGAGGCCGCCCGGACGCTCGAGTCGCTACCTCCGACGGAAATCGCGGACGTGCTCAGGCCGCTGGGCGCCTCCGAGCGCGCCGAGGTGCTGCGCCCGATGGGCTCAGCAGTAGCAGCAGCCGCGCTCGCTACACTCGACGACGAACTCGCGCGCGAGACGTTGCTGGCGACCGATGCGGTGCGTGCCGCGCGCTGGCTGGCGTTGCTGGACGACGCCGCTCGCTCGCGCCTGCGGGGGCTGTTGCCACCGACGGAGGCGACAGCGATCGCGCAGGCGCTGGAGTACCCGCCCGGCACGGCCGGAGCCCTCATGGATGCCGGCGTGAGTCCCTTCCCGCTGACCAGCACGGTGGAAGAGGTGCTCACGGGGCTGCGTCGCATCCGCAACCGACGCATCAGCGACCTGATGGTCTGTGAGGATGACGACCGCCTGGTGGGCGTGGTGCCACTGCAGGAGCTGCTCGGCGCGCCGCAGGAAGCCACGCTGCAAAACCTGGTGCACCGCGAGACGCCCACCGCGCAGCCGATGACTGCGCGCGACGAGGTGGTGGACCTGCTCGAGCGGCACCGGCTGGCGAGCTTGCCGGTGGTCGACTTCGACCAGAAGCTACTCGGGGTCATCCGCTACGACGGGCTGGTGCGCGCCGCCCAGCAGGAGGCCGCCGGCGACCTCAACAGGATGGTCGGAGCGGGCGCCGAGGAGCGAGCGCTTTCCTCTCCATGGCTGACAGTCAAAAGTCGCCTTCCGTGGCTGCTCATCAACCTGCTGACAGCGTTCGCTGCCGCAGCCGTGGTCGGCCTCTTCGACGCCACCATCGCACGGTTCACGGCGCTCGCCGTGCTGCTGCCGGTGGTCGCCGGCCAGTCCGGCAACACCGGCGCGCAGGCACTCGCGGTCACCAGCCGCGGCCTCGCCCTGCGCGAGATCCGCGCGCCCCACTTTTGGCAGGTGGTGCGCAAGGAGGTGATGGCGGCGGCGGCCAACGGCGTAGCAGTGGCACTGGTGACCGCTGGCGGCGTCTTCGTGTGGAGCGGAAACCCGGGTCTGTGCGCGGTGATCGGCATCTCGATGGTGGTATCCATGGTGCTCGCCGCCTGTGCTGGCGCCGCCATCCCCATCGGCCTGACGGCGCTCGGACGCGATCCCGCAACGGCATCGTCCATCGTACTGACCACGGTCACCGACATCGCCGGCTTCTTCAGCTTTCTCGGGCTTGCCACGGCGCTCGCGCACTGGCTGGTATAGACGGGCGACCACGATTCGAGCGCGCGCTTCTACGGATCACGAAAGCTGTGTTACGAGTTCGAGCAAACGCGATGACGGCTCTGCTGCAAACCGAGCGCGGGCGCCGCCTGCTATTTACCGCGCTGTACATCAGCGAGGGCGCACCGATCGGCTACCTCTGGTGGGCGTTGCCCCCCAAGCTGCGCCTCGCCGGAGCGCCCGTCACGGAGATCACGGCCCTGACTGCGGCGCTCGTGCTTCCCTGGACCTTCAAGTTCCTGTGGGCGCCGCTCGTCGATCGCTTCAGCGGCGGTCGCTTCGGCCTGCGCGCCTGGATCGCAGCAGCTCAGCTGTTGATGGGTGCAACCCTGTTGTCACTGCTGGGGCTCGACCTGGTCCGGCAACTATCCATCGCTGCTCCCCTGCTCATGCTGCACGCCTTTGCCGCCGCCACCCAGGACGTGGCAGTCGATGCCCTCGCCGTGCAGCTCGTGGAGCCCATCGAGCGCGGCCGCCTCCAGGGCTACACGCAAACGGGCATGCTCGCCGGGCGCGCTGCGTTTGGCGGTGGTGCACTGCTCGCTGAGCAGTGGGTCGGGGCCGATGCGGTGCTCGTGGGCCTGGTGTTGGTCACCTGGAGTTCGCTGGCCCTGGTGGGCCTGTCCTTGGGCAGCCCCGAGCCCGTCGCCCAGCGCGGAGCCCCCCGACCACAAGTGCTCGCCACTCTGCGCGCGGTGCTCTTCTCTCCGATGAGTGCCATCGCCCTCGGCTTCGCCCTCCTCAGCGGAGCGGGCTTCGAGGCCGTGGGCGCGCTGGCGGGCTCGCTGCTCGTCGACCGCGGCGTCTCCCAGGAGTCGGTCGGCTCGTTCTTCGCAGGCCCCACGGTGCTCGCCATGGTCGCTGGCGCCTTGCTGGGCGGACGGCTGAGCGACTCCGTCGAGCGCACGCGCGCGGTCACGGCAACGCTGCTCGCATCGGTTGTGAGCGTGATGGGGGTGGCAGCCTGTGCGCTGCTGGAGCTGGGCGCCTCGACGCTGATGTTTAGCATGACCCTATGCTACCTGGGCATTGGCCTGTTCGTGGCCAGTTCCTACGCGTTGTTCATGGACCTCAGCGACCGCCGCTTCGGTGCCACCCACTTCAGCGCCTACATGGGCGCGACCAACGCCTGTGAGGCCTGGTCGGGCTGGGCCGGCGGCAGACTTCAGGCGAGCTTTGGCTACGGGGCCGCCTTCGCCGCCCTCGCTGGCGTGTCACTCATGGCTCTACCCCTGTTGCGCGCGCTGGCCTCGCGCCTGCAGGCACCGGCGGCCATTGACGTTGCGACCAGCAGGCCATAAGCAGCAGACCATGGCCGCCAAGAAGAAGACCACCACCAAAAAACGCCCCCTGCTGCCGACCAAGGGCAAGGTGGGGCTCCGACCGCTGCGCGCCAGCGACTACAAGGCGGTGGTGGAGATCCAGCGCCGCTCGTTTCCACACATCGAGCCCTGGACCCGCAGCCAGTTTCTGTCTCAGCTGGCACGCTTCCCCGAGGGCCAACTAGGGGTCGTCTTCGGCAACAAGCTCGTCGGCACTTCCAGCACGCTCATCATCGAGATGGAGGAGCTGGACACGTCGCACACTTTTTCCGAAGCGGCCGACGGCGGACACATCGCCAACCACGACCCCGGCGGCGACACGCTCTATGGCATCGACATCGCCGTCGATCCCGAGTTCCGCGGGCTCAGACTTGCGCGCCGCCTGTACGATGCGCGCAAGGAGCTCGCGGTAGAGCGTGGCCTGCGGCGGATGCTGATCGCCGGCCGCATGCCCAACTACCACCGTCATCAGAAGAAGCTGTCGCCTGAACAGTACCTGGCCGCAGTGCTCGACAAGGAGCTGCGAGACCCGGTGATCACCGCGCAGATCGCCAATGGCTTCGAGGCCCTCAAGGTGCTGCCTAGCTACCTGCCCAGCGACAGGGAGTCGGGTGGCAACGCGGTCTTGATGGAGTGGCGCAACCCCGACTGGGTGCCACCCGAGGGCAAGGCGGGGACAGGCATCGTGCGCGTCGCTTCGGTGCAATACGAAATGCGGACGGTGAACTCCTTCGAGGAGTTCGCCAAGCAGTGCAACTTCTTCGTCGACACAGCGGGCGAGTACGCCTGCGACTTCGTGCTCTTTCCGGAACTGCTGACCAATCAGCTGCTATCGCTGGTGCCCGCCGACAGACCGGGAACCTCGGCGCGTCGCTTGAGCGAGTTCACTGAACCGTACATCGACGCCTTTCGCGAGATGGCGATCAAATACAACGTCAACGTGGTCGCCGGCACGCATATGAACGTGGAGCAGGAACGGCTCTACAACATCGCCTATCTCTTCCGCCGCGACGGCACCGTAGACAAACAGTACAAGCTGCACGTGACACCCGCCGAAGCACGCTGGTGGGGAACGAGTTCCGGCAGTCGCCTCAACGTCTTCGACACCGACTGCGGAAAAATCGCGATCCTGATCTGTTACGACACCGAGTTTCCGGAACTCGCGCGCATCGCCACCGCCAAGGGTGCTCGCATCCTCTTCGTGCCCTTCAACACCGACCTGCGCACGGCCTACATGCGCGTGCGCTACTGCGCCCACGCCCGCAGCATCGAGAACAACGTCTTCATGGTGATGAGCGGCGCCTGCGGCAATCTACCCTTCGTGGAAGGCGCCGACATCCACTACTCCCAGTCATGCATCCTGACGCCCTCCGACATCAGCTTCGACCGCGATGGCGTGGCAGCCGAAGCCACGGAAAACGCCGAAACCATGCTCGTCCACGACCTGGATCTCGACGTGCTGCGGCGGGGCCGCCGCGAAGGTTCGGTGCGCACCTGGCGAGACCGTCGCAAGGATCTCTACCGCGTGAGCTACGTGGAGGACGGCAAGACGCGCGAAGCGTGAGCGTGCCGTAGCCCTCGACCACCGCGAGGGCTGAATCCCCGTCGAGGACCCAAACCGCGACAGCCGCCGCAGCAGCCGACCCCTCAGCGAAACTCCAGGCCCTCGAAGTCGCCCTTGCTGCGCCATGCATCGAGGTACTGAAAGTACGCCGTGGCGCCAAGCGGATAGCCCACGTAGAGCTTTCCCGCTTCGGTCGGGGGCTGGCCCTCGTTGTTGTAGTAGCCCGGCGTGCAGTCCTGGGAGCCGAGCATGCGGCCCGGGCCCGAGAGCAGGATTTTGATCCAGGCGTCCTCGGCCTCGCGGGTCAGCTCCACCTCGCGGTGGCCGCGGTCGCGGGCGTGCCTGACGATCATGGCGATGGTCTTGCCGGCCTCGAGCAGGTTGTGGGGAACGTTGGAGATCAGGTTTGCGCCCTGGGTGGGCTGCACCAGAAAGAGGTTCGGAAAGCCGTGCACGTGAACGCCGTGCTTGGTGCGCATGCCCTCGGACCAATACTCCGAGAGCTTCAAGCCGTCGCGACCGACCACGTCAAAGCCACGGCGCTCGGTCGACGCCGTACCCGGATCGTTGCCGATGGCGTAGCCCACCTCGAAGCCCGAGGCGTAGATGATGCAGTCAAGCTCGTACTCTTCGCCGGCCACGACCACGCCGCGCTCGGTGATGCGCTCGACGCCCTTGCCGTCGGTGTCGACCAGTTTCACGCTCGGCACGTTGAACGCCTGCAAGTACTCGTCGTGGAAGCAGGGCCGCTTGCACAGCTGGCGGTACCAGGCCTTGAGCTTCTGGGCGGTGTCGTGATCTTCGACCACCTCGTCGACGCGCGCCCGGATCTCTTCCATCTTCTCGAAGTCCGCGTCCTCGAAGACCTGCCACATGCGGGCGGGGTTGCGCTCCTCGGGCGTCAAGCTGGCGAAGCGCTCGCGCATGCGCCGGGCGAGGTCGGTCCACCCGTCCATCACCAGGTCGACCGCGGCGTTGCCGGCGGTTTGGTTTTGCGTGAAGTTTTCGAGCCAGCGCTGCTGCCAACCCTCGGTTGCGATACTTGCGAACCACTCGGGGTCGGTCGGGACGTTGTTGCGCACGTCGATGGATGACGGCGTGCGCTGAAATACGTAGAGCGCCCTGCAGTACTTGGCCAGCTCGGGCACGCACTGAACGGCGGTGGCGCCGGTGCCGATGATGCCGACGCGCTTGTCGGCCAGTTGATCCATGGCTGCCCCGCGCGGATCGCCCCCGGTGTAGCCATAGTCCCAGCGACTGGTGTGAAAGGAGTGCCCCTGGAATGATTCGAGGCCGGCAATGCCAGGCAGCTTGGGCACGTGCAGACCGCCGGTTCCCATGCCGAGGAACGACGCGGTGAAAGCGTCGCCGCGGTTGGTGCGGATCAACCAACGGCTATGATCGGCCTGCCACTGCACCTCTTCGATCTCGGTATGGAAGAGGGCCTTGTCGTAGAGCCCGTACTTGCGCCCGATGCGCTGGCAGTGCTCGAGGATCTCCGGCGCGTGCGCGTACTTCTCGCTCGGCATGTGCCCGGTTTCCTCGAGCAGCGGCATGTACACGAAGGAGGCGGTGTCGCACTGGGCCCCCGGATAGCGATTCCAATACCAGGTGCCGCCGAAATCGCCTGCCTTCTCGAGGATGCGCACGTCGGTGATGCCCGCTTCCACCAGACGCGCGCCGGTGACCAGGCCGGCGAAGCCGCCACCGATGAAGGCCACCTCCACGTGGTCGCTCACGGGCTGCCGCGGCTGCCGCGGCACGTAGGGGTCCTCCAGATAATAGGAGAGCTGGCCCTCTAGCCGGCGGTATTGCGAATTGCCGTCGGGGCGCAGGCGCTTTTCGCGCTCCTGTCGGTACTTGGCGCGCAGGGCGTCGCGATCGATGTGGGAAGGCTCTTTTGTCATCTCGTTTACTACCGCCAGGCCAGCGCGGAGAGGGCAGAATAGCCGCTGGCCGACGGGCACGCCACGCTCTCAGCGGGGTGCCGTAGCCACTGTGGTTGGCCGTGATGGGGCATCGTTGATGCGACCTACATCGGTGTCAAGCTGCGCGGCTGTCGCACCTGCGCGGCCAAGCGCTCTTACGGGATTGACCCGAGCCGCGACCAGCCCCCACGATCTGCGTGGACTTCGAGGCTATTGCAGTACCCCTGCCCAGTCCAAGCAAAGGGGCCTTCGCCATGCGTCACGCTAAACCAAGCTTTCCTTTCACCCTTGCCGCAGCGCTCCTGGTCCTGCTCGGCTGCTCCGATCCGCCGCCGCCCGAGACACCCGCTGCCGAAGCGCCGCCGCCGCCCGCGCCGGAGCCCGAGCCCGAAGCTGCGGTCGATCCGGATGCCGTCGACCCTGCGGCCCTGGTCGACGAGGTCGGCGTGGAGCCTGGCGGGCTCGAAGCCGAAGCCGACAGCGGCGCTGCGGCGGTGGTCGCATTTGCCGTGGGCGGCGTCGAAGTGCGGCGCACGGGCGAGGAGGCCTTCGCCGCCTTCAGCGTCGACGCCCCCGAGCTGCGTGCCGGCGATCAGCTGCAAACCGGAAGCGATGGCGCCGCCCTGCTGCTGTTGTCGGACGGTACCGAGGTCGAACTCGCGGAGGACTCCGCCATCGCCATCGGTGATCGCGACGCCGGCACAGCGCCCGCCAGCGCCGTGGCCGTGCTCGTCGGTGTGGCGCGCTTCACCGTCAGCACGCGCGCCGAAGGCGAAGGTGCCTTCGTGGTCTACACCGCAGGCGGCGCCGTGGGCGCCGTGGGCACGGCCTTCACCGTCGGTGTAGCAGCCACCGGCAGCATTCGCGTTGGCGTCGAAGAGGGCAGTGTCGAAGTGGCCGGCGTCGCCGACCTCGATCAGAGCACGGCACTCGACGCGGGCAAGGCCGTCGACATCGACGCCACCGGCAAGGTGTCACCCTCTGCCGAGCTGCAGGCCGACGCCTGGGGCGACTGGCGCGACGAGGCGGAGAGCAAGATCGCCATCGAAGCCGCAGTTGACATCCAGTTGGCGGGCCTCTCGCGCGCCGAGGCCCAGACCGAGGCGACCTACCGCCTGATGGAGAAGCTGAGCGAGGAGACAGAAAAGAGCGCGGCCGAGGCCGAAGCCTTCGAGCAAGCCGACGACCAGGCGGGCTACGCCGCGGGCGCCGAGGGCCGCGCGGTGGCACTGGAGGCGGGCCTGCTGGCCTCCCTGCGCCTGCAGCACCTGACCTTCGCCATGCTCTCCCATGCCCACATCGCCCGCGGCCTACACCGCCGGCATCCGGAAAAGCTCGCGGCCCGTATCAAGCCGGAGAAGAAGCGCCTGGCCAAGGCCCTGCTCTACCACAAGAAGTTCCACGTCACCGCGCACCAGCGGATCCGCCCCATGCGCGGACACTACTGCAAGCACCACCCCGAAGGCCGCAAACTGGCCAAGGCCCTCGGCCAGGAGGTGCCGGCGTTCTACTTGAAGACCAAGCTCCCGCCACCAGGCCAGGAAAAGGCGCGCGAACGGGCCGAGCTTGCGCTGCTGCGTCCGCCGAAGGTCAAAAAGCACGACAAGAAGCGCAAGCTGCGCCGCGAAGGCCCCGAGCCCAACTGGCATGCGGCCGCCATCGCCAAGGTCCGCGCCGCGCGCAAGCTCGACGAGCCCGAAGAAGCCCAGGAAGAAGCCCAGGAAGGGAAAGAGGGCAAAAAGGCCCACGGGCGCAAGTTCGCGCGCTTCTACCACAAGCCGGAACATCCCAAGGCAAAGATGTTGGCGGGCCTTGCACCCAAGGTCGATCAAGAGCGCGTCTTCAAGCCCGCCGGACGCAAGCCCCTCGGCCGTGTCAACCTGGGCTGGGCCAAGCGCAAGGGTCCCTCGATGCCGCGTGCGATTCGCGAGGCGAGGCTGCGCGGTGCCAACGCGGACAAGGGCTTGCCGCCGGGACTGGCAAAGCCGCCGGGTGAGCCTGCGGAAGGCCGCGGAGCCAAGGTGGCGGAGGAGGCCAAGGCGAAGGCCAAGGGTGAGCACGAAGGCCACGGCAAGGGCCATGGCCGCGGCCGCCCCGAGCGGGCCGATGCCCCCACGCCCCCCGGAGCTGCTGGCCCTGCAGTGCCCGACAAGCCCGAAGGCAAGGGCAAGGGCCGCGACGACAACGAACCAGGCAAGGGCCACGGCGGCGACAAGCCGGGCAAGGGCCACGAGGGCCACGGCAAGCACAAGGGCCACGAGCACTGAAGCCATCGGACGGCGACTGCTTCGACCCGTCATCATCGGGTCGGAGCAGAAGCAGTGCGCGCTCAGCCGATGCGCGCTGATTGTCCGCCATCGACCGGCAGCGTCACGCCGGTGATAAACTTGGACTCGTCGCAAGCCAAAAATAGTGCCGCGTAGGCCACGTCCCAGGCCGTACCCATCTTGCCCTTGAGCGGCACCTGGCGATCGCGGGCGGCGATCAGGTCCTGCTTGGGCACACCGCGGGCCTCGGCGATGCTCTCGATGGCCATCGGCGTATTCATCAACCCAGGCATGATGCCGTTGACGCGAATGCCGTACTTGGCATTGCCCGTGGCCAGGCAGTGGGTCATGGCGTTGAGGGCGGCCTTCGAAACCTTGTAGGCGAAGAGCCCCGTCGCGCACACGGCCGCCACCGAAGAGATGTTGATGATCGAACCCCCGCCCTGCTCGCGCATCCGCGGCAGCACATGCTTGACGCAAAACCAGGGCCCCTTCAGGTTCACGTCCATGATGTGATCAAAGGCCTCCTCGCTCAGCGAGGCAGGCCCGCGATCGCCGGTGCCGATGCCGACGTTGTTGTGCAACACGTCGATGCGACCGAAGCGCCCGATGCAGCCGTCGGCCACGGCCTTGCACTGAGCTTCGTCGGCGATGTCGGCGCGCACAACCGCTCCCACGCCACCCTCCCCTTCGATCATCGAAAGCGTCTCCACCGCCGAGCCTTCGTCGCGATCGACCACGAGCACCCGCGCACCCTCCCGCGCAAAGAGCAGCGCCGTGGCGCGGCCATTGCCCAGGGTATCGCCCGGGGTCTGCCCCGCGCCCACCACGATCGCCACCTTGTCCTTCAACCGCATCGCCAACCTCCTGTCTCGAACCCGGGATTTGAGCACGAATGCCGGGGCCGATGAAGGCACGAAAATCCGCTAGTCTGCCCACCATGTCGGTCTCCAAAAGCCCCGTGCCGGCTCCGCCCATCGCCGAGCTCGAACACCACCCCGACCAACCCCTCTTGCTCTACGCCCAGCTGCGACGGGTCGAGCAGCTGGAAACGCGCACGGGGCAACCCTACGCCGCACTCGAGCTGGCCGACGAGAGCGGCACCATCGCCGCGCGCATCTGGTCGGATCAAAGCGCCGCGATGCAGGCAGCCGCCGAACTCGCCGCCGGTGACCTGGTGAAGGTGCTGGCGACGACCGACCTCTACCAGCAGCGGCTGCAGCTGGCGGTAACCAGACTCCGGCGCGCCGATCCCGAAACCGACGCCCTCGACCTCGGCGCCATCGTGGGCCGCGGCTCGGAAGCCATCGCCGGCCGCCACTGCTCGACCCTGGTTTTCGACATCGAGACCGTCCCGGCCCACAACACGCGCAAGGTCCCCTCCATGATCGCCCAGGCCGTCAGCAAAGCCGCCGAGCGCGGCGACGGCGACGAGGGCAAGGTCATGAGCCTATCGCCCCTCTTGGGCAAAGTGGTCTCCCTGGCCTTCGCCGACGCCGAAACCTGGTCGCCCCAGGGCCCCGACGACGTGTCCCAGGTCACCGTGCTGGCCGTGCCGCCGGAGGGCTGGCAGGCCGAGGGGCATCCTCCCTGGCTCGTCCCCGTGGACGAGCCGACGCTACTGCGCTGCTTCTGGTCGCTGGCGGCCTCGGCCCCACTGGTCGTCACCTACAACGGTCGCGGCTTCGATGTCCCCTTTCTGGTAGCGCGCAGCCTGGTGCACGGCATCGCCGCCCGCGTCGACCTGCTCTCCAACCGCTTTTCGCTGCGCCCGCACCTGGACCTCTACCAGCTGCTCTCCGGCGGTCGTGCCCTGGGCCCCATGTCCCTGGACGTGGTGTGCTGGGCGCTCGGCGTCACCAGCCCCAAAGACGTCATGGACGGCTCCATGGTGGCACCGGCCTACGAAAAAGGCGAAATCGAGCGCATCGCCCGCTACAACGCCGGCGACGTCGCCGCCACCATCGAAGTCTTCCTGCGAGCGCGCGAGCACATCCTCAAGCACCGCGCGGATTTTTGACTTTGCGTTATGCCGCGCCGAGCTGCTCCAAGAGGCTCACCACCTGCTCGGACTCCGGCTCTTCCTTTTGAGCCCTGCGCGCCCACATCAGGGCGCGCTTTTGGTCACCGCGCAAGAGCCAGATTCGCGCCTGTCGCACGAAGGACTCGGAGCGGCCGATGGGACACTCGGTCTTGAGCAGCGAGATGGTGCGCAACGCCTTTTCCGCGGCGTCCCAGTCCTGCAGCTCTTCGGCCAGGTCTGCGATCTCGGCCGCCAGGTAGCCGTCGTTCTTGTCATACTTGGTGGCCTCGACAAGCCACGCCAGCTGCGTCTGGCGGTCATTGAACGCCGCAGCCAGCCGCGCCTTGCGCCGGCAGAAATGGCCCACCTCGACCGTGCGCTTGCCCTCGAGCACGGCCATGGCCTGGTCGACCACGGCGTTGGCTGTCTCCAGCTCACCGGCATCGATATAACCATCAGTGAGCAGCAGGTGCAGCTCCATGTCGTCGGGAGTCGCGACCATGGCCCCGCGCAGCGTCTCCAGCGCCCGCGCCGTCTCGCCCGCCGAAAGCAGCATCTGCCCGCCCTGCTTCAACAGGGCCGCCTGCTCCTCCGGGTCGTCGATTTGCTGGGCCTCGTCCAGGACCAGCTGGGCCACCTCGGCAAATGCGCCGGCCCCCTCGTAGATCTTCTTGAGCGCATCGCGAAGCTCGACCACTCCCGGCTGAGCCGTATAGGCGAACTCCAGGCCCGCGCGCGCCGCTTCGGGTCGCCCCCCCGCGATCGAGGCCTCAGCCAGCGTACGCGCGGCGGCCAGTTGCTCTTGACCCTGCGTCAATAGCACCAATCGCCCGGCCACATCGGCCACCCCGAGATGGTCCTGGTCGGCGGCGCACAGCTGAAGCATCAACTGCAGAGCGTCACCGTCGTCGGTGGCACGCGCCACCCACTCCGACAGCGCCTTCTTGGCCTGCTCCATCTTGTGCTGCATCTGCAGCACTTCGATCAGGCGCAGGGTATGACGGCGCTCACTGTCCTGATCGCCTGCGTTGGCGGCCGCTCGCCTGCGCTCTTCGAGGGCGCTCTCCAGGGCCTCCGCCGATTCCTCAGCGCTGGATTCGAAGGCCGCCTCGAGGTCGGCCAACGCGCCCTCGCCATCATCTACCGAGCCCCTGCACTGGGCGCGAAGGCGCAGCAGCCCAGCCCGTGCCACCGGATCCTTGCAACGATCGATGCCACGGCTGCAGTGATCGATAGCGTCGGCGGGACGGCCGATCACGGCGCAGATGTCGGCGAGTTCGAAGGCGATGCCCACGTCTTCGGGAGCGGCCTCCGCCGCGCGTCCCAGCAGCACCGCCGCTTCTTCGGCCTGCGACAGCTGTCCGCGATAAAGCGCAGCGGCCTCGCGGTAGAGGGCGGCGCGCTTGTCGGGTGCTTCCACCGATTCCGCCGTGTCGCGCAACAGCTGCGCCAGACCGGAGTGGTCACCGGCGTCGCGGTAGGCCTGCTCCAGCCGCCTCATCAGGCTGGTCTCGGTGGTCGCGACCTTGCATGCCTTTTCGAGCACGCGCAGCACGGCACTCCGATCGTCGATCTGCTCGAAGAGATCCGCCGCCTCGATGGCATGGACGGCCGCCTCGCCCGGCTCATCGCTGGCGATCAGGCGCTCCAGGGATTGCGCCCGCTCTTGTGGTTCGGCCTCGTCGCCGAGGCAATCGAGCAGGCGCTGCAGAAGCTCGCGATCGTTTTCGTCCCAGGAGAGCGCGTCCCGGTAAACGTCGAGTTCTTCGTCGCGCTGCCCAGTCTTGCGCAGATGGTCACCCAGCCGAAGCGAAGCCGAACGCACGGTCTGGGCATCGCCGCGCGCCTGGGCCTGCGAGAGGTGCTGCTCCAGCAGGTCGACAAGGGCCTCGGGATTGCCGCGTTGCGCCACGACTTCGAGCAGGAGTTCTTGCGCGCCATCCTGCCTTGGATCCTCGACCAGGATCTCGCGCAACATAGCCTCTGCACGCTCCAGATCCTCACTCTGAGTCACAAGCAAGCGCGCCAACTCCAGGCGCAGCTCGCTACGGTCCTCGGTGCTGTCGAGACTGTCCAGGGTCTCCTCGACCAAACGCTCCAGGCGCCCGTGGTCGCCGAGCCCGCTGTAGATCTTGGCCAGCGGCTGCCAGGCCTCACGGGCGTTGGGATTGCGCTCGAGCAGCTGTTCGTAGAGCTTGGCGGCCAGCGTCAGATCCCCATCGGGTTGCGCAGCCAGCTCCGCCAGGGCGGCGCCGCGGTCGAGGATGTCGTGGGGGTCGGCTTCGTCTCCGGCCTCGAGCAACCACTTGACGGCGCCAGCCAGGTCCCCCTGCTCCCTGCGCAGGTCGGCCAGGGCCAACAACGCCCAAAGCACGCGCCCCGAGCCGTCAGGCAGGTCGGCGGCAACCTCCACCGCCCGCAGCATCAGCTCTTCGGCCAAGTCCTGGTTTCGCATCTTGTGGGCCAGCTCGACGCCCTCCCGGATTTCCTCGGGCAGCACGTCGGAGCGCCCCGCCTGCCGCTGCAGGAAGCCGAGCAGGAGAGCTTCGTCCCCGGAGTTGCGCGCCACCCGCTCGTAGAGCGACAACAGGTCCGGGTCGGGAGACTCGACGGCGCAGGCCCGTTCCAGGATGCGCCCGGCCCGCTCGTAGCGCGGGTCCTCTTCCAGGGCGCGGGTCAGCGAATCGAGGCCCTCGGCCGCGGTATTTTCGAATGCCAGTTGCACCTCGGAGAGCCGGTAGAGCGCGTCGGCGCGTGTCTCGCCCTCGCTCTGCTGCTCGCCCAGGTTGGAAAGTTTGGTCAGCAGCTCGATCTGGCGCTCCGTGTCGCCGCGTGCACCGGCGCTGGCAGCCCGCGCACGCCACACATCCACCTCGCGCACTCCCGTATTCTCCGCTTCGGCGTACAGGGCGTCGGCCCGCTCCGGGTCGCGCCCCTCGGCCAGATGACCCAGACGCAAGAGCACTTCGCATCGCGCGTAACGCTGGGCCGCGGTCGCTGTGCGCTCGAGCAAGGCCTCGAGCAGTTGCTCGTAGCGCCCCATGGCGTCGAGCTCCGAGGCCATGGCAATGGCCCGGTCATGGTAGTCGGGCGCCGCCGGGTGGGCCTCCACCGCCTCCAGACGGCGCTCGAAGGCGACCGTGGTCTGCCCCAGGTGTTCGCTGAGCACCCGGGCGTAGTCGTCGAGAACCTCGGCGCGGCGATAGGGGTCGTCGATGGACTCGAGACGCAGGTCGAGCACCCGGCGCAACAACTCCAGGTCACCGCGCGCAAGCAGCGCTTCCTGAACGCTGCGGGCGTCGGAGTCGTCGTCGACCAGCGCTTCCAGGGCGGACTCGCAACGCTCGGTGGCCTGATCTTCTTGGCCCTGGTCGGCGGCGATCCAACTCAGCTGCATCAAGACCTCGCCAGCGCCGATGTGTTCGTCTACGCTCTGCTCGGCGCTTTCGTCGCGCACGATGAGCAAGAGAGCTCGGTAGGCTCGCTCGGCGCGTTCGAGCTGACCGGCCTGCCGCGACAGCTCCGCCAACATGCGCACCACCTTCGGGTTGGAGCTATCCATCTTCTGGGCGAGATCGAGTTCATCGAGGGCCGCTTCGATCTGCTCCTGGGCCGCCAACACGCGCGCCAATCCCAAATGCACGCCCGCACGCTCGGCCGAACGGCGGCGTCCGAAGGTGGAGATCAGGGCCTCGAAGAGTTCGCGCGCCTCGTCGTAGCGCTCGGCCGCCAACAGCGCCTCGCCCAGCATGAGGCCGAGCCCCCGATCGTCGGGCGCGAAGCTGCGAGCGCGCACCAGCACGTCGATGGCCTGGGCCTGATCGTCGAGCTTACTGCGGTAGAGGTCCGCGGCCTCGCGGGCGTAGGCAATAACGGTTTCACCATCGGTTACGTGCTCTGCAGCCCGCGTCAAAACCCGCGCCAGGGCTTCGTCATCGCCGCGAAGGCGGCACTGCTTGATCAGCAGCTTGCGCACCTCGGCGTTGCGTGGGGCCTCGCCGAAGGCCGCTTCCAGCGTCGAGACCGCCTCGTCCCGCTGCTCGGCCTGGAGCTGCGCGCGCGCCAGCTGCACCAGGATCGGCACGCGGTCGCCGCCCTCAGCGTATTCCAGCCGCCGCTTCAACCAAGCCGTGGCTTCGCCGGGCTTGCCCGCCGCCAGGTAGAGCTTGGCCAGCGTCGCGACGCGCACCGCGGAGTCGGCCAGCGCCACCGCCCGCTCGTTGGCACCAATGGCGCGGTCGCGATCGTCGACAACCTTTTCATAGAGGTCGGCGACGCGCCCCCACAGCGCCGCCGCTTCTTCGTTTTGCTCACTGCTCTCCAGCGCCGCCGACTGCTCCCACATCAACTCGGCAAGCTCGCGCTCCCGGCGGCGCGCGCGCAGAAGCTTCCACAGGGCGTTGACCGTCTCGGCATGACCCGGGCTCTGGATCAAGTTGTCCTTGAGAATTTGAACGCGGCCATCGTCCTGCTCGATGCGCCCCACCAGCTCCGAGAGATAGAGCCTGAGCGCCAGGCGGCGTTCGGGTTCGTGATTCAAGCCCAGCTCCCGGCGCAAGGTCGCAAGTAGCTCGGGGATGCGTCCGAGCTTTTCCAGCTGCTCGCCGAGCTTGCGCACCAAGGCCAGATCGGAAGGCGACTCCTCCAGCAGAGCCTGGTAGACCACAACGGCGCGCTCGGGCTGCCCCCGTTCGACCAGGCGCGCACCGGCACGCAAACGCAGGGCGCGCGAGTCCTCCGGTGGCAGCGGCAACTTGGCAGCGTCGAGCAAGAGCTGCACCGCGCGCTCCACCTGCCCGGCCTCCACGTCCATGCTCACCAACCGGTCAACCGCCCAGGTGGCGCAGGTAGCGGCGTTGCGCTCGCCGGTGGCTTGCTGGTCGGAGGCCCAGAGCCGCGCGGCCGTCTGGTAGAGACTCGAGACAATCGCCTGGGCGCCTTCGCTGCCAGCAGCCAGCGATCGCTCGGCGGCCTCCGCCAACGGATCCAAGTTGCGCCCACCGGATAGACCGGAAGACGCCGCGTCCAGAGTATCGAGACGTAACAACGAGTCAATCAGACCAGAACTCTCCAAGGCGCGCTGGATGTCGCAGGCCAACAGCAACGTATCGCGGCGCATGCCATCGGCCTCGACGGCCCGCACCACCGCCCCCTCGGCAGCCGCTGCGTCACTGGCTCGATGGAAAAGCCACAGCGCCAAACGCTCGTTCAAACCGTGGATGAGCGATGCCGATAGCTCTTCACCTCGGGCCCCGAGGGCAGCCGAAAAGCTTTCACACATAGCCCCCCAGGCATCACGCGACGATGTCTCGCGTTCGAGCATCGAGAGCAGCTCATGCTCTTCGACGCCGCGCTCGGCGCTGGCGGCAACCACCGCGCGACACGCCGCACCGAAGTTGCCGACGGCGGCGGCGCTGGTGGCAACCGCGTGCAAGACGGTGCGCGGAGAGGGATCGGCCAGCGACAGCGACTGCGGATCGCTCTGAGCGATGCCCTCGAGATGCCCGTGGGCGGTCTCATAGGCCGACAGGGCGCGCTCGTGGTCGCCGATCTGCCGAGCGAGCACCTCGCCGCGCCCGTGGGCGAGTCGCGCCGCAAGCAATGGCTGGTCCCCGGCGCGGGCGGCGGCGCGCTCGTAGGCGCTCGCGACCGGCTCGAAGTCCCCGCAAAGCGCGCCCAGGCGCCGCAACTCGGCCTCCAGCGAACGATTCGCCGGAGCGTAGTAGAGGGCCTCGGCCAGCGCCCCCAGGGCCGCCTCGGGCTGGTTCAGGCGCGACTCACTGATGCGCGCGCTCTCGCGCAACAGCTCCACGCGCTCGTCGTCGCTTTGAGCCGTGGCCACGCGTCCCCCTGTCAGGGCCACCAGGGCCTCCCACTCCTGTTGCTCCCGGTGGGCCCGAGCCAGCGCGTCCAGGGCACCACGGGCAAAGGACTCGTCCTGCGCCAGCTGGGTCAATCCCGCCCGGGCGCTCTGCAGGGTTGGCTCCAGGCCAAGCGCCTGCATGTAGAGACCGAGCGCACGGCCCGGCTCGCCCAGTTCAGCTACAGTGATGTCGGCCAAACGCGCGAGCCAGCGCGCGGCCCGTGGATGTTCTTCAGCGAGGCCGCGGCGCATCAGATCGGCGAGCTCACCGTAACGACCGGCGCGCGACAGGGCCGCGTCGAGCGCCTGCAGCACGGCGTCGTCCATGCCGAAGTCCTCGACGATCTCGAAGAGCACCCCGATGCCGGCGTCAAGGTTGTCGAGGTTGTCGATCTGGATCTGGGCGATGCGCATCAGATCCGCCCGGCGCTGGGGCTCGGGCAGATTGCAGGCGATGCGCTGGCGCAGGGCGGCGACCAGCTCGTCATAGCGCTCCGAACGCTCGAGCAGCCGCGAGAGCGCATTGAGGGCCTCGATGTCGCCGGGCTCGGCCTGCAGTCGCGCGCGCCAGGCCTGAAGCGCGCGGTCGACTTCACCCAAAGTTTCGGCCAGGTCGGCGGCCACCGTGAGCACGACGCTGCGAGCCGAGTCGGAACTTTCGAGCTGGGCCAGCCGCTCCAGCGTCGCCAGACGTTCGGCCGGCTGCTCGGTCTGGATGAAAAGCTGGGCCAGATCATGGGCGACCGAGACCGCCTGATGGGGCGACAGATCGGTCTCCGACAGGACGCGCTGGAAGAGGTCGATGGAGCCCTGGGCGTCGGTCAGGTGATCGCGCCGCAGCTCGGCGGCCTGCACCAACAGCGAGGCGCGCTGTGCGGGGTCGGCTGTCGCCTCCGCGGCGGACAAGAGGGCCTCGACCAGCGGCGCATGTAGACCGCTACGGTCAGCGATGCGCTTGAGCTGCCGGCGAGCATCGGTGTCGGCCGGATCGGCCGCGAGCAGCGCCGCGTAGTGGCCCATGGCCGCTTCGTCTTGCTTGAGGATGGTCAGCCGCTGGCCGGCGTCGCGATGCAGGTCGCTCCGCTGGGCGCCTTCGGTCAGGGTGATGGCTTTCTCCACCGCCGCGACCGCGTCCTCGGGCCGGCGCGCGGCATCGTAGTGCTGTCGCAGGAGCGCGAACGCCTGCAGGCGGGTCGGTAGCGGAGCCTCCTCCAACCCCAACACCCGCTCGAGCAACTGACAGGCCTCGGCGTTTCCGGGCGATTCCTCGAGCAGGACCCGAAGCCCACCGAGGCAGTTGTCGGGGTCGGACAGGCGGTCGAGATAGCAGCTGGCGATGCGTAGATGCAGCTTGCGCGCGTCTTCTCCCGAGGCCAACTCAGCCTGACCGCGCCAAAGCGCGATTAGATCACCGAAGCGCCCGCTGCGCTCGAGAAGACGCTCGATCGACGACGACAACTTTTGGTTACCGCGATCGAGCGCCAGCAATTGCTGCAGGTAATCGACGGCCCGGGCGGGCTGCTCGGCAAAATCCTTGGCAACGTGGGCAGCGTCATTGAGTAGCTTCTTGCGCTGATCAGCATCCTGAGCCTGCGACAACGCGCGGTCATAAACGTCGAGCAGCGGGTCCCACTTCTCACTTAAAGTTAATACACGCGTAAGACGCTCGAGCGCCCAGCTCCCCTCGGCCGATCCATCTACGAATGGCGACAACAGTTCGAGAATCACGTCGGCGTCGTCGCCGTACCACGCCTCGTGGAAGTTCAGGGCACGCTGCCCCAGGTGTTTGCGGGTTGCCGCATCCAGTTTCAGGGTCAGCACCTCGCGGTAGGCTTCGGCCGTCTCATTGGGTCGCTCGAGGCGCTCGGCCAGCTCCTCGAGATGGTCCCAGGCGTCATCACTCTCGGGCAAGCTTTTGACGGCCTTGATCGCCGCAGTCAGAGCCTGCTGCAAACCGGCGCTGGCGTTGGAGGATGCCTTCTTTGCGCGTGCCACGGAGGCTCCTTTCGAGTCGCGGGCGATGCGGCCACCCGGCAAATGCGAATAGCACTATGGTAACACCGCCAAAAGTGCGGTGAACACCCCGAAAGCCTTGCGATATCAGAACGATGGCAGAGTTCGCCGCGAGCGCCGCGGGCGCCGCAAGCACGGCGTAGAAGCAACGACATCGGCGCAGAGCCGCAGGAGTCACCCTACGTGTAGGTTAGATGGTTCTCATTCCGGAAAGGGCACGCCCTGCTTCGTTCCGCTCCGGCTGCTGGCCTTCAAACTCGAACACAGCCATTTAGGGATGGGAACTAGACAGCAAAGGCCATACACAAAGCCCAAGGGCTCTAGAGATCGGATGGAATCGACGGAGACTTCTGGCCCTTGCGCTTCCTTGGGCGCGTAACGCGCTTGCCCGTCTGAGTTCCGCTACCGCTGCCCACCTTCACCTTCAAGCGATGTTTCGGCCCAGCCATCGAGCGCTTGGTGCCAGCGCCAGAAGTTCGGGAGGCCTTCGGCGCCGATGCCTTGAAGAAGGGACTGTCGAGACGCTTTTGGGAAAGCTTGTGACCGCGGCGCGCCGCTCGCGACCAAGCCTTGCGGGCCGAGACCCGATCGCCCTTGAGCGCGTAGGCCTCGCCAAGCAGGTAGTGGTTGTATGCGCGCCACGGTTGACGCTTGACCAGGCGCTTGCTCCAACGCACGGCCTCGGCGGCATCCCCGCGCCGAAGATGAACCCGAGCCAGACCGTTCATGGCGCGCGGGTAGTTGGGGAAGTGGCGCAGGGCCTGCAAGAACGCGGCCTCGGAAAGGCCGAATCGGCCGATGGCGCGAAGCCGATTGCCACGATCGACCAGACGACGTGCCAGCACCAGATTCTGGGGCACCTCTGACAACGCCTCACCGTCGGTATCATCCGGCTCGTCGTCGGCCTCGTCTTCCCCCAAATCCCCCAAATCCCCACTGGCAGCGTCCGCTTCGGCAGCCGCATCGACTCCCGCATCGACTGCAGCATCGGCGCCCGCGACGGACGTCGGCGCGGGCGCCGGCAGTGCCATCGCCGCAGCGACAGAGTTGGCCCCGCTCAGACTGGCGGTGACCTGCACCGCCGACAACGCCCGTGGCTTGACTCCGTCTCTGCCGCTGGAGACTACGCTGAGCGCCGCCACCGCGCCGAGCGCCATCGCCGCGGCCGCAGCCAAACTCAGCTGCAACACCCGTGAGCCCCGCACCCGCTCCAAGCCGCGACGCATCGCGGTCGCTGGCACGTCGATGAGCCGACGCTTCGAGAGCGGAGAGACCAGTGGTGGCTGGCTGGCGACCGCCTCTGGAAACATCACCACCATGTCGGGCACGGTCTCGGCGCCCGACACAAAAGACCGGCGTCCGGCTCTGGGCGCCTGGGCCTGGGGCTCGGCCTGGGGCTCCTCGGACCCAGCCGAAGGTGGCCTCGCCGGCATGGTGGGCACAGACGAGTCGTCCGCGGTGGCCACCGCTGTCGCAATTCGGGCCGGATCCAAGCTCGGAACTGTGGCCGCGGAATATCTTTCCCGGGCGACCTCTCCCGTTTCCACCGGCACCTGGTCCGCGAGCTCCCGCGGCAACCCAGCGCGCGACGGCGGCATCGCCGGCAGCGCAGCCCCCTCGCTCAGTGCCCAAGGAGGCACTGAGTCCACCACCGTAGTGCCTTCGTAGCTGCCCTCGACCACCGTGGGAAACTCGGACGGCGTGGACGGCGGAGGTGCCATTGCAGCGGGCATGGGCGCGGCCGACGGTGGTCGCAGTGTTGCCACGACACTCGAGCCTCGGGTCGTTTCGGCGAGGGATGGCGAAACGGCGGCCGATGCACTGGCGACGGCTTCGGCGGCGGCCGGGGACGGCTGCTGTGAGCGATCGCCAAACATCATCGTGGCGCTGCGCTTGCGCTCGCTGCGACGCTTGCGCGGTGTAACGACCGCGGGCGCCGCGGCAGCGCCGGATGGAACGCCGGCATAGGGAGCGCTGGGCTGGGGCCGCGGCTTGGGCGCGGTGGGTTTCGTGGCTGCCTTGGGTGCGGTCGGCTTCGGGGCTGCCTTGGGTGCGGTCGGCTTCGGGGCTGCCTTGGCCGTCTTCGTCGCTGAGGCCGTCTTCGTCGCTGAGGCCTGTCGCGATGCCGGCGCAGCCCCCGTTTGCTTCGCCTTGGCCGCCGCCAGCTCCGCCAATTCGGCAGCCGCGACCGGAGGCACCGCACCGATCAACGTTGCCCGTGGCGCCCGCTTGCGCATCGGTACATGCTCGGAAGCCTTCTTGGACCCATCGGAGAAGGCGGACAACGGAACTCGCGCGGGCGGCGACGGCGCGGTGGCCACCGGGCGCGCGGGTTTGGCCGCTGGCGTCGACGGCCCCGATCCAAATGCCGAACTCCGGCCCTTCCGAGCCGCCAGAGATGCGCCCTTCGCGGGCGGCGAGATCGCCGCGGTCGAGGTGACCGCAGGCGGGGCCACGACGGCCTGGGCGCCCGCCTTCGGAATCGCCATGCCCACAGCGGTTCTGCCGCGGCGGCGCACGCGACCGAGCACGCTGCGCACATTGGGGCGCGCGCCGCTCTTGCGCTGCTGCAGCTCGACCTCGGCCAGAAAGCGCTCGACCGTCTCGGCCAGCTCGTCAGGGCCGACCGACGGATCGAGCGTGCCCACCCAGTGATGCTTGTAGCTCTCGGCCAAGGGTGCCGTGCTCGGCCCGCACAGCACGATCAGGATGGGTTCGCCGCCCCCGAGATCGCCCTTGATCAGCTGCCGCAACCAGGCGCCACCATCCTTGGCCTCACACTCGGAGAGGATCACCACCTCGGGCGCCGTAATGTGCAGCGCCGTATGCGCCTGCTCGCGATCCACGGGCTGAATGTCAAAGCCAGGGGCCCGAGCTCGCAGACCGGCGGCGAGTTCCTCCGAGAGGGGCTCCTTGCCGACCAAAAGTACGGTGAGTTCGAGGCTCGCCACGGCTATCCCTTCCCCGACACGCGGGGCAAGGGGAAAATTCTACGATCTCACAACAATATTTCAATGCTACCGGACACCGAACCCGATCTTTTGGGCGCCAAATTGGGCCACTTGGATTGGTGCAATGGCGCCAATTCCGGCGCTCCCGGCTGTAGAGCGCCGACCGGTTGCGCTGTCGCCCCCCTGCAACGCAACCAGCTACCGGTCTTCCCCCCCTCGTGGGATTTTCTGGCGGGACGGACGGGATTTGAACCCGCGACCTCCGGCGTGACAGGCCGGCGTTGTAACCAGCTCAACTACCGCCCCGGGGCAGGGCGATGCTTCTAGCGCAGCGCCCCAAGCATGTCAAAGCTGATTTACGACGACCCGGGGATCGTGGCGAGCCGGGCGGCCTCGATGGAGACCAGGGCCGCGCGCGCTTTGTTGACGGTTTCGTCGTACTCGGCGTCCGGACGGCTGGCTTCGACGATGCCGGCGCCGGCTTGCACCTGCAGAACCCCCGCCTTTTCCACCACCGTGCGGATCGCGATCGCCACGTCCATGTTGCCGTCGAAGCCGATGTAGCCGACGGCGCCGCCGTAAATTCCGCGGTGCTCGGGCTCCAGCTCCTCGATGATCTGCATGGCGCGCACCTTGGGCGCACCGCTCAGGGTGCCGGCTGGAAAGGTGGCGCGCAGCACGTCGAGGGCGTCGCGCCCCTCGGCCAGGGTGCCGACGACGTTGGAGGTGATGTGCATGACGTGGGAGTAGCGCTCGGCGATCATGCGCTCGGTGACGGCCACGCTGCCCGGGCGGCTGATGCGCCCCACGTCATTGCGACCCAGGTCGACCAGCATCACGTGCTCGGCGATCTCCTTGGGGTCCTCGAAAAGCTCGCGCTCGATGGCGGCGTCTTCTTCGGCAGTCTGGCCGCGTGGTCGCGTGCCGGCGATGGGCCGCACTTCGGCGATGCCGTCCTCGAGCCGCACCAGCGTCTCGGGACTGGCCCCGGCGATGCGCACGTCGGCAAAGCGCAGGAAGTACATGTAGGGCGAGGGATTGATCACCCGCATGGCCCGGTAGACGTCGAAGGGGTCGATGTCGCCCAGGGGCACGGCAAAGCGCTGGCTGAGCACAACCTGGAAGATGTCGCCGGCGCGAATGTATTCCTTGCAGTGCTCGACGGCGGCGCAGAAGCTCTCGCGGTCAAAGCTGGAGGCGGGGATCGGCGGCAGCACCCCCTTGCGCGGCGGGGGCATCTCGCTGAGCGGCGCCGGCGCCGCCAGCCGCCCAACGGCGTCCTGAAGGCGCTCGCGGCCGCGCTCATAGGCCTTTTCGGGGGCAACGCCAGGCTCGATGCGGCAGGGCACGACCACGCGCAGCACCTGGCGCAGGTTGTCGAAGATCAGCACCGGCCCGCCCAGGCCGAAGCAGAAATCGTAGTCAGCTGCATCGCGATCGGCGTCCTCGAGCACGCCCACGGTGGGCTCGAAACGCCGCACCGCGTCGTAGGCCACGTAACCGACGGCGCCGCCCCAGAAACGCGGAAGCCCCAGCGACTCGGCCACGGCCGGTGCGGCGCGGTAGGCCTCGAGCGTGGCGCGCAGCCCCTCGAAGGAGTCGTCCAGGGTCTCGCTCTCGACACGGCCGTCGGCATGCACGCGCTCGAAACGCTGACCACGCCCGCGCACGATCAACTCAGGCTCGAAGCCGACGAAGCTGTAGCGCGCCCACTTTTCCCCGCCGTGCACGCTCTCCAGCAGGTAGCTGCCACGCCCGGCGCCGACCTTTGCGAATGCCTCGACCGGGGTCAGCGTGTCGGCCAGCAGCTCGCAGAAGAGCGGCACCACCGCCGATGAAGCGGCGCGCTCGAGGAATGACTCACGGCTTGGATCGACCCGCAACATGGCTGCCCGGCGTAGCAGAGGCGGCGCCCCGTGACCACGCAAACAGCCCGTTCTTGCACGAATTTTGACGCCTCCAGGGTGGATGGGAAGGATGTAGGCAATGTCGGACACTAGGCGAGATCAACACACCTCAGGGCGGGCCCAGTCGGCGCTGCTCTTCTGCGCTTGCGCAGCCATTGGAAGTCTGACTGGCGTATTGCTGTGGCCCGAACCCCAGGCCCAGGCGGCGGGCAGCACCGAGCTGCGGGTGCTGCAGATGGCTGCGCCCCCCGGAGTCGACGCCGAGCTTCTGGCCCTGCGCCTGGCCCAGCACTACCTGGCCGAGACCGTGACCGTGGTGGGGCCGGCCGAGCCGGGCACCGACGGCGCCCGCCTGGAGTGGAAGCTATCGCGGGCCGAGCTGGGCGCCCGCGTCGACATCAACCACCTGACCGCCCTGTTGCAGCAGGCCCGCGATCCCATGTCGGCGTTACGCCGCCTGCACCAGCGCGTGGGCACGGGCCTGCCGCTGACACTGCCCATGACCGCCAGCCTGGACGCCGAAGTGGCGCGGCCGCGGCTGACGGAGCTCAAGGATCGCGTCGATCGCCCCGCCATCGACGCCCAGGTCGACCCGCGCAAAAAGCAGCTGGTGGCAGCCGCTCCGGGGCTGGCCCTGGACATCGAGGGCTCCCTCGACCGCATCGAGCAAGCGCTCATCGACGGCGACGACCGCATCGAGCTCGCCCATCTTTCGCTGGCCCCAGCGCGCACCATCGAGCGCTTCGAGGACATCGATCTCAGCGCGGTAGTGGGCGAATTTTCGACGCGCCACTCGCGCGGCAAGAACGCCAAGGACCGCACCCACAACCTGCGCGTGGCCGCGCGCAAGATCGACGGCCATGTGGTGCAGCCCGGCGAAGTCTTCGACTTCAATGCCGTGGTCGGCGACCGCACCCGCAGCAACGGCTTCCGACCCGCCCCCGTGATCGCCGAGGGCGAGCTGGCCGAGGGCATGGGTGGCGGCACCTGCCAAATCGCCAGCACCCTGCACGCCGCGGTCTTCTTCGCGGGACTGCCGGTGCTCACGCGCCATCCCCACTCGCGTCCGAGCTTCTACATCAAGCTCGGCCTCGACGCCGCGGTGGCCTACGGCAGCCTGAACTTTCGCTTCAAGAACGACCGCCCCTACCCGCTGGTGCTGGACATGACAGTTGCCGACGGCGTCGTGCACGCGGCCATCCACGGCCCCCGGCGCCAGCACGAGGTGAGCCTCTTGCGCAACATCGACGAGACCACGCCCTTCGAGGAGAAAGTGGTCGAAGACGAGAGCCTGCCGCGCGGCCTGCGCGTGCTGCAGCAGCGGGGCGTGCCCGGCTTCGTCGTAACGCGCGTGCGCGTGGTGCGAGACGTGGGCAACCACCTGGCCGTGCGCGAGACCGGCCAGGACCGCTATCCCCCCACCACCCAGATCTGGCGCGTGGGCAGCGGCCCCGAGGCCGGCCCCGACTTCGAGCTGCCCGAAAACGATCCCCACCCCGAGTACGTCGCCGACGAATACATGATGGCCACCCAGGGCCCGGGCATCGACGGCATCGAGGTCTCGGCCAAGGCTGGCCGCACCGGCACCTATGGCTGGACCGAACGCGAAGGGCTCGGCCCCAGCACCGAGACGGCGGCGAACTGAGCGCCGTTCGAGTCGTGGTAGATCGGCAAAGATGAAGGGCACCAAGATCGTATTGGGCGTGGGCGGCGGCATCGCAGCCTACAAAGCCGTCATGCTGGCGCGCGAGCTGGGTCGACGCGGGGCCGAGCTGCGCGTGCTGCTCACCCCGAGTGCCACCCGCTTCATCGGCGCCCCCACCTTCGGCGGCATCACCGGGCGGGCCGCCATCACCGACCTTTGGGATCCCGGCTACCCGGGCGAGGTGCACGTGGAGCTGTCGGAGTGGGCCGACGCCATGGTGATAGCGCCCGCCACGGCCAACCTGATGGCGCGTGTCTGCGCCGGCATGGCAGACGACGTGGTGCTGGCCACCCTCAGCTGCATGAATGGCCCCAGGCTTTTGGCGCCGGCGATGCACGAGCGCATGTGGCTTTCGCCCGCGACCCAGCGCAACGCCGAGCGGCTACAAAAAGACGGGATGCAACTTGTGGGCCCGGTGCGCGGACCGCTCGCCAGCGGCGAAAGCGGTTGGGGTCGCCTGGCCGGCGCAGAGACCATCGCCGACGCCGTCGAGCAAGCCATCGCGACGGCCCGCGCGCCCGAGCAGGCGCGCCCCCTGACCGGCCGCCATGTGGTGATCAGCGCGGGGCCCACCCAAGAAGACATCGACCCGGTGCGCTTCATCAGCAATCACTCGAGCGGTCGCATGGGCTTTGCTCTGGCGCGCGTCGCCGTGGCCCGCGGCGCCCGCGTCAGCCTGGTGGCCGGCCCCACGCGCATCGCGCCCCCCGAAGGCGCCGAGCTGCATTCCGTGCGCTCGGCCCGCGACATGCAGAGCGCCATCGAAAGCCTCGTCGGTGACTGCCACATCCTGATCATGTCCGCTGCGGTCGCCGACTACCGGCCCGCCGAAATCGCCGAACAGAAGCTCAAGAAGGCCGACAAGGGCGCCGAGATGCGCATCGAGCTGGTGAAAAACCCGGACATCCTGGCCGGACTCGGCGCCGCGCGGAAGGGCGCGCTGCCGGTGCTCATCGGCTTCGCCATGGAAACCCACGACGTCTTGAACTACGCGCGCGGCAAGCTGCGCAGCAAGGGCGCCGACCTGATCGTCGCCAACGAAGCGGCCGTGGGCTTCGGCCGCGACGACACCCAGGTCACGCTGGTGAGCGAGGAAAACGACGAGGTGCTGCCGCCGGGAAGCAAGCTGGAAGCCGCCGCACGCATCCTCGACTGCGCTGCCGAGCGCCTCGAGGCCGCCGAGGCGTCCACAACCAAGAGTTAGGCATCAGAGAAAGTCGACGGCCCCGGCGCCCATGCGCACCACGCGCGGCTCGCCCTCGCTCAGGTCCAGGATCGTCGACGGCTCCAGGCCCGCGCCCTCATCGCTGTCGAGTACCAGATCGAGATCCCGAAAGCGCTGCTCGATCTCGCGCGGATCGTGCAGGATCTCGCCATCGATGGAGGCACTGGTCGAGGCCACGGGATTGCCCAGCTCGCGCGCCAGGGCCAGCGCCACGGGATGGTCGGGCACGCGAATGCCGACGGTCTTGCGCTTCATGCGCAGGGTCTTGGGCACCTCGCGGGTGGCGGTCAAAACGAAGGTGTAGGGTCCGGGCACCAGCCTGCGCATGATGCGATAGGCCCAGTCCTCGACGATACCGTAGCGCGCGATGTCGGCGAGGTCCGGGCACACGAACGACAGCAGCTGCCCCTTATCCATGCCCTTCATGCGGTAGATGCGCTCGGTGGCGCGCTTGTTGCCGATGTCGCAGCCGAGGCCGTAGACGGTATCGGTCGGATAGGCGATCACCTCGCCGCGTCGCAGACATTCGACGACTCGGCTGATCTTGCGCGGCTCCGGATGGCGCGGATTGATGGGCAACAGCATCGGGGGCACGAACCTTGGCAGAAATGGCGGCGCTTGCAATGGAGCACACGCGCGGGATCACGGGGGGCTTGCCATGGGCTCTGCTTTCCGACACGGTCCTGCGCACTGACCCGTTTGTGCCCAGGAATCGCCCATGGCTGACGCGTCCCCACCTTTCTTGATCTTGACCGCGATCTGCGACGCTTCCGCGCGCCCGGCCGCCATCACCGTCGGTCACGGCGACGCCATGGAGCGTGCCTTCGCAGCCGCCGCCCAACACCAAACCGCAGGCATCGACCTGGTGGAGCTACCGATCGCGCCGGCGGCCTTCTCGGCCCTGCGCAAACACCTACAGATCCCGCCGACCCAGGTCACCGTCTACGACGTCTTCCCGCTCTCGCTCAGCCTCGACGCCCGCTACCGCGGAGTGGCCGGTCAATTCCTGGCAGCCGAGGTGCTGTGGGCCCTGGAGGAACAGGGCTTGCTTGGCGGCGTCCCCTTCACCGTGCAATTCGACGTCCCGAAGGACTGGGACAAGGACCCGCGCAAGCTGCACGAGCGGCTGGTCGCCGAGGGCGCGCTCGACCTCAGCGCCGACGCGATCGAAGCCTTCAAGCAGATCAAAGCCAACTGGGACGCCGGCACCAGCTGATCAGCGGCCCTTGCGGAGCGAAAGGCTCCGACGCTGCGAAACCCAGGGACTGCCGGCCAACGCCAGACGATAGGGCGCCTCGCGATCGCGCACATCGGCGTAGTCGATGCCCACGCGCGGGCCCACCAGGATCGCCTCCGGCACCGGACCGTCCAGCACACTCAGACCTCCTGGACGAAACAGGGCCTGGCCACTGAAGCCGGTGTCGATGGCCAGGGCGGCTCCCACCTTGCCGGGCCCGGCCAGGGAGCTGGGCTGCGTGCGCCCGCCGCGCCGAGCGGCCACCTCTGCGTGCCCGCGCAGGGGCTCGCAGCTGCGAATCAGCACCGCCGCCCCGCGGCCCTCGGGATCGGTCACCAGATTGAGCATCTGGTGCATCCCATAGCAGAGGTAGACGTAGGCGTGCCCTGGCGGCCCCCACATGGGCGCATTGCGCGCCGTGCGCCCCATGCGGCAGTGGTTGGCGCTATCCCCCTCGGCCCGGTAGGCCTCCACCTCGGTGATGCGCAGCTCCACCTTGCCGTGGCGAATGCGCTTACCCAGCAGATCGCGCGCCACCTCCAGGGCATCGCGCGCATAGAAATCCTGGGGGAGCAAACTCGACACCGACCGCCCACCACGGAACCGGAAAAAAATGAGCCCGCCCGCGGATATTGCGAGCGGGCCCTGTTCTCTGGTGACCCCAACGGGATTCGAACCCGTGTTACCGGCGTGAGAGGCCGATGTCCTAAACCACTAGACGATGGGGCCGAAGTCGCGTCAGAGAACCTTGCTCGGGGACTAGGATTCGAACCTAGATAGCCAGAACCAGAATCTGGAGTCCTACCATTAGACGATCCCCGAAAACGAGGGCGCATACTTAGGCTCCGCGGGGATCGCTGTCAAGCAAAGGCGACACTTCATCGTTCAATGGCGCGGTCGAGGCGGGCCCGGGCGATGCGGGCGTCGATGGCGGCGTCCACCAGCTGCAGCCTCGCCTGGCGCAGCTCCAGCTCGGCGTCGACCAGATCGCTGACCACGGCGGCGCCGGCCCGGAACTGCTCGCGACGCACCCGGTAGCTCTCCTCGGCGGCCACGATCCCCGCCTGGGCCGCCTCCATGGCGCTGCGCGCGGCCTCGTGGTCCTCGTAGGCGCCGCGGACCTCGACGCGCAGGCTGTCGCGCAGGGCCGAAAGGTCGGCCCGCAGCCGCGCCAGATCGGCGCCCACCTGGTCGCGACGGGCATCGCCAGCGAAAGCGTCATTGGGCGACCACCGAAGCATGCCCATCAGCGACCAGGACCCGCGCCACTCGCGCTCGAAGGCCGCCACGCGCAGGTTGGGGTTGCCCAGGTCGTAGACGGCGCCCACCGAGAGTTTCGGATAGCGATCGGCGCCGTGGGCCCCGCGCTGCAGATCGCGGGCGTCGGCCAGGGCCTCGAGCGCCTTGAGCTCCGAACGCCGCTGCAGGGCCTGCCCAAAGAGCTGCTCGGGTGGCTCGGCGGCCGGCAACGGCGCCTCCAGGTCCTCGACCAGGGCGTATTCCCCCTCTCCCGGCTGCCCCAGCAGCGTGCGCAGGGCCACGCGCGCGCGCGCCAGGGCGGCGGCGGCGCGCGCCACGGACACGCGGGCGGCGGCCACGCCCGCCTCGGCGCGCATCTGCTCCACGCGGGCGACGGCACCGGCGGCAACCTGGGCGTCGACGTCGCGCTTCTGCGCCAGGGTCTGCTCGAGCGCGCTGTCGACCACCAGCTTGGCCGCGCGCGCCCGGGCATAACTGTAGTAGGCCTCCTTGGCCGCCAGACGCACCCCCAGCTCGCCCGCGCGCTGGCTGTGACGCTCGGCTTCGGCGGCACGCTCGGCTGCCCGGTAGCGCGGCAGCACCTGGAAGAACAGATCGCTGACGCCGTAGCTCAGCTGTGCCTGGAGGTTGTACTGGTCGGCCAGGGGCTGGGCCGATTCGCCCGCCAGCACCTCGCCCGCAAAGGGCCCCTCGGTGAAGTCGATGCGAAAGCGGTTGCGGAGCTGCTGGACGCGCGTGTAGCGGGCCTCGAGATCGAGCCGCGGATAGGCCGCCACCAGCGCTTCACGGGCGGCGGCGCGCGCCTGGTCACCGCTGGCGCGGGCGGCCGCGAGCGAGGGCGCCGCCTGCTTTGCCAACTCTGCCGCCTGGTCCGAACTGAGCGGTTGCCCGGCGCCGCGCAGCGCCTCGGCAAGCTGAAAGCTCCCGCTCGGGGGGTTCGGCGGGGCCTGTGGCGCGGGGGCGACCGTGGGCGTCGGCACCAGCGCCGGGACTTCAGCGGCAGGCTCCTGGGCCGCAGTCGGACGGCACAGGGCAATACCCAGCAGCAGCGCTGCCACCGCGGAGTTGACGCGAAGGTAGGGCGGGGTCATGGAAGCCTCCTCTCGTGGACGCGGCAGGCTATAGCACCGCCCGCGCGGCCCCGCCCGCCCGGACTGCGCCGCTTGCGGGCGTCACCCCTGGCTTGGCACCGCGCACAACCCGTGCTACCTACCCCGCCCCAAATCCGACCGGCGACCGATGGAGTGGCTTGAGCCATGCGTAAATCCCCGATTCAGACCGTAAAAGAGCGCTTCAATGACAAGGCTTCGCTGGTAGCGGCGGTGCAATCGCTAATCAGCGATGACCTCTGGCTCGACCGCGTCAACAGCGAAAAGGGCCTCGGCCTGATCTCCAACCGCAAGCTGCTGCACCTCCACGAGGTACTCAGCGCGGTCAAGGAGCGCTTCGGCAGCCGCGAAAAGCTAATCGAGGCGATCGCCGAAGGCGCCAAGCGGGCCAAGGACGCCGACTACAAAAAGTCCCTGGAGCGCTTCCCGACGCCGCGCCTCTACGAGCTGTACAGGGCGGGCGTCAAGCGCGCCAAAGCGGCGGCCAACTGAAGGCCCGGGGCGCCCCCACGCGCCCCAAAGCCAATCGATCCGCCCACTTGGCGGCCAGGTGCCCTCGGTCGCCCGGTGTAGCGCTGCGCGCGCAGCCCGACCACCCCCCTCGCCGCAGCCGCCGAGCACCCTAGCCCGGCGTTGCCCTGAGCCCCCTGGCCGCGCCGATTTGCATGGAGGTCGCCCGGCCCCTCTGGTACCAGATCGGGTCCGCCGCGCCCCAGGGCGCGCCCGAAGCGAGGGTCGATGAGCGACTTCGTCCATCTGCACGTCCACTCCCAGTACTCGATGCTGGACAGCTCCCTGCGCCTCAAGGCCATGGTGCAGCGCGCCGCCGAGCTGAAGATGCCGGCCCTGGCCCTCACCGACCACGGCAACATGTTCGGCGCCGTGCAATTCCACCGCGCCTGCGGCGACGCCGGCATCAAACCGATCCTCGGCTGCGAGGTAAACCTCTGCCGCGACCACCGCGACCAGCAGAGCCGCGACTCGCGCCATCTGGTGCTGCTGGCCGGAAGCCAGCAGGGCTACCGCAACCTGGTGCGCCTGGTCAGCCTGGGCTGGGTCGAGGGCCTGCAACACGGCAAGCCGCGCGTCGACTTCGAGCAGCTGCGCGAGCACCACAACGGCCTGGTCGGCCTCAGCGCCTGCATGGGCGGGCATCTGGCCCAGGAAGTGCTGCTACACGGCGAGGCGGTCGGCCAAAAGGCCCTGGGCGAGCTGGCCGAATGCTTCGAACCCGGCGCCTTCTACGTGGAGCTGCAGGACCACGGCTTCATCGAGCAGCGCCCCCTCAATCGTATTCTCGTGCAGCTGGCCCGCGACCAGGGCCTGCCGCTGGTTGCCAGCAACGACTGCCACTACCTGGAGCGCGAACACGCCCGCGCCCAGATGGTGCTGCAGTGCATCTCGGCCGGCGCCAACGTCGAGGACATGGAGCGCAGTCACCACGGCTCCGAGCAGCTCTTTTTCAAAAGCGCCGAGCAAATGCGCGAGCTCTTCGGTGAGCTACCCGAAGCACTCGCAAATACGCTCGAGATCGCCGAGCGCTGCGGTGGCGTCGCCAACCCACTGCAGAAGCCCATGCTCCCCAACTTTCAGTTGCCGGAGGGCCGCGACGAGGAAACCCACTTCCGCAGCGTCGCCCGCAACGGCCTGGACAAGCGCTTCGGCGAATTTCGCCTACTCGGCAAGGACTACGACGAAAAGACCTACCGCCAGCGCCTCGAGATGGAATGCGACGTCATCATCTCGATGGGCTTTCCGGGCTACTTCCTGATCGTCCACGACTTCATCCACTGGTCCAAGGAGCACTCCATTCCCGTGGGCCCGGGCCGCGGCTCCGGCGCCGGCTCGCTGGTGGCCTATTCGCTGGGCATCACCGACATCGACCCCCTGCCCTACGGCCTGCTCTTCGAGCGCTTCTTGAACCCCGAGCGCGTGTCGATGCCCGACTTCGACATCGACTTCTGCATGGACCGGCGCGACGAAGTCATCGACTACGTGCGGCGGAAGTACGGCACCACCAGCGTCGGGCAGATCGCCACCTTCCATCTGCTCAAGAGCCGCAGCGTGGTGCGCGACGTGGGCCGCGTGATGGGCATGACGCCCCAGGACGCCGGTCGCATCGCCACCATGATCCCCGACCCCATCCAGGGCAAGACCGTCTCGATCGCCGAAGCCATCGATCAGGAAAAGCGCCTGGCCGCGGCCTACGAAGAAGAGGGCCGCGTCAAGGAACTGCTCGACACGGCCATGAGCCTGGAAGACCTCAACCGCCACGCCGGCATGCACGCCGCGGGCGTGGTCATCAGCGACGGCCCACTGTGGGACCACGTGCCGGTGTTTTGTCCTGAGCCCGGCGCCTACGTCACCCAGTACCACAAGGACGACGTCGAGGCCGCAGGACTAGTCAAATTTGACTTCCTGGGACTCAAGACCCTCACCGTGGTCAAGATCGCGGTGGACCTGATCAACAAGCGCCCCGACCGCCAGGGCGACCCCTTCCACATCGACCGCATCTCGCTCGAAGACGCCGCCACCTTCGCGCTGCTGCAATCGGGCGAGACCACCAACGTCTTCCAGCTCGAATCATCGGGCATGCAGACACTGATCAAAAAGCTGCGCCCCGACTGCTTCGAGGACGTCGTCGCACTGGTCGCCCTCTACCGACCCGGCCCGCTGGGTTCGGGCATGGTCGACGACTACGTCGACGGCAAGCACGGCCGCAAGAAAGTCGAATACCCCCACGCCTGCCTGGAAGGCATCCTCAGGGAAACCTTCGGCGTCATGGTCTATCAAGAGCAGGTCATGCAGGCCGCCCAGGTCATGGCCGGCTACTCCCTCGGCGGCGCCGACCTTCTGCGCCGGGCCATGGGCAAGAAAAAGCCCGCTGAAATGGCCAAGCAAGAAGTGCTTTTCGTCGAAGGTGCCCTCGAAAACGGCCACAGCAAAGAAGACGCCAAGCGCGTCTTCGACCTGATGAGCTACTTCTCCGGCTACGGCTTCAACAAGTCACACTCGGCGGCCTACGCCCTGATCGCCTACCAGTGCGCCTATTTGAAGGCCCACTACCCGGTCGAATTCCTGTGCGCCACGATGACGGCCGACAAGGACAAGACCGAAAAAGTCGTGCGTACCGTCTCCGAAGCGCGCGCCATGGGCGTCACCGTCTTGCCGCCGGACGTCAACGAAAGCGAAATCGACTTCTCCGTCGTCTACTCGGCTGAAGCAGCCGAACAGGCCAAGGCCCAAACTGGCCAGCCCCGTCCCGAGCGCAAGCAACCGGCTGCGCGCAAGGGCAAGGTCTACGACCCGATGCAGCCGCGCATCCGCTTCGGCCTCGGCGCCGTCAAGGGCATCGGCAGCTCCGCGCTCGAATCCATCTTCGACACCCGCGTCGGCGACAAAGACAGCCGTGGCGTGGCCGCGGCCGAACCCTTCATCGACCTCTTCGACTTCACCGGCCGCGTCGACCTGCGGCGCGTCAACAAGGGCGTCGTCGAAGCCCTGATCCAGTGCGGCGCCATGGACAGCCTGCACGATCCCCTCGGCATCCACCGGGCGCGGGCGCTGACGGCCGCCGACATTGCCATCGAGCGCGGCAAGAAAGCCAGCGCCGACCGCGAAAGTGGCCAGACCGACCTCTTCGGCATGCTCGGCGGCGACGACGCCCCCTCCCAACAGGCCGGCCCCCGCGCCTTCCCGGAAGTCCCGGCCTGGCAGCGCAAGGAACTGCTCAAGCGTGAAAAAGCCACCCTTGGCTTCTACATCTCGGGCCATCCCCTCGACGGCTACCGCCAGGAACTCGCCCGCTTCTGCAACGCCACCACCGCCACCCTCTCCACGGCCGAAGAAGGCAGCGAAGTGGCCATCGGCGGCATGATCGAAGAGCTGCGCATCCGTAAAATGAAAAGCGGCGGCAAGCTCGCCTTCTTCCAGCTCGAAGACCCCCTGGGGCGCACCGAAATCATGGTGCGCGAGAAAGTCCTCGACCAGTACATCGAAGTCCTACAGGGCGACGACCCAGTACTTGTACGCGGCGTGGCGCGGGCCGAACGGGGCCGCGACGGCGACGGCCCCGGTCCTGAGAAGGGCGCGGGAATGCGCTTGGTGCTCAGCGAAGTGGCGCCACTGGCCGAAGCCATCCGCGCCCGCACCAAAGCCATACGCCTGCGCATGCACGTCGACCGCATCGATCGCAGAAAACTCCAGGACCTGCGCCAAACCCTCGAAGACTTCCCCGGCGCCTGCCCCGTAACCTTCGAGCTACGCAGCGACGAAGAATGGAACGTAACCCTGGGCACGCCCAAACTCCTGGTGGACCCCAGCGAAGACTTCATGAGCCGGCTCGAGCGCCTCTTCGGCGAAAAAGTCTGCGAGCTGCGCTGAGCGCGAGACGGCGTGCAAGCCCTGGAAATCGAGCGCCCCCCGCGCAGCGAAGCCGAACTGCTGGAGCGGGCCAGCGCCCTGGCCGGCCGCACCTTGGGCGAGCTCGCCCAAGCCCTCGCCATCACCATCCCCGAAGACCCCCGCCGCAGCAAGGGCCTGGCTGGCCGCCTGCTCGAGCGGGCGCTGGCAGCGGACGCCCACGGCGCCCCCGAACCCGACTTCCGCCAGCTCGGCATCGAGCTCAAAAGCATCCCCCTCGACCGGCGGGGCCGCCCGCGCGAATCCACCTTCGTCTGCAGCATTCGGCTGGCGGACATGGAGACAGCGTATTGGGAAAGCTCGCGCGTCAGGCGCAAACTCGCCCGCGTCCTGTGGGTCCCCATCGAATCCGCCCCAGATCTACCCCTGCCCAACCGCCGCATCGGAGCGGCCCGGATCTGGTCCCCCAGCCCGGAGCAGGAGCGCATCCTACGGGAAGACTGGGAAACACTTGTCGGCCACATCGCCTGCGGCGAATTCGAAAACCTCACGGCCCACCGGGGCCGCTACCTCCAAATCCGCCCCAAAGCCGCCCACGCGGGCATCCGCGAACGGGCCCACGACGAAGCTGGCGCCCCAACCGCCACCCTCCCCCGCGGCTTCTACCTCAGGGCCCGCTTCACCGCGGGCCTCTTCGGCGACTCCTGAAAACAAACCACATTTAGCAGTCATTTGGCTTACTTGACGCTACCCGGAGCGATTGCTAAGAACCCCCGACCTGGCCCCAGCGAGGCAGGTCCGGGCCGTTAGCTCAGTCGGCAGAGCAGCGGGCTTTTAACCCGACGGTCCAGGGTTCGAGCCCCTGACGGCCCACCCCGAAACAAGCTTCTGTCCCCATCATCTAGTTGGCCTAGGATACCGGCTTTTCACGCCGGCGACGGGGGTTCAAATCCCCCTGGGGACGCTAACGGTATGTAACGGCGGGCTCCGCAAAGCCGAAAGGCGAAAGCGGGGCCCGCCTTTTTGTTCCACGACCCGCAGCTCGGCACCCTCGAAAACCTTCGCGAGGCCGGCCGCGTGGCCGCTGTTCAGGCCATGGAACCACCTGTCGGCCACCGTGCCGCGCTCGAAGGCTCGGTCCGGGTGGAACTCGTAGGCCCGCACAGGGGCGAAGAGGGAGTCCTGCTGGAACCGCAGCACGATGGTCCCGTCGGCGTAGACGAAGATGCCCTCCAGTACGCGCTCCAGGAACTGCCGGTCCCTCGCCTGGTCACCCTCGAAGATGGAATCCCGCCCCACGACGAAGTCCTCCACGGCTTTTGCGTTCGGTAGCAGCAGCGGCTGAAGCCGGGCCTGGGCGACGGCGATCTGCTCCTCCAGCGCTGTGAGGTCGCCCTCGACACGCTTCATCTCGTCTACGAGCACCTTCAGCTCGCCGCCGCCGAGCTTGACCGCCTCGACCAGCCGGGCGCGCTCGCTTTCGAGCTGACCCTTGCGGAGCCG
>JAOUOP010000047.1 GCA_029880325.1 Myxococcales bacterium | reverse complement strand
GCGCAACCGCCGAGCGTCACCGAATACGTGAGGGCTGTGATCCACCGGGGCATGAACAGCAGCCTGCGGCGGCGCCCGGGCCCTGCCGAGTGCGGGCATTCGCACCGCGGGGTGTGCGGTTTTCCGCCTGCTCTACTTCGGCATCCAGGCCTACCAGGGGCGTAATGCCCCCAGCGGACAGGCCCCGGCCCTGGCTTCGCTCGATCCGGCGGGTGCTCCCATCACGCTCGAAGGCGCCCTTGGACCGTAGGAATCTTTAGGCATCCCCAGTTTCAGCCATATCGGCACCGCGTGCCACGCTGCCTACACCGCTTAGGCCCCAAACCCCCACGATCCCGCCGCCCTACAGCACGGCAGTGGGCCGCTTCAGCCGAAGCTGACGCTCGAGGATGCGCGGCGTATGGCCCGGGGGTTGGTCGGCAGCGCCCTGGCGGGCTTTCGCTGACCGCTGAGGGGAGGGTCTCGTTGCAGCTCAAGCGGCCGTACTATGACGGAACCACGAACATCGAATTCGAACCGCTTGCGTTCATTGAGCGGCTGGCGGCGTTGGTTCCTCGGCCGCAGAACAATTTAGTCATCTACCGCGGCGTCCTGGCGCCGCGCTCGACGCTTCGGACGCGTGTCGTTGCCTACCGGCCGCAGGCGGCTCCGCTTGCGGAGCGCTGCGACGCCGAGGAGGACCTCGGCTCGGAGCCGCCAGTACCGGCAGGCAGCGCTGACCGGGCGCAGCGGGGCTACGGCTGGGCGGACTTGATGCGCCGCACGTTCAAGACCGAAGTGCTGATGTGTCCGGTTTGCAAGGGTCCGAGGCGGCTGTTGGCCGCGGTATTCAAGCCGGATGCGATCCGGCGCATCCTCAGCAGCCTGAAGCTGCCGACCGAGCCGCTGCCGATCGCACCGGCCCGCCCGCCACCAGGAAGCGAATGGCTCGAGTTCGAGTCGGCCTGAGGGCTGACTCGGTGGGCGGACAGGCGTGCGGTGAGCTGGGCGCTGCGGGAGCGGGGCCTGGGTGGGTGGGGTGCGTTCTGGAGGCGGAAAAGTCCTGAGGTTGGGACACTTCTGCCTTTTTGGCTAATGGGCCCCGCTGTGCTGTAAGGCAGCGGCACTGCAGACCTGGATCGGACGGCGGATGACGGTGGCGGATTAATGCACTGCTGTCGTACTTCGCAGTAGTGGTTTTTGTGTAAACTCCTCCCCGGTGCGGCGACTGGCCCAATTGAGCCCATGCTAGTGCTTCCTACGGCCAGTTGCGGACCTGCAGGTCCTCGATCATCCTTCGTCGTAACGGGGTCATGTGGGCCTCCTTTCAAGGCTTGCTGTGTGCTGACAACAAGCTTGAGCAGGAGCCCCACCCCGTCTATCCGACATCCCTTACGTCTTCAGCCCGGCACAGACCTCTCAGCCCCTACCGCGGAGCGCAGCGCAGCGGTTTCGTCCAATGCTACCTACGGCCACTGACCCCCGAGCACCGCCGCGTGGGCCGTCTCGAATGTGAAACGATGAGGCCAAAATATGCGATCAAGTAGTAATAGGAAGGCCACGATAATGTCACCCGTGGCGATGCGATCGCCGCTTTCCAGCACCTGACGGATCCGTCCGACCCACCTTGAACCTACTCCTGCGATCCTGCACCGGCGCCCATGGACGGATCTTCCGAACTTCCAGGTGCGGGCGTCCAGCTCGATGGACTCGATGGCGTCATCGCGGTCGGTGTCGAAGTGCTCGAAACGCATCTCGCCGCCGTGCTGCAAGGCGGCGGCATTGCAGGCCCGGGTCGGAGGGATCGTTGACAAAGTCATTGTGGGGCACGCGAGCGAGACAGGAAGGGTAGCCCCCTCACTCGCCGCAAGAATCGTTCCCCGGCACTTCAACGAACCGGGAAAGTTTTCCCAGCTTGATTTCATAGGTCCCTTCGGGAAGCAGCCCAACCGAACATTCCGCGAAAACTTCCAGGCACGCAGAAGGGCACGTCATGCCCTTCCCAACCTGCATGGAAACGCGAGCTCTACTTGTCACGCTTAGAACCGACCCCTGAACGGAGACTTCGCATTCGGCGCTTTCGATCGTCGCACAGAAAGATTCGCATTGATCGAAAACAACTCGCATTTGCAATGGCTCGTTCGCTCGTACTTCGCTCGAGGTACCACCATCGGAAGTGAGGTAGCCGGTCGTCCCCGTGAAGAGACACGGCATTCCTTCGTTTTCGAACAATGTCAAGATCCGTTGGCTGCGCGGCCAGCAGCCACCAAGAATGACCGGAAGGCAAGCGACCGCAGCCCATATGAGAAAAACGGCCGAACGCATTGGCCCGCTTTGATCCTCTCGACGACGGGGAGATTTCACGTCCGCAATTGTGGTAGGCGACACGTTCAAATCTTAGCTGCCCCTGCGAACCGGCTCAACCCGGACTCGCCTCGGACGCGTGCGAATCACCGCCGAGCTTCTTTCAAGGACACCCCAAAGAAGATGTCTGTACCATCTTTCGTTTCGCACGCCAGCTCGCTGGCGTCACCCTTGCGACAGCCTGTTTCAACGACTGTTCTTGACAGTTTCTCGAACCGTGACTATCGACGTCGCTACCGACTTTAGTTGGGTGGCTCTATCGTCCAAATTTGGCTGGAAAGTGTGAGCATCGGGCAGATCGTCCGAGCAGTGGGAGGGACCTATGCGAACAATTCTTGTGAGCACCGTCATCTTGGCATGTGTTGTTGAAGCGGCGAGTCTCATGGCTCAATCGCAAGACGAAGAAGCACTCCAAACACCCTCGGAAGAGGAGTTCGTCCAGGCGGTCGAGACGCAGCCTCCCGTCGACGCTCCATTTCTCCTGGAACCTGAGCCGTACTTTTCCTGCGAGAATGGCCAGTGCACGAGTGGGTATCGCGATACGTGGTCCAACTTTCCACCCGAAGAAGTAGAGCGGCAACGTCAACTCATGCGTCCAGAACGCGAAAACGTCACCTCGCAGTTGGCGGGCCTGACATCGATCAATGAGGCTACATCGCAGGCCCTCGAAGTAGCGGATGCGATGACCGACGCTGGCGCTGGATCGGAGTTGCTTGACGTCACCGTGTATCTCGAGGAAAGGCCTTTTGACTTCGGCCGCCTGCGACCACTTCGTGGACCCGATAGACAATCTGCATTCCAGGAGGTCGTTGACGAGCGCCGAGCGCAGGTCCGGCCTGACCAGGAGTATGTCCGGGGCGCGATTGAACGCGCCGGCGGCGCGTTCGGTGGTGGTCGAATCTTGTCCAACAACCTGACCGCCCGCGTACCCGCCGCGAAACTTCCAGGGATCGTCGGGGTCGCCCCCGTCGTTGGCGTCGAGTTGGTTGGAGAGACCAAACCTGACGCGGACGGTGCGCAACGTCGCCTGGCGCTTGGATGGCCTGCCGCCGGAGTTGCGGGCAGAACCGGACAACAAGGCACAACTCGCCGTTCGAGCGGTACCGAGGTCAAGTTCGGCATAGTAGAGTCGAACAACAGCTTGAATACCTCCCACGTCAGTTGGCTGGATGCGCCGGGCCAGCCGAGTCGCATCACTGAAACCGACCGCTGCGAGTGGGAGTATCTTTGGCGCGAGTGTGATGGGTCAGCTACGACTACGAAGGCGACACACGGCACATGGGTTACATCAATTCTGTTGGGCAGTATTGAACAGGGGCAAGATCCCGCCATAGGCGATACGCAGGAACGTCAGCGTCGAAGCGGAATCGCCAAGGAAGCGGTCGCGCATTACTACAGCATCGACGGCACAGCGGATGTGGTGGATGCCGTCGAGAAGGCAACCCTCGTCAACGGTGTTGACATTATCAACATATCACTGCAGCCCACTGATGACTGGTGCAACAACGGCTCCATCGACGGAGTGAGGGGGGCGGTCCAAGCGGCAGAAGATGCGGGCGTATTGACAGTGGTTACCGCCGGCAACGACGCCGTCAAGCGTGACGGCAGTTGCAGTGTTAGCAGCTTCGGAGCATTTCCCGACACGCTCACGGTAGGCGCCACAAACAACGTCACGGAACTGGCGTCCATGGACACAGTTTCCCTCTGGAGCGGCTCTGGCCGTGGGACTGTCTCCAAGACGTTGGCCGGCGGACGGGCCGTGAGTACCCGCATGGTGGATCTGATCGTGACCGGAAGGCCCAAACTTATGGCTGATGCCGGAACAGACGGCTACTCCGTAGACGCCACAATAGTCGGAACGAGCTTTGCGGCTCCGCAGGTGGCTGGCATGGCTGCCATCGTAAAAGACTGGCTCCACGATCGCGGAGGCCTAGGAGGTAGAGAGACTGACCCATACGTGATTCGCAATCTGCTCTCCGTCATGGGGGATGGCTCGTCGAGCACCAGTGGGGGTGGAATCGGGTACTCCTCGACTGTGAGCGACCATAGCGGTTTCGGTCACCTCCGTTTCGTCGACCTCGACACCGAACTTGGTAGCGGTGGAGCGTGGGGTCAGCAAAGAAGGGTTGTTAGCGCAGGACAGGTAATTCAGTGGCCGGTCGGCGGCACAGGCGCCGAATCTTCAGCAGTAAAAGGCTGGAAGTTCGCCGCGCTTTGGGATGTGAATACCTACGACGGATCTCCAGACATCAAGTTCGAGCTCGTCGATCGTTGCCCAGCGGGCGGTGGGGAGGAAATCATAAAGAATGCCACCCGGCACCCGCTCAAGGCCCGTATGAGGATGCGCTCGAGTGAAATGGCGTCCCTGTTCCATGGTCGCTGCCTGTTCCTACGCGCCACAATCGAGCATGCGACGTCGTCCTTTACGCTGTACACGGCCGACTACTTCTACACGAACTCCCGGATCAATCACGACATGCCCTAGCCCGGATTATTCATGAAGGTGCTCGAACTCCCGCCGTGCTGTAGGGCGGCGGCATTGCAGGCCCGGGTCGGACGGCGGGTGACGGTGGCGGATTAACTCATTGCTGTCGTACTTCGCAGTTGTGGTTTTATGTCAACTCTTGCCTGCCACGGTCCCTGGTCTGGAGACTAGCCGGATTGCACTATATCTAATGCTTCCTATCGCCACGGCACGGACGACCTGCTCGAACGGGGTATCCCCGAGGAACGGTGGGTTGGTTATTTGGTGCCCGGCGGCGACTCGCTCACCTGGTACCCACCGAACCAGGGCGCGCCGATGCGAGCTGGATGACCGCGACTACGACGAACGCACGCACGCCCGTCGCAGCGCTCGCAGCGCGTCGACGGCGTGATCGCCCCAGTGGTGATCGAAGTGGAATCTCCACTCCCAGACCGCCGTCCCGAGCTGCCCGGCGTCATAGGCTACGAGACCGCGTTTGAGATCACGGTAGATGTCCAGCAGGTCGTCCGAGAGCGAGCCGCAGACCGGCGATTCGTCCACGTAGGGGTCGAAGACCTCGTGATAGACGTCGAGGTCGCCGAAGCCCGGCGAGTTCGTCGGCGTCGAGATCTCCTGGTCGACGTCGGGCCCGTCCGCGTCGCCCGACGGCAGCTGGCAGGCCGCATGCACTAGCTCCGCGACATAGATACGGGCGCGGAGAATCCGCCCTCTCGCAGCGACCTGCGCCGCCGTCTCGATGAACTCGCAGAACTCACGAACAAGCTCGACAAATCCGACGGCGGGATCATGCCGGCCGCGCGTCATGGCCCACCGCCGAAGAGCTTCCGCCACCAAGGCGTCCGACGGTCAGAACTGACGCCACCTTTGGCCTGCCGCGGGCCAGATGACGAATGCAGCCACTTCGGAGCCTCCGGTGGAAGCCAGCCCAAGTACCAACAAAGCGGGCATCCTCTCGCGGGGCTGCTGTGCACTTCCTCGCAATGGGGGCAGTCCGGCGCGCCGCTGGGGCGCTGCGGAGCAAGAGTGCTGAGGGATGGATACTTCCCAGCCGCGCCGATCGCCGCAGACCGTAGGAATCTTTAGGCATCCCCAGGTTGAGCCATGTCAGCACCGGATGCCAGACCGTAGGAATCTTTAGGCATCCCCAGTTTCAGCCATATCGGCACCGCATGCCACGCTGCCTACACCGCTTAGGCCCCTAACCCCCACGATCCCGCCGCCCTACAGCACGGCAGCGGGCCGCTTCAGCCGAAGCTGACGCTCGAGGATGCGCGGCGTATGGCCCGGGGGTTGGTCGGCAGCGCCCTGGCGCGGGCCCAGAAGCACTGCGAGGTGAAGGTCTACGCCCTGGTCGTCATGAGCAACCACCTGCACCTGATCGTGCGGACCACGAAGAAAAACCTCGCGGCCTTCATGGGCTACTTCAAGGCCCGCATCACGGAGAACTTGAACCTCTTGACGGGCAAACGCGGAACGCTGTGGGCCCGCCGCTACGATGCCGTGCCCATCACCGATGATCCCTCCGTGGCCGAGCGCATGGCCTACAACGTCGACAATCCCTGCAAGGCCAACCTGGTCAGCGAGCCGGAGCAGTGGCCGGGGCTGAACCTGGCCTTTGGCCTGGGCGACAGCGACGGGCCGGAGTTCGAGTGGCTCAACCGCACCAAGTGGCACAGGAAGAAGCGTCCGGAGAAGCTCGCGCCGTTCTTCGAGAAGGTGACGCTGAAGCTCTCGCCGGTGCCGGCCTGCGAGGGCATGGACCGGGAGCTGTGCCCGGCATCGCTCGAGCGCTGGCTCGAGCATCAACGGGCCAAGCAGAGCGCCAAGGGCAACCAGCGGTCTGCGGCGCCCATGGGTGTCGAGAAGGTGGTGCAGACGTCCTTCGAGGCACGTCCCAAGAACCCGTCCTTCAGCAAGCGACCCTACGTCTTTTGCCAACCCGAGCACAAAGCCGAGTACCTCGCCGGCCTGATGGCCATCTCGCAGGGGCATCACGACTGCTCGAAGCGCTTCCGAGGCGGCCAACGCGATGCGAAGTTCCCCGAGGGCACCTACCCGCCGCCGCTGATGCAGGCCGCGTAGACTCGGCGGACGCATACCCGTCGCCCTCGCAGCCCATCACTGAACTCGAACGCCAATCACCGCTCGCCGTAGCGCGAGGGGAACGCACCGGCTCGCACCGGACGCAGGTCGTATCCGAGCACGGGCTCCAATGCCACCTGGAGCACCGAACAGGTGCTCGAGCACCCGGCCGGGGTAGCCGAGTTTCAACTCGGCCCGGCTCCCCGAACTTGGCCGAGGCCGTTGGCATCCGGACACTTGGCGAAAACGTCCTGGAAGCTGGTTCGCTGGAAGCTGGTTCGGAACGTGGTTTCGTCTGCGATGGACGGGTGTCGGTAGCCGGTGGCGAAAGGGCGCGGGAGGTGCGACACTGAAGCTCATGGACCCGGCATCTTTTGGCAGCTCGAGCACCGATGTCGACGACACGGCTCGGTTTGCGCGGATGAGCACTGAAGAGAGGCTGGCGCTATTCCTGCAACTCTGTGACCTGACGGACGCCATTCAGGCAGGCCGACCCGGCGGTAGCATTTCCAGAGAGGGTCACCCGCGAAGCGACGAAGCCCTGGCCTTGTGGGCTCGGCTGATGCACAGCGCTCGCGATGGTGGATGAATCCGTAACTGCTGTCGTCCTGCGGCTCGTCGACGCGCTCGAGGCCAGTGGCGAAGCCTACGCGTTCGGCGGCGCGATGGCGCTTGCTGCCTGGTCCGAGCCGCGCGCGACGGCGGACGTCGATGTCGTACTGTGGATCGACCTCGAGCGGATCGATCGCGCGATCGATTTGATCGAGTCCGCCGGTGTCGAAGTCGAACGTTCAACGGCGCGAGCCCACGCGGCCGATCGCGGGATGTTCATGGGGATGGCGGGCATCGTCCGCGTCGACGTCTTCGTGCCGAGCATCCCGTTTTACGCGGAGGCTGCTCGAAGGCGTGTGGCGACGGTGCTCGTGGGTCGCAGAACCTGGGTGCATTCTGCGGAGGTTCTGTCGGTGTTCAAGCTACTGTTCTTCCGTCCCAAGGATCTGCTCGACATCGAGCGAATGCTGCAGGTTCAGGGAACCCGCTTCGACCGAGCTTTTGTCCGCGCTGCGCTCGTCGACATGCTCCAAGATGACCCGCGCATCGAGAAGTGGGACGAGATCTGCGCGCGCAACCCGATCACCACGACTCGATGAGACCGGAGCGCGGCAGCGACAGGCGGCTCGTCTACGCCGTTCGAGAGTCCCTCGATCCAGGAGTACAGGTCTTCGTCGACTTCGTCGCATCACGCGTGGACGGGCGCAACTCCGCAGCCCGAGGTCGACCGCGGCGGGGTCCCAAATGCCGGGCCACAATCCGCCAAGGCTGGGGAAACGTCCTGGAAGCTTGCCCGGCGCGCGCTGATCGGAGCGCGTTCCAGCCCCCCAGCGTCCAACAGCCGTCAGCGCGCTTCATTTATTCCTGCCCAGTTTCAGCCATGTCGGCACCTGGCTGCCGGGCCTCTCGTTTCGCCAAGGCGCCAATCCCGGCGATTCCGCCGCCCTACCACCACGGCAGACTCGGAATCACCGCCCTACCATCTGTCCTGCAGCGCTGGAGTTGCTGACCAAACCAGGCCCCGCCAGCTGCCAGGTCCGGGATGGCAAGGGCACCCGCGACAGAGCCGTGCCGCTGCCCAGGCCGCCGTTATCACGAGTGCGGCGCTACTGGAAGAACGAGTTTCGCCGCGCTCCCTCCGACCCGCGAGTCCGCACGGCGCCCATGGACGGATCCGCACAGCCGCCCCAGCACAGCCCTCATTCACCAGGACACGCGCGCACGCCGCCGGCCGTCACGCCGCCGAGGGCATTTGCCGGGTAGGCGAGTAGGAAATGATCGCACCGCCATTCCGCCCCGGGCAAGCCCCGCTCAAAGCTGCACTGCAAGCCAATGCTGTCGCCAGGAGCCAAGACCGGTGCGGGATCGAACTCGTGCCGCACCTTGGTGGTGCCCAGGCCGAAGGGCTGCTCCAAAAGCAGCGGGCTCGTTCCATCGGTGCGCTGAATCTCCGCGCGTATCTCGGCGGGGTCGCGCAGACCAGACCATAGCGCAAGCAGGGTCACCGGAGTCGAAGTCCCGTTGGCACAGCTCGCGTCCATGGTCAGGGGCAGCGTCGAGCCGTCTGCGCCGACCGGAAGCCAGGTGGTGGCGGCCAGCTGCGCACGCGTACCGTTCGGAACCGTGCAGACTTGAACCGAGAAAGACTTGACTGGCCAGGTGCGAAAGCGGCGCGCGCAGCCCGCCGGAGGTGGCGAGCTGCGCGATCAGCAGCGTGGCCTGTCGCACGACCGCGTCGATGAGGAGTTGGGGCGTCACAGGGTTACTCTAGACCCCCGCGCCACGCCCGGGGAGCGCACGTAGGGCCATCCCCCCCAGGCTGCGGCTCAGCTTGAAGCAGCCGGCCCCGCCATGCACGCGAGCGTATCGCGGTAGCCTCAGGACAACCAGCTCGCCAAGTTGCCGGCGACGGCCTTTTCATCGCGCAGCACGACGGTCGGGTAGTCGAAGGGGTATTCGTTGCGGAGCTTGGCCGTGTAGATGAAGCTTCGCGGCTCGAAGATGGTCCTCGAAGCTTCGGATCTTGGCCTTTGCGGCTGCTGAGGATCCAAAGATCCGTGGACGCTTTCCCGAGCTGCCATTTCGGCACCAGAGGCCAGGCCCTTCGCACCGCCGACGCACCGAGGACTACCCGAGCCTCGACATCCAAGCAGGCCACTTCATGGTGTACCTGGGCAGCAACAGCACGCTCGACCTTTCGATCTTCGAGACCCACAGTGAGGTCTGGCTCGAGACCGTGGTCGACGGTACTGAAGTCATCCATCCGCGCATCCAGCTGGCCACCGTGCCCTACGCGGCCTTTGCTTCGTTCTGCGGTGACGCGGTGGTTGCGCGCACGCTCGACGACGGGACCGACATGGTGACCATCGACAATACTGTCAATGCGCTCTCGTTCATTGCCGATGACGCGACCGTGAGGACCAGTGGTGAGATGGTCTATCGTGGCTCGTTCAATGTGGGAGCGAGCGGCAGCATTACGGATGTGAATTATCAAGCGATCGGACCCGAAGGGCTGTGCCTGACGTGTACCACAAACGGCGCGCCACCCGTGCTTGTCGGCGCCACATGTCGCTATCGGTTCGCGTTTCAGTATTCCGATACGATCAACGGCTGTACCTCGGACGGCGCCAATGCGACCAACTGGCGACTAAGTCAGTACAATGCGGTCGACACGGTCCGCTTCGAGTGGAATCTGCCGCGAACCTGGTCGGGTGCGGCGCTGTACCGGACCGAGTTCAGCGACTATTTCGACCAATCCGCAATCGACACCTGCAACGGCAACTGGACCGACACCTGTCGCTTCTTCGCCAAGCTCCACGGCGACTGCTCCGGCCACACGCCCAGCCTCGCGTCGATCGAGCTTCACGTCTACAACCAGTTGCCCTAGCGCCGATGATTCACGCAGCTGCGCAGCGGCGGAGCGAACACGCCTCGCAGCACAGTGTGGGGCGGAAGAAAGAGCCCGCAGGCGTACGTGCCGCCGTGGTTTCGCCATTCCGATCGCCCCGCTCGCGGGCGGGGAGCGCGCATCGGAGCCGGCGCTCTAGACCCTAAACAAGCGCGTGTGGAGGATGAGCTGCGCAAAGATGTTGTGAATCAGGGGTTTGCGAAAAGCGCAGGCGCACCTGGAGAAGCGTTGAGCATTTTCGCGAGCGCCTGAACGCAGGAGATTTGTGGAGATCGCCTGCAACATGCGCTTGATTTAGGGTCTAGATGTGCTCGGCGGGAGTGCTGAGCCGATGATCGGGGTCGATACGATGCCAGATGCAAGGACGGCCTCCGCCGCAATACTCCGTGTATTTCAAGGGGACCGGACGCCGCAGCTGGCGCCGTAGCGGTCCCGAGAGCGGATCATGACTCCCGCCGAGCACATCTAGTCACCTGTGTCGGTAGTTCTGGGCAAAACTCGCCGGCCCTCGCCGGCCCTCCCCGCGTCGACCGCCCTTCGGGCTATCTCCTCGAATGTACTCTGTATGCCCTTCGTCGATTCGCCACGCCGAGGGCCGGCGAGATGATGTTCACCGACTTCTCGGAGCTGAGGGTTGCGGAGCCCGGTACGCATGGCCGTCTGCACGATAGCCTACCAGAGTGGTTCGTGCCGGGCCGCCTGGAGGACTCGCGCGGCCTCGTCGAAGTCGAGGAAGCGGAACTCACTCGGCGGTAGCTTCAGCCAGTTGAAGGTCGCCACAGTCTCGATGACCGCCCAGCGCTGCGCTGTTGCCAGGGTTTGGCGCAGGAGGGTCAACGAGGCTGCGCACGTTGCTGTAGCGACCAGGTGTGGGGCCCGCCCGGCGGAAGTCCGAGCCTGGCTTGTTCAGCGAGGCGCAGCCGACATTGCCATCGCTCGTCACCACGCTGCGATTGCCTCGCACCCGTGGGCGTTAGTTCGTCACGCAGGTCGGCGCCAGCGTGCAGACGTCGGCGCATTTTTCGGCCGCGCAGACGCCGAACTCGGTCGCGTGGGCGCAGGGCGTGCCTCCGCCAACAGCGCACTGCTCGGCGACCATGGTCGCGTTGAAGAGGTTGATGCCGCCCGGGCTCAGACCGGCGGCCATCGCGATCTCGTCAGCGCATACGCCCGTGTTGAGGTTTTCACCGAGCGCCCCACAGGGCGCACCCGTCGCCGGAGCCGAGGCCGGATTGCATAGGCAGCAGGAACCTTCACACTCCTTGACCGCACCGCAATCCACCAGGTCGCCGCAGGGGGCGCCATCGGAGGTGCAGGCCGACAGCTCCGCAAGACAGCCGGTGCCGGCCGTGCAGAGGCAGGTGGCGCAGGCCTCGGTGGTCGTCGAGTTGACGGCCATGGCCTCGGCCACACACTGGGCGTCGACGCTGCCCTCGCTGGGCGCCGGTACGCAGGCGCCGTCCTGGCAGATCTCGGCGTCGGCACAGCCGCTGGGACAGCCGGTGGCCGGCGGTGCGGCGCAGGTGCCTGTCGCGGTGTTGCAGACCTCAGGAACCACGCAGGCCGGTTCGCACATGATGGCCGTAGCAGCCGTGTCGGTCATGGTCGCGGTTTCATTGCCGGTCGGCGCTGGCGCTGCGTTGCCGGCAGCCGAGGCGGTCGTGTCCTGCATCGCCGGCGACGTCTGCCCGGTCGGCCCAAAACCCGTCGGTTGCCGCGCCGGGGCCATGCCGTCGTCACCACAGCCGACACAAAGCCCCATCACACCCATCATCAAAAAAACTAGCTGTCTCATTCCACCGTCCCTTTTCGAAGGTAAGTCCTCATAGCAACTGGATCCCGGAACCATCAAGGGCGGCTAGCGGATTGTGGCTCACCCGACTTGGAGGGGGCTGCGCACTGAACTTCGCAGTCAAGGCGTGCTATAGATCGCCAGGGCCTTCAATCATGCGCACTGCTGCACGATCGGCTGCCGGCAAGCGACGAGGCTTGCCGCCCCAGGGAAATGCTGTTGTTGAACGAGGGGCAAAATGACTGAACGAGCCACCGACGACCGAAGACAGGTCCGGACGGCCGGCTCGTTGCTGGCACGCTACGGGGCGCCCGGAGCTGAGGCCAGGGCCGAAGGCCTGGGCTTGAACGTTTCGCGTTCGGGGATCTTCGTCGGCACCCGCAGCCCGTTACCGGTGGGCTCTTTGCTGCGCGTCGAGTGCGAGAGCGCCGACGGGCGCGACCGGATCCGCGGTCGCACCCGCGTGGTTTGGGTGCGATTGCAGGCGCACAGCCCCCAGGAGCCGGCGGGCATGGGACTCGAGTTTTTGGAACTCGATGCCGGTTCGGCGGCGGCCGTCGAACGGCTGCTCAGGCGCGGTGATCTGGGCAGCCCGGGACGCCCGGGACGTCGCAGCGTCGCCCAAAGGCCCCCGCGACAGGCGACGCCCCAGAGCCTGCGCGATGACGATGAGGGCTCGGGGGTGCGACCGGTCTCGGTGCGCCCGACTCAAGGGGTGGGCCAGGGGCAGGAGCCCGAGCAGAGGCCCGCCAACGTTGTGCACGCCGAGATGAGCGAGGCGGGGCCACAGCTGCAAGGGCAGCGCGGAGTGGAGGCCAGGGGCGCGCGGAGCCAGGATTCCGCGGCACCGCGAAGGCTCGAGCGCAGCACCGATCGGGGCGTCGGCGAACCCCGGATGGCCGACGACTTCGACCCTGCAGGCTCCGAGACCACTGCCGACCCCGTGCCCGCTCCCGAAAGCGGCCGCGCAGAGGCCAACGCCGCGTTCGTGCAAGCGCCCGACGTGCCCTCCGTACCTGTCGCACAAGCCTCTCCGCCACCGGGACCCACCGCAGCATCGGACGCGGGCTCGCGCTTTGCGGAAGAGGGCCAGGCACGCTTTGACGATCCGGTCTGGCGTGCCCAGCGCCTCTTCGAGCTGGTGCGGACCGAGGCCGAGCGCCAGGCGAGCGCCGGCAAGCCCGCCGAAGCCCCGGCGGTCATCGACACCACCATCGACGCCACCATCGACGCCGAAGTTTCCATGGCCTCCGGGCTGCGGCCGCGCTTGGGGCGCAAGCTGCGCGTTTCGCTCGCCTTGATGGGCGCGCTGGTGGTGGCAGCAGTGGCTCTTTTCGCGGTCATCGGGCAGCGAAGCGGTGGGCGCGGCACCCGCATCGACGATGCCGTGCCGAGCGCCGACAGCCCCGGGGAGCAGCCGGCGCGCGCCCGCGCAACGGCGAAACCGGAGGTCGTGGCTGCCGATCGGTCGGCACCGGCGGAGGCCGCGGGCGCCGAAGCCAGCCGGGCTGAGAGCGAGCCGGCCAGCACGGCCGAGCCGGCACAGGTCTCGGCTGCGACGACCACGGCCGAAGCCACGCCAACCCCGGCGGTGGCCACGGCGCCCAAGGCGACCGCGGCGCAGAGCCCCGCAAAGCCGGCGACCGACGCGCCGCCGAAGAAAACCCCTGCGGCGGTCGCCGGCGGACCCGCCGCGGAAACCCCACCCCGTCCGGGCCCCACGCCCCCGCCGCCAGCCCTGCAGAACCCTGCCCCCACTGCGGCCCCCAAGAGCGCGCCCTCGCCCCTCGATCAAGCGCGAAGCTGCCTGGCGGACGGCGACCACGAGTGCGTCGTGACGGCCCTGCGCGGAAAGGCCCACACGCGGGTGGAGCGCGAGCTGTTGATCACCACCTACCAGCTGCTCGGCCGCACCCAAGATGCCCAGGCCCAGATGCGCGCCTACCTCGAGCGCTACCCCAACGGCCCCTCCGCCTCGAGCTACCGGCGCGAACTCGGCATCGACACGCCCAAGCCCCAGCCCCCGCCCGCCGCCACGACCCCCGACGGGGACTGAGGGTCGAGGGAGCCTCAGGCGCGCGGCGTGAAGATGGAAAAGCTGCCGCTGGCTTTGGCCACGAGCACCTCGCCAGCCTGGATCTCGGACTCGAGCGAGGCCACACGGCTGCCGCGGTGGCTGATACGGCTGTGACACCGCACCTCACCGCCGCGCACCGGGCGGAAGTAGCTGATCTTGATCTCGATGGTCGCACACAGCTGACCGGCTTCGAGCGTGGGATACAGCGCGCCGCCCATGCCGGTGTCGGCCAGGGCATAGAGCACCGCGCCGTGCACCACGCCCTGGGGATTCATCAACGCTTCGCTCACGCGCAGCCGGCACAGGCTCTCGCCGGCCCGCTTGTGATCAAATTCGAGGCCGATCAGCTCGGCGAAGGGATGGGGCGCGGCGGCGATCTCCATGGGGGCTCCCGGGACCCGGGCTATCGTGCCCGATACCGGCTCAGCGGTCCACGGCCGCCCGCGGCCCGTCGAGACCCGACAGGTCGCGCAGCCCCGGGGCCAGGAGCTGGGTGGCCAGGGCCGCCAGCACCTCGGGCTGCAGGCTGGGATGGTCGCGCCCGTAGTCGGCCAGGGCCTCGAAGGCGCCGTTGATGGCACGGGCGCAGGCCTCGGTCATCAACGGGTCGACCTCGCCGCCGGCCAACTCCACCCCCTCGGACAAAAGCCGCGCCACCGCCGTGGTGTGGAAGCGACGGGCGGCCTGCAGCTCGGCGTTGCCGGGACCGGTGTCGGGGGTTAGCAGCGCCGCCCAGGCCTCGCGGCGGCTCTCGGCGAAGCGGAAAAACGCCAGCGCTCCGGCGTGGAGCTTGCGCTCGGCATCGTCCTCGGCGCGCACCGCGGCCTCGACCTGCTGGGACAGCTCGCGGGCCTCGCCGGCCACCACCTCGGCGAAGACCGCCTCTTTGTTGCCCACCAGCGCGTAGATCACGGGCTTGGTGACGCCGGCGCGGCGCCCCAGCTCGTCCATGGAGGCCGCCCCGTAGCCGCGCTCGACGAAGAGCTCGGCCGCCAGCTCCAGGATCTGCTGCCGGCGCAGGGCCCGCGGCACCCGCCCGTGGGCGTAGTCACCCACCCCCGCCGTGGACTGGGAGGCTGCCGGCTCGGCGCCACCCGAATTGCGCTTTGTCACTTGCACGTTACTCCTGGTAAGTTACTCTGAGTAACCCCGACGTCAAGGACCTTCCCTGCACTTCTGCAGCACGGACCTGGCGAACGGCGACGCGGAAGCAGGAAGCGCAGCATGGACCTTCAAGCGAGCACCGAGACCTCCGAGCGGCCCGGCCCCACGGCGGCCAGCGAGCAAGTACCCCACCACCGCATCGCGATCCTGGGCGCCGGCTTTGGCGGCCTGGGCATGGCCATCCGGCTGCTGCAGACGGGCGAAAACGACTTCGTGGTGCTGGAGAAGGCCGACGACGTGGGCGGCGCCTGGCGCGACAACACCTACCCGGGCTGCCAGTGCGACGTGGCCTCCACCATCTACTCCTATTCCTTCGCGCAAAACCCCAACTGGACGCGCACCTTCGCCTGGCAGGGCGAGATCCTTCAGTACCTGCGCGACTGCGCCGACAACTTCGGCGTGCGCCCCTACATCCGCTTCGGCCACGAGGTGGAGCAGGCCCGCTGGGACGAGGCCGCCCAGCGCTGGCGCCTGCAGACCTCGGCCGGGCGCTTCAGCGCCGACATCCTGGTGCTGGGCCAGGGCGGCCTCAGCGCCCCCTCGATGCCCGACATCCCGGGTCTCGACAACTTCGAGGGCGCCGTCTTTCACTCCGCCAATTGGGATCACGACCACGATCTCAGCGGCGAGCGGGTGGCGGTGGTGGGCACCGGCGCCTCTGCGATCCAGGTGATCCCCGCGATCCAGCCGCGCGTGGGCGAAATGAAGGTCTTCCAACGCACCCCGGCCTACGTGGTGCCGCGCATTGACCACGAGTTCAGCGACACCAAGAAGTCCCTGTTCAAGCGCGTGCCCTTCCTGCAGAAGCTCGATCGCTTCCGCGAGTACGCCACGCGCGAGTTCGTGGTCATGGGCATGGTGCGGCCCAAGATGATGAAGCGCGCGGGCAAGCGCGTGTTGCAGCACATGCGCGACCAGGTCAAAGACCGCGAGCTGCGCAAGAAGCTGACGCCGAACTACACCCTGGGCTGCAAGCGCATCCTGATCTCCAACGACTATTACCCGGCCCTGGACCAACCCAACGTCGACGTGATCACCGACAGCATCGATCGCGTCACGGCCAACAGCATCGTGACCAAAGACGGTCAGCGCTACGACGTCGACACCATCATCATGTGCACCGGCTTCAAGGTCACAAACCATCCGGTGATGGAGATGGTCTTCGGCAGCGATGGCCGCAGCATCGGCGAGCACTGGAAAGAGGGCGCCGCGGCCTATCTGGGCACCACCATCGCCGGCTTCCCGAATCTCTTTTTGCTGTCGGGCCCCTACACGGGCCTGGGCCACAACTCCATGATCTACATGCTCGAGTCGCAGTTCGAGTACATCCTGGGGGCGCTTTCGGCCCTGCAGCAGCGGCAGGCTGCCACGCTCCAGGTTCGCGCCGAGGCGGCCATGGCCTTTGACCAGGAGATGCAGGACAAGCTCGAAGGCACCGTCTGGACCTCCGGCTGCGCTTCCTGGTACCTGGACGAAAACGGCCGCAACACCACCGTCTGGCCCGACTTCAGCTTCCGCTTCCGCAACCGCACGCGCAAGTTCGACGCCATGAACTACGACTTCGAGACCCGGGCCGCCGGGCGCGACGAAGGCGAGCAGTCGGCGGGTGTGAGCGAGCCGCCGGCCCAAGCTCGGGACCAAGCGCGCGACGTGGCCTGAGATCCGTCCCGGCCGTCACGGCGCCGGCGGTTCACCGTCGCGGCTGCAGTCGTTGGGCAGGCAGCAGGGGTCAGTGCCGATCTCGACGATGATGCGGGCGACGGCATCGGCGAAGGCATCGGCGATTTCCGCCTCGTCGGGCTCGATGAGCGCTGCGCTGCCGGTGCCGCCGGCGCGCGCGTAGGCGTCGAGTTCCTCGCGGCTCGACTCGGTCGAAGGCGCGCCCGAACCCTTCGGAGCCAGGCCGATGACGAAGGTGCGGATGCCCTTTGCGAAGAGGCCTTCGAGCACGGGGACGGGAAGGGAGCCCGGCGATGTGGCGCCGTCGGTGATCAGGATCAGCGCAAAGGGCGTGCTCGGCGTCAGCTCGAAGCCGCCGGAGTCTTCGCGGTAGTCGGTGATGTTCTGGACGGCCGCGAGCAGACCCTGTTCGGTGTGCGTATTGTAGCTCGAGCCGACGCAGCGCTCGGCGGCGCCACCGTTGCAAGGCGGCATATAACTGTGCGTTGTTTGCACGAACGGCGCCTCGCGATCGACATCGCTATTCTTGAAGGTCCACACGGGCATGCCGGAGTAGGGGTCGGTGCAAAGAGGCGGCTCGCAGGAGACATAGGGATCCATGGCCCACTGGATGTTATCGCTGGCACAGGGCGCGTACTGCAGCATCAGAGCGGTGTCGTTATTGAAGGCCAAAAGCCCCAGGTGAAAGACATCCTCCATGGTGACGCGGTTGCCCTGCACCTCGATTTCACGCTCGAAGGCCGGCTGCACGAAGCCCGGGTCGAAGGAGTCCGAGGCGGTGGGATTACCCGCCAGGGCCAGCCGCGCCTTGTCCCAGTTGGTGTCGCCGGGTCCGTCGCCCGCGAGCATGGAGCTGGAAGCGTCCATCACGATCATCACGCGCGGAAAGGCCGCGACGCATTGCTCGGCCGGACGCGCGGCACAGACCACGGCCTCGGGTGGCGGCGCGGTCGGCACCACGGGCTCGAGTCGCTCCAGGGCGGGGTCGGCTGGCGGCTCGAAGCGGCGCAGGAAATCGAAGGGCTCGTCTCCTTCACCGGGGCGAAGGTGGCTCTCGTAGCAGGCGGCCAGGCCCAGTGAGAGGCCCAGCACGGGCAGTAGCCGGGCGAGCGCGTGAGCGGCGGTGGCTCGGATTGGCGCGGGCACACCACAGGCTACCGCGAAGCCCTTGCCGCGGCCATGACCACGACCGGTCATGGGGCCGCTTCTTTTACACCAGGGGCTGGGCGGGAGGCAGCGCTTCGATCAGGGCGCGCTCCAGCACGGCGGCGGCCGGCGGCAACTGTGGACGCCTGCGGCGCACGGCAAAGAGCGGCCGCCGTGAAAGGCCCCGCAGCGGCAGTGCGTGCAGGCGGCCTGCCTCGAGCTCGCGGCGTACGGCAAAGCGCGGTACCAGCGAAACGCCGAGTCCGGCAGCCACCATGGGGGCGATCACCTCGACGCTGGCCAGCTCCATCGTCACGCGGGCTTTGACCTCCGCCTTGCGCAGCATGGCCTCGAGCAGGCGCCGCAGCTCAGAGCTGTCGTCGAGCAGCAGCAGGGGCTCGGCGGCGAGCGCCTTGATGCCCACCGCACGCTGACCGACGAAGGCGTGGTCGGGCGGGCAGATGACCACGTCCTCGATGGGCGAAAGCGGCTCGCAGTGAAGGCGCTCGTCAGCGCGGGTCGACAGCCCCAGCTCCGCGCGGCGGCGGTAGACCTGGGTGAGTACGCTCCCCGAACTGCGATTGTCGAGCCGTAGCTCGACTTCGGGATAGCGTCGGTGGTAGTCGCGCAGGACTTCGGGCAGGGCGTGGATCGCCAGCGTATCGGAGACGCACAGGCGAACCTTGCCGCCCAGCAGTTGCTTGAGGCCTTCCACGCGGGCACGACCCTTGGCCAGGGCATCGAGGGCTTGTTCCACATGGGGCAGCAAGAGTTCGCCAGCGTGGCTGAGCTCCACCTTGCGTCCCTGGCGCGTGAAGAGGCGCTGCTCGAGTTCATCCTCGAGGGCGCTGACGGCCTGGCTCACTGCGGGTTGACTTCGATGGAGCCGCGCGGCGGCGCGCGTGAAGCTGCCTTCGAGGGCGACGGCGTGGAAGGCGAGATATCGCTCCATCGGTATGACTTATCATATCACTATATTGAATACATATATATTATAGCGCGAGTCTCGATGGGCAACGCCCTTGTCTCGCGCTCGTCGGCGCTGCCGCAGGCGTGGACGGCCAACAGTGGGGGGGGGCGTGACACGAGCGGAGCCGGAGAGCGGCAAAAATCCCCCAGCGGCGCCCCATTGCTGGCCTCGCTGCGCCCCGTGCTACCCTCGGCGCCTCGCCAAGGGAGCCGACGATGGAGCCAGAGACCACAACGCTTCAAGGCGGCTGCGCCTGCGGCCAGCTGCGCTATCAGCTCGCAAGCCCGCCGCTCTTCGTTCACTGCTGCCACTGCCAAAGCTGCCAGCGCGAGACCGGCGCCGGCTTCGCCATCAACGCGCTGATCGAAGCCGACCGCATCGAGATCCTCCAGGGCGAAGCCGTCGACATCGACACCCCCACCGCAAGCGGCCAGGGCCAGCGCATCACCCGCTGCGCGCGCTGCCAGGTGGCCGTCTGGAGCCGCTACGCCTACGGCCCCATCGCCGAGTTCGTGCGCTTCGTACGCGTGGGCACCCTGGATGCGCCCCCTCGCCTCCCGCCCGACATCCACATCTTCACCGAATCCAAGCTGCCGTGGCTCGCGCTACCCGAGGGCGCCAGCGTGATGGCCAAGTTCTACAAAGCCTCCGAGCACTGGCCCGCCGAAAGCCTAGAGCGGCGCGCGGCCCTCTTCGCGCGCCTCGAGCGCAGCTGACCGCAACTGGCTCTCCCCCCCCCTTGATTCATCCATGCGCAAGGTCACCAGCCTCACCGGGCTCCTGCTCGCAAGCCTCACCCTCGGTTGCGCCACGCTACCGGAGCACGCCGTCGACCGCGCGCTGTACGTGGACTTGCGCAAGGCCGTCGAAATCAGCGGAGACACCGGCTGGGTCCTCGATCGCGTGCAAATGGAAGCCAACGCCGAGTCGGCCATGGGCAGCGTATGCCGGGTAGAGCCGCTGGTGCGCGATCGGCTGGAGGCCTTCATCGGCGGCCAAATCGCCCTGCGCGGCGGCCCGGCCGAACGCATCCACGCCGAGCGCGGCGAACTCGACGGCGAGGTGCTGACCCTGGACCGCACGCTTGCGCTCCTGCGCTTCGCCAACGCACATGTGGCCGAAGACTGCCCCTTTTGGCTCGAGCCCGAGCCGGACTTCGAGGGTGTGCAGGGCGATGCTGGACGCGCTGTGATCCTGCTCGAGAGCGGCGGCTTCGGCGCGCTCTACTTCGAACAGGGCGACACCTACCTGGGCGCCGGCGGCGGCGGCCGAGCCCTCTTCGCCTACGGCGTCGGCCGGCGGCTCACGCTGGCCGCGGGCCTGGAGGTGGGCGGTTTCGGCGGCCTCAGCGATAACCAAGAGGGCACCCGCCGCATCGACGCCACCATCACCGCAGGCACGCCGCTGCTGCTGCGCGTGACCTGGTTTTCACGCCTGCTGGACGTGGAACTCACCCCGGTGGTGCGCTTCGACCCGGGCGCCGACCTCTTGCCGCCGGGTCTGCGCGCGACCGTCGGCGGCGGCTACGCCGCCATGCGCACGGGCTCCTTGATGCCTTATCTGGTGGTTTACGCAGGTTACGAAGTGCATCCCGACCGCGACTTCAACATCGAGGGCCATGTGGTGATGGTCGGCACGCGCGTGGGCGTCGACATCGATCCGTAGCGCGGCGGCCCGAAGCCGGAAGGCGCGCTCGGCGCAACGCGGAAGCGGCGAGCACGAGTGGCAGCAAAGCGCTCGAACGCCTACCACCCGAGCCCACGCACCCAGCTGCCCGCCGGCTGTGGCCCCCCCCGGCCAAGCGCCTCGCCGGCGCACCCGTCGCCGGCGTTGCCGTCACCCGCCTCCGGCGGTGCATCGAGCGGCGTGGGCAGCGACTCGACCACTGGAGACTCCCAGGGCTCCGGCGGCTCGGCAAATGCGAGCGACCCGGCTTCGACGGCACCGCCGGCGTCGAAGTCCCCAACGCCGACCAGGGTCAGCCCATCGGGCCCTACTACATCAACGCCGGCCGCTACCGCTTCGACCTGGACGTCATCTCACTGAGCTTCGCGCGGCACTTCTGACCGCTCCCTGCACCGCTCACAAAGACGGCCCGGTCAAGATAGCGGCCTCCGAGCCGACCGCACTCGTCTCGAGGGCACTTCTGACCGCCTCGACCAGCACACGGCTCTCGACGGGCTTGTCGAGCACCCGAAAGCGACCGGCATCGACATTGCGCCGGCGCAGGGTGTCGCCGGTGTGCCCGCTCATCAACAGCACCGGCAGCGACGGCGAGCGTTCGAGCAGGCGGCGCGCCAGCTCGAAGCCATCAATGCCACCCATCAAGACGTCGGTCAGCAGCAGATCGAAATGCCCTTCGCTCTGCGTGAAGAGGCGCTCGGCCTCCTCGCCGCTGGCGCAGGCGCTCACCTCAAAGCCCTCGTGCTGCAGCAGGCGAGCGACAAAGCGGCGCACGATGGGCTCGTCCTCCGCCACCAGGATGCGCTGGCGGCTTGCCACGGCGCTCTGGCGCCGCTGCGGCGTCGCTTCCGCCGCCTGCTCGCAGGGCGGCTCGGCGAGCGGAAAGCAGACCCGAAAGCTCGTGCCCTCGCCCGGCTGGCTGGTCACGGTGATGCGACCATGGGCGTTGCGAGCGGCACCCTGGACCTGCGCCAGACCCAGGCCGCTGCCGACCCCGGGCGGCTTGGTGGTGAAGTAGGGATCCATCGCCCGTTCCAGCACCTCGGGCGCCATGCCGGCACCGGTGTCGCGCACCTCGAGCTCCAGGTAGGCGCCCTTTTCGAAGCGCTGCGAACCCTCCTCGAACGACTGCTTCAACTCCCGCGGGCGCAGGGCGATCGACAGCGTCCCGCCCTCGGGCATCGCGTCGCGGGCGTTGAGACAGAGATTGAGCAGCAGCTGACTCAGCTCGACCTCATCGCCGCGAATCCACCCCGCAGCCTCGGGTAACTCCAGCTGCAGCGCGACGCACTCGCCGAGCGTGCGCTCCAGGGTCCGCGCCGTGCGCGCGACGGCGTCTTTCAGATCGAAGGTCGTCAGCCGGGCCTTTCCCTGACGCCCGAAGACCAGCAGCTGGCGCGTGCGGTCGGCGCCCTGATGGGCGAGCTCGACGATGACCTGGGCATCGCGCTGGGCCTGCGAGCCGGCGGGCAACTGCCGGCTGAGCAGCTCGGCATGACCCAAAACGCCCGCAAGCACGTTGTTGAAGTCGTGGGCCACCCCGCCGGCCAAGCGCCCCAGCGCCTCCAGCCTGCGCGCGTGCAGCAGGGCCGCCTCGGCGCGCGCGTGCTCGTCGCGTTCAGCCAGCAGGGCGCCGTGGGTCTCTTGCAGCTCGGCGGTTCGCGCCTGTACCTGGCGCTCGAGATCCTCGTGCGCCGCCGATAGCGCCCGCAAGGACTCCACTCGCTTGGCGCATGCGATGCCGGTCACCCAGATCGCGAAGACCGCCAAGGCACGATTGGTCGTCACCATCCACGCGACGCCGCCAGGCGGCGACGCGGCCCACCCGACGAGGGTCAGCCCCGTCCCACACGCAGCCAGCAACAGGCTCGTACGCGGCGTCTGACCGCGCAGCCCCAGCAAGGTCACCGCGGCATAGGGAACACCGCCGGCCACACCCAGGGGCAAGCTCAAGTCCAGGGCCAAGGTCGCCGCCAGCCCGAGTGCGGCAGTAGCCCACAGGCGCGCCGGGGGCCAAAAGCCGGACGCCCGAACCACCGGCGCCGGCTGCGGCGCCACCTCGTCTACCGCGTGCATCATCGACCGCTGCTCGGCGCGCCTGTCCGTCAAGTGAGCGCCGCGTCAGCTACAGCTTAACACGGGCGCAAAGCGACCGATACGATGCGAGCGTGGGGGGGCACTGAAACAGCGGCTTTTCCCTTCCGCGCTCGCTGTGAACTTCGATCATACGGCCTAGATGTGCTCGGCGGGAGTGCTGAGCCGATGGTCGGGGTCGATACGATGCCAGATGCAAGGACGGCCTCCGCCGGAATACTCCGTGTATTTCAAGGGGACCGGACGCCGCAGCTGGCGCCGTAGCGGTCCCGAGAGCGGATCATGACTCCCGCCGAGCACATCTAGTTCAAGTGAACTGTCGGTGTGGGTGCGACGCGTTCAGAGTGAGCGGGCCCTCACCAGGCCAGCAATAAACCGAGCGAGTGAGGACGGCCCGAAATCCTCTTCGGCCTCCATCGCGTGTGGCACCCGCCCCTGGCCTGCGAACCCGGCGTCGTCCAGGTCGAGAGACAACAAGAGCGTGCGCAGGCCGCGCGCCAGGGCGGCTTCGCATAAGGGGCCCGGATCGCCGACGTAGCTGTCGAGGTATTCGGCGGTGAAGACGGCTTTGTCCGCTGCGAAGAAGAGCTCGAGCAGCTCGCACTCGTCGCACTGGCGGCACCGCCCGTGGACGCTCATGTCGAAGCCAGTGGCGCAGCGTAGACGACCGGCACGATTCGAGAACAGCCCTGCGGCTCGCCGGGTGCCGGCACCGAAGCGCGCGGGGACCCGCGACTTTCCCCGCGCTCCAATGCTAAAAGGGCTGCCATGCCAGGCGAGCTTCAAGAGCAGATCGACATCGAAGTTCCCATGCGCGACGGGCTTTCCCTGCGCGCCAACGCCTTTCGGCCAAGCGATGACGGGCGCTATCCGGTGATCATGACCCTGGGGCCCTATCCGAAGGATATTCATTTCGCCGACTGGGATCGGGCGGGCTTCTACGCGGGCCTCGAGGAGCAGGGGCCCTACATGCACTGGGAGACGGTCAACCCCCAGTGGTGGGTACCGCTGGGCTATGCCGTGATCCGCATCGACGCCCGCGGCACCGGCAAGTCGCCGGGTCGTCCCAGCATGCTCTCGATGCGCGAGGCCAATGACTTCTACGATGCCATCGAGTGGGCCGCGGCCCAGCCCTATTGCAATGGCAAGGTCGCCGTGATGGGCATTTCGTATTACGCGATGAACGCCTGGCGCGTGGGCTCGCTCAACCCGCCGCATCTGGCGGCCATCGTGCCCTGGGAGGGTGCGCTGGACCTCTACCGCGACGCCAACCGCCACGGTGGCATCGCCTCCAACACCTTCACCCAGAGCTGGAGCCGCAACGTGGAGCAGCACACCCAGGGCCCCCAGGCCACGCCCTCGGCCGACCCCGAGCGCGAGCTGCTCGACGAACGCCAGCGCCGTAACCACCCCGACCTGGCGCAGATGCGCGTGCCGCTTTTTTCCGCGGCCAATTGGGGCGGCGCCGGGCTGCACCTACGCGGCAACCTCGAGGGCTTCGCCGCGGCGGGCTCGACCCACAAGCAGCTGCGGATTCACGTCGGCAACCACTGCGCCCCCTTCTACTCGCTCGAGGGGCGCCTGGAGCAGCTGCGCTTCCTGGAACACTTCCTCAAGGGCGTCGACACCGGCATCACGCGCGAGCCGCCGATCAAGCTCGCAGTGCGCCGCGGTGGCGAGCGTTTCACTTGGCGTTATGAGTACGAGTGGCCCCTGGCGCGTACCCAGTGGACGCCCTACTTTCTCGACGCGGCCCACGGCAGCCTCGGAACCGAAGCTTGCCAAGAGGCGAGCCACGCGAGCTACGACGCAGGCGGTGCCGAAGGCGCAGACCGCCTGCGCTTCGGCACGCCGCCCTTCGAGCACGAAACCGAGTTCACCGGACCGGTCGAGCTCAAGCTTTGGCTCTCATGCGAAGCGGGCGACGCCGACCTGATGGTGCGCCTGATCCACCTGGACGCCCAGGGCGAGGAGATCAGCTATCCGGCTGCGGTGCCGCCCGACGTCGGCGCCGCCTATGGCTGGCTGCGCGTCTCGCACCGCAAGCTCGACCCCGAACGCAGCGTGACGGGCCGCCCCTACCTCGCGCACGATGAGATCCAAAAGACCCGAGGCGACGAGATCGTCGCGGTGCGGGTGGAAATCTGGCCCACCTGCATCGTCGCCGAAAAGGGCCAGCGCCTCGTGCTCGAAGTGGCCGCACAGGACGACCCGCGGCTGCGACCGTTCACCCACACCGACGCGCGCGACCGCATCCAGACGGGCAAGGTCACCGTCTACAGCGGCGGCGATCACGACTCCCAGCTGCTGCTCCCGCAGATCCCCGCGCGGGCTTGAACCTGAGCGCGAGCGTCGACGCCAGCAGGAAGAGCCCGAGGGACCCCACGCGGGCGGCAAGGACGAGGCGGCCAGCGCGAGCCCCGAGCTGCGGCAGGCCGTGGGCAAGTCCGCCGCCCAGCGCGCCTATGCCGCAGAGGACACCGAAACGCCGGCCACGGGCAGCGCCGTGGATCTGGTCTCCTGCGGACGCTGCGGTAGCACCCACGGGCCCTGAGGCCTCACCCGCACGTCAGCCCGCTTCGAGCTCGTCAGGACCGATGGCTCGCGGTCGTGCCGAAAGCAGGGCCCCGGGCCGCGCGCTGAAGTCGCGCACGCTGCCCTTGACCCGCAGCGCGCGTTCAACCTGCGGTGAAGAAAAGCTGTGGCAAGCCGCGCCCATGGTCTCGAGGTGCTCCTCGGCGCGCTCCATGCTCTCGAAGTCACTGCGGCGGCCGGTGGCGATGTAGATGGCCCGCTGCAACACCTGGGCGGCCTCGCAGAGTTCGGGTTCGAGCTGCTCGTGGGCCCAGCGCCCGAAGCCGCCGATGAGCCGTCGCCCGGCGAAGGGCGCCGGTGCCGTGATTTCGAAGCGCCGCAGCTCCCAACGCAGCCACAGCTCGCCGTCGCGGTGCAGCGTCGCAGTGGTCACGCCGGCCTTGCGATCGGGAACCTCCACGTCGTACTGACGCCGACCGGCTTGTCCGCCGCTGGCAAAAGCGACGGCCAGCACCGCGACATCGAAGAGGTGGGTGCACTGGGCGCGGGCGTCGGTGTGGGCTGCCAGCGTCCGCGTGGAACGGCTCAGCGGTGCGCCCTCCAAACGCAATAGTTGCGTCACCGCACCCGGACAGGTCGTCCACGGCACGCGCAAGGCCTCGCCACAAGCGCCCACCACGCGTTCGCCGTCATGAACGATGCGCGCCCGGAAATGGTGGAAGTCATCCTCCAGCTCACCACTGGCCTCACCGCCCTCGGCGATCAGCAGGATGCGCCGGCGATAGGCACCGCTGCCGTAGTCGGCTCGACGTCGGACTGGCATCGCGGCCGGAGTATAGCCCGGTGCGCGGACCCTATCGCCCGGTGTTCGTGTTGCCCTTGCATCGGCACCGGCCAAGCACCCCCCCCCCACCCCAGAAAGGCAGCCCCGCGCCCCGCTTCGGTGTACAAATGGGGGGTCATGAGTCAGGGAGCTTCCACCGCCGGTGACCGCAGTCTGCAGATTCCGGAGCTGGCGAGCCGCGGACGGCGGCTGAAGTATTTCTTCGCGGCCCTCGCGCTGCTGGCCGCTGCCGCGTTTTACTGGCAGCAAACGCGCCCCGCGCCCCAGGCCGAGCTGTTCCGCTATGACCGCATCGAGACCCGGACCCTGGTGCAGCGGGTGGAGGCCGCAGGCAGCATCGATGTGCGCAGCCGCGTGGAGGTGCCGGCGCCGGTGCCCGGACGGCTGATGCAGATTCTGGTCGAGCCCCGCGCCCAGGTGGAGGAGGGGCAGCTCCTGGCCGAGCTGGATCCCGGCTCGGCCCAGGTGCAGGTGGAGGGCGCGCGCGCCCAGGTGCAGGCCGCCTCAGGCCGCGTGACCCAGGCCCGGGCGGCGCTGCAGGTGGCCCGCGATGCCCACGCCCGCGCCACCCAGCTGCACGCCAAGGGACTGGCCAGCGGCCAGCAGCTCGATCAGGCCGAGGCCGAGGTCAAGCAGGCCGAGGCGGCCCTCAGCGCCGCCCGCGCCCAGCAGAAGGTGGCCGACCAGGGGGTGGCCTCCGCCGAGCACGGCAAGAGTCTCGGCCATATCGTGGCGCCGCGCGCCGGCGTGGTGCTGACCGCGCCCGACCGCCTGGGCGCCGCCGTGAGCCCGCAGCAGGGGCCGCTCTTCGTGATCGGGGAGCCGCTCGAGAAGATGCGCATCGAGGCTTCGGTCAGCGAGACGGAGATCGCCCAGGTGAAGCTGGGCCAGGCCGCCGAGGTGGAGGTGCAGGCACTGCCCGGACGCAGCTTCAGCGCCCAGGTGGAGCGCATCGCCATCGAGCCCGAGCGCCGCGCCGGCGTGGTGCTCTATCCGGTGCGACTTCTGGTGGACAATCCCGAGGGGGTGCTGTTGCCGGGCATGAGCGCGCGGGTTCGCATGGAAGTGGCGCGCGCCGAGGGCGTGCTCTCCGCGCACGAAGCGGCCCTGCGTTTCGCTCCGGCCGAAGCCGAAGCCGCCGCCACGCCCCGCTCGCGCGTCTTCAAGCAGCTGGGCACCGCCGAGCTCGAAGAAGTCCCCGTGGAGGCCGGCATCTCCGATGGGGTCTACACGGAGCTGCGCGCCACGGGCGGCGCCGCGCTCGAGGTGGGCGATGGGCTGGCCATCGGGCTTTTGCGCCCCGATGCCGCGGGCGGTAAACCACGGGTTTCGCTCGGCGGCGGCAAGTGAGCGCGCGGCAGGACAAGCCGCCGGCCGCCATCGAGCTGCAGGATCTGCACAAGGTCTACAACGAGGGGCCACTGTCGGTGCCGGTGTTGCGCGGGGTCGATCTCCGCATCGAGCCCGGTGAGGTGGTGGCGCTGATGGGGCCGAGCGGTTCGGGCAAGTCGACGCTGCTCAATATCCTGGGCTGTCTCGATCGCCCCTCTTCAGGCCGCTATTTGCTGGGCGGCCGCGATGTCTCGACGCTGGATCGGGCGCAGCAGGCCTGGGTGCGGCTGCGCTATCTGGGCTTTGTCTTTCAAGCGTTTCATCTGCTGGGCGATGCCACCGTGCTCGAGAATGTGGCGCTGCCGCTCTACTACGCGGGCCTGGGACGCAAGGAGCGCGAGGCACGGGCAAGGGAGTTGCTCGATCGGGTGGGCCTGGGCGACCGGCTCGAGCATCGCCCCAATCAACTCTCGGGTGGACAGCGCCAGCGCGTGGCCATCGCGCGCTCGCTGGCCAATGGGCCCGAGATCCTCTTGGCCGATGAGCCCACCGGCGCCCTCGATACGCGCACCGGCGAGGAAGTGCTGGAGCTTTTGGACCGGCTCCACGCCGAGAGCGGTCAGACCATCGTGATCGTCACCCACGATCAGGAGGTGGCCGACTTCGCCGAGCGCACGATCCGCATGCGCGATGGCCTGATCGTCGAGGAAGGCGCCGGGGAAGACGGCGATGGCCCTGCGTAGCGGCATCCTGGATACCGCACGCATGGCGCTGCAGACGCCGGCGCGCAATCCCGGTCGCACGGCGCTGACCGTGCTGGGGCTGTCGATCGGCGTGGGCGCCTTCATCGCCATGGTGAGTTTTGGTCAAAGCGCCCAACGCTCGGTGGTCTCCCAATTCGAGTCCCTCGGCAGCAATCTCCTGCGGGTGGAGCAGGCCCACGGGCGCCTCGACAGCGCGCCCAGGCCCCTCGACGCCAGCGACCTCGCGGCGCTGCGCAGCGAGACCACCGCCATCGCACGCGTGGTGCCGCTGGCGATGAACTCGCTGATCGCCGTCCACGGCGCCCGCCGTCACCGCACGCTGGTGCGCGGCACCAGCCCCGACTTCGTGCATACAGCCAACTTTCGCGTCGCCCACGGCAGCCTCTTCGACGACAGCGACATGCAGCTGCGCAATAAGGTCTGCGTGCTGGGCCAAAGCACCGCCCTTGCGCTCTTCGACGACGAGGCTCCCCTGGGCCGCTCGCTGACCCTCGACCGCAAGCTGCCCTGCCGCGTGGTGGGGGTGCTGGCCACGCGCGGCACCTCCATGGTGGGCAGCGATCTCGACGAGGGTGTGTGGCTGCCGCTGTCGACCTTCGAGGTGCACCTGGGCACCCCGCGCGGGCTGTCGCAGATCGAGCTTCAGCCCCACGATCGCTCCCTGCTCGGCGTCGCCAGGAACGAGGTCCGGCAGGTGCTGCGCCGCACCCACGCCATCGCCGAGCGCGACCCCGAGGACTTCAACATCAAAAGCCCCGATGAGGTCACGCGCGTGGCCGAGCGCATCGGCGGCATCTTGACCGGCCTGCTCGCGGGGATCGCGGCGGTTTCACTCCTGGTTGGTGGCATCGGGATCATGAACATCCAACTGGTGGCGGTCTCCGAGCGCACCCACGAAATCGGCATCCGCACCGCCATCGGCGCGTCGCCCGGTCAGGTGCTGGGTCAGTTCGTGGCCGAGGCGATGGTGCTGGCGGTGCTGGGCTCGGGCGCCGGCGTGGTGCTGGGGGTGGCCAGCGCCACGGCGGTGGCGCGGCAGCTGGGCTGGCCCGAGGCCGTGAACCCCACGGTGGTGCTCGGCTCCTTCGGTTTCGGCGTCGCGGTCGGCACGATCTTCGGCTACATCCCTGCACGGCGCGCCGCGGCGCTGACGCCCATCGACGCGCTCAGGAGGGAATGAGCCGGTGAATCGCTCCCATCTCGAAACCCGCCACCTGTCCGCGGCCGCGCTTTGGCTGGCCGTCCTCGGCGCCGCCGTCCCGAGCCCCGCGCGCGCCGAGGTCATCCCGCTGGCCGCGCTCGAGCAAAAGGCCCTGGGCGAGCGGCCCGAGCTGGCCCAGCACGGGGCGCGCATCGAGGGGGCCCGCGCCGAGCTGCGCAAGGCGCGAAGCGGCTACTACCCACAGCTCAGCGCCGAGGCCAGCTCCGGCCTGGGTCCCACCCGCCAGCTTCTCAAGGTGGACCAGCCCGACGGCCAGCAGTACCAGGTGCTCGGCTCGCCCACCATCGAGGACTCCGAGGCCTTCGCGCCGCAGGTCCGCTATGGCGTGGATCTGGAGCTGCGCGCCCCGCTCTACGACTTCGGCCGCACCGCCGCGGCCGTGCGCGCGCGACAGGCCCAGCGCGCCGCCGCCGAGGCCGGCCACAGCGCCGCCAAGAACGCGCTGCGAAAGACCGTGCGCGGCGCCTACCTGGGCTGGCTGCGCGCCAGCGAGCTGCTGGCGTTGATGGCGCGCGAGGCCGAGGACGCCGAGGCCCGCAAACAGCGCATCGAAGCCCTGATCGCCGAGGGCGCGCGCCCCGAGGCCGAGCGCACACCGGCCGAGTCCGAAGCGCTATTGGCCGCCCTCGAGCTGGAGCGCGCCCAGGCCGCCCTCGAGCGCGCACGCCTTTTACTCGAACAGCTGGTGGGCGCGCCACTGCCGGCCACGGCCGAGCCCGACCGTAGTCTGCTGGAGGCGGCAGCGGTCATCCCAGGCCCATCGGAAGACGACCCGACCCTGCGCGCCCTCGAGCGGCAACGAAAGGCCGCCAGCGACGGTGCGCGCGCCGAGGAAAAGCAGAGCGCCCCGCTGCTGAGCGCCGCTGTTTCGGCCGGCGTGCAGGCCCAGGACCTCGACATCTTCCCGCGCTACACGGTCGGCGTGGCCCTCAAGGTTCCGCTCTGGGATGGCGGTCGCGCCCGGGCTTCGGCCGACGCCGCCCGCGCACAGGCCACCGAGCTCGACGCGCGTATCGAGGAACACCGGCAGCAGCAGAGCCATGCCCAGCAGCGCCGGGCCCTGGAGGCCAGCCAGGCCGGGCGCCTGCTCAAGCGCGCCCAGGCACTGCTGAGCCTGAGCCAAAAGCAACTGGCCGACGCCGAGCAGGCCATGGAGCTGGGTGTGGCCGATCCGCAGACGGTGGCCGGCGCACGCACCATGCTGCGCCGCGCCGAACGCGAGGTGGTGCTGGCCAAGGTCGCGCGGGCCGAAACCCGGCTGCGCCTGATGCCGTGAGGGCCAAAAGGGGTCCAGTGTCAAACGCGCTACGGCTCAGTCGGCTTTGTGGCCAGCGCCGCAAACGGCTACCCTGGAACAGGGTCATGGATCGCGATCACCACAGCGCGCGGCACCTCCCGGCCGCCGTTCGACCACGTATCATCGAAGAGTCAAGGCCATGGACGCCCTGATCGCCGGGCGCTACCGCAGCCTGGGGCTGCTCGGCGAGGAGGCCGCCGCCCGAGTCCTGCGCGTGCAGGACACCGAAAGCGGCCGCGAACTGGCCCTCAAGCGCCTCGACCCCGAACGCGCCGGCGAGTTCGAGCGGGCCATCTTCGAGCGCGCCTATTACAGCCTGGTCGACATCGACCACCCGCACATCGTGCGCGTTTACGACTACGGCTTCGACGGCGACGCTCCTTTTTACACCATGGAGCTTTTGGACGGCCCCGAGCTATCGGAGCGCGCTCCGCTACCGCCGGCCGAGGTCGTTGTGATCCTGCGGCAGCTGGCCTCGGCACTGTCGGCGCTGCACGCCCGCCGCCTGCTGCACCGGGACCTGTCGCTGGGCAACGTGGCCTGCGACGCCCACGGCCGCTACCGGCTTATCGACTTTGGTACGCTGGCCCCGATGGGGCCGGCAGCGGAGCCGGTGGGCACGCCCCCGTACATGGCCCCCGAGGTCCTGGGCGGCGACACCCTCGACGCCCGCGCCGACCTCTTTGCCCTGGGCGCCCTCGGCTACTTCCTGCTGACGCGTCGTCACGCCTACGGTGCCAGCGAGCTGTCTCAGCTGCACAACCTCTGGCGCAGCCGGCCGGTGGCACCCAGCCACTTCGACCCCAGCGTGCCGGCGGCCCTCGACGGGCTGATCATGGGGCTTTTGTCGCTCAGCCCCTCGCGGCGCCCGCTGAGCGCCGGCGAGGTAGAAGCGCGTTTGATCCAGATCGAGGGCCCTGCGCAGAACCCCGACGCCGAGGCCGACGGCCAAAGCCGCGACGCCCGGCGGCAGGCGCCGCTGCCACTGCCGGCGCTCTGCGGGCGCGACTCGCTGCTGTCGCTGCTGCGAAGCGAGTTGCTGCAGCTCAGGCGCGGTTGGGGCAGCAGCATCCTGGTGCGCGCCGCCGTCGGCATGGGGCGCTCGCACCTGCTCGATCGCATCGCCCTCGAAGGCCGGCTTCTGGGTGCGGCGGTGCTGCGCGCCCAGGGGGGGCAGGGCCAGGGCGGCGATTTTGGCGTGATACGGGCCTTGGTGCGCGACCTGCTGATGCTGGCGCCGGGGCTGCTACCGCCCAGCGCGGGCTCCGACGCCCCGGCGCTGTCGGCGGCGGTGCCCGAACTGGGCGCGGCCCTGGGCGTCGACGCCCCGGGACCTGCCGCCGATGCCGAGCAGGAGCGACCGCGGGCGCTCTCGGCCCTGCACCACTTCTTCCTGGAGCTGTCGGAATCGCGCCCGCTGATGCTGGTGGTCGACGACGTGGAGCGATGCGACGAGCCGTCGCTGGCGGTCCTGGCCCTGCTCAGCCGCATCACAGGCACCCGCCGCATCTTCTTCATCTGCAGCGCACCCTCCCGCGCCCCCGAACGACCGCCGCCGGGCTTCGGCGCGCTCGAGGACCATTGCCGCCGCATCGACCTGCCTCCGCTGAACGAACGGGACCTGCTTTCGCTGATCGGGTCGCTCTTCGGGCAAAGCCCCAATGCCGCCGCCCTGGCCACCACCCTGCACCGGGCCTCCATGGGCAATCCCGGCACCGCCATGCACATCCTGCAGCAACTGCTCGAGCGCGGCGTGATCGGCGCCAGCGACGGTCGCTACGAAATCCCGCCCCAGGTCACAGCCGACGCCCTGCCGCGCAGCCTGGAGGCCGAGCTGGAGGCGCGCCTCGCGAAACTGGAGGCCGACCCCCGGCAGCTGGCCGAGGCCCTGGCCCTGTGGCCCGAGGCCAGCAGCGCCGGCGAGCTACAGGCGCTGCATCCGAGCTGGCCCGCCCAGCGCGTGCATCGGGCACTCTCCCAGCTGCTGGGCGCCACCGTGCTCCAGGGCAGCCGCGCCGGACACGCCTTCGTGCACCCGCACCTGGCGCGCTGCCTCGGGCGCGCCATGGCGCCGGCACGCCGCCGCGAAATCCACACCCACATCGCCCAGCGGCTTTCCGAACGCCGTGCCCACCCCCTGCGCCAGGCCGAGCAACTGCTCCTGGCCGGGCTCGAAGACCAGGCCGTCAAGACCGTGCTCGACCACATCTACGCGCTCGAAGACCAGGCCGTGGTGGTGGAGGCGGAGCTGCTGCCCATCGTCAGCCACGTGGTCGAGCAAGCGCTCGACGCCTGCTTGCGGCTTTCCCGGCCGCCGCGCGAGGCCACCGCGCTCAGACTGTACCTGGTGGGCATCGCCCTCTACATTGACCCGGAGTTGGCCGAGCGCCACGGCCTCGAACTCGAGCGCAGTTTCCTCGAAGACAGCGGCCTCAGCCGCTGGGACGAATATGACAGCCAGTTATCGGCCATGGAGCGCCTGGGTCAGTGCCTGGAGTGGGCCCAGGCGCGCTACGACCAGACGCCGCCCGAGCGCCGCGGCCTTGCGCCGGCGAAGTCGCTCGAGCAGCTGGGTCGCTACGTGCTCTACGCCATCGGCCCGGCCGCCGCCCTCACCGACAGCGCGCGCATCGGGAGGCTGCGTGCGCTGATCGAAAAGCTCGAGCCGCTGATCCCCGCGATGGCGCTGATCGGCCGCATCGCCGAGTGCACCGCAGACCTGGCCGCCGGGCGCAACGAGCGGGCCGAGACCAAACTATGGCCGACACTGATGGAGATCCGCGCCGGCCGCATGGGGCTATCCGACAGCGCCACGGGTTCCCTCGAGCGGGCCCTGCTCTATGCCATGGCACTCAGCTCGCTCTCGCGCACCGAGCCGCGCGTGCAGCGCTGGGCCGACGAACTCGAGCGGGACCCGCTCTTCCGGGTCAACGCCGCCCAACTGCGCCGGCTTTCGGCCCTGGGCCGGGCCGACCTGAGGCAGGCCGGGCGCTGCGCCGCCGAGATCGACGCCATGGCGTTGCAAGGCGGCGGAGCGCGCACCCTGGTGGGCAGCGAGGCCGTGGTCGAGATGCGCTTCGCGGTGCTGCTGGGCGACCTGACGCTGGTGCGGCGCTCGCTCGAGCTGCTGCGCGACCTCTCCCAGCGTTTCCCCGGCTACGCCGCCCTACGCGACGACTGCGAGGGCATCTACCACGTACTTTCGGGCGACCCGGAGGCCGGGCGGCTGCACCTGGAGCGCTGCCTGGCGGTCAGCGAACCCGACCGGGACATGATCTGGGGCATCGCCATCGACGATTACCTGGCGGTTGCGCTCGAGCTCGACGGCCCCGAGCACACGCTCCCGGAAATCGAAGACGCGGTGGCGATGAGCGAAGCGGCCGAGCTCGACGTGCGTCAACACACGCGCCTTGTGGCCCTCGAAGGCCTGTGCCGCACCATGCTCGACGACCACGAGCGGGGGCTGAAGCTGGTCGAGCGCGCCGTGGCCGACACCCAGCGGGCAGAGCTGGCGCCGCTGCAAAGCGCCGAAACCCTGCGCCGCGCCGCGCTCGCGGCGCTCGAAGCCGACGACGGAGTACGCTTCGCGCGCTACGCCGCCATACTCGACGACATCACGCGGCAGGTGCCGAGCCCGGTGCTACGCGACCGCCAGCGCGACCTGATGCGACGGGCACGCGGCCAGGACCTGCGCGTGCCCGGCGAAGTCGAAGAACCCCGCCGCGACCGCACCCAACGGGCCGGCCCCCGCAGCCGCCGCCCGCGCCCACCGCGGTGAGCCCGGGTCGCGACCTGCACCTGCCGCGCAAGCTGGCAAAGAGTGTGAGCCATCGAGTGATGGGGCATCACGGCGCTGGCGGGCGGCGGGTCGACGGCGATAGCGACACGACCTCCAGGACATCTACGTCGGCTTGCTCGGCCGCGATCGCTTCGGTTTCCACGGTCGCGGCAACGATCAACTAAATCTGGTCATTCGCTTGCCCACCCCGAAAGACCGACGTTGGCGGACTTGCCGAAGGCAAGCACACCCGTATCGAGCGCCGACCGGACTGTACACCGGCCTCGGCCCTCAGGCCGCGTCGCTGCCGGCACCGTCCACTCCGCCGTAACGGCGCGCGTGACTGCACACGCCCGCCAGCGCCCTGAAGGTTCCGTCGTCGTCGCGGATGGCGGCGACCCGAAGCTCCAGGCGATGACTGCGGCCGTCGCTCGCGATCGCCGTCAGCTCCAGGCGCTCCCGCTCCTGTCCCGAACGCAGGCGCGCGACCGCGGCCCGTGTGGTTTCGCGGTCCTCGGGTACGATCATCGACAGGGCGGTGGCTCCCGAGATCATCAGATGCGGCTCCAGCCCCAGCAGGCGCCGCAGCCCGTCGGAGCAGTCCAGAAGACCCGCCGCCTGATTCCACCAAAAACCCCCGACCAGCCGACCGGAACCCCGATTCGGGTTCTCGACAGGCCGGGAATCGAGGGGAGGCTGCCAGGGCGCATGCGAGGCGCTGGCGCGCTCCACCATCAGTTGACCGCGCAGGCTGGCGTTCTCGGCCAGCAGCTCATCGCGCTCGACTCGCAGCCGCGCCAACTGCCGCTCGAGGCTGGGGGCTGTGTCGTCGTCGTCGCGCATCCAACTGCCATCGCGGCGACGGCTGACAACCGCCGCACTTGTCCGCTGGGTCACTCCTTCCTATAGCGGAACGGGCCAACTCCCCGTGAGGGGAAAACTACCCATTGGGCACTTTCACCTGTAGTCGCCAGCCTCGGACTGCTGGAAAAAAAGGAATCTTCGTTATCCACCGGGTCACGGTAAAGGGGTTGCTTTCAAATCGCGCTTCGGCCTAGCGTCCAGCGCAACGAATGGCGGGAAGGTGGGGATCTTCCCCGCCGAGGGCACTGCCATCGGGAACGGAGTGGCCGATGACGGACCTCGGAAAGCTCGGGCTGACCACCGCGCTCACGCTGTGCCTATTGGCAACGCCGGGCTGGGCCCAGGAGCCCGAGCCGCCGCCGACCGAAGCGACGCCGCCGGCCGAAGCGACGCCTCCCACCGAGCCTCCCCCGGCACAACCACCGGCAGCCGAAACACCAGCCGAGGCACCGGATGCGAGCGACGCCGCGCCGCCCACCGAGTCGCCCGCCGTCGAAACACCCAGCGGCGGAGCACCCGCAGCGGCCGCCGAGCCGCCCGCAGCCGAGGCACCGACCCCGGATGCGAGCGACGCCGCAGCGCCCGCCGAAGCGCCCCAGGTCGTGCTGGAGCCACCCGCGGTCGAAAGCGAGCCCGTCGAAACCGTGGAAGACGCGCCCGCCGAGGGCGAGCCGATCGAAGAAATCGTAGTCACCGGCTCGCGCATCAAGCGCACCAACTTCGCTTCGTCGGCGCCGGTGGCCGTCATCAGCCGCGAGCAGCTGGAGTACAGCGGCGCCACCAACCTGGCCGACGTGGTGCAGTACCTAACCGTCGGACAGGGCTCGGGCTTCCGCGGCGACTTCGCCGGCGCCGGCACCATCGGCGTCAACCTGCGCGGCCTGGGCGGCAGCGCCACCCTGGTGCTGATCAATGGCCGCCGCGTCGCCACCAGCGGCGGCGGCATTACCTCCCAGTTTGTGGACATCGGCACCATCCCGATGTCGATCGTCGAACGGATCGAGATCCTCAAGGGCGGCGCCTCCTCCATTTACGGCACCGACGCCATCGCCGGCGTGGTCAACGTGATCACGCGCCAAGATTGGGACGGCCTGCGCGCCGAGGTCGACTACCAGGCCACCGAGGAATTCGACCACGACTGGTACACCGCCAGCGTGGCCATGGGCGCCGCCAGCGAGCGTAGCCGCGTCAACGCCGCCCTCGAGTACCAGCGCATCAGCGAGCTGCGCGCCGACGAGCGGCCCGACTTCACGCGCGGCCCCAGCGGCAACCAGGACTACAGCAGCTTCGGCCAGCCCGGTTCCTACATCGTAGGCATCTCGCCCATGGCCGACCCCACCTGCGACAGCGTCCAGGGCTCCATGGTCATGCCCTCCAGCGCCGGCACGGGCACCATCTGCCAGTTCGACATCCAGCCCTTCCAGTCCCTGGTCGGCGCCAACGAGCGCATGACGGCCTTCGCCTCGGCCGAGTTCGACGTCACCCAGCACACCTCCCTCTTCGCCGAACTCAACGTCGCCCGCACCCGCGGTCACGCCGTCACCTCGCCCTCCTTTCCACTGCTGACGGTGCCGACCATCCCGGCCGACCACATCGACAACCCCTACGGCCAGGACGTGACCTTCCTCGGCCGCATCCGTGGCGCCGAGCACGGCCCCAAGCGCAACATGATGGCCGACGACACCCTGCGCCTGGCGGTCGGCATCCACGGCGACTTCGAGGACGCCGCGGCCAATACGCTCGCCGAGGACTGGGAGTGGGAACTCTACGGCACCTGGGGCCAGAGCCGTTACCGCGGCCTGATCAACGACAGCCTGAGCGCCGAACTGCAAGAAGCCCTCAACAGCTGCTCCGATCCCACCGATCTGAGCGGCTGCTACAACCCCTTCGGCAGCGGCACGCCCAACTCCGAAGCCGTGCTCGACCGCATCGAGGGCGGCTTCGTCACCCAAACCGACCAGGCGATGCACACCGCCAACGCCGGCCTCACCGGCTCGCTCTTCGAGCTGCCCGGCGGCGACTTCGCCTTCGCCTTTGGCGGCCAGTACCGCCTCGAGAGCCGGGCCTCGGAAAACGACAACGACGCGGCCCAGGAGAACTACGCCGTCCTTTTGGGCAACAGCGACGCCATCGCCGAGCGCAACGTCTACGCCGCCTACCTCGAGTGTCTGTGGCCCCTGCTCGACGGACTCGAGGTGCAGACCGCCGGCCGCATCGAGACCTACGACGACACCGACGACCTCAGCGCCAACCCCACCATCGGCCTGACGCTGGTGCCCGCCTCGCTGGCCGGTCGCGACAGCGTTCCCGAAGCCCTGCGCAAGCTGACCCTGCGCGGTCACTTCGCCACCGCCTTCCGCGCCCCCTCGCTCTACCAGAGCTTTCCCGGCACCGTCGTCACCCCGACCAGCATCGCGGCCCCCGGCTCGCCGCTGCCCGAGACCGTGCCCAACGAGGTCTCCGGCAACCCCGACGTCGGACCCGAGACCGCGTTCATCCTCAGCGCCGGCTTGACCTGGCTGCCCATCGACGAAATCGCCATCAGCGGTGACTTCTGGCACTACGACTACAAGGATCGCATCACCACCGAGTCGGCGACGGTACAGAGGGCAATGGACGAGGCCATGCGCGACCCCACCAAGGTCCAACGCGACGCCGCCGGCAACATCACCCGCATCTTCACCACCAACATCAACCTCGACGGCGTGGTCACCTACGGCCTCGACTTCGACCTGGCGGTGATCCTCAGCGGCGAGAGCTTCGGTGGCAGCGCCGACGACTGGGGCCGGCTTACGCTCAGCACCAGCGGCACCTACACCATGGCCTATTACGTGCCGCTCGAAGCCACCGCCCCGGACGCCCGCGACACCGGCGAAATCGACTGCGACGACGAGCGCTGCGAGGTCTCGGGCCTGCGCAACAACTCCACCTTCGCACCGCCGCCGCTACCCAAGTGGCGCGTCAACTTCCCCATCACCTGGGGCTTCAAGGGCCACGGCCTGAGCCTGATCCCGCGCTACATCAGCGGCATGAAGGACGACGACACCGTCAACATCACCGACGACGGCGAGTTCCCGGACATCGACGGCTTCTTCGTGATGGACGCCCAGTACAGCTACCGCCTCGACGACGAGATCGGCAAGGCCACCACCTTCCGCATCGGCGTCTACAACATGCTCGACCAGGACCCGCCTGGGGTCGAGACCATGAACGGCTTCATCGGCACCCACGACCCGCGCGGCCGCATGTTCTACGCCAAGCTGATCCAGGAGTTCTGAGGCCCCGGAAACCTCAGACACCAGCGACCAATCGGTTCGCGGGAAATCCGAAATCGCTCGCCGGGGCGCCTCAGCTCGGGTCCTCATCGAAGTCCGCGCGGGCGCATAACTCGTAGATGACGGGGATAAACCACGGGCAGTGGTAGGCACTCTGGGCGCCGTCGAGGCGGTGGGCCACGCGGAAGCGCCGGAAGCTCTGCAGTCTGGTGTAATGCAGCTCACGCTCGCGCGCGGTCTTGGCCTGGTTGAACGCTACCAGCGTGCAAAAGTAGTCGAGAGCCCCGCCAGCGAGGCCGCAGGTCTGCCCGAAGCGCAGCGCGAGTCGGGCTTCCGGTTGCGCGCCCCGTCCATCACCAGCTTCAGATAGTGGGGCGAGCGCAGCCCCAGCCGGCGCGCGAACTCCGCGTAGGAGCAGCCGCCCTTGTGGGCGCTGCGCCGGGCGTAGTGGTCGGCCAGAAACGAGCGGTAGTCACGGTAGGCGGAGACGTCGACGAGGGCGCGGGAGGCCATGGCTCAAAACTAGAGCGGCGGATTTCCCGGCCCTGGGGCCTTGGCGCGATGGCACACCAGCTGCTACCTCAAGGGTCGTGGACCCCAGCCCATGGCAGCTACCACCCTGGCTCGCGGCGCGGGCCTCCTCGGGGGCCTGGCTCGGGCTATGGATCCTGATCGGCGGCTGCCAGGCCACGGCGCACGAGGTCGCCGACGCTGGCGCGCCCATGGACGCCGCCGCGGCCGCCGCATCCGACGCTGGCGCCTCCGAGGTCGAAGAGCCCATCGCGCGCTGCCTGCTCGGCTCCCTCGCCGACTACTGCGACGCCCGCCGCGACCGCTGCCGCGACAGCGCCAGTGAGTGGTATGCACGGCTCGAGACACGGGCCCAGAGCGCGCGCTGCGGCTCCCTGGTCGCCGCCAGCTGCACCAGCGAAGCCGGCGAGAGCTTTCTGACGCTGCAGCTTTGGAACTACCCCTACGGCGGCACCGTCCACTACTTCGACGCCGACGACGGCAGCCTGGTCAGTGTCAAGCGCTACGCCGACGCCCCTGCCTTCTGCGGCTTGAGTTCCAAGGACGCCTGGTACGGACGCGAACTGGGCCCCTGCGAGCCACCCGACGAGGCCTACGCCAATGTCATCGACTGCCTGGTGTGCGGCCCCAACTGGGACGACCAGAGCTGCATCGACGCCCTACCGCTATCGCGATAGCGCCGCGGCGAAACCGTGGATGCCGCGGATGGTCGCGGCGGTCACGTCGCCGAGCGCCCGCCGCAGCATCATGTCGGCGGCGTGCGAAGTGCCGGCCACCACCCGGCCCAGGGAGCTGACCCCGGCCTGCTGCAGCTTTCGCCGGTAGCCCAGGCCCTCGTCGCGCAGGGGGTCGAACTCGTTGACGCTGATCACGTGGGGCGGCAGGCCCGAAAGCTCCTCCACCGTGGCGCGTTAGGGCCAGCATCTAGCCGATTTGGCTACACCCGCGCGGAGGCCCGCCAGCCGTCACACCCGATAGCGCGCCGCCAGCTCCCTCAGCTCCCGCGACAGCCCATCGATGCTCACCACCGACTGCTCCAGCGTCGCCGCACCGCTGGCGCTCTCCTGGCCGGAGCGGGCCAGCTCGGTCATGGCCTGGGCGACCTGTTGAATACCCGAGGCCTGTTGGCCCGCGCTGCCGGCGATTTGCCGCACCTTGTCGGCGCTGTCATCCAGTACGCCCGATAGCTCGGTGATCACTTGCCGCACTGAAGCGATGGCGCCGCGGCCGTCGGCGGTGCGCTTGGTGCCCTCCTCGGTGGTCATGACGGCGCTTTCGGTGGCCTTTTGGATGTCCATCAGGATGCGCCGTATCTGCTGGGTGGCGCGCTTGCTCTGTTCGGCCAGGCTGCGTACTTCGGCCGCCACCACGGCGAAACCACGGCCCTGCTCACCGGCCTTGGCGGCTTCGATGCTGGCGTTGACCGCCAATAGGTTGGACTGCTCGGAGAGGTCGTTGACGCTTTCGACGATTTCGCCGATCTGTTTGTTTTGCTCGCTGAGCTGCAGGATTTTGTCGGCGATCTGACGCACGCGCTGTTCGATGAGTTCCATGGCCATCGCCGCCGCGTCGACCGCTTCCAGGCCGCGGCGCCCGGTGCTCGAGGCGGTCTCGGCCGCGCTGACTACCTGCTGGGCGTTTGTGGCCGTGATGCGGCTGGTGCCCTTGATCTCCTCCATGGTGGTGCTCATCTCGGTGACGGTCGCCGACTGCTCGGCCGCCGAGGCCGCCGCTTCCTTGGCCGTGGTGCTGATCTCAGCGGTCGATGAACTCAGTTGGGTCACACCGGTCTGCAAACTGGCGACCACCTCGCGCAAACCCTCGGTCATCGACCGAAAGGCCCCCTGCAGGATCCCGACCTCGTCGCCCCGGCTGATACGATCTCCGCTGAGCACCTCCACCGCACGCAGGTCACCGGCGGCGATGCGCGAGGAGACGTCGGCCGTCAAAACCAGCGGCCGCGTGATCGAGCGCGCCAGCAACAGCCCCACCACCAACGCCAGCACCACACCGACCACCATCGCCATGACCATCACGCGCTCGGCCTGGGCGCTGCTCTCGGCCAGCGCCTCGAGTCCCTCCACCATGTCGGCGTGCACCATCTCCTCGGCGTCGTCAGCCAGGCGCACGAAGCGATCGAATTCGGCGTCGAAGGCCTGGTCGGCGGCACTGCCGGCGCCCACGCCCATGCCCTGACCCTGGTGGCGCAGCCGATCGCGCGCGGCGGCGATGAAGCGTTTGATGCTGGCTTCCACCTCTTGCATCTTGGCCCGCACTTCGGCGCTCTGGGTGGGGTGGAAGGTGCCCTCGCTGTTTTTGCCGCCCTTGACGATGGCCCGGCTGTACCAGAGCGCGTCGTTTAGCAAATCGAAGGCCTCCCGCGGATCCTCGGTGGCGTCGCCGGAGAGGATTTCCTCGAAGAGCAGGTGCGCCTTGGTGGCGTCGAGCTTGATCTCCATGGCAGCGTCTCCCAGGGGCGCCAGCCGCTCGCCCACCAACACGCCCTCGCGGCCGATGGAGGCGGTGTAGGCGATGCCCAGGGCGCCCGTGGCGCATACCAGCGCCGACATGATCAGGTAGGAAAAGACCAACTTCTGTCCGATCTTCATGTTGTTCAGCATCGTTTGACTCTTGGTTTTCTACTGCCCAGTGCGTCGCATCACTCAATGGCGGAAGGAAATGCCCGAAAAGACCACCAGGTCCTCGGCATCCCCGGTGACCCCGATGTTGGTGCCGGCGTCGAGCTGGACGTTTTCGCCCAGCCCCAAGGTCAGTCCGGCATTGGCCGTCACGACGTAGCCCACGCCGCTTTCGGCGCTGTAGACGCCGACCGCTTCGATGTAGCCCCCCAGCGACCCCACGATGGGAAAGCCGAAGCTCGCCGTGTTCATCAATTCAAAGTGATGACCGGCGCCATCACTGTCGCCCATGACGTCGAATTCGGCCATCAAACCCAGCGCCAAGTCGTGGGGCAGGGCGATGCCCAGCGGCACGATCAGGCCGCCCTCGATGGCGTCATTGCCGAGCTCGCCCGAGGTCGGATACTTGCCCCAGGGCATCACGGCCAGCGCCACCTCGCCTTCGTCATTGCCGAAGAGGTTGACCTTCAGCCGCATCGTCAGGTCGCCAAAACCCCAGCGCCGGCCGTCGGGTCCCCCTTCGTTGCGCAGCGGCTCGACCACAAGCTGCAAGTCGACGAAGTCGAGCAACCCCAACTTCAGGTTCGAGACGGCAAAGCCCCAGGAGTTATCGCCCTGGTCGCGCGTCAGGTGCACCAGGTCGGCTTCGAGCTGGAAGTGGCCCCCATCGACGGTCTTTGGACTCTCGGTGACGTCGGGGCGATCGGTGGAAAGCGGCCGCATCGCCGGCTGGGCGACCTTCGACTGGGCCGCGACCGGCGCGCCCGCGCCGAGCGTGATCACCCCGGACAACACCAGCAGTGAAGTCTTCAGACTCGGTTTGATCGATGCAGGCGCGATTGCCTTCATGGGCTTTCCCCTTTGCGATCGTCGACCCCTTGCAAGCCGCGCGCGAACTGCAGCTTCAAGAACTCCCCCATGGCCCCGGGAGCCAGCACCCGGCGGGCCGCCCGCGCCGCGATGGCGCGCCCCGGCATGGAGTCGACCGCGCAGCTCTCGGGATCCTGCGCGAAGGTCGAAGCCCCCAGCTGCCGCAGACGGCCGAGCCCCGCCACGCCGTCGTCACCCATGCCGGTCAGCAGCCCCGCGATCACGGCCGCCCCGAGCCCCGGTGGCACGCTCTCGAAGAGCTCATCGATGCTGGGCATGTAATGCCGGCGCGGCGGCGCGCTGACCACTTGTAGCGCCGCGCCGCCGTCGAAGCGCAAGTGCCCACTGGCTGGCGCCACGAAGACCAGGCCGGCCGTGAGCGGCTGCCGCGAGGTGCACAGCCGCACATCATGTCCGCTCACCGAGCCGAGCCAGTGCGCAAACGAAGCGACGAAGTCGGCGCCGATATGCTGCACGATCACCACCGGCAACGGACAGGGCGCCGGCAACTGCTGCAGGATTTGTCGAAGCACCGGTGGACCCCCGGTCGAAGCGCCCAGCAGGATCGCCGCCGGCGCCCGTGACTCGATGGGCGCGCCCTTGCGCGGCGGCACCGTCGAAGCCGGCCGTCCCAGATCGGTGAAACGATGCCCCACCACCGGCACCTCCGATAGCGCGACGAGCGCGCGCGCAAGCCGTCTCCGCAACTGCTCGGCCTCGGCCCCCGGGCCGCCCGGAGGCTTCGGCAAGACCTCGAGCGCCCCGGCCTGCATAGCCTCGAAGGCCAGCTGCGCATCGCCCGGATTGACGCCCGTCACCAGCGCGATAGGCAGCGGCGCAAGACGCATCATCTCGCGCGTCACCTCGACGCCGTGATCGCCGCCCAGGTGCACGTCCATGGCCACCATGTCCGGCCGATGGCGCGCGAGGGCCGCGAGCGCCGTCGCCCGGTCGGCGGCCTCGGCCACCACCTCGAGCGCGCCGCCGGAGTGCTCGTCGATGATGCGGCGCAGGACGAGACGTGCCGTCGCCGAATCATCCACGATGAGCACACTGCGCGTCACGTCGTTCCCTGGCCTTCCCTACAAGAGCCGATCGATGGCCTCGAGCAGCACGCGCTGATCGAATTGTCCCTTGACGATGTACTCATCGGCGCCAGCTTCGCCGCCTTCGCGGATGTCCTCGGGGCGGTCGAGACTGGTGACCAGGATCACCGCAAGCTCCCGATGCCGGGGACTCGCGCGGATCCTCCGCGTCAACTCGAGGCCATCCATCTCGGGCATCTGCACGTCGCTGACGACCAGGTCGAAGTCCTGCTTGGATAGCGCTTGCAGGCCCTGCACTCCGTCGGCCGCCAACACCACCTCGAAGCCGGCGGCCTCCAGGATGTTGCGCTCCAGGGTGCGGCTGGTCAGCGAATCGTCGACCACCAGGATGCGCCGCTTGCGCCGGGCCTCCGGAATCTTCAACTGCGAGTCATCAGCGCCCCTTTGCCGTCCGTCGCCACCGAGCAGCGATGGGATGTCGACGACCAGCGCCACGCTGCCGTCGGCGCGCACCACGCCGCCTGCCACCGCAGCCACCCGCCGCAGGTTCCAGGGCAGCCGTTTGCTGACGAACTCGCTCTCGCCCAGCACCTCGCCGACGACCAACCCCAGGCGGCGCTGGCCATGTTCGAGCACCACCACCGACAGCTGCGCCGGATCCTGACGCCGCGGCTCGCCCATGATCGCGCCTAGCCAGCGCAGCTTCAGCGGGGCCTGGCCCTTCTGCTCGATGGCCGCGCTGCCCTCGCTAGAGCGCACCGCTTCGCGCTCGACGCGCAGCGTTCTGGCCACGTGGCTCAACGGCAGGGCATAGGTCGCCGCCGCCCCCTTGACGAGCAGACCCTTGGTGGACACCACGCTGACGGGCACGAGCAACTCGAAACGACTGCCGCGCCCCGGCTGGGCATCGACGGCAATCGAGCCGCCCAGCTCGCGCACGCGGCTACTCACCACGTCCAGCCCGACGCCGCGACCGCTGACGCGGCTGACCTGCTCTGCAGTGCTGAAACCCGGAGTGAAGATAAACTCCAGCAGCTCGGCGTCGCTGAGTTCCCGATCGCCCTCGGGCAACAGCCTGCGAGCGCGGGCCTGCTCGCGCACCCGGGCAAGATCGATGCCGCGGCCGTCATCGGCCACTTCAATGGCCACCATGGCCCCCTGGGCACGGGCCCGCACCTGCAGTCGCCCGCGTCGCGGCTTGTCGAGCGCCAGGCGCTCGGCGGGCGCCTCCATGCCGTGATCGATGGCATTGCGCAAGAGATGCATCAGCGGATCGCGCAGCGCATCGAGGATTTGCCGATCGAGCTCCAGGTCGCCCACCTCGGCGACGAAGTCGAGTTCCTTGCCGAGCTGCTCGGCCACTTCCAGCACACTGCGCCTGAGCGAGAGCGTCACTTCCATGAGCGGCTGCATGCGCAGGCGCTTGATGGCCCATCCGAAGTCGTCGCTGAGCTGGCCGAGCCTTCCGACTTCGCCCTGGCCGCGGGCGACCAGCTGGTCGACCCGGTGGCCGATGGGAGCCAGCCGTTGTCGGGCCTCGGGGCCCAGTGAGGCGCGCACGGCGTCCAGCTCCTGGCGCAGCTCGGAAAGCTCTGAAAGTTGTAGCTGCTGCCGAACGTGCTGGGACAACAGCTCACCGGCAAAGTCCATCAGGCGGTCGAGGCGCTCGGCCTCCACGCGCACCAATGGCTTGAGCGCGCTCGGGGTGGCGCTGGGTTGCGGCGGCGGCGGCGCCGTCGCCCCGGCCGGTGTCGACGACGGGGCCTCGGGGTCGGCCGGCCCGGACGGCGTCGAGGACCCCGGCGAGGATCCCAGCTCGGCGACCAGGGCATCGAGCTGGGCACTCACCTCCTCGCCCTCGACCCGCCGCAGGATCAGCATCAGACAGCGCCGCAAGCGCTCGATGTCGCCCGGCTCGAGTGCTTCTGCGTGCTCGCGACCGTGGGCGAAGCGCTCCTCGAGCATGTGCGCCGCCAGCTCGGCGTCGTCGAGCCCCGCCATGCGCGTGGCACCCTTGACATTGTGCAGGATGCGAAAGCACTGCTGCAGCGCGGCGGCGAGTTCATCGCCGGATCCCCGCGACAACGTGGGAATCAGGTCCAGCACCCGGTCGAGCGCCTCGGCCACCTCTTCACGCAGCACCGCGCGCAGCGATGGGTCGATTTCGCTTTCACTCAAAGCGAAGCTCCGGATGTTCGAAGAGGGCCTCGGGATCGAGAATCGTGAGCAGATCCGAGGTCAGCGCCCTGATCGGACGTGCCGATGCCGCCGCGGTGCCGGCTTCTGCGGCAGTTAACTCATCGTTTGAAACCGACCGAAAACCGAGAACCTCATCGACGCTGAGGGCGAGTACGCGGCCGGCCATCTCGAGGGAGACCAGATAGGTCGGGCGGCCGCGACCGGGCACATCGAACCACACCCCCAGGTCCACCACGGTCACCAGCACGCCCCGAAGTTGCGCCACACCAGCGATCCATGGGCAGCCCAGGGGTAGCGCTGTGATCGGCGGTAGCGCCAGCACCTCCCGGAGGGCCGCGACCGGCAGCCCGAAGCGCTCGGCTCCAACCGCGAAAAGCGCGACCTCGAAGTCCTCCTTTCGCCTCGGTTCGCGGCGGGCCACGCGCTGGGCCAGCGAGCGTGCGCGGGCCTCGAGCAGCTGCTGGCGCTTGCTCTTTTGCGCCTGGCTCTGGCTCATCGCAGCTCCTGTCGCAGACGCTCGACCGCAATCAGTAGCTCCGCGGCGCTGTCGACGCGGTCACTACCCTGGCCTTGCAGCGCGCGCTCGACGGCGTCGAGCTGCTTTTGGGCCTGCCCATTGCGTCCGAGTGATAGCAGAGTCGTGGCCAGGTAGAAGCGCGCCATGACATCGCCTCCGTCCAGGTAGACCGCGCGCCGCAGCTCGACCAGCGCCGCTTCGGGATCGCGCCCATGCAGGTGCAGCTGGCCGCTGTACAGAAGCAGTCGGCCGTCGTCGGGGCTGAGGTCACGCAGGGCTTCGAGCTGGGCACGGGCCTCGGCCAGGCGTCCGGCGTCGGCCAGGGAAAGCGCCCGCTCGAGGCTCGGCGATGGCGGCGGGGGCAGGGCCGGGGGCGATGGTGGTGGTGGGGGCGAAGGAAGGTGCTGGGCCGGCGCCGGAACCGGTGCCTCCATCGGCATCGGCGGCTGCAGCACCGGCGGCGCGAACGTCGGCTGAAAGGTCGGCGGCGCCGCGGTCGCGCCCGCGCAAACGCCCACCGGCTCCAGCACCGTGCTGTCCTCGGGATGCACGGAGCTGTAGCGAAAGAGCTGCCGCGGCGGGCGCGGATCGGAGGGTGCCACCAGCAACCAACCGTCGGGTCGCAGCGCGCGCGCGAACTGCCCGTACATGCGCAAAAGCGCCTCGGGCGCGAGATAAATCGCCACGTTGCGAAAAATGATCACGTCGTAGCTGGCGGCCGGAAGTTGCCGTGCCTGCTGTTCGATGCCAGCGAGCGTGAAGACCACCGCCTCGCGCACCGCGCGGTCGCAGAGTTCGAAACCACCGTCGGCGGGACGAAAGAAGCGCTTCAGATACAGCGGGTCGACACCGCGAAAGGACCAGCGCGAGTAGACGGCGCGACGGGCCTTGTAGAGCGCGGCCGGACTGACGTCGGTGGCGAGCATCGAAAGTCGGGAAAGGGCCTCGCTTCCGAGGCTTGCCTTGACGAGCATCCCGAGTGAGTAAGGCTCTTCGCCGCTCGAGCAGCCGGCCGACCAAACCGACAGCGGCGCCCCGCCCTGGGCCAGGCGCGCGGCGAGTCGATTCTTGAGTAACTCAAAGTGATTTGGGTAGCGAAAGAAGTGCGTCTCACCGACCGTCAGCTCGGCTGCCAAACGATGGAGCGGACCGAGCTCGGCGCTGCCATCTGCGGCAAACCCGCCTTCGGCCAAAGCGCGTTCGAGCTGGCGAGGCCAGTCCTCGCGCGGCAAGAGCCCGAAGGCTTGTTGAACCTGCGAAAGCCAGTGGCTCCCGTCGCTCACCCCGAGCCCCCCTCCTCGACGTGCGCCACCAAGGGCTGCGTCTCCGGCAATCCCGAGCCGGCGATCAACCGACCGACGCCGAGAAGAAACGTGGGCAGCCCCGCCACCTCGAGCGCGCCCAACACGTAGCTGGCGTAGGGCAAGTCCGGATCCACTTCCTGCACGGCGCCGGCGCCCGCCGTCGCGATCACGCTGACCGACTCGACCAGCAGGCCCATGCGCCGCGCGCCATGGGCACAGACCACGATGCGGTCGCTGGGTTCGGCGCGGCGTCCGCGCCGCTGTAGCCGGGCGCCCACATCGAGCACGGCGATCAACTCGCCGCCGAGATTCAAGAGCCCCGCCACCCAGTCGGGCGCCTCGGGTAGCGTCGAGAGCTGCGCCATCGGCAGGACTTCCTCGACCGTCTGCAGCGCCAGCGAAAATGACTGGGCGCCCACATGGCATAGCAGCAGATCGAAAGCCCCTTCGGGCATGATATCGCCATCGGCCGAGGTCCTCAGGCGCGCTTCGAGCACACTCAAACGTGCCCGTAGCTCGGCGAGCTCGGCGCGGGCGGCCGCCTCGTCGATCACCCGGCCTGCCCTTGCTGACCCATGCTCAACGCACGGCGCACCACACGGCGCAACGAACCATTGACGGCCGACTTTGAGACATAACCCAAGGCGCCCATCGCGTCGCTGGCCCGGCGCAGCTCGACTTCGGGCCGCGCCGAGTGCACGACGATGGGAATCTCCTGCGGCTGATGCTTGCGGATGAAGCGCGCGAAGGCGTGACCGGAGAGCGCCGGCATCTCCAGATCGAGCAGGATCAGATGGGGCGGTGTGCTGCGCAGGTACTCGGGCAGGGCGGTGAAGGCCGTCAATGCATCGACGATGTAGCCCTCGGGCTCGAGCTGTCGGCGCACCATCTCGTACACGGTAGGACTATCGTCCACCACGAGGATGCGTGTCTCCAAGGCAACCATGCAGCGATCAACTCTCAGTCGAATAACTGTGCGACTACATAAGATCGTAACGGCAAAACAATTGGCATCGGTAGGGCATAGATCAACCAATGCCTTTGAAAGTTTCTGGGCAACTTATACTGGAGTTGCGCGCGGCCAACTTCAGCCGCTGATTGGGCCGCGATCGCGGCCTTGGTCAGCTTTGAGTTCGACGACACCGGCCTGCACCCGGTAGTCCACGCGGTCGTGGCTGAGCTGGATGTGCTCGGGGTGGGTCGTGGTGAGAAAGACCTGGCCGCCCAGCTCCGACAGCAGGCTGAAGAGGCGCTGGTTGCGGCCGCGGTCCAGCTCGCTCGAGACATCGTCGAGCAAAAGGATCGGAACCCGCCCCACGCGCCGCTCAAGCTCGTGCAGCTCGGCCACCTTCAACGCCAGCACGATGGCCCGGTGCTGGCCCTGGGAGCCATAGTGCTTGGCGGCGCTGCGGCCCAGCTCGAAGACCAGGTCGTCGGCGTGGGGCCCGTCGCCGGTGTAGCCCCGGGCCAGGTCCCGCGGCAGCTGCTCGCTGAGGGCGGCCCGAAGCGCCGCGACCTCCGGCTCCACGCGTGCCGCATAGCGCAGCGACAGCGACAGCCCCTCGCCGCTGACCGAGCGGAAGGCCTCCACCACCCCCTGCGCCATCTCCGACAGCAGCCGCAGCCGGCATTGGCCGATGACCGCCCCCGCTGAGGCCAGCAGCTCGTCGTAGGCGGCGATGGCGCCGCGGTTGGGGCTCGGGGCCCGCAGCAGCCGATTGCGGCTCCTGAGAGCCTTCTGGTAGGCCTGGGCAGTGGCGGCAAAGGTGGCGTCGAATTGCTCGAGGATGCGGTCCAGGTAGCCGCGCCGCAGCTCGGGCGGGCCGCTGACCATGTGCATGTCGCCCGGGTGGAAGATCACCATCTGCAGGGCGGCGTAATAGGCCGAAAGCGAGCGCGGGCGCTTACCGTCGAGTTGCAGCAAGCGCCCGCCGTTGCGCCGGAGCAGCAGCTGATGCTGGTGGGGGGCGGCGGGGCCGCTGATGCGGGCGCGCAGCTGGGCCTGCTCGGCGCCCTCGGCGATCAGGTCGCGGTTGCCGGCGCCGCGGAAGCTGCGCAGGGCTGCCAGGTAGTACAGCGCCTCCAGCAGGTTCGACTTGCCCTGGCCATTGTCGCCGTGGATGACGTTGAAACGCGGCCCCGGCGATAGCTGCAGCGGCGCCAGATTGCGGAAGCCCGAGGCCGAAAGCGCTGTCACCCGCAGCGCCCCGCGCGCGGCCCCCTCGCCCGGCTCGTTCGCCGCGTCCATCAGCGACCTGGCTGGACTCAGATGCGCATCGGCATCACGACGCCGATAAAGTCGGTGGGCCCATCGGGCTTGACCACGCCGGGGTCGAGGTTACCGCCCAGCTCCAGCGCCACCTCGTCCTCGGTCACCGCGTTCAAGCAATCGATCAAATAGCGGGCGTTGAAGCCGATCTCGACCGGCTCGCCGGCGTAATCGATGTCCAGCTCCTCGCTGCCCTCGCCCACATCGGGATTTTCACTGGTCAACCGCAGGGTGCCGGGCTCCACCTGGAAGCGCACCGAACCGCTCTTGTCGTTGGCCACCAAGCGGATGCGCTTGAGCGCTTCCAACAGCGGAATGCGACCGATGATCAGGCGCCGTTGGTGGCTGCCGGGGATGACCTTGTCGTAGGGCGGAAAGACAGCGTCGGCGAGTTTCACGCTCAAGAGCACGTCGGCGCGGCGGAAGAACGCATTGCCACCGGCGGTGGCGATCTCCACCTGGCTCGGGCCGTCATCGCCCTTGCCCTGCTCGCTCTTGGCCTCCTCGATCATGCGCCGGAGCTCGATCACGCCCTTGTGCGGCACCAGCATCTGGAAGTTCAGCATCGGGGCGCCGTCTCCGAGCTTGAACTCGGCCTTCGACAGACGGTGGCCGTCGGTGGTGACCATGCGCACGTTCTTGCCGTCGCCCTCGAGCAGCGCGCCGGCCAGGTGTGGCCGCGTCTCGTCGGTCGACATCGAGTATTGGGTCAGCGCGATCAGCCGCCCCAGCTCCTCGGCCGGCAAACTGGCGAACTCGGCGTCGTCCGGATCGGGCAAGGGCGGAAAGTCCTGGCCCGGCATGCCCGGAATCTTGAAGCGCGCCTTGCCGGCGCGGATCTGGGCCGCGTGGGAATCGACGGCCTGCAGCTGCACCTCACCGTCGGGCAGGTTCTTGGCGATTTCGAAGAGCGTCTTGGCCGACAGCGCAATGGTACCGCTGCCTGAGACCTGGGCTTCGGTGCTGGCGGTCACCGACAGGTAGAGATCGGTGGCGGCGAAGCGCAGTCGGCCCTCGTCGCTCGACAGCAGGATATTGGACAGAATCGGCATCGAACTCTTACGGTCTGCCACCGCATGGGTACGGGCCAGCCCGCGCTCCAGATCCTTCTTGCGGATGCTCAGTTCCATGCTTCCTGCCCGGTTGGGAACCCGACTGCTACCAGAGACCGCCCCTTTTCAAAAGCCGAATCGAAGAGCGCCAACAGGCGGCTATCTTTCCCACTGCCCTGGTTCTGAGTAAAGCTTAGAAGAATTTAAAATACCTTCGTCGTCGTAAGCGTGGTGGATAGGGGATTAATGCACGTAAACATCCGAAATTACTTATAAAATGTCGATCACGCCGGGGTGGGTAGAATTCGGGATCCAATGTGGACTTGGTAATCCACAGTGCGTCCACCGCGCCATCTGCTGACTTGTCCCCACACTGTTCCATATGGAGTAAAAGCCCCCTATCGTCTGCCGCGTGTCGTCTGGAAGGCCGTTATCGGCGAATTCCGGCACGGCGGACGAGGGTGTCGGGAGCGTCTCCGGGGCCTGTGCGTACGTGACCGACCGCCCCGCGGGCAGCGATCGGCAGCTGCTGGTGGCGGACTCCGGCATGGTCGCTCTGCAGGTGAAGCTGTAGCCGCTCTGACCGCGAGATCTGGCTGGGATGGAGCCATCGTCGCAGTTGCGCCGCGAGGTCGTGGAGTCGACCGCAGCGGGACAGGACACAGGCGTCGCCGGTGGCCGAGCGTCCATGGATGCTCGATTCGAGGCGCGGTCACCGAGCAAGCAGGCTGCGTTGCCGATGTGGTAGGGGTCCAGGTCGCGTCGCTCGCGAGAGGAGGGTGTCTGCGTAGGCGTCGAAGTACGGAGTGGGTGTGACGGCGTTGTCGCGGGGCTCGCTGCGGTTTCCGCAGGGACCCAAGAAAAAGAGTCCCTGGCGCGTTTCGGTAGTTGAAGCCCAGGGCTCGAAACCTGCCCGGATGCGTTGCGCTGCCTGGTCCGCTCGCAGCCTACGTCCCCGTGAAATCCCCCAAAATAGCTGCAGTATTGCCGCGGATTTTACTCCGGGCGCGCTCGCGATCGAACTCCGCCGTCACGCACCAAACGACCAACTTGTCTGCGCTCGCGGCCTAACCCCGGCTGAGCTTGCGCTCGATCGCTTCGAGGCTGTCGATTAACTCGCGGTCATCGCTGTCGATGCGGCCCTCGATCTTGCGTACGGCGCTCATCACGGTGGTGTGGTCCTTGCCGCCGAAGCGCTCGCCGAGTTCGCCGTAGCTGGTCTGTAGCCGCTGCCGCGCCAGGTACATGGCCACCATGCGCGGATGGGAGACCGAGCGATGACGCCGGTGGGACTTCAGGTCCGACATGCGGATGTTGAAGTACTCGCAGACTGCCCGCTGAATCTCTTCCACGGTCGTCAGCTGATTGGGCGCGGGCCGATGGGCCTGCAGGGCATCGCGCGCGAACTGCAGGTCAATGGGGCGCTTCTGTAGGTCAGCTTTCACTGCCAGTTGTAGGAGCGTGCCCTCCAGCTCGCGCACATTGCTCTTGACCGTCTGAGCCAGCAGCTGGGCTACTTCGGCGTCGATCTCGATGCCTTCGAGCTCGGCCTTCTTGCGCACGATGGCGATGCGGGTATCGAGCTCGGGTGCCTGAATATCGGCCACCATGCCCCACTGGAAGCGGCTGACCAAGCGCTCTTCCATGCGGCCGATCTGCTGGGGATAGGCGTCGCTGGAGACCACGATCTGGCGGTCGGAGTGATACAGGGCGTTGAAGGTATGGAAGAACTCTTCCTGGGTCTGCTCGCGGCTGGCCAGGAACTGAATGTCGTCCATCAACAGTACGTCGCAGTTGTTTCGGTAGCGATCGCGGAAGTCGTTGATGCGGTGGTTCTGCAGCGACCAGATGAACTCGTTGGTGAAGCGCTCGGCCGAGACGTAGAGGATGCGAGCGTCGGGTCGGTCCTGCAGCACGCGATGGCCGATGGCGTTGACCAGGTGGGTCTTGCCTAGACCGACGCCGCCGTAGAAGAAGAGCGGATTGTAGCGCGTGCCGGGGCTCGAGGCCGCCGCCGCCGCCGCCGCGTGCGCCAGCTGATTGGAGGGGCCTACCACGAAGCTTTCGAAACGATACTTCGGGTTCAGGTTGGTCGCGGGGCGATGGCCGCCGGGTGCCTGACTCGAGGAGCTGGGGCGCGGCGCCATGCCGGAGATGCGCTGTGCTGCGGGTTCGACGCTGCCATCGCGCGCAGAGCTGTTGGCGCCATCGTTGTCAGCCGACTCTTCTCGCCGCTCGGAGGCCGGCTTTGATGAGTTGGCCGCCGTGTTGCGCGTCGTGTTGGTCGCTTCCTGGTCGGCCAAACTCGGGTCGACCACGAAGGTTACATCGAGTTCGTCGACCGCGCCGTGCGTGCGTAGCGACTCGAGCAAGAGGTCCAGGTAGTGGGTGCGGATCCAGTCGGCATAGAAACGATTGGGGATACGCAAGCGCAGCGTCTTGCCATCGCAGTGGTCGTACCGAAGCGGCGCCAACCAGGTATCGTAATTCTCTGCGGATAGTTGCGCTCGAAGATCGATGAGCGCCGCTTCCCAATGATCGATCATGGACACACGTTTCCGATCGTCGAGCGCTGCAGACATGAATTCGATACGCTCGCTGGTAAGCCGTCCGAGCACTGCTCCGCTGCCGACTCTAAGCCCCGGTCGGCGCCGGTAGAGTCGTTGTTGCCCTCTGCCTCGAACGGGACGAGGAAGCTAGCAAAAGGGGTCCGTTGAGTCCACGACGATCGAGAACTCAAATCGAAAAACCGTGCTCGAAGGTGATCTTTTTCATGCTGCTTGAACACGCTGTAAACGATCGAGCGCGCGGCTGTAAAAAGCTCGAATTCTGTCTTGCAATGGCCCGCTGGAAGTGGATCATCCGCGCCCCGCGCAAGCGCCATTTCGCGCGATGTTCACGCGGCTTGCACCACAATTTTGGTGCGCCCGATCAGGGCTGCTAGCTTCGGCCCGATCCCCCCATTGACGCACTCGAAGCCTGCATGCGCGATGTGAGCGAGTGATGGTCCGGTGATCGCATTCGGGCGACGATATGGCAGCGCTCCTTCCACCACGAATCCCGCTGGGATCCATACCAGTTGCCGCGCTTTTTGCTGCGGCGATGCAACTGTTCGGCAGTGTAAGCGCTGCGGCCGAAGCGCCCTGCGCGATGCTCGAGGATCGGCGCCAGTGTCCCGAAGCGGCGTCGATGGAGTCGGCCCGCGGCATCGCGCTTGGCACCGGTGCGCGCGCGTCGAGCGTGTCGAGTTCGGCGGTCGCCTACAGCCCAGCCGCCCTCGCCCTCGGCGAACTCTACCATCTCGAGGGCAACGTCGATTACATGGCCCACCTCAATACTGTCGCGCTCGGTGCCGTGGCGGTCGACTCGGCCACCAGTGACCTGGGTGCGGGCATCGCGTTTCGCGGCTTTTTGTCCGGCGACACCGGTTATAGCGGCTTCGACGGTCGCATCGGTCTGGCCTATCCGTTCTCGGAGGCTTTTGCGCTCGGGCTCAGCGGTCGCTACATCGACCTCAGCCACGATCTCGGCGAGGACATGCGCTCGAAAGTGGATGGACTGACGCTCGACGCGGGCCTGCGCGTGGTGCCCACCCAGGGCTTGCAGCTCGACGTCGCGGCCTTGAACTTCCTCAACCTCGATTCGCCCTACGTTCCAGTGACGCTCACCGGCAGCGTGGCCTTCTCCCTTGCGGAGAACTTCGGCGTCGGTGCCGACTTGCTGTGGGACTTCACGACTTTTGCCGATCCCGAAATGATCGTGGGCGGCGGTTTGGAATACCTCGCCGGTGAGTCGATGCCGCTGAGAATCGGTTATCGCTTCGACGCCGGTCGCGAGGATCACTCCATTACGGCGGGCGTCGGTTATACCGATCAGCAGGTGGGTGTCGATGTCTCGCTCAGGCAACAGGTCAACGCCCCACCAGATGGTGAGTCGTACCGCACGCGCGTCATGGCCGGCCTGCGTTATCACGTTAATTGAAGCCGTCGGCGCATGGCCGGGAACTCTTTGGGGGCGCGCGTGTCGTATTTGATGGCGTCGCCCCTTGCCTTCGGAAATCGATGGGGCGGGACTTGGGATGGCAGCGGAAGACCCCACATGGCTGCAGCGCTTGCAACGACGGGACGAGGCCGCGTTCAACGAGTTGGTCATCCGCCACCAGGACTCGGTCTTTCGTTTGCTCTTGGGCATGTTGGGCAATCGCGCCGAAGCCGAGGATGTGGCCCAAGAGGTCTTCGTCAGCGCTTTCAAGGCGATCCATCGTTTTCGCGGTGACTCGGCGATCTCCACCTGGCTCTATCGGGTCGCGGCCAACCACGGCAAAAACCGCATCAAATACCTGGCGCGGCGTGCCCGCGACAGCCAGCGACCGCTCGAAGAAGGCCTCGATGGCGGCTCCTCGGTGCTCGCTGCGGCGCCCACCCGGCCCGACCAGCAGGCTGAAGGGCATCAAGCCGAGCACCACCTGCAGCGGGCGCTGGCTGCGTTGGAAGAGGATCAGCGGGTGTTGATCATGCTGCGCGATGTGCAGAATCTCAGTTACGAGGAGATCGCCGAGGTGACGTCGCTGCCCATCGGGACCGTCAAGAGCAGGCTCCACCGCGCGCGCCTGGCGTTGCACGCGCGCTACGCCGAGCTTTCGGAGTCGCTGCCATGACGTCGCCGACTCCGCCAGAAGCGCCGCTGTCGCCCGACGAGGCGCGCACGCTCTTCAGCGAGGCCCTCGACGGTGAGCTGAGCCCGGAACGCCGGCGCGCTTTCGACGCTCTGCTATCGCGGGCGCCGGAGTTGGCCGCTGAGTTCGAGGCCTTTTCGCGCACCGTCGGCATGACGCGGCGCGTGGTGGGGGCGGCGCCCACCCCCGACCTGCTGCCCGGCATTCAACGCAAGCTGCGCCAGCGCAGTCGCGGTCGCTACTACGGCAATAGCCTAGCGCAGCGCCTGGGGCTGGGCCTGATCCATCCGGTGGCGCTGGCGCTGCTGATGCTCGCGCTGCTGGGCCTGGCCTTCGTGACGCTCTACGCCTTCGACGCCGTCAGCTTGCCGTAGGCGGTACGGTTCGCGCTTGGTTTCGCGCTTGGTTTCGCGCTTGGTTGCGCGCTTGGTTTCGCGCTTGGTTTCGCGCTTGGCTGGCGGGTGGTGTCACTCTGGGTACGCCATCCGAACCCGCCGCCTCGGACGTCCCCGTGGTAGGATGTCGGCACAGACTGCGCGCGCGCTGGAACGCCCGTGGCTCCGGCTGCGTCCAGCCCTCGGCAGCGACTCCCATGGCGACCAGCAGTGAAGAGCGGGACCTGATCGAGCGTGCCAAGGCCGGTGATGCCGCCGCCTTCGAGCAGCTGGTGGGCGAGTATCAGGGCACCGTGCGGCGCATGGCCCGGGCGCTGTGCCGGGACTGGGCCGAGGCTGATGACCTGGCCCAGGATGCCCTGGTCAAAGCCTACGTTTCCATTCGCAGCTACCGTTTTCAGGCGGCTTTTTCGACCTGGCTGTTTCGTATCGTGCGCAATGCCTTCATCGACCGCCGTCGCAGCGCCGCATACCGCCACCGCCCGCGCGAGAGCCTGGAGACGGCGCTCGCGTCCGAGGGCGCCGACCCGGCCGAGTCCCCCGACGAGGTGCTGGCCCAAAGCGAGCTGGCCGAGCTTCTGTGGCGCGCGCTCGAGTCGCTCCGGCCCGAGTTCGCGCGCGCCGTGGTGCTTTTCGACGTGGAGGGCTTTTCCCAGGAAGAACTGGCGGCCATCGAGGAAGTGCCGGTGGGCACCATCAAGTCGCGGCTGTCGCGCGCGCGTGCACAGCTGCGCGTGTTGCTTCAGAGTACGGAGCTGGGGGCGTCGCTCGCTGGGAACGAAGCGCCGCCGGGGACCGTCCGAGAAGAGGGTTGCACAGCATGACCGAACTCGACCGCGATCAAGGCTTCGAAGATGCCCTGGGCCAGCAGCTCAGGCGCCTCAAGGAGCAGCCCTGTGGGCAGCGTTCGGAACAGGACTTCGCCCGCAGCCTGCACTTGCGCCTGGCCGCAGCCGGTCCGCCGCCGCCGCCGGGGCTGCCCGCGCGCATCGCCGGTTGGCTGGGCGAGTGGCGGCTCGGGGTGGGTCTGGTTCTGGGTAGCGCTGCGGCGCTGTTGGCCTGGCAGCTTGCCGAGGCTCCCGAGTCCGCGGTGACCGCCGGTGTCGATGGGTCGGTGGCCGAAGCGCCGGTGGTTCGAGAGCCGGCGGCCGAAGTGCTTGCGGTTGAAGCGACCGAAGCGGCGCCCGAGCCCAGCCCCGAGATCTTTGCCCTGCCCAGCGGCAAGGTGGCCAAGGTGGAGCTCAACTTCAGCGTCGATAGCGCGGTGGCCGCGGCCCAGCTCAGCGTTCGGCTGCCCGAGGGCCTGTCGTTTTTCAGTCAGGGCGAAGTCCTGCTCGACCGCGACTTTCACTGGATCGCTCCGCTCGAGGCCGGTGACAACCCGCTGCCCATCGCGGTTGTCGGCACGCGACCGGGACGCCATCGCCTGATGGCCACCGCGACCGTGGCCGGTGAGGTCGTGGTTCACGAGCTGATCCTCGACGTACAGGAGGCCACATGAAGGCCATGCGCATGGGGCTGCCCTGCCTGGTCGCCCTGCTGATGCTGCCCGCGTCGCAGGCGCTGGCGCAGCAGGTGGAGCGAGCCAAGCAGCCGGCTCCACAGGCTGAATCGCCGAAGACGACGTCGGCTGACGGCGCCGCGCCCAAGCGCCGGAAGGTGCGCGTGCGCTCGACGGTGACCGTGATCGATCCGGCCGAAGATCTGGACGACGTCATCAGTCGCATGCGAAGCCAGCGAAGTGAGCGCAAGGCGCACAGGTCCAAGGCAGGCGGTCGCCAAGACGCTCGTCAGGGCGCCCGTGCGGGCGCTCGTCAGGGCAGCCGTGGGGACAGCGACAAGGCCAGGGCGGTCGACGCCGAGCGCGGCCGCGGCCACGCCCGCCCCGAGCGCAGCCAGGCCAGGCGCGACCGCCGCGCCCAGCGCGAGCGCCGCGATCAGCGCCGCCGCCGCAGCCGCGGCGGAGACGGCCGCAACTTCTCCGTGCACCACGGCTCGCCTCCGCGCACCGGGCGCTGATCGCTTTGGCCACCCGGGGTGGCTCGCGGCGCTGCTGCTCGGGTCGTGGCTGAGCCTGCCGGCCACGGCCCAGCCGGCCGCGGCCGACGCCGCAGGGTCCGTCGGCGCGTCCCACGAAAGCGAGCAGTCGAGCGAGGCCGACGACTGGCAGGTCCTGGCCGCCCGCGCCGGTGAGCACTTCGCCGCCGGGCGACTGGAGGCGGCGCTGGATGATTTCGAAGCAGCCCTGGGCGTCGCGCCCCCCGAGCGACGGCCGCGCCTGCACTTCAACCGCGGCGCCTGCCTGTTTCAGCTGGCGCGCTTCGAGCAAGCCGAGCAGGCGTTTCGCAGCGCGGCCGAGGCCCCGGGCTCCCAGGGCGAGCCGTCAGCGGCGGCGCTAGGGGGCCTGGCCTGGCTGAACGCCGGCTATGCGGCGCTGGAGCTCGGCGCGGCGGCGCGCGCCCGCGCCCACCTGGAGCGGGCGCGGCAGGCCGACGTGGATGGCGCGCTCGACGAACTGCTGGCCGAGCTGGGTGCCGAGCTGGCACCCGCCGCCGCCGAGATCGAGCCCGAGCCGGGCCTTGCGGCCTACCGGGCGGGCGTTTCGGCCTACGAGCGGGGGCAGCGCGAGCCGGCCCAGGAGCAGCTCCAGCGGGCCCTACAGCGCGGTCTCGAGCCCGAGCGCCAGGCGGCCGCGCGCCTGCTGCTGGATGCCATCGCCGGCGGTCTGCGGGCCCAGGGGCCGGGGCTGGCCCTCGAGGCGGCCGTCGGCGGCGGTTACGACAGCAACGTGGTGCGCACGGGCATCGGCGCCGCTGCGCCGCTGATGGTGGAGACACCCGAGCGCGGCAGCCCCCTGCTCTACGCCGAATTCGTCCTGGGCTACGGCCTGGGCGCCGCTCCGTGGCTTTCGCTGCGCGCCGAGTACGGGCTGTCGCAGCTGCTCTACACGCGCGGGGCCTTCGACCTCTTCAACTCCCAGGACCACGGGTTGGAGCTGGCCGCCGAGCTGCGGCCGGCCCCATGGCTGCGGCTGGGCGTGGCCGGCCTCGGGGAGCTGGCCTTCGCGGGCCTGCGCGACTTCAGGCTGCTGACGCGCTCGGCCGGCCTGCGCAGCTGGCTCGCCTGGGCGCCGGGGCTGCGCCACGAGTTCAAGCTCTCGGGCCGGTTCCGGCGTGTCGCAGTGGCCGATGGGCGCTTCGACTATCTCGGCGGCCGGAGCTGGGAGCTGTCGTTGGGGTACGGCTACCGGACTACCGGGATCTCGCTGCTGGCGGAGCTGGGGCTGCGACGGGAACTCCTCGGCAGCCAACGGGTGGTGACCGCGGCGCCGCCCGAGATCCGAAACTTTTGGCTGGCGGGCTTCGAGATCCCGCTCTCCCACGATGCACCAGAAGCCTCTGTGTCTGTAACGATACCGACCTTGGGCTGGATGGATGTGGTTGCAGGTCTCGTCTATGGGCAGCGGCGATACCATGAGCCCACCCGGCTGGTGGTGCTGCAGCTGCCCGACAACAGCAGCGTGGCCGAAGATGTGCGCACCCAGCGGGATCACCGTTTCGGGGCGCGCTGTGGACTCAATTTTGAACTGGGGACGGGCTTCGAGCTCTACGGGGGCTACGAGTTCGGCGTGGTTCGTAGCACTATCGATAACACAGCTGGCCCCGACCACCGTAACGACTACGCCAACATGAACTTCGAGCGGCACCTGCTGGAATTGGAGCTGGGTTTCGTAACTGAGTAGCGTGGGAGCGGTTTTCGGGCCGGGTGGGGAACGGCCCCAGGTGTCTCCACGTCGGGAGGGGTATGGGTCTTGTCACCACTGCTTGCTGGCCAGCCGCCTGTGATCGTTGAACCATGTTCGATACACGAAGAGAGGTCAGAGCATGAACAAGCCAAGCGTCCTACGCTCCTCCCTACGGCCCCTGGCCCTCGCGGCTGCGCTGTGTGCCTGTGGTGGCGATGACGGTGGTGGCGAGGGCGGGTCTGGTGGCGCAGCGGGTGACGGCCTCGACAGGGCCCAGGGTGGGGCGGGTACCAGCGGTGGCTCGGGTGCTGGTGCCATAACAGATACCTCGGCGAGCGGCTCCGGGTCTGGCGGCGGCAGCGGTTCCGACAGCCCGGGCAGCGGCAGCAGCGGCGACGGTGGTACTGCCTTGGCCGCCGATGGCACCGGCGCCAGCGACCCGGGCGCACCCACCTCGGGGCCCGGCGCCACCTGCAGCGCCGGCGACCTCAGCGCCTGTCAGTTGATGGGCAATTTTGCCGACTTTGTGGAGGTCTGCTGCACCGACGAGGGCGTCTGCGGGGTGCTCTGGGGTGGCGGCATGTTTGGCGGTGGTGCTCCGGCCAGCTGCTTCGTGCCCCCGCTGGACTTCGGCGACGCTGGTAGCTTCGGCTCAGGCGATGGCGGCAGCTTCAGCTTCCCCGATGGCGGCATCGGTGGCAGTTTCGGCGGCCGCGGGGGCAACTGAGGCGGCAACTGGGGCCGCAACTGAAGCCTGAAGCCGCTGGACCCAATCGTGGCCAGTTGCTTGCGCGGGGAAATGCGCGGAGGCTCAGCGCGCCCAGCCGGGCGGGATCAGCAGCTCCGAGCAGTGGCACTCGCAGCGGTCGCTGTCGTGGCTGCCCCAGTCGCTGCGCTTGCGGCGGGAGCGGGCGGCGCGCTTGGGCGGCTCGGCATCCGAGTCCCAGGGCTCGAGCACCTGGTCCTGCATGACCTGAATGTCGTCGTCGAAGCGCGAGCCCTTGGCGTTCCTGCGCGACGACCAGCCCACGGGCACCAGCAGCGGATCCTCGATCACCGGGAAGTCCGCGTCTTCGGCGGCGGCGGGCTGGGGCAGTGCGGCGGTCGTGCCCGAGAGCGCTGCGACGACCACCAACACGCGATACAGACCCATCGCAGGCATTCTGAGCGTCAAGGGCGGTTGGCGCAAGAGCTTGACTCGAGCCACCAAAAACCCAAAAAGTACCGTGACTTCGTGGGGTTTTGATGGGGTTTAGATGATGCCAGGCTTGTTTCGAACGGTTTTTTTCGCGCTGCTCATGAGCGTATCGACGGCCGCGGCTCAGGATGGGGAGCTGCCGGCGGTGCCGCCGCCTCCCGCGCCGCAGCAGCCCGTCCCCGAGGCTCCCGCCGGACCGGAGCAAGCACCGCCGGTGACCGACGAGGTGCCGCCGCCTCCGCCCTCCTACGAAGCGCCGCCGCCGGCCCTCGCCTGCGTGCCCGACTGTCGCGCTGGCTACAGTTGCATCGAGGGGCGGTGTGTCTCGGCCTGCAATCCGCCGTGTGGCCCGGGATCGGTATGCACGGCCGCGGGCAGCTGCGAGGCTGCAACGCCGTCGCCACCGGTTTCGGACATTCCTTCGCTCGATGAGCTGCGGCCCCGTCACGCCCACGACGGGTTTCTACTGCGCGTGGTCGTGGGTCCGGGCGTTTCCTGGGCGCGGGAGCGGCTTGCGGGCGCCGGGGCCGGCGAAGATGTGGGCAGGAGCGGTCTTAGCTCGAGCTTCATGTTGGATGTCGGCTATGCGATCGTCGAAAACTTCAACCTGCGCCTGCGCATCGGTGGGCAAGTCATTCCCAGTCCCACGGTCGTGGTCGGGGGTGAGGAGCGGGATGTGGGCGGCTCGGCCGATGTGGGCAGCGGGCTTTTGGGCCTCGGCGTCGACTATTACTTCATGCCCCTCAACCTGCGTGTCGGCGCGACGATCGGTCCTTCGGGCATCAGCTACACCGACGATGCGGGCGACGAGTTCAGCACCGACAGCGGCCTCGGATTCAACCTCGAGGTGGGCATGGAGTGGTGGGTGAGCACCAACTGGGGTCTCGGCGGTGCGGCCGTGCTGTGGCTCACCAACGTCAGCGGTCAGGAAGGCACCGAGTCCTTCGGCGACGATGTCCAACACCGATTCGCCGGCATCGGCTTGCTCTTTTCGGCCAGCTACCAGTAGTCCTGCCGAAGCTCGCTCAAACTCGTTCAAACCAGCAGTTGTGTGAGCTGTGATAGCGTCGTTGCCAGCGGGCTGTGCTCGTCCTGGCGTTGGCGCAGGAAGGACTCGATGGCCTCGATGTGGTCGAGGGCGGCATCGAGCTGGCGATCGCTGCCGCGCCGGTAGGCCCCCAGCGTCACCAGCTCGCGCTTGGCCTGGTAGGTTGCCAGCAGGGCGCGCACCGCGTCGGCCTGGCGGCGGTGCTCGGAGCTGGCCAGCCGCGGCATCAGGCGCGACAGACTGGCCGGCACGTCGACGGCGGGGTAGTGGCTGCGGGCGGCCAACTGGCGGTCAAGAACGATGTGACCATCGAGCAGGCCGCGCAGCTCGTCGGCGACGGGATCGTCGCGTTCGTCGCCCTCCACCAGCACCGTGTAGACACCGGTGATCGAGCCCTCGGCGCTGCGCCCGGCCCGTTCCAGCAGGGCCGGTAGGGCGGTCAGCACGCTGGGCGGATAGCCGCGGCGGGCGGGTGGCTCGCCGGCGGCCAGGCCCACATCGCGGGCGGCGCGGGCGAAGCGCGTCACGCTATCCATCAAGAGCAGCACCCGCCTGCCGCGGGCGCGGAAGCCCTCGGCGATGGCGGTGGCGGTGAAGGGGCACTTCATGCGCAACAGCGGCGGGTTATCGCTGGTGGCCTGCACCACCACCCCGCGGGCCATGCCGGCTGCACCCAGGGCCTCGTCGATGAAATCGCGCACCTCGCGCCCGCGCTCGCCCACCAGACAGACCACGAAGACATCGGCCTCGGCGCCGCGTGCGATCTGGCCGAGCAGACTGCTCTTGCCCACGCCACTCCCGGCGAAGAGCCCGACGCGCTGGCCCTCGCCAAGGGTCACGAAGGCATCCAGGGCGCGCACGCCCAGGGGCAGCGGGCGTTCGATGGGTGGGCGCGACAGGGGTGGCGGCGCCTTGGCCATCACATCGCGCAGCTCGCCCTCGGGGGCGGGCAGGCCATCGGCGGGGCGGCCCAGGGCATCGAGCACGCGGCCCAGCAGGGCCGGGCCGGTCGGCACCTGAAGGCGGCGTCCCAGGGGCACCACCGCATCATCGCTGCCCAGACCGCTGGGCTCATCGAAGGGCAGCAGCATCGCCACCGCATCGCGAAAGCCCACCACCTCGGCCAGCACCGGCTCGGCCTCGCGGCGCTCGATGCGCACCAGCTCCCCCAGGCGCACCCCCGGCACATCGGCCTCGATGGTCAAGCCCACCACCGCCCTCAGCCGCCCGCGGGCCCGCACCCCGTCGAGCCCCGGATCGAGGCCGGCCAAAGTATCGGCAATGCGCTCCAAATCCAGCGTCAAGCAACCACCTCCGGGCCCCCAGCATAACGCGCCCACGGCTTCCGCAAAGCTGCCAGGACGTTTTCGCGGCGGCGGCAGCACCACGATTTGGTGCCGAAAAGCGGCTTCCGCAAAGCTGCCAGGACGTTTTCGCGGCGGCGGGGGTGCCGCTCCCGCCTGCTGCCGGGCGGGGTCCTTGGTCATCGCTCGCCCGCTCGCAGCTGGTGCGGGCGTGGCATCGCTGCGGCGAGCGTGTCGGGGCCTTCGGGGTCGCGGTCAGGCCTCGAGGGAGACTTTCGTGATGGCCCCGCCCCTCAGCTCGCCATGCGTTGGGGGCTGCCGTCGGCGCCGCGGATCAGGCCGCAGGCTTCGGCCACCTCGTCGCGGTAGGTGAGCCAGCCCGACAGCGCCCGCTCCATCCATTCGATCACCTTCTGTCGCTCGGCCGCCGGGACGTGCTCGAGCAGGATGCGCCAGGCTGACTGGCGGTGGTCGCCCTCGACCTGGCGGTGGGCGCGCGTCAACGCCAGGTGCTCGACGGGCAGCGCGTAGTGCTTGACCAGGGGATGTTGCGACAGCCGCGCCTGGGGCCGCTTGGATGCGTTCGGCTCCACCTCGCCGCGTTCGTGGGCGGTGCCTTCGATGAAGAGGGTGGTCACCGCCGCGGCGATCTCCCAGCCGCGTGCGAGCGTGGCGTCGTCGATGACGGCGCGGTAGGCGGCGGCCGCAGGCAGCAGCGCGACCCGATCGAAGCGCGCCAGATCCATGCCCAGTCCGCGCGGATATTCGAGAAAGAGTTCGGGATGGGGCCGGCCGCCGGTCAAGCCGCCGGTTTCTTCTTCGTAGAGGTTTTCGGCCAGCTCCCGCCGCACCGCGGCGATGGGACATTGCACGTAGGCTCGCCCGATGAGCAGCGGGAAGTCGCGCACGTAGCAGGCGTACTCCTGCTCCAGGTGCAGGTGCAAAAGCTCCCGCGGCACCATGCCCTGGTTGAAGCCGGGCCACGCCCAGTGGACCTTGCGCTCCATCACTTGCAACAACGCCTCTTGAAACTCACCCCGAGTAGGCATGACTAAACAATAGGCCATGCCCCCGCAGGGTGCCACTTGCAGATGCCTCGGGCGTCTACAGCTCGCGTGTCATGAAGCGGCTGAAGGGATCTTCGGTGTATTGACCGAATGGTCCATATTCCTCGAAGCCGAGGCTGCGGTAGAACGCCAGCGCCGGCGCGAAACCGGGCCCCGAACCGGTCTCCAGACTCAGGCGCCGATAGCCCCGCGCCCTGGAGCCCCCCCCCCCGGGGAACAGTTTCCCCGGCTTGCTCCAGGGCGCGTGTTTGCATCACGCCGCGATCAGTTGACCTGACTGACGGCGGTGAGCGCGTAGCCGTAGGTGTGGACCCAGTCGTAGGGGATGTAGACGTAGCCGCCATCCTTCCAGCACTGGCCCCACGAGTTCTTCACGATGAAGTAGCCACCGCCGGCGCCCGCTGGATAACCTCCGGGTAGGTTCTCGTTGTCGACGAAGCCCATGACGGCCAGCGCGTGGCCACCGCGGTTATCCTCGCCCGCTCCGGCGTAGGTCATGATGCCGTTGCCGGCCGCCTGGTCGAATGTGGGCGTGACGGGGAGCGAGATGACCAGCGGATGCGATAGCGCGAGGAAAAGGCGTCCCAGCGCCGAGCCGCCGACGGCCCCGTAGCTCCACAGGTGGAGGCGATTTTTCATCTGGAAGCCCGAGGCGGGCACCGCCGAGCCATCGGTCGAGCAGAACATGAGGCCGAGGAACGAGGAGCAGACCTTGTCGCCCTGGTGTGAGGTGTCGGAGCAGTGCTCGGCGCTGTAGCCGACACACGAGTTGACGTAGTAGGCGGGGTCGCCGACGCTGTCGCGGGAAGGCGAGGGGTTGTAATCCCAGTTGTGTTCCCAGGGGTAGGTGAAGGCGCTCGAGACCATCGAGTCCATCACACCGCTGGTGTTCAAGCCGTCGCCGTGCTTGGTCGGGGCCTTGGCCCAGTAATAGAGACGCTGCTCGGAGAGGTTGGTCCAGCGGTTGTGGTTGACCGCGATCTTCGTTTCCACCGCAGCGGTGATGCCGAAGGCCACACAGGTGCCGCGATTGCGCTGGTTTTTCACGCAGGTCGCGCGCCACTTCAGCGGGAACCTGTGCAGGTCGAAGATGTGGGCGGG
>JAOUOP010000097.1 GCA_029880325.1 Myxococcales bacterium | reverse complement strand
TGGAGCTCAGCAGATTGGCCTGCTGCGGCGCTCGTCCCAAGGTCATACCCCCTCAATATCCGTCTTGATCGCCGATTTCGATCCCCCTCGCGACGAAAACGGTCTCGAAAAACACCAGTCTCCTAGAGCGGGCCATCGAGGGCCCACCGGACGCCGTGGTCGAGATCCTGTCCAAATCCGCCAGCGAGCGTCATCGCTACTTCAAGCGGCGCGTGTGCGAGCCCTTCGGCATCCGGGAGTACTGGACCGTCGACCCCGAATACGGCTTCATCGAAATCTTGCGCCACGGCGGTGAAGGCCACACCCCGCGTGAACGCCTCGATCGCGCGAGCACCCTGCGCTGCCGTAACTTTCGCGAGCTGGCGGTTGTCCTTTCACCGATCTTCGAGCGCTGGTCGCGCGCTCCCGAGGCCCGGACGCCTGTGCACTGGCCAATGCCCTCCGAATGCATAAGACTCGTGCCGTCGGATGGGGATCAAGCTCGCCATCAGCGCCAGAGCCGCCGCGTCGAGGCGTCGTAGCCTCGGCGTGTTCTCTGGTGCGATGCTTCTGCTCGCCAATGCGATCGGTTGCGCTTCCGAAGGCCTCGACGATGGGCTCGGCAGCGGCTGCGACATTCTCACGAAGAGTTGCCAGCAATCGGTTCTGGAAGCCACGGCGCGCGCACGCGAGCAGTCCGACTTCGAGCTTCCCGCCGTGCGCACCATCGAGGCGCAGCAGCTGGGAGATGAACTCCGCAAGCGCGCCGAAGCGCATATCGATCAGCTCGAGGCCGTGAACCTCACTTGGACCAGCGCGTTGCACATGCTCGGCTTGCTCTCGCCGGAGGCCAACCTGGTCGATGCGATGATTGGCGACCTCCAGAAAAACGTGGTGGCCTATTACGATCCCGAGACAAAAGAGGTGACGCTCCTGCAAGGCAGTGAAGCTCGCGAGCCGCTCGAGGGCGTCAACCTGCTGGCCCATGAGTTTGCCCATGCGCTACAGGATCAGGAATCCGATCTTACCGATTTTCGCCAGCGATGGATCGACTCGAACGACAGCCAGGTTGCAGTCGATTCCTTGATCGAGGGCGAAGCCGTGGTGGTCGCCGCCACCGTGCTCGACAATGCCAGCGGCCCAAACCGAGAATTCGACTGGGACGGGCTCGCCTATTTTTTCAGACGAGACATCCTCGCCGCCATCGAGAACTCCAACGAATCCCTTTTGACGGCCAGTCACCAGCTCCCCTACACACTGGGTACCACGGCACTGATCGACACCTTCCGCGAACGCGGCGGCCCCGACCGCGTTCGCGCGATCTATGGAGCCCCTCCCACCACGGCGCACGACTGGCTATTCGGGGCCATCGATGTCGGTCCGCGTCGGCAGCGACTGCTGACCTGCTTTCCGACGCGCGGCCCCGAGGGTGAAGCGGCGTTGGCCCACGACACCCTGGGCATCGCCGGCGTGCTCGGGCTCGCGCTCACCCTGGGCGAGCCCATCGACGTCGCCTGGTCGGTGGCAGGCGACTGGCGCGACGACAGTCTTGTGGTTTTTGCCGACGCCTACGGTGAAGCTGCCAGGGGCGTGGCCTGGCGCATTCGCGTCAACGGCGAGGTCCGCCCAGGGCTCGCGGGCGGGGTGGTGGTGCGGCTCCCCGATACCGCAGTACGGCGGGATGGGCTCGAGCTGATGTACCTCGCGGCAGCTGATCCGGATTTGCTCGCGGCCTGGAACGACTCCTTCACCTGTGGTCAGGCGAGCGAACTCCCGGACGGCGAAACGGCCGGCACCGGCATGGCGGCCCTGCGACGATGGGCGCTGCATCGCTAACCGAGATCGCCCGCGCAGACCCTCGCCGCCCGGACCTGAGCCCTTTCAGTCCTCCGTCTGCGCCGCCCGCCCCTCGAAAACGCTGACGACCCCCCCGCTGCCCGCCACCAGCAGCCGGCACAGCAAGATCAAGAGCGACGCAGCGAGCGCATCGGGCCGCGCGACGCCCACCAGGCCGTAGAGCGCCACAAAGGCCGCTTCGGTCGGTCCGGCGCCGGCCACGGTCAACGGAAAAGCCGAGGCCACCACGGTGCCGGGAATAATGACAGCGGAGTCGGCCAAGCCAACCCCGGGGCTCACCGCCAACACCAGCACATGGCCAATGGCGATGTACATGGCGTGTCCAAACAGCGCGATGCAGAGCACGACCACGATGCCAAGCACGGATTGAACCTGCGGGAGGCGATCGGCGATGCGGGCCAGGGCAGACGGCAAAAAGCGGCCCAAATGCCGGCCCGTGGTCAGCACCAGTACAACGGAGGACACCGCCAATAGCCCCGCCCCCGCCCACGGCAAAAGCCCTTCCACGCCATGCACCGGATGCAGTGAAAACGCCAGCGCCGCCATCACCAACAGTCCCGCAAAGCCCAACACGCGATCGAGAAAGCTCACCGCCAGTGCGCTGGTCGAGCCGCCTTCGTCGAAGTAACCACCAGTTGCCACGCCGCGCACCAGGTCACCCCCCACGGCGCCCGGCAGGTAGGTATTGTAGAAGAGCCCGATGAAGGTCAGGCGCAAAAGCTGCAGGTAGCCCGGGACGCGGCTTGCTCCGCAGCTCGCAAAGAGGATGCGCCAGCGGTAGGCCCCCAGCCAGACGGCCGCCACGTAGAGCGAAAGCGAAACCAGCACCGCCCGCGCCGGCACGCGCCCGAAGGCCGCCGACAGCTGCCCGAACTCGACCTGTGACAGCAAATAGGCAAAGGCCCCACCCGTGATGCCGAGGCGGGCCAGCAGCCAGGCCACCCGCCCGGCGCGGGAGCCACCCCGGGACTCGCCCGCCCCGGCCGCTTGCACGCCGGCGACGGCCGCCGCCTCGGGGGTGTCGCCGCTGGTTTGTTGCATCGCCCCACCCATGTTCGGGCGCGCCGCCGACGCCGGTCAAGCTCGCGGCGATTGGGTTGGCCACTGCGAGCCAGCGGCGGTAGGCTCCACGCCCTCCGACGGCGCCACCATGGACGACTCCCCGCAACCCGAAGCCGCCACCGACGATCTGCAGCTGGTCAGCCGCCTGGGCCAGGCCCGCACCGGCGTGCTGGAGCAGCTGCGCACGCGCATCATCGGTCAGGACGAGGTCATCGAGCTGCTGCTGATCGCCCTCTTCGCCCGCGGCCACGGCCTGCTGGTCGGCGTGCCGGGCCTGGCCAAGACCTCGCTGGTCACAAACCTGGCTCGCACGCTGTCGCTCGAGAGCAATCGCATCCAGTTCACCCCCGACCTGATGCCCACCGACATCACGGGCACCGATGTGATGGAGCAGGATCCCGAGACCGGCGAGCGCCGCTTTCGCTTCGTGCCCGGCCCGGTCTTCACCAATGTGCTGCTGGCCGACGAGATCAACCGCACGCCCCCCAAGACCCAGGCAGCGCTTTTGCAGGCCATGGAGGAGCAGCGCGTCACCGCGGGCGGCGTGACCCACCCGCTGCCGCCGCCCTACCTGGTCTTCGCCACCCAAAACCCCATCGAGCAAGAGGGCACCTACCCGCTGCCCGAGGCCCAGCTCGACCGTTTCATGCTCGAAATCCAGGTGGGCTACCCCTCGAGCGAGGACGAGGTCGAGATCGTGCGCCGCACCACCGCGCCCGCCCAGCCCGAGCCGCGCGCGGTGCTGGAGCGCGCCGAGATCATCGCCCTGCAGGAACTGGTGCGGCGCGTGCCCATCGCCGACCACGTCATCGAGTACGCCGTGGGCCTGACCCGCCGAAGCCGCCCCGACTCCCCCGACGCCCCGGAGGCCGTCAAAAACTACGTGGCCTTCGGTGCCGGGCCCCGCGCCGGCCAGTCGCTGGTGCTGGGCGCCAAGGCGCGCGCCGCCCTGCAGGGGCGCTTCGCGGCCGAACGCGAGGACGTCAGCGCCCTTTTGCGCCCGATGCTGCGGCACCGCTTGGTCATGAATTTCCGCGGCGAGGCCGAGGGCGTGGGCGCCAGCGAAGCCATCACCGCCCTGCTCGAGCAGGACGCGCGCGGCCCACGACGGTCATGACGGCCGAGCTCGACCAGGAGCTGGTCCAGCGTATCGCCACGCTTCGCTTTCGCGCCGAGCGCGCCGTCGAGGGGCTGCGCTCGGGCGTGCACCGCAGCCCCCATCGCGGCGCCAGCGTGATCTTCGCCGAGCACCGCCATTATCGCCCCGGCGACGATCTGCGCCTCCTGGACTGGCGCGCCTACGCCCGCAGCGACCGCCACACCATCAAGCGCTTCGAGCAGGAGACCCACCTGCGCGCCCACCTGCTGCTCGATACTTCGGCCTCCATGGGCTACGGCGGCGAAAGCGCCGGCGTCAGCAAGCGCGAGTACGCCGCGACCCTGCTGGCCGCCCTGGCCTACGTGCTGCTCGGCCAGGGCGATGCCACCGGCGTGCAGACCCTGGATAGCGAGCTGGTCGCCCAGGTACCGGCGCGGGCCCGCCCCGATCAGCTGGAGGCCATCCTGCAGCTACTGGCCGCGCCCCCGCGCCCCGGCGCCCGCACCGATCTGGCCGCCGCCGTGGGCGCCGCCGTCGAGCGCGTGGGCCGGCGGGGCCTGGTCGTACTGGCCAGCGACTTGCTCGATCTGGGCCCCGGTGCCCTGCAGCCCCTGTCCCGATTGCGGGCCCTGGGCCATCAGCTGCTGGTCTTCCACATCATCGACCGCGACGAGTTGGAGCTGCCCTTCCAGGGCCCCAGCCGCTTCGTCGACCCCGAAGGTGACGGCAGTCTCGACGTCGACCCAGAGGCCCTGCGCCAGGTCTACCGCCAGCGCATCGGGGCCTTCTTGACCGACTGCCGCGAGCGCTGCACGGCGGCCGGCGCCCGCCACGTGCTGTGCCCGACCGACCACCCCGTACAGCAGGTGCTCGCCGGCGCCCTGCGCGGGCGCGCGGTGGGGGCATGGGCCTAGAGACACCGCTGGCGCTGCTGGGCCTCTTGGCCGCCGGCCTGCCCCTTCTGCTGCACCGCATCCGGCGCCGCGACCTGCGCCCCATCGCCCTACCCACCTTCGCCTTCCTGCTCGAAGCCGACCGGAAGAAACGCCGCAGCCGCGGCATCACCGATCTACTGCTGCTGATGCTGCGCGTGGCCATGCTGGCGGTGGCCGCTGGCGCCCTGGCCGCGCCCTACGTGGCCGCGCGCCTGAGCTTCGGCGACGGCTCCATCACCAGCGCCGCCATCGTCATCGACGACTCCATGTCGATGATGCGCCTGCAGGACGACAAGCCGCTGCTGGCGCTGGCAAAAGCGCGCGCCCGTGAGGCCGTGGCCTCGCTGCCGCAAGGCTCGGAAATCGCCATCATCAGCGCCGGCGAGCCGCCGCGCCTGCGCCTGCCGCGCAGCGATCGCCTGGAGCACGCCGAGGCTGCCATCGAGGCCATCGACGACCGCTCCCTGCGCGCCACCGATCTGGACGCCGCCTTGCGCCTGGGCCTATCGCAGCTGAGCGCCAGCCGCCATCCCAGCCGCCGGCTGCTGGTGCTCAGCGACTTCGCCGAACACGCCCGGCTGTCGCCCGCGAGCCTCGACGCCGACGGCATCGAGGTCTCCCTGGAACGCATCGGCAGCCCACCGGCGCGGCCCAACCTCCACATCCGCTCGCTGCGCGCCCTGCCCGACCCCACCACCCTGGGCAAGACGTCGCTGGCCATCGAAGTCGCCGCCGACGGCCCTGCCAAGGGCCCCATCGCGCTGACGGTCGAAAACTCCCGCGGCCAGCTGGCCCGGCAAAACCTCGAGCTGGTCGACGGCCAGGGCCGCGCCACCGTGCTCGTCGAGACGCCCGCCCGCGGCACCGATCCCACCGCCACCGTGCGTATCGACAGCGACGACGCGCTGGAGGCCGACAACAGCGCTGGAGTGCTGCTCACCAGCGGCGACGCCATCGAGGCCATCTTCGTCAACGGCGACCCCCACCCCGCCTCCGACCGCGACGAGCTGCACTACGCCCTGCGCGCCGTGCGCCAGGCGCCCGACGGCGGCACGCCCGTGCGCGCACAGACGGTCGACGCCGACGCCCTGCCCAAGCACGACCTCTCACAGGTGGACGTGGTGGTGCTGGCCAACGTGCCGGCCCCCTCGACGGCCCTGGGCCGCCGCCTGCGCAGCTTCGTCGAAAGCGGCGGGGGGCTTCTGATCGCCGCCGGCGACCGCGTGCGCGCCCGCGCCTACAACGCCGCCTTGAAGGATCTGCTGCCCTGCCACGTGCGCGCCAGGGGCCAAAACGAAGACCTGGGCCTATTGCCCGACGAAGCCTCCGCCGCGCTGCTGCCGGCTGGCCCCAGCGGTCTTTCGCGCTCGCGCACCTCGGGCCGGCTGCTGCTGGACTGCGATGGCGGCGAGCTGCTGCGCTTCTCGGATCGCACCCCGGCGGTGGCCTCGCGCGAGCTACAGCGGGGCCGCGTCACCATGCTGGCCACCAGCCTCGACGCCGACTGGAGCGACCTGCCCCTGCGCCCCGGCTACCTGCCGCTGCTGTGGGGCCTGCTTCGCCACAGTTCCCAGCGGCGCCCCACGCGCCCCGACGGCCCCGTCGACGCCCAGGGCGTGGCCCACATTCCAGTGCCCCCGGGGGCACGCAGCCTCGAGGTGGTCTCGCCCAGCGGCGCCCGCCACCGCTTCGACGACCTGGGCGAGCGCCAAAGCCTCGCCTTCGAAGCCATCGATGCCCCGGGCGCCTACCGCGTGCTCAGCGCAAGCCCCGGCGCCCCCCTGCGCGACGCTGCCCGCGGTGCCTTCGTGGTCAACCCGCCCAAAAGCGAGAGCGACCTGCGGCAAAAGCAGCTACCTGCCGTGGGTGACGACGCCGAAAGCGGCACCGGCAGCGCCGTGGTGCGCCGCTCGCTGTCGCCCTACATCTTCCTGGCGTTCGCGGCACTGGCCGTGGCCGAGGGCTTGCTCAGGCTGCGCCGGCGCGCCTCCACCAAACGCTCGTGACCGGCCAGGTCGCGATGACTGCGGACCTCACAGAGCCGCCCATCGCGCTCCAATAGCTCGCACACGGTCGCCGCCTGGCCCGCGCCCACCTCGAAAAGCAGCACGCCGCCAGGCTCGAGCCGCTCGGCGACGGTCGCACACAGCCGTCTCAACAAGACGAGCCCATCAGCTCCCGAGAAGAGCGCGAGCGGTGGCTCGTGATCGCGCACCTCGGGTTCGAGGGCGTCGCGCTCGGATTCGCCCACATAGGGCGGATTGGCCGCGATCAGCGCGTAGCGGTCCCCGGACTCGAGCGCTTCGAAGAGGTCGCCCTCAAAGAAGCGCACGCGCTCGGCGACCCCGTGACGCTCGGCGTTGCGGCGGGCCGTGGCCAGCGCTTCGGCGCTCATGTCGGTGGCGTCGAGGGCGAGCCCGGGGCGCTCGGCCGCCAGCGTCACGGCGATGGCCCCGCTGCCGGTGCACAGATCCAGCACACGCAGGGGTGCTCCGGCGTCGCGCGCTGCCTGCAGCTCCCCGAGCCGCTGCAACGCCCGGTCGACCAGCAATTCGGTCTCCGGACGCGGCACCAAAACCGCGGGGCTCACCTCGAATGCCCGCAGGTAGAACTCCTTTTGCCCCACGATGTAGGCCACGGGTTCGCGCCGCCTGCGCCGCGCCACCCGCCCGCGGATGGCCGCAAGCTCGGCCTCGTCCAGGGGCCGGTCCAGGTCCATGTACAAGCGCACCCGATCCTGGCCCAGCGCGTGGCAGACCAGCAGGTCGGCATCGAGCCGCGGTGAAACGATGCCGCGACCGGCAAAATCCTCGGCCATCCAGGCGAGGATGCGACGCACCGTCCAGGTTACCGGTTGAGTTTCACCCACGGTCTGTGACTCGATGTACTCGGCGGAAGTGCTGAGCCGATGATCGGGGTCGATACGATGCCAGATGCAAGGACGGCCTCCGCCGGAATACTTCGTGTATTTCAAGGAGAACGGACGCCGCAGCTGGCGCCGTAGCGGTCCCGAGAGCGGATCATGACTTCCGCCGAGCACATCTAGCGCATGCGCTTCATCTTGACCTTGGGCGCCATGCCAGCGCCGGCCAGGGCCTGCTGCGTCATCTTGACCAGCTCCGGCGGGTTGCCCTTGGTCAGAAAGCCGCCCAGCAGATTCGGCTCCAGCGCCGCCAGCTGTGCCAGCGCCTGCCCGACGCGGCCGCGCTTCTTCTGCACCGTGAAGGTGTAGACCTGGGCGCGCAACAGCATCGCGCGCACTTCGTCGCCGTCTGCGCTCTCGGGCGAATAGGTCTCGAGCAGCTTGCGCGCCTCCTCGGCGCTGCCGGTGCGGGCCAGGGCCTCGGCCATGATCGCGGCGTACAGCCCCTTGGACTTGGCGTCGGGCCGCTTGTCCAGGCGGATGGCGTCGGTCAGGTCGCGGGCATCTCGGGCGCGGTTATTGCGCAGGTAGAGCATGGCCAGCTGGGCCCGCACATCGTCGCGCAGCACCGCCGGCGCCTTTTCCACGTCGATGGCCTCCAGCACCTTCAGCGCCTCGTTGGGCTGGGTCTGGCTCAGCAGCTGGGCGCGGGCCAGGGCCTTCATGGCATCGCCGTCGGCGCCGCTGGCCAGATCCTCGAGGGCCTTTTCGCGACCGGCGGCGTCGGTCGCCTGCTTCATGATCTCGACCACCGCCCGCGAACGCGAGGTCAGTCGCCAGATGTAGATGCCGAAACCGGCGGCCACCAGCGTCAGCACCCCCACCACGCCGACCGCCCAGTAGCCCACGTAGGGCACCACCATGAAGGCCGTCAGCCACAGCACGGCGAAGGCGCCCGCCACCTGCAGCACGGCCTTCCACTTGAAGCTCGGCGTCTCCTGCTTGGCCAGCGCCTCGCCCAGGTCGGTGCTCAGCGCGCCCTTCTTCTTCGTCTTGGCCACGGGCCGGCATGTAGCCCGTCACCGAAGCCCCGGCAAGGGGCGCGCAGGGCAAGCCGCGCAGCGATGGCGTAGACTCCGCGCCAGCCCCATGCCCCCCCCCGACAAAGCCCCTCCGGCTTCGATGCGCCGGGCGCGTCTGGCCCGGCGCGCCCGGCTGATGCTGGGATTGGCCGCGGCCGTCTTCGTCGGCTACCGCGTGATTGCGGTCTTCCTGCGGTGATAGGCCAGGGCCCCGAAGCCGCTCAGCAGCAACATCGCCGCCGCCCCCCCGAGCGCCGGCAGTGGCGCCAGGCTCGGGCCCACGAGGTCGCGCAGCCCCACGCCCTGGCCGTAGCACAGCCAGATGTGCACCACGTAGATGAAGAGCGTCTCCCCCGAGAGCACCCAAAGCCACCGTGGCCAGCTGCCGGCTGCGCCCTCCAGCAGCGCAAGCAGGCCGCAGCCGGCGCACACCCACCCCAGCCGCGACAGGTGATCGGCGACCAGGGGTGAGCCGACCGCGGCGGCCAGCTGGGCGCTCAGCAGCAGCGCAAGCGCGACCAGCGCCGCGCGCCGGGGCAGACTGCCGGCCAGCATGAAAGGCGAAAGCGCCACGCCGGCGAAGATGTGACCGGCCCAGGGCAAGAGCGGAAAAATGGAGCCGCCAGCGGGCGTCACGTAGTTCAGCAGCGGCCTGAGGAACCCGCCCGGGTCGAGCTCGACCAAGAACGGCGCCCCCAGAAGCAACAGAGCCCCCAGTCCCGCGCAGACCCGGGCCACCGCCTGCGCGCTCGGCAGCGCCAGCACCAGCAGCTCCAGCGCCGCCAGCGACAGCCCGATGGCGTGCAGCACATCCACGATGGACGCCTGCTCCAGCGCCCGCTGCTGCCGCAGGGGATCGTCGGCAAGGAAGTAGTCCGCCGGAAAATGCAGCAAATAGCCCACCAGCAGCAGCGTCCCGGCGCGCCGGAAGCGCCGCTCTACCGCCCCGCGGTCGGCCCGATGGCGCTCGAACCGGCGCAGGGTCGCCAGGTGAAAACTCAGGCCCGCCACGAAGAGAAAGGCTACCGAGGTCAGCCCGCGCAGATACAGCCAGCCGGCGTGCAGGGCACCTGCGCGGTGGGCCGCGCCCAGCACCGCGTCGATGGTATGCCCCTGGACCATCTGGAACGTCGCCAAGAGCCGCAGCAAATCCACGGTCAGGACACGACCGGGGGCAGCAGACGCGCGGACGGATCGTTCTTGGCTCATGTCGGTGCCGCAGTTCCTATGCCACCATCGAACCAATCCGCGCACACGGAATCACACTTGACAACGGTGTCCCAGCTCACGGACTCTGAGGCCCGCGCGGAAAGCTTGCGGAAGGACCCGCATAGGCCGCACAATTCGAGCGTTCCATGTCCGGCGATCGCATCGGTGAACTCCTCGTTCGGCAGAAGCTGATCAGTCTTCAGCAACTGCGCAAAGCCCAAGACGAACAGCGCAAGGGGGGCACCAGCCTCGGTTACGCGCTGGCGAAGATGGGCTTCGTCTCCGACCAGCAGATCACCGACTTCCTGAGCCAGCAATACCGCGTCCAGTCGGTCGACCTCAAGGAGTACGAGATCGGGCCGGACGTGCTCAAGCTCTTGCCCCAGGATGTGTGCGAGCGGCACAAGATCCTGCCGGTCTCGCGCGCCGGTTCGTCGTTGATCGTCGCCATGGCCGATCCGTCGAACCTCAACGCCATCGACGACATCAAGTTCACCACTGGTTATAACGTCGAGCCCGTCGTGGCCTCCGAAGCAGCGATCGCCGAGGCCATCGATCGCTACTACAACCAGGAGACCAACATCTCGTTCGACGAGATCATGGAGGGCTTCGACGAAGACGAGATCGACTTCGCCGACGAGGACGCCGACGAGGGCGTTCTCGACATGGAGCGCGCCTCCGAGGACGCTCCGGTGGTGCGGCTGTGCAACGCCATTTTGCTGAGTGCCATCAAAAAGGGCGCCTCGGACATCCACATCGAGCCCTACGAGAAGCAGCTGCGGGTGCGCTACCGCATCGACGGCGTATTGCACGACGAGATGCATCCGCCCATGCGTCTGAAGAACGCGATCTCGAGCCGCCTCAAGATCATGAGTTCGCTCGACATCGCCGAGCGGCGCCTGCCCCAGGACGGGCGCATCAAGCTCAAGCTCGGCAAGGGCCGCGAGATGGACTTCCGCGTCAACAGCCTGCCGACGCTGTGGGGCGAAAAGATCTGCATGCGTCTGCTCGACAAGAGCAATTTGCAGCTCGACATGACCAAGCTGGGCTTCGATGCCAAGGCCCTGGAGGACTTCAAGTCCGCGATCCACAAGCCCTTCGGCATGGTGCTGGTCACCGGCCCCACCGGCTCGGGCAAGACGACCACGCTCTACTCGGCCCTGAGCGATCTGAACAAGGTCTCCACCAACATCTCCACCGCCGAGGATCCCGTCGAGTACAACTTGATGGGTATCAATCAGGTGCAGATGCATGACGACATCGGCCTGAACTTCGCCGCGGCCCTGCGCGCTTTCTTGCGCCAGGACCCGGACATCATCATGGTCGGTGAGATCCGCGACTTCGAGACCGCCGAGATCGCGGTCAAGGCGGCGCTCACGGGCCACATGGTGCTTTCGACCCTGCACACCAACGACGCCCCGAGCACGATCTCGCGCATGCTCAACATGGGTATCGAGCCGTTCTTGGTCACCGCCTCGGTCAATTTGGTGCTAGCCCAGCGCCTGGCGCGGCGCATTTGCGGCGAATGCCGCGTGGAAACCGAGGTCGACCGGCAGGTCCTGATCGAGGCCGGCTTCACCGAGGAGCAGGCCGACCAGCCGATGTATCGGGGTTCGGGCTGTCGCACCTGCGGTGATACGGGTTACAAAGGTCGCGTGGCGCTCTACGAAGTGATGCCGATGACCGATCGCCTCAAGGAGATGGTCCTACAGGGCTGCTCCACCGCCGAGCTCAAGGCCCAGATGATTCAAGATGGCGTGGCCAGTCTGCGTCTGGCGGCGATCGGCAAAGCCCTCGAGGGCGTGACCACAATTGATGAAGTGCTGCGCTGCACGGTCTCGGATTCGAGCTAGCGCAGGGATGGATCACCGGCGAGACGCGATCGCAGACGATCGCCGAACGCCCTAAGAAAAATCACCGGGATCACGCGAACTCGATCGGCTGAAGTGCTGCCGATCGGGGGCGTGCCGATTTGTGCCAAGCACCGGAGGGGAGCCGGGGAGACGAGGCGATCGCCCGATCGGGCGTCGGCGATCGCTTTTCTTCCATCCGGCGAAAAGCCTGCAAATTCAACAGCTTGCAGTGCATTTATAAGCCATTGCATGACATTCTGTGACACTACACTGCACTTCAGCCGTTGTCGCGTATCGGATCGCTTGCTACCTTTGAGCCCATGAGGATCAGCAACAGCTTCTCCGAGGGCGAAATCCAGGTCATGGATTTCATCGTGCAAACTCTGCTGCGAGGTGGCACCCCGACGATGGCGACGCGCCACAAGGAGTTCGCCTCCCTGTGTCGCAAGATCATGGCCATGAAAAACAAGGTCCATGAGCGCCATCGCGAGCAGGCGGTGCCCGCGGAATCTGCCGTCGGCACGGTCGACGCTCCGCTCAGCCCCCAGGCCGACGCTCCTGTCAGCCCGGCGGCCGACGGAGACGATCTCGCCGCGGCCGTCTGAGGACGCCCCCGGAAAAAAAAACAGCCGCGCAGTTCCCCGAGCGCCGACCTACCTCGACTGTGGGTCGGCGCTCGGCCGCGCTTCCATGTTGACACCCCTTTGGGGCTCGCGTAGTCGGCCAGACATGCTCATCGTGCGCGGCGGCCGGGTCATCGACCCCTCCTCGGGCGTGGACGAAATCGCCGACGTCGTCATCGAGGCCGGACGCATCGCGCGCGTTGGCCGAGGTGCCGCCGCCGGGCTCGAAGCCTCGGCCCCTGGGCATCCTGACGTGCGCGTGGTCGAGGCCGCCGGCCGCTGGGTCGTGCCCGGTTTCATCGACCTGCACGTGCACTTTCGGGAGCCGGGCCAGGAATACAAGGAAGACATCGCGAGCGGCCTGATGGCGGCGTCGGCGGGTGGCTACACCGCGGTCTGCGCGATGCCCAATACCAAGCCGATCAACGACACCCGGGCCATCACAGAGATGATGATGGCCCGTGCGCGCGAAGCCGGCGGGCCGCGCCTGCACCCCATCGCCGCGGCCACCATGGGTTCCCGCGGCGAACAGCTGACCGAGATGGCCGACCTGCGTGAAGCCGGCGCCATCGGCGTCAGCGACGACGGTCGCTGCGTCATGAACGCCCTGGTCATGCGGCGCGCCCTCGAGTACGCGCGCAACTTCGACCTATTCTTCAGCCAGCACTGCGAAGACCACCACCTCACGGCCGGCGCCCAGATGCACGAGGGCGAAATCGCCACGCGCCTGGGCCTGCAGGGATGGCCACGGGCGGCCGAGGACATCATCGTCGCCCGCGACCTGATCCTGGCCGAGCTCACCGGCGCCCGGTACCACGTGGCCCATATCAGCAGCCTGGGGGCCATCCGGCTGGTGCGCGAAGCCAAGTCGCGCGGCCTTGCGGTCACCGCCGAGGTCACCCCTCACCATCTGCTGCTGACCGACGAGGCCCTGCTCGGCTACGACACCTCCTGCAAGGTCAACCCTCCCCTGCGCGAGGAAGCTGACCGACAGGCCCTGCGCGAGGCCCTGCGTGACGGCACCATCGACTGCATCGCCACCGACCACGCCCCCCACAGTGCGCTCGAAAAAGACTGCGAATTCGCCGCGGCCGCGCCGGGCCTCATCGGCCTGGAACCGGCGGTACCGCTCCTGCTCGAGCTGGTGCGCGATGGCGTGCTATCGCCCAGCCGCTGGGTCGAAGCCATGAGCACGGCGCCCGCGCGCATCGGCGGCCTCGCCGGCGGCAGCCTGGCCCAGGGCGCGGCAGCCGACCTCACCGTCATCGATCCCGATGCCGACTGGACGCTGACCGCGACTTCGCTATCTTCCCGCTCCAGCAACACCCCCTTTCTGTCCCGCGAAGTGCGCGGCCGGGCCGTCATGACGGTCGTCGGCGGCGAAGTCGTATACGAGCACCAACCATCATGAGCCAGCCGGCGAGTCAGCCCCCTTCCCCCCGCCGCCCTGCCCACCTGGCCCTGGCCGATGGGCGCATCTTCCCCGGTTTTGCCATGGGTGCCTCGGGCATCAGCGTGGGTGAAGCCGTCTTCACCACCGGCATGACCGGCTACCAGGAGGTGCTCACCGACCCCTCCTACTGCGGTCAGGTGGTGACCATGACGGCGCCGCAGATCGGCAATACCGGCACCAACGGGCGCGACGACGAATCGCGGGCGCCAAGCCTGGCCGGCTTTGTGGTGCACGAACTGTCGCCCATCGCCAGCAACTGGCGTTGTGAGGCGAGCCTCTCGGAATACCTCGAGCGCCACGGCATCGTCGGCATTCACGGCGTCGACACCCGCGCCCTAACCCGCCACATCCGCGACCAGGGCGCCCAGATGGCAGCCCTGGGTGACGCACCGCCCGAGCGCCTGTTGGAGGCGGCGCGCGCGGCCGCCCCCATGACCGGCCGGAACCTTGCCGCCGAGGTCAGCACCCGCGAGAGCTACCGCTGGAGCGAAGGCAGCGGCGAGTGGAATCCCGGCGAAAGCCGCGACGCAGACTTCCACGTGGTCGCCATGGACTTCGGCGTCAAATACAACATCCTGCGCTGCCTGGTGGACGCCGGCTGCTCGCTGACCGTGGTACCCGCCGGTACCTCGGCCGAAGCAATCCTCGCGCTCGAACCCGACGGCGTTTTCCTATCCAACGGCCCGGGCGACCCTTCCGCCGTCAAAGAGGGCATCGAGACCGTGCGCGCACTGGTCGGCAAGCGCCCCATCTTCGGCATCTGCCTGGGCCATCAGATCCTGTGCCTGGCTCTGGGCGGCTCCACCTACAAGTTGAAGTTCGGCCATCGCGGCCTGAACCAGCCGGTCAAGGACCTGGCCACCGGCCGCGTCGAGGTCACGACCCAAAACCACGGCTTCTGCGTCGACATGGAGTCGCTGGCAGGCAAGTGCGAGGTCACCCACGTGCACCTCAACGACGACACCTGCGAAGGCATTCGCCATCCGGAAAGCGGCGCCTTCAGCGTCCAGTACCACCCGGAGGCCAGCGCAGGGCCCCACGACGCCCGCTACCTCTTCGACCGCTTCACCGACCTGATGCGCGCGCAGCGGACCTGAAGCCGGTAGGTCTTAGGCACCGCGAAACAATCACTTCCCCCTTTGGTGCGTGACGGCGGAGTGCGGTCGGGACGGCGCCCGGAGGAGAATCCGCAGTCGTACCCGAGGTCACATCGAGGAATTCTTCGAGGACGCACGGCCCGAGCGTGCCCGCCGGTGCGTGCCAATGGGGGAAGCGATTGTTTCGCGAGCCCTTACGCCTGGAAAAACATCCCTGGCGCGTTCGGGAACGCGTTCGGGCCCGCGCTCACATGTGCGCGAAGTCCCACTGGGTCGGGTCCCGTGCCAGTTCGTCCTGGCCGGTGATCTGGCCGTGGCTGTCGCTGCCCCAACAGGTGACGGTGCCGTCGAACATCAAGGCGCAAAGGTGATTTCCATCCGCCTCGATGCTTCCCGAAAGCTGGGTCCAGCCCTCGAGGTAGGGTCTGTTGGCGCCGCTGACCTGGCCGTCCTCGTCCTGGCCCCAGCAGATGATGGTGGTGTCTTGACGCAGGCCGCAGCTCTGGTGGGCCGCCGCCATGACCTGCACAAAGTCTTTGCCCTTCTCCGCGTTGGGCCCGGAGACCCGCGGCAGCTGCGGGTCTCCCCAGCAGAAGAGCCCGCCGTCGTCGCGCAGGACGCAGGAGTGCTCGATGCCGGCGGCCACCTCGCGAACGCCGGTGAGGCCTTCGTCGTTGGGGCCGCTGACCGAGCCTTCGAAGTCCCGCCCCCAACAGCTCACCATGCCGTCGTCGTGCAGGCCGGCGGCCGAGCTGTCCGAGCCTACCAAAAAGCTGCCGACAGGCTGCCAGGGATGTTTTCAGGGGAGGTTGACGATCTTCGCCCTTGACGATCTTAGCTAACTTGGCTAAGCTCGTTCCATGGCGAAGATTGTCAACATGCATGAAGCGAAGTCCACGCTGTCCAAGCTGGTCGAGGAGGCCGAGGCGGGCGAGGAGATCGTGCTGGCGCGTGCGGGTAAGCCCGTAGCGCGCCTTCTGCCTTTGCTCGCGCGAGCGCCGCACAAGCTCGGGCAGTGGAGGGGCAAGGTTCGGATGGCGGAAGACTTCGATGCGCCGCTCCCGGACGACGTGCTGCGAGACTGGGAGGGAGGGTAAGTGCGCGTGCTGCTCGACACGCACGCGCTCATCTGGGCCCTCGCAGATGACGAAGAGCTGTCGCCAGCGGCTCGCGAACTCATTATCAACGGTGAAACCGAGGTGCTCGTAAGCGCGGTTTCTGCGTGGGAGATCGCGATCAAGCGCGCCCTCGGCAAGCTCGAGGCACCGGACGACCTGGCCACGGTTGTCACCGACGCGGGCTTCCTGCCGCGTTCGATCGACCTCGCCGACGCCGAGCGCGTGGGTACATTGCCCAACCACCACCGCGACCCATTCGACCGTATGCTGGTGGCTCAGGCCCTTAACGAGGGGGTACCCATCGTAACGCGGGACCCCCTGATCGCACGCTACCAGGTCCAGGTGATCTGGTAGTGCCCACGATGGCGCGGCGACCGATTTGAACGCGCCGCATGTTCACGAGGGCAGGCCGTAGGTAGCATTGGACGAAACCGCTGCGCTTCGCTCCGCGGTAGGGGCTGTGAGGTCAATGCCAGCCTGAGAGCGTCGTGGATGTCGGATAGACGGGGTGGAGCCCCTGCTCAAGCTTGTTGTCAGCACACAGCAAGCGTTGAAAGGAGGCCCACATGACCCCGTTACGACGAAGGATGATCGAGGACCTGCAGGTCCGCAACTACTCCCAGCGCACCATCGACGCCTATGTGCGACAGGTCGCCGCTTTCGACCGCTACTTCGGCAAGTCGCCCGAGGTGCTTGGTCCCGAGGAGGCGCGACTCTACCAGGTGCACTTGCTGGAGAAGCAGGTGGCTTGGTCGACCCCGAACTCTGAGCAATCAAAATAGTCAGCGGGTCCTGGCCGTATTCTGATCATGTTCCCGGAGGGCGCATAGAAAAACCCCCTCGGAAAACTTGACCACAAGCCACCGAGGGGGCGCTCCTTCAATCGCCAAACAGAAGGAGGCTCCCTTGTAGTAAGCCCTCGGCGAATGACGGGCTTGTGCTGAGCCTGAAGCTGTGATGCGGGGAATGCCGGGGCGGAGGAACAGCGAGTGCTGCCTGTCGGGAGACGCGGGCGCGCTGGCGGCAGTCCGGATGCGGTCGACGTGGGCGAGTTCGCGGGACGCGAACTCGATGGCTTGAGCCACGGCGCTGAAAGACGCGGGGATTGTGGCCGACGAAGACGGCAGCTGGCGAGCCGTCGAACACGGACCGATGCGTCGAGCCGAGGAGGCTCGCCAAGCGGCGGCTGATGACCCGGCTCAGTCCTGCATCTGCTCGAGATAAGCCTCGGGCCCGATGGCGGCAACGTCGGTCTGTCCGTCGAGGATCTTGCGTAGTGCCCAGTGGATGTAGGCGCGCGGCTCGATGTTCATCTTCTGG
>JAOUOP010000046.1 GCA_029880325.1 Myxococcales bacterium | reverse complement strand
CGCCCCCAGGAGCGCCTTGACCCCCCGGGCAATCTCCCTGCCCAAGGCCGAAGGCTCCGTCGAAGGCATGGGCGAACCCTTCACGCCAACCTCGGCCGCGAAGAACGTGCCAGGCACATCTCGAAGTCGCTGCATCCCCCCTGAGATCCAGCCTTCCGGTCGCTCGCAGGGTTCTCAGATGCGATTGGACGGTGTGGGAGTCCAGGTCGTCCTTCCTGATTTCTAGGGGCGCCAGCGGTACCGTCTGCTCGTTGTGCACCAAGCCGGCGTCGATCAGCTTGTGCACGGTGGATTGGCTCGCGCCGCAGTATTCGGCTGCCTTCTTCAACGACAGCAGGCCGAGGGAAGCCGGCGATTGGACGGTCGGTTTGATGTCGTGGGTGCGTCGTGCTGACACCACGCGAGCGCGATTCCAGGAGTTGCCCTTCCCAGTGGTCAGCCCATTGTGATTGAGGACGGCCGCGATGGTCGAGTCATCGTAACGCGGAGCGAGTGTTCGTATGAAATTGATGGCGCCGGCCGAAGTCTTGGCGTGGCTTCCGGGCGCGGGGCGGTCGAAACGCAGCTGAGTATGGACACCGCCTGCCCAATGCACCACGAAGAGAGTAGGATCAAGGTGGGTCGGAAATAAGCTCGCCGTGACGCGGCGTGCCAGTCCGGTTGGGCACGACGCGTGGTCGCCGGCACGCTGGTATGCGGCCCGGTGCGCGCAGCCCCGAACCTCCAGCCGAAAGTCGTCCTGGCAGCTTTCCCTGCCGCCCCTCAGAACTCAAAGTCGTCGCCAAAGCCCACGAACACCGGCTCCGGACGCAGCGCGATACCAAAACGCTCGCGCACCCGGTCGCGGATCTCACGCGCCAGCGATAGCAGCTCGGCACTGCTGCCTCCCCCATGATGCACCAGGCTCAGCGCATGCGCGCTGGAGATGCCGACCGCCCCGCGGTGTTCACCCTTGGTGAAACCCGCCCGCTCGATGAGCCAGGCCGCCGCCAGCTTGACCTTGCCCGATTCGGCCGCAAAGCGCGGCATCGCGTCGGCCCGCTCAATGAGGCCCGACGCAAGCATCGCCTCGCAGAGCCGCTCGGCCTCGGCTTCAGCCACCACGGGGTTTAGGAAGAAGGACCCGGCGCTGCGGCGGTTTTCGTCGCCGGGCTCGGCCAGCATGGACTTGGCCCGTCGCAGCGCGAGTACCGCCCTTCGCACGCTCGCCAGTTCGGGCCTGCCGCTGCCAGCGGGCGCCTGCGCGTCCAACCAACGCTGCAACTCCGCATAGCGCACGCTCGGCGCCCCCTCCGGACGCAGCGCAAAGCGCGCCGCGAGCACCACATGGCGCCCCGGTTCGCGCTTGAAGCGGCTGTGGCGATAGCCTAACTCGCACTCCGCGGCCGCCATTTCTCGCACCTCGAGCGCGTCGCAGTCGAGCACGCGTAGGCTTTCGAGGCTGTCGGAGAGCTGCTGGCCGTAGGCGCCGATGTTCTGGATGGGCGCGGCGCCCACACGCCCCGGGATGCCCGAGAGGCACTCGAGACCCGCAAGGCGCTGCTGCACGGAGTAGGCGACCAACCCGTCCCAGGATTCACCCGCAGCCGCCGTTAGCAGCGCGACGCCGGCGGCTTCGCTGTCGCGCTCCAGACCGCGACCGCGCAGCCCGATCTCGAGCACCAGGCCGTCGAAGCCGGCGTCGGCGATGACCAGGTTGCTGCCGCCGCCGAGTACCAATAGCGGCCAGCCCCGGGCGCGCCCATACTCGACCGCCTCGCGCAGCCCCGCTTCGTCGCGGACCCGACAGAAATGCCGCGCCCGGCCCCCCAACTCCAGGGTGGTGTAGGGCGCGAGTTCGACGTCGTGGGTGAAGCGGGGGCTCAGGGTGCTGCTCGTGAGCGACGGCGGCGGGGTTGTCGTGGCTCCAGCGACACCGCCCTGCCGCCGGCTGCCGGCTGACCATGCGCCAAGCGGCGCCTTCTGTACAGCCGCCTGCAACTTGATCCGGGCTACCCTCGCCACTACTGTTACCGCTGGCATCCACCAGGCGCCAACGTCTGTGGGGTGGAGAGCGCCCGGCGCCCCCGTTTTCAAGCGCGCCTCGCTCCAACTTCGCCGTCCCCCCTTTTCCCACTCAGAATCCCTGTAATGGGCGTTATCATTTACGATACGAGTCTGCGCGATGGTACCCAGGGTGAGGGCGTGCAGCTGTCGGTGGCCGACAAGCTGATGATCGCCCAGCTGGTCGATTCCCTCGGCGTTTCTTATATCGAAGGCGGCTGGCCCGGCTCCAATCCGCGCGACGAGGCCTTCTTCGAGGCCGCCCGCACGCTGCCCCTGAAAAACGCCCGTCTGGCCGCCTTCGGCTCCACCCGCCGCGCCGGTATCAATTGCGATTCAGATCCGAATCTGCAGGCCCTGCTGCGCGCCGAGGTGCCAACTTTGACGCTGTTCGGCAAGAGCTGGCGTTTCCAGGCCACCGCCGCCCTGCGCATCAGTCCGGAGGAAAATCTGGAGCTGATCGAGGACTCGGTCGCCTATTTAAAGCAGCGGGTGGACCGGGTTTTCTTCGATGCCGAGCACTTTTTCGACGGCTACGCCGACGACCCGGACTACGCCCTTTCCGCCCTGGCCGCAGCCGAGCGCGGCGGCGCCGAGTTTCTGATCCTGTGCGACACCAACGGCGGCACCCTGCCCGGCCCGTTGACCGCAGCCGTGCGCGATGCCCTGGGCCGCTGCCAGGCGCCCATCGGCATCCACACCCACAACGACGCCGAGCTGGCCGTGGCCAATACGCTGGCGGCCGTCGAGGCCGGCGCCACCATGGTCCAGGGTACCATCAACGGCTACGGCGAACGCTGCGGCAACGCCAACCTGGTCTCGATCCTGCCGGCGCTCGTGCTGAAGATGGGTATCGACTGTGTGCGCCCCGAGCAGCTCAGCCAGCTGCGGCACGTGGCCCGCGCCGTCGATGAGATCAGCAACCGCACCCCCTGGGCCAGCCAGCCCTACGTGGGCCGCAGCGCCTTCGCCCACAAGGGCGGCGTGCACGTCGACGCCATCAAGAAAGACAGCCGCACCTACGAGCACATCGATCCCGAGGCCGTGGGCAATCACCGGCGCATCCTGCTGTCGGATCTCTCCGGCCGCGCCAACGTGCAGCTCAAGGCCAAGGAGCTGGGCCTGGAGCTCGATGCCAAGTCCCCCGAGACCAAGCGCATCCTCGATCGCGTCAAGCAGCTCGAAAACGTCGGCTACCAATTCGAGAGCGCCGGCGCGTCCTTTCAACTCTTCGTCAAGCAGAGTCTGGGCCAGCGCCCCAACTACTTTCAGCTGCGCGATCTGGAGGTGAACATCGCCTTCGCAGCTGCTGCCGACCCTTCACCCTCGCTCGATGCAAACAGCCAGGGCAGCGAGCCGGCGGCCACACGCGCGCGCCTGGAGATCGGCGTCGATCGCGAGGTGGCCTATACCAGCGCCCGCGGCGACGGCCCCGTGCACGCCATGGACACCGCCCTGCGCAGCCTGCTGGGTCGCTTTTATCCCCAGCTCGAGCAGGTGCGCCTGGTCGACTACAAGGTGCGCGTGCTCAGCAGCGGCGACGGCACCGGTTCGGTGGTGCGCGTGCTTTTGCAGTCCAGCGACGGCAGCGAAGTCTGGGGCACCGTCGGCGTCAGCGAGAACATCATCGAGGCCAGCTGGCAGGCCATGGTCGATGCCCTGGACTACAAACTGGTCAAAGACGGCGTCGAGCCCTATGTGTCTTCGGAGCCGGGTCAGCCGGCCCGTTCGTCGCACGCCTGAACGCGGGCGGCCCTTCAAAGCAGCGCGAAACGAGGCGCGAATATGCCCATCGACAACCACGTACGCATCTTCGACACCACCCTTCGCGACGGTGAGCAATCGCCGGGCGCCACCATGACGCTCGAGGAGAAGCTACGCATCGCCAAAAAGCTCGAGGACCTGGGCGTCGACGTGATCGAGGCGGGCTTCCCCGCGGCCTCGCCCGGCGAGCTGGAGTCGGTGCGCCAGATCGGCCAGGTGCTCGAGCGCGCCGAGGTGGCGGGCCTATGCCGCACGCGCGAGACCGACATCGAAGCCAGCTGGAAGGCGGTGGGCGCGGCCAAGCATCCGCGGCTGCACGTCTTCATCGCCACAAGCCCGCTGCACCGCGAGCACAAGCTGAAGATGAGTCCCGAGGACGTGCTCGAAGAGGTGCGCCGCGGCGTCGCCCAGTGCGCCTCGCTGTGCAAGAGCGTGGAGTTCTCGGCCGAGGACGCCACCCGCACCGAACTCGACTATCTGAAAGAAGTTTTCGCCTGCGCCATCGAAAACGGCGCCACCGTGCTGAACATTCCCGACACTGTCGGTTATACGATGCCCCAGGAGTACACGCGCATCGTCAGCGAGATCATGAGCGATGTGGTCAAAGATCACCCGGTGGTGGTCTCCACCCACTGCCACAACGATCTCGGTCTTGCCGTGGCCAACTCCATGGCCGCCATCGCCGCCGGCGCGCGCCAGGTGGAGTGCTGCATCAACGGCATCGGCGAGCGCGCGGGCAACGCGGCGCTGGAAGAGATCGTGATGGGCCTCAAGGTGCGGCGCGACCTGCTCGGCTGCGACACGCGCATCGACACGCGCCAGATCATGTCGACCAGCCGCCTGGTCAGCCAGGTCACGGGCCTGCACGTCAGCGCCAGCAAGCCCATCGTCGGGCGCAACGCCTTCGCCCACGAGTCCGGCATCCACCAGCACGGCATGCTCAAAGATCGCCGCACCTACGAGATCATGCTGCCCGAGGACGTGGGCCTGAGCGAGTCCAAGATCGTGCTGGGCAAGCACTCCGGGCGCCACGCCCTGCAAAAGCGCCTGGAAGAACTCGGCTTCACCATGGGCAGCGTGCAGCTGGGCAAGGTCTTCGAGCGCTTCAAGCGGCTGGCCGACAAAAAGAAGAACATCTACGACGAGGATCTGACGGCGCTGGTGGCCGACGACGTCTTCGACGTGCCTGCGCGCTTCGAGCTGGTCCAGGTGCACTTCCGCGGCGGCAGCGACCAGGCGCCCGAAGCCGAAGTCACGGTGCGCTTCGATGGCGAGGAACACAGCTGCCAGGCCACGGGCAACGGCCCGGTCAACGCCGTCATCAACGCGCTCAAGCTCTGCACCGAGAGCGAAGAAGTGACCGTCGAGGACTACCACATCGACGCCCTCAGCGGCGGCTCCGACGCCCAGGGCAACGTGCGGCTCAGCGTCTCCAGCGACGGCACCGTGGCCCACGGCCGCGCCACCCACCTGGACGTGGTCATGGCCAGCGCCCAGGCCTTCATCGCCGCCCTCAACCACCTGGCGTTCCAGGTCGAGATCGACCGCCGTCGCGCGGTCGGCGGCGTATAAGAAACCGCCGCGCAGTCGGCGGGGTGAAGGAGTTTGCGGGCAGGTCGTTTTCCCCGAATCTTTTTTCGCGCCAGCGGCTCTCACCGGCTGCAGGGGCCCTCTGGCCCGCCACCGAGACCTCCATGGAACCGAAAACCTTGCTCTACGTCATCGCCGCCATCGCCGCGGCCTATTTCCTGTTTTTTCGCAGCCGCGGCGACATCAACGGCACCGAAGCGCGCGACCTGGTGGCCAACGGCGCGCTCTTGCTCGACGTGCGCACGCCCGGCGAATACGCCGGCGGTCACATCGACGGCGCCATCAACATCCCGCTCGACCAGCTGGCTTCGCGCCTTTCCGAGCTCCCCGATCGCGAGCGCACCATCGTGCTCTATTGCCAGAGCGGCCGGCGCAGCGCCTCGGCCACCAAGCTGCTCACCGAGGCCGGCTACGGCCGCGCCAAGAACCTCGGTGGCATCGGGGCCTGGTAGCGCCTCGGCGCAGGGTGAGCGCTCGGCATTGCGGTCGCGTCGCCGGAATTGTGATGAACCTCAGCTCGGGTGAGGGATGGCGTGCGCAGCTTCGGAGTATTCGCTGACATCCCGCTCGTCGCCGTGTGGGTCATGGGCTGCGGCTCACGGCCGGCTGCGCCCCAGGACGCCGGCGAGCGGCGCGACCTGGTCCAGGCGGCTGCTACCGAAGACGCCAGCGCTCGACGCGCTAGCGCGGAGGCGGATGCATCGGTTTCTGGCCAGGACCCGAGCGACGCCATGGTCGAAGCTGCTGCGAGGGACCTGGACTGCGCCGGAACTCGAGGTGGCAGCGCAAACGTCGACAAATGTGGCGTCTGCGATGACGACCCCGACAACGACTGCGTCCGGGACTGCGCCGGAACATGGGGCGGCAGCGCGAGCGTCGACAATTGCGGCATCTGCGACAGGGATCCTGAAAACGACTGCGTCCAGGACTGCGCCGGGACATGGGGCGGAAGCGCGCAAGTCGATGACTGCGGCATCTGCGACAGCGACCCCGCAAACGACTGCGTCCAGGATTGCACCGGGACATGGGGCGGCAGCGCGCAAGTCGATGACTGCGGCGTCTGCAACGGGGGCAACGCCAGCAAGGACTGCGCGGGCGTTTGCAATGGCGGTGCCATCGTCGACTGCCTCGGCGTCTGCGACGGCGTCGCCAGCGGGGCCGAGTGCGATGGCTCGATCTTCCTCGGCGCCTGCTCTGGCCCGGGCGCCCGCGATCCGCTGGTGCCCCGTCCCGGCGAGACCTGCTACGAATTCACGATGCACGGCGCCAGCGGGGCCGACGATACCAGCCCTGTGAACGTAACGAGTGGAGAGGCCTTTCACGAGTTCGTCTACGATCGGCCCTGGAACACCACCAGCGTCGCCACCCGCTTCGGCACCGATTTCGACAACGAGCAGATGGCGTTCGCATGGCGCGCGGCCGCCAGCTCGAGCGGCGCGGCGCATGGCACCGTCAACTTGAATGCGCTGCCCACTTTCATCGGCCCGGGCGCGCACATGATCGGAATGTGGTTCGCTGGTGGCTGCAACTTCGAGGCCCCGGCCGACGTGGGTCTGTATCTGCCGACGTCGAGCAAGGTCGTGATCCACTGGCACATGTGGAATACCACCGGTGCCCCCGTGGCCGATCGCTCGAGCGTGCAGGTTTGCACGGTTCCGGCCAGCACCCGCCCGAAGACCGCGAGCATCACGCCGCTTGGAACCGAAAACTTCAACTCCTTCTACGGTATGCCGCCGGGTGAAAACGCGTTCACCACCGAATGCAGAAACAACTCCGGCACATCGATCCGCATCATCGCCATGTGGCCGCATATGCATGCGTTCGGAACGTCGGTACGAATCAACCACTTGTCTGCCTTCGGTGGCACCACAACCATCTTCGACGAACTCTTCGACGTCAGCTCCCAGATTCACTACCTGGCCACATCCGAGGCCGTGCTCGAGCCCGATGACCGGCTGGCAACGACCTGCTACTTCAACAACGACAGCGAAGCCAACGTCGCATTTGGCGAATCCGCGGTCGGCACCGAGATGTGTTACCAACACGTCTTCTCCTACCCGGCAGGCGCCCTCGACAACGGCGCCCCCAGCCTGATCGGTTTTCAGAACACCTGCTGGTAGCTGCCTTGGGTAGGCGTTCTCGAGCGCCGCCCGGCTGTCAGCGCTTTAGCGGCAGCACGTAGCTGCGGTGGGCAAAGGGGCGGTCGGGCTGCGCCAGGTTGGCCTCGGGGTCGATCAGACGCTGGGCCGGGCGGCCGTTGAGGGAGGCCCATGCGTCGGCATAGACCTCGACCTCCCGATAGCCCTGCGCGCGATACTGGCGGGCGATGGCGCGGGCGTAGCTGGCGATCATGTCGGGCTGGGTGGACATCATCTGGCGCTGCATGCGCGTGAGGTGCTCGGACGGCGAGACGTGCCAGCTCTGGCCGCTTTTGGGGTCGCGCACGCGTAGCTGCACGTGGCCGGTTTTCTCGATCAGCATCACGCGCCAGGCGAAACGAAAGCCCTCTTCGGTCCAGTTGACTTCGCCCGGGTAGAGCAGGTGGCGCAGGGGCATCAGCACTTGCAGGGCGAGGTAGCCGGCCAGCAGCGCCGTGGGCAGTGCGCCGAGGTTTCGGCGCGGCTGTGGCGCTTGCACCGCTGCGCTCGCGCTGGCAGCGAAGCGCCGGAGCAGGCGCCTGGGCCAGTCGGGCTCGAAGAAGACGGCGGTCAGGGCGATCATGACCAGGGGAAAGACGCCGATCGGAAACAGCAGGCCGGTGCTGACGTGGAAGCCGATGACCGCCAGGTAGGCGAAGCGACGGCTGCGCGGCCACCATAGAAGCGCACCGATGCTCAGGTCGAAGACGGCGCCGGCCCAGGCCATGACGTGGGCGGTGCCGGGGGCCGTCAGCAGCGGACCCAGCACGGGCACGTCGGCGTGCACCTGCAGCCAGGTGGTCAGGGGCTGGGCGCGCTGCAGCCAGTCATCGCCGAGTTTGGCTACGCCGGCGTAGAAGTAGGTGATGGCGAGCTGGGCGCGCAGCAAAAAGACCGTGGCGTAGGGTACGCTCGCCCCGAAGCCGCCCTCGCGGCCGCGAAGGGCGTCGAGGGAGGCCACCCGATGCAGCGGCAGCATGCAGCACAGCAGCGCGATCAGGCTGACCAGGTAGTAGTGGTTGAGGTAATGGGTCTGGTCGAAGAGCTCGAGGCAGGTGAAGCTCAGGAAGAAGACCAGCGCGCTCAGGCGGTAGAAGAGGCCTAGCATGACGCACAGGGCGCTCAGGCACAGCAGCGCCATGTGCAGATGCAGCCCCCAGGCCGGCCAGGGCGTCAGCCACTCGAAGCCGGGCCAGCCGAAATGGAAGCCGGGCTCCACGTAGAACTGCTGCACCCAGCCGCGCGCCACGAAGCGGATGCAGGAAAAGAGCATCACGGCGCCGAAGAAGATGCGAAAGGCCGCGGCGCTGGCGCCGTCGACCGGAGCGCCTAGATGTGCTCGGCGGGAGTGCTGAGCCGATGGTCGGGGTCGATACGATGCCAGATGCAAGGACGGCCTCCGCCGGAATACTCCGTGTATTTCAAGGGGACGACGCCGCAGCTGGCGCCGTAGCGGTCCCGAGAGCGGACCATGACTCCCGCCGAGCACACCTAGCCTGGCGCGCAGAGCGCGGCCCTCAGTCGCCATCGGAACCACCGAAGGTGACGGTCACCGCCAGCGATTGGGCCAGGTCCACCTGCAGGAAGACGATCAGATCCAGCAGCGCGTCCAGGGAGGCCTGGACGCCCGGGCGGTCGTCGGTCAGCGCTTGCTCGAGCGGGCCGTCGATGGCGCGCAGGGCCTCGAGCGTGGTCTTCATGTGGTGGTCGAAGATCACGTCCTTGGGTTCGCCCTGATCGCGCAAGAGCGCCGAGATGCCGCCGCTCTTCCGATCGCCGTAGCGGCCGTAGTAGATGGCCTCGACGCCGGCCAGGGTGTCGATGGCGTCGTCGATGGAGCGCGGCGCGTAGGGCGACTCGAGCTTGTCGGGCTGGGGCTCACCGCCGTTCTTCTGGCCGAAGGGGCGGCCGAGCTTTTCCTCGCGCACCACTTCGACCGTAAACACCAGGTTATTGACCACCTCACCCAGGGACTCGCCGATGCTCGCGTATTCCTCGCTGCCCGGCGCCACGCGCATGATGTCGAAGAAGTCGTCGTTCCAGGCGTGCTCGAGGGCGCTGGCTTTGTCGGCCAGGTCGGCGGCGATGGCCCGCAGGTATTCACAACGACGTCCCTCGGCGGCAAAGTCCTCGGGCGCCGTGTCGGGACCGAAGAGCAGGTATTCCAGCGCGGGTGAACCCTTGGTGCTGGCGCCCAGGGGCAGGCCCGCGTCGCCCATCAGGGCCTGATCGCCCTGCAGCACCGCCTCGATGTCCTCAGCGCGCGCGGGCCAGAAGTCGAGCTGGCCCGAGAGGCGCCAGGGGGTGAGGGTGTGCGGCCCGAAGGAGAGCACCTCGAGCTGCTTGAGCGTGCGGCGATGGCGGTGCCAGGCGTCGCGCGCTTCTTGTAGCGCTTCGGCGTCGGGCGATTGACACAGAGTTATCACACGCTCTGACAGCGCCTGGGTGCGCTCACTGAGGTCGGCGAGCATCGGCTTGACGACGCTTTCGAAGATGCCTTCGAGGGCCACGCGCCGCGGGCTCTGGGCCGGCTCGGAGTCGCAAGCACAGAGCAGCAGCAACGGAAGGCACACGAGCCAGGGCAGCGCGCGCATCAAAGGGACTCGAGGAAGCGCACCAGCGCGGCCCGGTCGACTTCGTCCAGGGCGCGGAAGGCGTCGGCCGCGGCCTCGCCCTCGCCGCCATGCCACAGAATCGCCTCGGCATAGCCGCGGGCGCGGCCGTCATGCATCAAAAGCACATGGCCGTTGACATCTTGCATCAGGCCGATGCCCCACAGCGGCGGCGTGCGCCACTCGCTGCCCTCGGCGGCGTAGCTGGGGCGGCCGTCGGAGAGCTCGTCGCCCATGTCGTGCAGCAGCAGATCGGTGTAGGGCCAGATCTGCTGATTGGACAGCGCTTCGATGGGCGAATCGCCGGTGGTATGAGATGAGGTGTGGCAGCCATCGCAGCCGGTCTTGGCGAACAACAGCTTGCCGCGCAGCACCTCGGCGTCGTCGGCGTCGCGGCGCACCGGCACCGCCAGCGTGGCGCTGTAGATGCCGACTTTTTCGAGATGCGCGTCGTCGATCTCGGGGTTGCCGCCCGCCATGGCCTCGGCGCACTCGGTCTGCGAGGGCGGGCAGTTGTCGCTCGGGAACAGGCTCGAGGTGATGCCCATGTCGCCGAGGAAAGCCCCGGCCGACTGCTGCAAAACCGTGGGTTGTTCACCCTTCCAGCCGAAGCGCCCCGGGGCCATCGCCTCGAGCTGCACGTCCCAGACGCGGTTGATGCGGCCGGAGATGCCGTCGCCGTCTTCATCGTCGGGGTCGGCGAGTTGTTCCAGGCGCGACGCTTCGATGGCCTCGAGCAGACCCAGGCCGATGACGGCCGGCGCCACCCGCGGCGAGCGCATCAGGTCGCTGGTCATGGCGCCGAAGGCGGTCTCCTCGATGCTGTAGGTGGGACGGCGCAGGGAATAGCTCTCGCCGTCGTCGTAGCTGCCAGGGACCTCTTCGTAGGCGATGACGACGCGCCCCTCGGCGGGCACGTCGGTGATGGCCCGGTCCTGGAGCTGGCCGCCGTAGACCGGGTCGGCCAGGGGACCGCCGTGCTCGTCTTCGCCGGGAATGCTCAGGCGGATCAACAGGCCCAGGCCGTTGCCGTCGGCGTCGAAGGGCTCGCCGCGGCCGTCCTTGAAGTGACAGCCGCTGCAGGAGCGGGCGTTGAAGGTGGGCCCGAGGCCGTCGCGGGCTTCGGTGCTCGAAGGCGCCTCGACCCAGCTCTGGTTGAAGAAGCTATTGCCGGTGAAGAAGGCCTGCTCGGTTTCTTCATCGAGGTTGCTGGCCGGCCGCATGTAAGCGTTGGAGCCCAGCAGCAGCTTGTTGGTGGTGTCGCCGCCGGAAAGCACTTCACTCGGCTCGAAGTCGGCGACGGGGCGGCCCTCGTAGAGCGTGGTCTCGGTCCCGTCGCCGTCGGCGCTGCCACCTGCGGCGCCATCGTCGACCGCCTTGCCGGCGCCACCACCCTCGGCCGCACAGGCGGCCAGGGCGCCCATCACGAGCAACAGAAGTGCCGACCTCTCTCGCATCTCAAGCCTCCGGAATCTCGACCGACAGGCCGAGCATCTCGAATACCTCGGCCAGGTCTTCTTCCTGTTTGCGCAGGGAGTCGACCAGGGCCTCGACGCGGCTGCGGCCGTCGTCGTTGCCGATCACGATCTCGCGGTCGAAGGGCGGTTGGAGCGACTCGGCCAGCTCCAGGCTCGCGGCCACGCGGTCGGCCACGCGCCCGGCCAGCTCGGCGTCGAGCACCTCCATCACGCCCAGGATGCCGGTGCCCTCGACCACGCCGCCGTCGATGCGCGTATAACTGCCGAGCAAAACGTTTTGGATGCCGCGAATATCCTGAATCATGTCGCGGTGGGTGTTGTCGCTGAAGCAGCTGTGCTCGTCTTCCTGGTCGCCGGTGTCCAAAGCCGTCTGCAGGCGCTCGCCGCCGGTCTCGAAGCCGCTGAGCACGATCATGCCGGTCAGGATGCGTTCCAACGCGGAGTTGGGATCCATGGCCTCGAAGTCGGCGCGGTAATTCGACTCGCCCTCGGCCCAGCTGGCTGCGACCTGCTCGAGGTGCATCACCAGCAGATCGCTGATGGTCGCCAGGTAGCTGCGGCGGCGGTCCTGATTTTCGGCGCTGCCGCCGTCGACGAAGTCGGTGTAGGGGCGATCGCCCGGGCCCTCGTCGTCGTGGTCCTGGCCCCAGAGCAAAAACTCGATGGCGTGAAAGCCGGTGGCGATGTTCTTTTCGCCGCCGGCCTCGTTCAGGCCCAGGAGGCTGTCGGCGTCGATGGCTTCAGTCGGGTCGTTGATGATGCCGGAGCTCTCGTCGCCCTCGACGTAGTCGATATAGTGCTCGTCCAGGGGCCAGGCGTTGATGAAGCCCTCGACGCCGTCTTCGGCGTGGTCGATGGGGCCGTCGTAGAAGCGGAAGACCTCCGTCTGCAGGTAGGGCTCGCGGGCGTCGCGCCAGGCCTGACGGGCGCTCTCGAGGCCGGCTTCGCTCGGGTCCTCGAGGAAGGCGTCGATGGCGCTGTCGAGATCCCTGGCGGCGCTCACCGTATCCTCGTAGGTCGCCGAAACGATGCGGCCGTAGGTCTCGACAGCGGCGGCCGAGGCGCTGTCCTCGTCGCCCACGGCCCCGGAGCCGGAGCTGCCGTCGGCGGCCGGACCACCGCTGCCATCCCCCGTCTCGTTGCCGTCCGCGCTCGAAGCACCGGAGTCGCCGCCGCAGGCAGCAGCGAAGGCCAGGGCCGACATCAGTAGGAAGATCTGAGCAATCTTGGGCATTTGGCGCTTATCCTTATTGAAATTCATTTTCAATAAGATTGGTTTTTAGCGCGGCTGTTGGAGAATGGCAATCCCCCATGGGCGCCCGAATTGCGTGACTTCAGACGCGCACCGCGGCATCGCCACCACTTCTTGGCGGCTGGGGGGCGCGTTTCCGGGTCAGGAGCCGGGGGGTGGGGCGCGCTTCAGTCCGCGTAGCCCGGGGGCGGCTGGAAGCCAAAGCCCAGCGCGGCGAGCTTTTCGGCGACATCGATGGTCCGCAGGTCGTGGAATTGGGGGCCCACCAGCTGCACACCGATGGGTAGGCCGGCGCGGCCGGGACCGGTCGGGATGACCGTGCTCGGCAGGTAGGACAGCGTGGCCAGGCCAGCCCAGAAGAGCTGCTCGAAGTAGGCCCGGGTCTCGCCATCGACCATCATCGCGCGCTCGTGGAAGGGCCGGTGGTCATGGGCGAAGGCCGGCGTCGGGGCGACGGGGCAGATCAGCAGGTCCCAATCCTCGAAAAAGGCCTGCCAGGTTCCGCGCAGCTTGGAGCGCTGCTCGTGCAGCTGTAGCCAAAGGCGGTGGGGCATCACCGCATTCCAGGCAGCGCGCGCGGCGGGGCCGTCGTCGTCGGCAGAGAAAGCCGTTGCGGCGCGGCGCTGGGTCCTGGAAACCTCGTCGGACTGGCGGGCCGACAGCGCCGAGGCCAAGAGCTTGCGATAACAGCTGTAGGCTTCGACCGCATCGAAGGCCGGGCGCGCCTCGAGGGAGACCCGGGCGCCGGCCTTTTCCAGCACCTCGCCCAGCTGTCGGCAGCGGGCTGCGACCTCGGCGCTAACCGGAGCCTGCGGGTCGTCGGCCCAGACCGCCACCCGCAGCTGCGAAAACGTCCTGTCAGCTTCCGGCAGCGTCAGCTGCCAGCCCGGCTGCTGCAGCGGGCCCGGTCCCGCCACGAGCTTCAGGGCCAGGCGCAGGTCGCGGGCGCTGCGGGCGAGGGGCCCGAAGGCGCCCAGGTCGCTGGCGGCCGCCGTGGGCGCCGTGCTGTGGCCGTTGTGGGCGATGATGCCGTAGCTGGCCTTGTGGCCGAAGACGCCCGAATAATGCGAAGGGTTGCGGATCGAGCCGCCGATGTCCGAGCCCAGCCCCAGGGACGACAACCCTGCGGCCAGCGCCGCGCTCTCGCCCCCCGAAGAGCCCCCGGGCGAGCGCTCCAGGTCCCAGGGATTGTTGGTGGTGCCGTAGATCGCGTTATAGCTCTGGAAGTCCGACAGCTGGAGCGGCACGTTGGTCTTGCCGAAGATCACCGCCCCGGCGGCCTTGAGCCGAGCTGTGGCGATGGCGTCGGTCTGGGCGACGTTGTCCTTGCAGTTCGGATCGCCCCAGGTCGTGGCCAGGCCCGCGACGTCAAAGGACTCCTTGATCGTCATCGGCACGCCATGCAGCGGGCCCAGGCTCTGACCGCGGGCCCGCAGGGCGTCGGCCTCCCGGGCCTGCCTGCGCGCGCGCTCGGCGTCCAGCACCACCACGGCATTGAGCGACTCGAAACGCTGCACGCGCCCGAGGAAGTACTCCAGGCACTCGAGTGCGCTCAGCTCGCCGTCACGGATGCGCCGCGCGATCTCGGTGGCATCGCAGAAAGCCAGGGGGGAGGAGTCGCTCATGGGCGCCGGGCCTTTCGCAGAGGGCGTTCGAGGAGTACCACGGAACGCGGCTCTTCAGCGCGCAGGAGGGGACATGGACGAAACACGCGCACTGGCCGCCGACATCTACCGCACCGCCCACCTCGAGGGCGAGTTCCGGCTGCGCTCGGGGCTGGCGGCGACGCGCTAATTCGACAAGTACCGCTTCGAGTCCGACCCGGTGCTGCTCGCGCGCATCGCCCGCGCGCTTGGGCCGCTGGTCCCGGAGGGTACAGAAGTCCTGGCAGGTCTCGAGCTCGGCGGCATCCCGCTGGCCACCACGCTGGCGCAGGTCACGGGCAAGCCAGCCCACTTCCTGCGCAAGAAAGCCATACGGCACCGAGCGCCTGGCCGAAGGCGGCGAGGTGCGGGCCAGCGCATGCTGTTGGTTGAAGACGTAATCACCACCGGTGGCCAGATGAACCTGGCGCAAGTTGGGGCGTGCTGGATCCACCGCCGTGCGCGAGCGGTGCTGGACGCGCGCCCCGCAGAGGGCGTCGCCTTCTACGCCCAATCCGGCCACTAGATGTGCTCAGCACTCCCGCCGAGCACATCTAGGCGAATCTCCGTGGCGCTGCGTTTGCTGAAGGTGTGCGCCGATGCCAGGTGTACGGTGGTGACGGTCGGGGTAGGGAGGTTCACGGCGCTCCAGCATAGCCCGCCCCGCTGCCGCTGTTCGCAGGCCATCGCACATCACCCCAGTTTGTGCGCCGATTCGCCGTCACTCTCGATCAATTCCACGCCCCAAGCGCCCTCCCATCGACCCCCCAACTGTGGGAAAATCGAGCCTGCCGATTTGGTCCGCCGTGGCCGCCTGTCTCGTTCGCGCCAGCAGGTGTTGCGGTCCCTTTCCCGACTGCTGGTGGCGTCATGCCCGTCGCGGCGGCGAGGCGTCGTGACCGCCATGGAAGTACCAAGCGCACATACGGCTGATGAAGAAGTGCGGCGGGAGCGCGAGCGCGTCGAGGCCGCTACGCGCACGGCGCGGAATCGCGGGGACTACGCCGAGACCACGCGCATCGTCTTCGAAGCCTACGGTCAAGAACTCTACAGCTTCGCCCTGGCCCAATTCAGCTCCGAGCCTTCGTCGGCTGATGAAGTTTTCTCCCAGTTCAGCGAGGACTTCTGGGTCTCCTTGCCGCGCTTCCAGTGGCGCTGTTCGGCGCGCGCCTGGTGCTACAAGCTCTTGCGCAACGCCACCCATCGCCACCGCCGCTCACCCGAAAACCGCGCCGGCCGCCGTGTGCCCCTGAGCGCGGTCGAGCCCTGGCTGCGCGAGCTGGTGGTCGCCACGCGCCACACCACCCAGGCCCACCTGCGCAGTGAGGTCAAGGACGAGGTCAGGCTCCTGCGCGAGCGCCTGCGTCCCGAGGATCAGGATCTCTTGATCCTGCGTGTGGATCGCAACATGCCCTGGCGCGACATCGCCCACGCCATGCTGCCCGACGACGCCGAGGGCCCCGCCGCCGAGCAGCGCTTCGAGGCCACCTTGCGGCGCCGCTTCACCGAGGTGAAAAAGCGCATCCGCAAGCTGGCGATCGAGGCCGGGCTGCTCGAGTCCGCTGGGGGTTGAGCGCGCCTTCAGCAGTCGCTCGGCCCGCCCACGCTCGAAAGCCCGCAGACCCGCTTGACCGTGACCTCCTGTGGGCGGTTTGGCTGCCGGCGTGATGGCCAACCGCTGGCGCACGTGCAGTACGTCGAGAGACGGCTTTTCGAGCTTGCGCTTTCACGGAGGTAGTTCCGCACCCGCAGTCGCTCATTCATGAATGATCTGGGCTAGAATCGCAGAAGAGAGGGGTGTGAAGTGATGACTTTCGTTGTCCCATGGAGACTTGTGTGGGGAAGCGCGACCCAGTGCCCGCTTCCATCCCTTGGGTCGTCCGTGCCCAGGACTCATCCGAGGACACGCCCAGGAGCTTGGACGGCAGTTCTGTGCTTGCTGATGCTCGGCCTGGCGGGGGCCTGCCGTGACGACGAACAGGCAGCAGTCGGGCCGTACTCGCGCTGCGTGACTCCTACGATGCGCAGCCTGCAGGAACTCTGCGAGGACCCCCTCTGGAATAATGTCTGCCGAGGCTTCGAGACCCTGGATCAGGGGCTGGCGACCGCCACCGCCGGCTGTTTGTCGCAGAATCCCCCGTTGGCCGTTTCCATGGGCAAGTGCGATCCGCTGCTGGTTCTGGAGGTCGGTCCCGGATCCACGGGTGGCCGCTTCTATTATTACGACCAAACGACCGAGCTATTGGTGGGCTTCGTCGAGTTCGAGGATGGGGTCGTGTATTGCCCCGAGGGCTCCGCTCGCGAACTCGAGTCCCTCACGCGTGCCGGCCAGACCGGGGCCGCCGACGGCATTCGATGTCTCCCGGTTTGTCATGTCTGCGGTTTGTTTTCCGAGGCCGAGCGCGCGTGCGCGGGACCCCGCTTCGCCGACCAGATCGAAATGTGCAGGCAGTCGGGCCTTGCGCCTCCGCAGTGTGCACAGTGCGCCTGTGAACACTGCCACTCGTGGGCGTCCACGCAGGTCGGGGGTGTTGCCGTGTTTTTCGATGAGTGCGTCTCGGAGCACTGCTCGCCATGCGAGGCAGACTCTTCCGTGGATGGTGGCGCAGGTTGAGGAATCCAGGTGGCGGGTGTCAACCGAACGCACGCGCCTCCCGGGCGGCGTAACTGTCGTCGCGGCGCTGAACCCGCTCTCCCTCGCGAGTTTATGGTACTTTCAAACCGGTCGATGCCCTATCGGCCTTGCGCCGAGCTAGGCCAGCAGTCGTTCGGATCGGCCCCGCTCGAAAGCCCGCAGACCAACTTCACCGTCACTCCGCTGGGCGGTTTGGCCGCGGGTGTGAAGGCCACGCGCTGTTTGCTTTCCGTCCGGCATTCGATGGCCGTGTCTTCGGAGAAGTCGTCGTAGTACCAGCCGTCGGTGAAGCCGTCGGTGGAGCTCGTCGCGCCGCCTTCGACCGCCAGTTGGGCGACCCGGCAAACCGCGCCGCCCTTGTCGCTGACCGTGCTCCAGTCTCCGGGCGGTGCGAGCAGGAACTGCCAGCCGTTTTGGCCGCAGCTCGTGGGGGCATTGGCCGGTGCCAGGTTCGGTGGCGGCAGCTCCCACAGGACCTCGCAGCCCACCAGGCCGTCGCCGCCGCGCGACAGCGGCTGCGGTAGGCAGACGGCACCGAGCCGTCGCGAAAGCGTGTTGATGATGGCGTCGGTGGCCGGGCCGAAGTCGTCCTGGCAGATCGATTGCACGACGCCGTTCGGCCCAAAGCGCTGGGCGATCTCGACGATGCGCCGCGGTGGATAGGCCTTGCCGTTTTCGGTGATACAGGAGGGCGTCAGGTTCCCACCTTGCTCCGGCGTGCGCGTGGGGTCCTCCACCTCCTGCATGCGCGGGTCGGCCAGGAGGGTGGCGTAGTGGTTATCGCGCGAGGCCGGATCGCTGAAATCGACGTTGGTCAGGGCTTCGGGCGTGACCAGGTCGGGCGGCACGCCGACGATGGCCGCGAAGACCACAAGGTTCTCGTTGCCCGGCCTGAGCGCCTTGAAGCCGTTGACGTAGCGGTCGATGTTGTAGAGGTTTTGCTTGTTGTAGAAGCAGCGCAGGTTCAGGTCCTGCTGCGCTAGCGGGTCGCCCGGCGGCAGGTATTGCTCGGGCATGAAGTGTCGGGTGTCGGCCGAGGAGCAGTCCTCCTCGTCGGTGACCACGACGATGCCGATCAGCGACAGGCCTTGAGCCGGGTCGTTGCGCAGGAAACCGTTGTTTTCCCGGTCGCCGTGGCCGAAACGACCGAAGCCGTTGGCATCGCCGAGGAAGAGGATGCGGTTTTGTTCGAAGGGCAGGCCGGTCTCGGGGTCGATATCGGTCTCCGGCCACAGCGCCTTGAGCCCCGCCTCGAGCTGCTGCTCGAATCCGCAGCCTTCGGTGCCGAGCGTGGCGACGCAGGCGAAGTCGGTGGCGGTCTGCTCGGGCGTGTTGACGCCGGCGGTGTAGCTGATGAAGGGCGGGTAGCTGGCCTGGCAGCCGCTGGCGTTCGAGCCCGGAATGGCGTTCATGATGCCGTCGTCGCCCAGGCCGTCGCAGCCGGGGATGCCCTGGATGCCCACCAGGCCCATGTCCGAGGAGACCACGCCCAGGTGCAGCGACTTGGCCGGCGGGAAGTCATTGACTCCGTCGCCGCCGCGGTCGCCGCTCGCCAGCACGTGGATGAGCTTGGGAAATTCGCGCGCCAGGGCCACCTGCTCCTCGCGCATGGAGCCGGAATTGTCGACCACGAAGAGCAGGTCGACGGTGTCGACGTTGCTGACGGCGATGGTGGCCGCGAGCTCGGCCTCGCAGCCGGGCGAGACGCCGGGCCCCGGGTCGCCGGTATCGGAGCCACCCGGGCGTATGACGGTGCCGCCCTCGCTCGCTTGGCCGCTCGAGCTGCCGACGCCGGCTGCACCCGCGGCGGTCGCACCATCACCGGCCACGCCATCACCGGCCACGCCACCGTCGGTATCGAGCGTCTTGAAACAGCCCGCCGCCGCAAGCACCGCCACCATTAACAGCCCACATCGAACGTCGATCGATCGCATCTCGCCTCCCCGGGTGTTTCCGCCGCGCCAAGCGCCGACTCCATGGAGTCTGGTGCTGAACTCGCTGCCGGTGCAAGCATGGGTCGTTTGCGACACGGTAAATTTCCGTAGCGGCCGGACCTGGCCAGTTCCCCGAATCGCCCCGAAATTCCAGGACTTGCGCGCCTGACCACCAGGGACTCGTGCAGCTTGACTCGCCCGGTGCCCGCTGGTACACAGCGCGCGCCTGAGGCGGAATGGACGCCCCTCAACTGGGGCATGCGGCGCGGTGGACGCGCTGGCCGTCCCAGGGCCTGGTCAGCGGCTGCAGGCTGACCCTAGATCGCCTTCGAGCGAGGGAAACCATGCTGTCCTCCATCCCACTGGGGCTGCTGCTTTCGGGCGGCTCGCCGATCGACCTCGACGGCAGCTTCTTCGTCCAGATGGGCGTTTTCTTCATCGCCTTCCTGATCCTGCGCGGCCTGGTCTTCCAGCCGGTCATGGGTCTTTTCGACGCCCGCGAGGCCGCCATGGGTGGCTCGCGGGACCAGGCCGATCAAATGGAGCGCGACGCCGACGAAAAGCGCGCCCACTTTGAGGGCGAGCTGCGCAAGGTCTCCGAGCAGGCCGGCAAGGAGCGCGATCGCCTGCGCACCGATGCCCAGAAGTTAGCCCGCGAGCTGACGGAAAAGGCGCGCCGGGAAAATGCGGCCACGCTCTCCAGCGCCAAGGCCCAGCTCGACCTGGAGGCCAAGGAGGCGCGCGACAAGGCCCAGGAGCAGGTGCCCGGGTTGGCCCGCGAGATCGCCGAGAAACTGCTGCACCGGAGCATGAGCTGATGGGCGCACAATCAAAGGCCTGGTTTTCCTTCGCCCTCACGCTGCTTGTGCCCGCGGCAGCCGCCGCCAGCGGTGGTGATGCCCACGGCCACGGCGAGTTCGGCTTCAAGGCGATCGTCGCCAGCAGCGAGTTCTGGGCCGCCTGCCTGAATTTCGGCCTGTTGGTGTTTTTGCTGCGCAAGTTCGGCCGCGTTCCGATCTCGGAGTTCCTGGCCAGCCGCCGCAGTGAAATCGAGAGCGCCATCGCCGAGGCCAGCGCCATGAAGGACAAGGCCCAGGCCCGCTACGACGAGTACACCGAGCGCCTCAAGACCCTCGACGACGAGCTGGCCAAGCTCAAGGCCGACATCTCGCGCGCCGCCGAGGAAGACAAAAAGCGCATCGTGGCCGAGGCCGAGGACAGCGCCCGACGTCTGAAGCAGGAAACCGAGACGCTCATCGACCAGCACGCCCAGGCGCTGTCGACTTCCGTGCGCCGCGAGGTGGTGGAAGCGGCGGTGAAGGCTGCCGAAGAGGTGCTGATCAAGGCCGTGCGCCCTGCCGACCAGCAGCGCCTGGCCGATGACTTCAAGTCCCACCTGGGTCAGCTCGGAGGCCGCCCATGAGCATCAGCGTCGTCGGCAAGCGCTACGCCAGCGCCCTATTGCAGCTCGCCACCGAGGCCAAGGCAGTCGATCGCATCGGCAAGGACCTCAGCGACTTCGCCGCCAGCTGGAAAGAGGCCAAGGACCTGCGCTCGGTCTTCGAGAATCCGGGCGTCAGCCAGAGCCAGCGCCGGGCGGTGCTCACCGATCTGGCGCGCGCGGCCACCATGCACCAGTACACGCGCGACACCCTGATGCTGCTGGCCGATCGCCGGCGCATGCGCCACGTGCCCGAGGTCGCCGAGGCCTACCAGGCGCTGAGCGAAGCGCGCTCGGGTCGCGTGCGCGCCGAAGTGGTCAGCGCCGCCGAGTTGCCCGCCGGTTATTACCGCGAACTCGAGCGCACCCTGCGCGAGGTCACCGGCAAGGAAGTGGTACTCGAGCGCAGCACCGATCCCAGCCTGATCGGCGGCGTCGTCACCCGTGTCGGTGACCAGGTCTTCGACGGTTCCATCAAGAACCGTCTCGCGGAGCTCAGCGACGAGCTCCTGAGGTAGTCTCGCACGCCTTTCGCCTATTCCAGGCGATCCCCCGAACCCCCAAAGAACGATTCCAGTCGGACCGAGCGGTCCGATAGACAGCAAAGAGGAAGCGCATGCAGCTACGCGCCGAAGAGATCTCGAAGATCATCCAGAAGCAGATCGCCTCCTACGACAAGACCGTCGAGGTGATGGAGACCGGCACCGTGTTGACGGTGGGCGACGGCATTGCCCGCGTCTACGGTCTGGACAGCGCCATGGCCGGCGAGCTGGTGGAGTTTCCCGGCGGCCTGATGGGCATGGTGCTCAACCTGGAGTCCGACAGCGTGGGTGTGGCCCTGATGGGCATCGACACCGCGGTGCGCGAGGGCGACACGGTCAAGCGCACCGGCCGCATCTTCGACGTGCCGGTGGGCGACTCCCTGGTCGGCCGCGTGGTCAACGCCCTGGGCGAGCCGGTCGACGGCAAGGGTCCGCTGACCGACACCACGCGCGCCCAGGTCGAGATCAAGGCGCCGGGCATCATCCAGCGCCAGCCGGTCAACGAGCCGCTGCAGACGGGTATCAAGGCCATCGACGCCATGATCCCCATCGGCCGCGGCCAGCGCGAGCTGATCATCGGCGACCGTCAGACCGGCAAGACGGCCGTCGCCACCGACACCATCATCAACCAGAAGGGCAAGGACGTCATCTGCGTCTACGTGGCCATCGGCCAGAAGCAGTCGACGGTCGCCTCGGTGGTGGACAAGCTGCGCAAGCACGGCGCCATGGACTACACCATCGTGATGGTCTCGGGCGCTTCCGAGATGGCGCCCCTGCAGTTCATCGCGCCCTACTCGGGCTGCACGATGGCGGAGTTCTTCCGCGACAGCGGCCGCCACGCCCTTATCATCTACGATGACCTGAGCAAGCAGGCCACCGCCTACCGCCAGCTTTCCTTGCTGCTGCGTCGTCCGCCCGGTCGCGAGGCCTACCCCGGCGACGTTTTCTACCTGCATAGCCGCCTGCTCGAGCGCGCCGCCAAGATGGCCGAGGAGTGGGTCGTGGTGCCCAGCGGCGGCGAGGCCAAGCGCCCCGAAGACGCCCGCGTGGGCGAGGGTTACTACATGGGCGGCGACGCCGAAGAGCACGCCAAGGCCGAAGCCGAAAAGAAGGGCGGCGGACACAAGGCGGTCAAGCTCGCCGACTCGGGCGGCTCGCTGACGGCGCTGCCGATCATCGAGACCCAGGCGGGTGACGTCTCGGCCTATATCCCGACGAACGTGATCTCCATCACCGACGGTCAGATCTTCCTGCAGAGCGACCTGTTTCGTTCCGGCCAGCGCCCGGCCATCGACGTGGGTCTGTCGGTCTCGCGCGTCGGCGGCGCCGCGCAGGTCAAGTCCATGCGCTCGGTCGCCGGCACCATGAAGCTCGACCTGGCCCAGTTCCGCGAGATGGCGGCCTTCGCCCAGTTCGCCAGCGACCTGGACCCGGCCACCCAGAAGCAGCTGGCCCGCGGTGAGCGTCTGACCGAGGTGCTCAAGCAGGGTCAGTACGTGCCCATGTCGGTCACCGACCAGGTGGTCGTGATTTACGCCGCCAACAACGGCTATATCGACAGCTACCCGTTGCCGGCCATCGCGCGCTACGAAAAAGAGCTGCTCGACTACATGAGCGCCTCGCAAAAGAGCCTGATGGACGAGCTCGCCAAGGGCGGCAAGATCGGCGGCGAGATCGAAGACAAGCTCAAGAAGGCGCTCGCGGCCTTCGGTGAAGTCTTCGACCCCAAGAAGAGCGCCTGAGCCCACCGGTCTCGCTAGAACCCCCACGAAAAACCGCAGGACCAGCCCATGCCCGGTGGAAACCTCAAGGAGATTCGCAGGCGCATCGCCAGCGTCAAAAACACGCAGAAGATCACGCGTGCGATGAAGCTGGTGGCCGCCGCGCGTCTGCGCAAGGCCCAGGAAAATATCACGCGCATGCGTCCCTATGCGCTCGAGACCCTGGAGATGCTGTCATCACTGGCTGCGCGCACCGGCGACGACGAGGAGCTGCATCCGCTGCTCGCCCGCCGCGAGCCCAAGCGCATCCTGCTGCTGGTGCTCACCAGCGACCGCGGCCTGGCTGGCTCATTTAACGCCGCGGCGAGCAAGGCCGCCCACCGCTTCTACTTGGAGCAGGAGGAAGCGGGCAACGAGGTCACCGTGGGTGCCATCGGGCGCAAGGGGCGCGACTACCTGCGCCGTCGCGGCGTGGCGATCAAGCACGAGTTCTCCAACATCTACGCCGACCTCACGTATGACAAGGCCAGCGAGATCGGCGATGTCATCGTCGCGGAGTACACCCGGGCTGATCTGGACGCCTGCTACATCGTCTACAACGAGTTCAAGAGCGCGATCACCCAGCACGTCACCGTCGAAAAGCTCTTGCCGATCGAGCCCATGGACGTGCCGGCTGAAGAGACGGCAGTCGACTTCATCTACGAGCCCGACCAGCAGACCATCCTCGACACCCTGCTGCCGCTCTACGTCAACGTCGAGATCTACCGCGGTCTACTGGAGTCGGTGGCTTCCGAGCACGGCGCCCGCATGACCGCCATGGAAAACGCCACCAACAACGCCAAGGACATGATCGACAAGCTGACGCTGCAGGCCAACCGCGCACGTCAGGCGGCGATCACCACCGAGCTGATGGAAATCATCGGCGGCGCCGAGGCGCTCAAGGGCTAATCCATAGCCCACAGCATTCCGACCTTCCCAGAGTTTTCAGAGAGAAAAGCAGATGGCAGAGCTTCAAAACGGCACCGTTTCCCAGGTCATCGGACCCGTCGTCGACGTCGACTTTCCCCCCGGCCAGCTGCCGGCCCTGATGAGCGCGCTCAAGCTCAGCAACCCCTCGATCAGCGCCGAGGCCGACAACCTCGTGCTCGAGGTGGCCCAGCACCTGGGTGAGAGCTCGGTGCGCACCATCGCCATGGACTCCACCGAGGGTTTGGTCCGCGGCATGGAGGTCAGGAACACCGGCGGTCCCATCGCCATGCCCGTGGGCAAGGAATGCCTGGGCCGCATCTTGAACGTCGTCGGCGCGCCCGTGGACGGCAAGGGTCCGGTCAACGCCAGCAAGAGCGCGCCGATTCACCGTCAGGCGCCCGCGTTCACCGACCAGAGCGTCAACGTCGAAATCTTCGAGACCGGCATCAAGGTCATCGACCTGCTCGCCCCCTACCGCAAGGGCGGCAAGATCGGCCTCTTCGGCGGCGCCGGCGTGGGCAAGACGGTCTTGATCATGGAGCTGATCAACAATGTGGCCAAGGCCCACGGTGGTGTCAGCTGCTTCGCCGGTGTCGGCGAGCGCACCCGCGAGGGCAACGACCTCTACGGTGAGATGAACGAGTCCAAGCTCGAGACCGGCGAGCCCGTCATCTCGAAGACCGCGCTCATCTACGGCCAGATGAACGAGCCGCCCGGAGCGCGCGCCCGCGTGGCGCTCTCGGCCCTGACCGTCGCCGAGTACTTCCGCGATGAAGAAGGCCAGGACGTGCTGCTCTTCGTCGACAACATCTTCCGCTTCACCCAGGCGGGCTCCGAGGTGAGCGCGCTTTTGGGCCGCATTCCCAGCGCCGTCGGCTATCAGCCCACCCTGGGCACCGAGATGGGCGCGTTGCAGGAGCGCATCACCTCGACCACCAAGGGTTCGATCACCTCGGTGCAGGCGATTTACGTGCCGGCCGACGACTACACCGACCCGGCGCCGGCCACCACCTTCGCCCACCTGGACGCCACCACCGAGCTGTCGCGTGCCATCTCCGAGAAGGGCATCTACCCGGCGGTGGACCCGCTGAGTTCCACCTCCACCATGCTTGACCCGCAGATCCTCGGCGAGCGCCACTACAACGTTGCGCGCCAGGTGCAGCAGACCCTGCAGCGATACAAGGACCTGCAGGACATCATCGCCATCCTCGGCATGGACGAGCTTTCGGAAGACGACAAGCTCACCGTCGAGCGCGCGCGTAAGGTCGAAAAGTTCCTCAGCCAGCCCTTCTTCGTGGCCGAGACCTTCACCAACATCCCCGGCCAGTACGTGCCGCTGGAAGAGACCATCAGCTCCTTCGAGGAAATCCTCTCGGGAGCCCTGGACGACCTGCCCGAGCAGGCCTTCCACCTGGTCGGCAACGTCGAAGGCGTCAAGGCCAAGGCCAAGAAGCTGGCGGAGAGCTGAAATGGCCGAGCTGCCCACCGGCATCGCCCTGGAAGTGGCCACGCCACTTGGCAAGGAGTTGAGCGTCGAGACCGAATCGGTCCAGGTGCCCAGCGCCGCCGGCCAATTCGGCGTGCTGGCGGGCCACGTACCGCTGCTCGCCGCGCTCAAGCCCGGCATCTTGACCTACAAGCAAGAAGGCAAGCAGCTGCGCGCGGCAGTGGGCGGCGGTTATGCCGAAGCTGGCGCTGGGCGGGTGCGCCTGATCACCGAGTTCTTCATGCGTCCCGAGGATGTGGACCTGGAGGACGCGCAGAAGGACCGCGCCGCGGCCGAAGCGCATTTGAAGGAACTCAAAGCAACCACTGAAGAAGTGGCCTATCGCGACGCCGAGCGTGCCCTGCAGTGGGCCGAGGCGCGTATTGAGTTGGCTGGCAGCGCCAGTAACTAAGAGCTAGGGCCTGAGCACGCGCGGACCGAGTTCGAGTCGGCCTGGGGGACCGGGCCGACTCGGCGGACGCGTCTGATCAGCTGGGGACGGAAAACTCCCAGAATAAGGGCTGTTTCTACCGTGTTTGGCAGATGGACTCTGTCTGCGCCGCCGTGAAGCCGGCTGTGAGGGAACGCTGCGGCGCCGGTGAACCGCTCCCCTGGGCCGTGGTTCTTGCTCGCGCTGTGCGAGGGGGTGGACCGCGGAGATTCAACGGCCAAATCGCTGTCGCCAGCTGAGCAACTCGGCGAACTCGACCGGCGTGGTCGGCGTGGTCGAGGTGCCCGGGGTGGAATTGGCAGTTGACCGGGCCTTCCGTGCAATCGGTCGGCGAAGAGCTGCGCGACCCCCAGTTCAGGGCCGATGATCTCTGTCGCGCGCTCAGCCCACCACGCCCGCATCGTACCGAAACTGGTGGCATCTCGGGCAACCGGCGGGAAAGCCCCGGCAAGTCTCGCCGCGCTCCTCGTAGATCGCGCAGGCACAGGCGCTGTCGGCGGTTCCCAGATGCACGCACGCGCCGTCGGAGGTGGTGGCGAAGGCCAGCCCACCGAAGCGTCCCGGCACCACGGCTTCCGAAAGCTCTGGTCGGCCCCTGTCCCGAAAACGCACGAGGTCTTGCGGATAGACGGCGATCAGCCCATCGATATCGGTACGACAGCAAGCTCCGCACGTCAAACAGTCGGGGACCTCCGGCTCAGGGGACATCGACCGGTTGTAGCAGAACGGTGCGGTGACCGGGACTGGATTACTCTCCGAGCCCGGAACGCGTGTGTTGCATTTGACCGCGAACCCTGGGTGGTCGCTTTGAAATTGTGTGCAGAAGTGGCGGAATTTTAGCGCAAAGGGGCAAGGAGCGAGACGTGTTCACGGTGTCGGAGTCGCGGCCAGTTCAGGGATCAGTACGAGGGAGCGGAGCCCCGGGCCCGCTAGCGCCACGGTGCGTCCAGCCTTGGTCGCGTATGGTATTTGCAGGTTCTTCCGACGTGTTTGATGAGGCCGTGGGTAGGCAAGCGCTTGAGGTGGCGCGACACCTGTCCGCGGAGAGCTCGGGCCTGCGGCTACGAATGTCGCGATTCAATTGCAGCTTCGCAAAGGCGGGGCCGCAGACGCCATGCGTCTTCGAGGAACCTCTCCAGATACCTCTTGGTATTGCAGCAGATTTTCCTCCGGAGGAACGTGGGAAGGTGGGCCTGCCGCCTTCAAGACGTTGCTGGCAGCCTAGCTAAAAATTCCGTAGCGTAACCAAGGTTGGTGCAGGATGCAGGTGCAGGAACTGGGCGCCCCCGTCGTCAGGGCAGGCCGCGGGCGATCGGGCTCGCCTCGGGGGGGGACGGGGAGCGGGGGCCGGCGAAGATGCGGCGGCCGAGGGCTTTGGCGTCTTCGATCATCAGGTAGAGGCAAGGCAGCAGGATCAGCACGATGGGGGTCGCGAAGAGAATGCCGTAGCCGAGCGACAGCGCCATCGGGATCAAAAACCGGGCCTGGCGCGAGGTTTCGAAGATCATCGGAGCCAGGCCGCCAAAGGTGGTCAGGGTGGTCAGCAGGATGGGTCGGAAGCGTCGCAGGGCCGCTTCGTGGACCGCTGTCTGGGGGCTGATGCCTTCGTCGCGCCGGCGGTTGGCGTAGTCGACCATGACCAGGCCGTCGTTGACCACGACGCCCGACAGGGCGATGGCGCCCATCATGCTGATGAGGCTGAGGCTGTAGTCCATCAGCACGTGTCCGAGCACCGCGCCGACGGCGCCGAAGGGAATCGCCAGCATGATGATCAGCGGCTGCACGTAGCTGCGGAAGGGCACCACGAGCAGGATGTAAATCGCGACCATGGCCAACAGGAATCCGAAACGCAGCGACGCCATGGAGTCGCGCATGGAGGCCTGGCGGCCCTCGAAGCTGTAGTGCAGTCCCGGGATGTCGCGGGCCAGTTGGGGCAGCACGTCGGCCTTGAGCGCCGCGATGATTTCACCGGTCTTTTTGATCGGTACGGCGCTGGCGCTGACGGTGACGGTGCGCCGACCGTTGCGCCGCTGAATCGCGGTAAATGCGTGGCCTCGCGTGATTTCCGCCACTTCCGACAGCGGTACCTCGGCCCCGCTGGGCGTTCGGATCAGCAACCGCTCGACGGTGTGTTCGCTCTTGCGCTCGGCCTCCGGCAACCGTACCCGCACCCGAACTTCGTTGCGCCCGCGCTGCTGCCGCAGGGCTTCAGCACCGAAGAAGGCGTCGCGCACCTGCCGGCCCACTTCACGGGCCGTGAGCCCCAGGCTGCGTCCGGCGGAGGTCAACTGGAAGTCGAGCTGGGGTTTGCCCTGCATGAAGCCGTCGTCGACGTCGCGCAGGTTGCCGAACTCCCCCAGCGCTTCGGCCAACATGGCGCTGGCCCGATTGAGTTCGTCGATGGAGCGGTGGGCCAGCTCCACGGTCACCGACGGGCCGCGTCCGGGTCCTCCGCGATCGGCCTCGAAGCGCGCCGACTCCACGCCCGGGAGTTCACCCACCTCCTGGCGCCACAGCTGTGTCACCGCCGTCGTCGACAGCGGCCGCACCTCGGGGTCGGTGAGGTACATGCTGACCTCGACGCTGTTGTTGCGTACGCGGGCGTACATGCCGATGCTGAGCGCGTCGCCGCCGTTTTCCGCCGCCACCTTTTCGCCTGCGGCCACCAGGCGGTCGTGCACTTCCCGCACGCGCTCGGGCGGGCTGCCGTAGGGCAGCGTGGCGGTGACCGCGGCGTAGTCCGACTCCACCTTGGGCATCAGGATCATGCCCAGCCGGCCGCTCATGGCGTAGGCCAGCGTGAGCATCAGCACCGCGGCGCCCACGGCGACCGTGAGATAACGCCGCCGCATGCAGGCGGCGACCAGGGGGCCGAAGAAGCGCCCCAAGAAGACTTCGAGGCCGCGCGCCACCGCCCGCCGGAAGCGCTCGATGGCGCTGGGGTCGTTGGGATCACTGCGCTTGGTGTGGGCCAGGTGCGCCGGCAGGATGAAGAGTGCTTCGACCCAGGAGATGATGAAGACGGCGCCGACGACCAGCGGGATCGAGTACCAGATCTTGCCGAAGAAACCCGGCACGTACATCAGCGGGATGAAGGCGACGATGTTGGTGATGATGCTGAAGGTGATCGGCACTGCGACTTCGCGCGCGCCGCGGATCGCCGCTTGCGTAAGCCCCACGCCCCGTTGTCGGTGCTCGAAGATGTTCTCGCCGGCCACGATGGCGTCGTCGACCACAATGCCGAGCGAGAGGATGAAGGCGAACATCGAGATGATGTTGATGGTCACCCCGCCCCAGGGCAGGAAGATCATGGCGCCCAAAAACGATGTGGGGATGCCCAAGAGCACCCAAAAGGCCAATCGCACCTCCAAGAAGACGCCCAGCAACACCAGCACCAGCACCAGACCCATGAAGGCGTTCTTGGTCAATAGATGCAGCCGTTGCTGGTAGTAGCTCGAGCGATCGGAGTTGATGGCGACATGTACACCCGGCGGCAAGTCGCCTTCGATCTCGGCCAGCGCCTCGCGCGCGGCCTGTGAGATGCCCATGGGCGTCTGGTCGCCGACGCGGTAGACCGTGAAGCCGATGGCGGGCATGCCGTCGTAGCTGGCCCAATCGTCGGTGTCGGCGAAGCCGTCGTGCACGTGGGCGATGTCGCGCAGGTAGACCACCGAGCCGTCCTTGCCGGTGATCACCGGCAGCTCGGTGTAGTCGCTGGCCCAGTCGCGCCGCTCGCGCATGCGCAAGAGCGTCTCGCCCCGCGGGGTGTCGACGGCACCGCCGGGCACGTCGACGGCACCCTGCGCAATCGTTTGGGCCACGTCCGAGAGCGTCAGCCCGTGGGAGCGCAGGGCCTGGCGCGGCACGTCGACCTGCAGCTCGTAGGCGCGCGTACCCTCGGTCTCGACTTGGCTGATGTCGGGATGCTCGAGCAGGCGGTCGCGCACCAGCTCGGCCAGGTCGCGCAGCGCCCACTCGTCAGCTTCGCCATAGACCATGGCCGACAGCACGGGCCTGCGCTGCACCTGCAGCGTCACGGTCGCTTCCTCGGCGTCGCGCGGGAAGGTGGTGATGCGGTCGATCTGCTGCTTGATCTCCTGGTGCACGTGGCGGTCGTCGGCGCTTTCGCGCAGCTCGACGGCGATGCTGGCCATGCCCTCGGCGGCGGTGGCGCGCACCTCTTTGACGCCCTCGATGCTGCGTACCGCCTCTTCCACCGCCAGCACGATGCCCTGCTCCACCTCCTCGGGGCTGGCGCCGGGATAGGGCACGTTGATGTTGACCAGGTCCAGCTCGTAGGCCGGGAAAACCTCCTGGGTGATCTTCGAACTCAGGAAGATGCCGCCGACGATCAGCACCAACATCAGCAGGTTGGGCGTGACGCGGTTGCCCACCATCCAGGCGATGGGGCCGGGCGGCTCGCCGCCGGAATCAGCCTGGGCCATCGCCACGTGCTCGCTTGGACTCGGCGCTGGGCGGGAGCTTGGACGGCCGCTTGCCAGCGCCTTCGGCAGCGGGGGCTCCGGGGCCGCCGGGTGGACGCCGGCCGTGGGGCCGCCGGCCCATGCCCTTCTTGCCAGGCGCCCCACCGCGTCCTTCTGCGCGGGCACCCGGAGCCGGACCCGTGCGCAAGGGCATGCCGGACACCGCGCCGGTGATCATGGAGGTGATGAGCTTTTCGCCACCTTCGAGACCGTCGACCACGTAGACCTTCTCGCTGTTGCGGAAGGCGACCGAGACCGGCACGATCTCGAGCGTGCCCTTGTCGCTGAGCACCCACACCGAATCGCCGTTGCGCAATAGCGCCCGATCCACCTCTGCCACGCGCATTTGCCTGGCGCCCTCGATTTCGACGCGCACGTAGGAGCCGAGGATCATGGCCGGCACGTGGGCGTTTTCCTCTTCGAGCGAGAGCGGGTCGTCGACGGTGACCAAAAGCCGCGCCATGCGCCCCTGCTCCTCGAGGCCGCTGGCCAGTCGCATCACGCGGCCTTCGCGGCAGTTGCCCTGGCCCCAGACCTTGTCGTGACAGACGCGCACCGGCGAGCCCTCGTCGTCGGCGTGGCTGGGCACATCGATCAAGCGCAGCTGGTCGACCGGTAGGCTGACCTCGACCCAGTAGCTGTCGGTGCCCACCAGGCGTCCGAGCAGGCTGCTGGGGGTGACCTGGGCGCCGACTTCCACCAGGCGTGAATCCACGATGGCGTTGAACGGCGCGATCACCGCCGTGCGCCTGCGCTCGATGCGCGCCCGCTCCAGCGCGGTCTCGGCGCTCTTGAGCTCGGCCCGGCTGCTGTCGAGCTGGGGCCCGCGCAGGGCCAGGTCCGAGTCCTGGCCCCCGGCGCCCTGGCCCTGGCCCTGGCCCAGCATCTGGTACTCGCGGGCGGCCACGTTCTGGCGCCCCTGCTCCAGCCGAAGCGCAGCCCGCGCACGCACCACCTGGCTCTCGCGCTCTTGAATCGACAGCTCGTAGTCGGTGGGGTCGATCTGGGCCACCAGCTTGCCGGCCTTGAAGCGACCGCCGGGTACGAATTCCTTCCCCAGACGCGTGATCTGGCCGCCAACCCGCGGCCGCAGCTCCATGGCCCGCGCGGGCCGCACCGTGCCCATGGCGTGTACCCGGGCCCGCTGCTCGCCCATCTTGACCGTCTGCACTTCGACCAGGCGCGCGCTGCGCTCGCGGGGCTTGCGGCGGGCGCGCGGGGAGCTGCGCATCAAGTCCGAGGCGATGAAGGCGGCGACCAGCAGCACCGCGATCGGCAGCAGCGTGCGCAGCAGCGCACCGAGTTTCTGGGCGGCGCTGCGAGCAGGCGGCGGCACGGGGGCGGGTTCCATGGGCAGCGGCAGCTTAGCGCTGTTGGGGCAGGCGTCAAAGCAGCTGACTCAATTGACCACCCAGGCCCGGCGTGGACGGCGTGGAGGCCGCCGCCGGGCTACTCGCCCACGATGCGCAGCACCTCCCAGCGATGGGAGCCGGGCACGACGTAGGGGGCCAGGCGCTTCATGAATTCCGCCATCTTCGGGTTGTTGAGCTTGGCCCAGGTGGCCTCCAGTGCGGCCAGGCTCTCGAACTCGAAGTGCTCCTCGATGCGGGATTCGGGCGTGCCGATGGAACCCACCATGCGTCGTGGCTTGGGGAATCCCACCTCGGCCTCGATCCCGGCGCCCTCCTCGAGAATCGCCAGGGCCTCGGATTTTTTGCCGAACGGCACGTCAAAGGAAAACCTCGCGACAATCGCCATCGTTTGTTCCTCCCGTCGCGACGTGCCTTGCGCACGCCGACGACCACTGTAGCCCCTAAATGTGCCCGGCGGGAGTCATGATCCGCTCTCGGGACCGCTACGGCGCCAGCTGCGGCGTCCGGTCCCCTTGAAATACACGGTGTATTCCGGCGCAGGCCGTCCTTGCATCTGGCATCGTATCGACCCCGATCATCGGCTCAGCACTCCCGCCGAGCACATCTAAGGGCTCGCCATGGAATCGCGCTGCCGCGGCGAGGGCCAGCCCGCCCTTGCGCGGCCCGCGCTCGCGAGTAGCCTTCACCCCGTGCACCGGTTCGACCGCCGCCTCCGTGACAGCGCACTGATCCTGCGCATCGCGGCGATTTGCGCGCTCTTTCAGCTCAGCGGCCCTCTGCACTTCCTGCTCATCGAGCACAGTCGCTGTGCCGAGCACGGCGAAGCGGTGCACGGGCCGGGTCACGGGCCGGGTCACGGGCCGGGTCACGCCCCTGCGGCCGAGGGCCACGGCCGCGCGCAATCCACGGCCGACGCCGCCTTCTACGCCCGCGGCGAAGACGAGGCCCACGACGGCCACGAGCATTGCCTGGTGGCCTCCGATGAGCGCTCGCGGGCGCTGCTGGAGGCTCCGGCTCCGGTCGATGCAAAGGCGCCGACGCGCGCGATGCTGACGCCGCTGTTTTTCAGCAGAGCGACTCCGCGCCCTGCCCTCGATGCCGCGCCCAAGACCTCACCACCGCTGCCGGGTTGATCCCCTGAACGCACGCCGCCGCCCCTAGCCTCGGGCGCGGCGAGCAAGTCGATCGATCCATGCGACCGACGGGCGTGGCCGAGCACAGTGCCGCACGCTCGCGGCTTTGGGGCTTTTGGTGATGAGAAACGAAGTTTCAGTCGTCTCAGCCGCTGTGCTGCTCATGGCCTCGCTGATGCCTGCGGTGGTCGCGGGCGCCCAACAGCCGCCCGCGCAGGCGCCGCCCGCAGTCCAGCAAGCGCCCGCGGTGGCGGCCCCGGTGGAGGAAGTGCCCGCCGCGCCCGAGCCAGCCGCTGTGCCCGAGCTCAGCGCCGGAGACGAAGCCGCGCTGCGCGAGGCGCTGGCCGCCGATGCCGATGCCGACCCGGCGCCAGAGCCGCCGCCGATCGCCACCGCACCGGCACCCGGCCCTGCGCCCATCCGAAGTGCCCCCAGCTTGAACCCCGACATCTCGCTGATCGCCGACTTCGCCCTGGCCGCCTTTTCCGATGTGGACCGCAGCCGGCAGAGCGGCGCCCACGACCCGGTCGCAAACGGTTTCAACCTGCAGCAGCTGGAGCTGTCGGTGGGGGCGGCGGTCGATCCCTACTTCCGCTTCGACGCCAACCTCGTTTTCGGCCTTTTCGGCGTGGAGATCGAGGAAGCCTACGCCACGACCCTTGGCCTGCCCCATCGCCTGCAGCTGCGGGCGGGGCAGTTTCTGACGCGCTTCGGCCGCCGCAACCCGACCCATCCCCACACCTGGTATTTCGTCGACCAGCCCTTTGCCCTGGGCCGCGTCTTCGGGGCCGAAGGCGCTCGCGGTCTGGGCGCCGAGCTGAGCTGGCTCTCGTCGCTGCCCTGGTACCTGGAGCTGGTCACCTCGACCCAGATGGCTGCAGGTGAAGCCAGCGCGCGCAGTTTCTACGGCGGCAGCGATCCGGGTGTGCGCGGGCCGCTGGACCTGCAGCAACTTTTAGCCATCAAGCAGTTCTTCCCGCTCGGCGATGATTGGTCGCTCAGCTGGGGCATCTCGGGAGCCTTCGGGCCCAACGGCAGCGGTCGCGGCAATCGCAGCGAGATCTTCGGCAGTGACCTCTATCTCAAGTGGCGCCCCATCTCACGGCAGAGCGTTCAGGTCGTCTCGCTTCACACCGAGTGGTTTTACCGCCGCCGCCAGGTTCCCGAGGCGGTGCTGCAGGACGTCGACAGCTTCAGCGAAGTCTTTTGGCGTTTCACCCAGCGTTGGGCCGTGGCGGCCCGTCACGACTACGGCTCGCCGATCTGGGATAGCGAGCTTGCACGGCAGCCGGACGAACTCGATCCCGACTGGACCGATCACCGCCATCGCTTTGCCGCCAACGTGACGTTTTGGCCCACCGAGTTTTCGCGGCTGCGCTTGCAGCCCTCCATCGACCTTCCGCTGTGGCAGGACGACCCCATCTACGCGGTCTTCCTCGCCTTCGAAGTGGTCACCGGAGCCCACGGCTCCCATCCCTTTTGAGGACGACGCGATGACTACGAGACCCCTCGCACTGACACTGTTTCTGGCCGCCCTCATGCCCGCCCAGGCGGCCCTGGCCGAGCTGCGCGTCGTCACCACCACCAGCGACCTGGCTGCCATCGCCAAAGCCGTCGGCGGCGACAGGGTGGAGGTCACGGCGCTTTCGCTGCACACCCAGGATCCGCACTTCGTCGACGCCCGGCCCCATCTGACGCTCGCGCTGGCCCGCGCCGACCTTTTGCTGCAAGTGGGCCTGGAGCTGGAGGTGGGCTGGTTGCCCACGCTGCAGACCGGCTCGCGTAATGCCAGGATCCAACGCGGAGCGCCGGGTCATCTGGACTGCTCGCAACTGGTGGCGCGGCTGGAGGTGCCGACCGGACGCGTGGACCGCTCCATGGGCGATGTACATCCCGGTGGCAGCCCCCATTATTTGATGGATCCTCGGCGCGCCGAAAAGGTCGCCGCCGGCGTGGCCGAGCGCATGGCCAAGCTCGACGCCGGACTGGCTGCCCACTACCGGGCCGGAGCGGCTCGCTTTGCCAAAGCGCTGCGAAGTGCCCGCGGCGGCTGGGAGAAACGCCTGGCGAAGCTGCGTGGCAAGCCGGTGATCGCCTACCACCGTTCCTTCGCCTACCTGGCCGATTGGCTCGGCCTGCGTGTCGTCGCCCACGTGGAGCCCAAACCTGGAGTTTCGCCCAACCCGCGCCACATCGCCCATGTGCTGATGCTGACACGCAGCCAGGGCGTCAGGGCGATCCTGCAGGAGAGCTACTATCCGGCCAACGCCAGCCGCGCCCTGGCCGAGCGCTCCTCGGCTCAGCTGGTGATCATCCCGGGAGGCCCCGACATGCGCAGGGGCGAGAGCTATCTCGACTTCGTCGCGGCCCTGGTGGGGCGCCTGGAGACGCTGCCATGAATCGCGCTCGGCTGACGGTCGCAGCCCTGCTTTCATCGGGCCTTTTCGCCTGCACCCTGGAACCCGGCCAGGGTTTTGCCTCCATGGAAGCGGGCGAGTTGATCCTCTCTGCACCCGAGCACGTGACGACCGATCTTGGCTATGAGCTTGAACTCGAACGGGCCGCGTTGGCTCTCGAAGAGCTGCAGCTACAGAGGGCCAGCGATCGCGTCGCCGCTGCGGCGGATGGGCGCTTCGACCCGGCCAATCCCCCGCCCGGCTACAGCGACTGCCACGGTGGGCACTGCCACGCCGAGGACGGAAGCCTGCCGAGCTATGCCGAAATACAGCAGGCGACCGCGGCGACCGCGGCGACTGCGGGTGGCGGAAATGCAACGATGACGACCGTGCTCACGATGCCGGTGGATGCGGAGGTCGAGGCTTTTGCCAATCCGGAAGTGCCGATCGCGACTTTCGAGCCCTCCGCCGAACTCGGCGAAGGCAGCCTCGACCGCCTCGAGGTGCACGTCGAGGGCCTGAGCCTGGCCGGCCGCGTCGACGGCGCCGCCCTGGACGGGCCCCGGCAATGGACGCTGGAACTCGAATTGCACGAAGTCCTGGCCGCTGGGCTTTCGCTTCAGCTTGGCCGTGACGGCCCCGGGCACCTGTCGCCCCGGGTCGAGCTGCACCTCCGGGCCACCATGCTCGATGGCGTGGACTTCGCGGCCCTGGCCGACGCGGGCGAGGATGCGCTCGTCATCGACGCCACCCATCCGGCAACGCCGAGCATCCTGGAAGCGCTCTTGAAAAGCGAGCTGCACGTGGAAATGGAGCATTCGGCTGAGCACATGCACGAAGAGGACGACAACGCGCACCCCGGGCAGCAACCGGACACGGCGGGCGCAGGCGCACCATGAGCGAGACCTTGATCGAATGCCGAGGTTTGCAGGTCGGCCATGGCGGCCGTGCCATCCTGCCGCCCATCGACCTGGAGATCGGGCGCGGACAACTGTGGGTCATCATGGGTCGCAACGGCAATGGCAAGACCACGCTCTTTCGCACACTGCTCGGACTGCTTCCCGCCGTCGGCGGCCGCCTGACACACGCCCCGGGGCTTTCCCTTGCCTACGTGCCCCAGCGCGCGCAGCTCGATCCGATCTATCCCGCGCTCGCCCGCGAGGTGGTGGCGATGGGGCTGTTGCGCGGGCGCTCGTTTTTGCGCGCCGGACGCGGCGAGTCCAGGTTTATCGCTGAAGCGCTCGAGCGCGTGGGCGCCGCCGAGCTGTCGGACCGTCCCTTCCGCGAGCTGTCGGAGGGTCAGAAGCAGCGGGTGCTCCTGGCCCGCACCCTGCTTTCGCGCCCGCAGCTGGCGCTGCTGGACGAGCCCACCAGCGCCATGGACGAGGTGGCCGAGCGACAGGCGCTTTCGCACCTCGACTGGCTGCGCCGCGAGCATGGCACCAGCGTGCTGATCGTCTCCCACCACATCGGCCTGATGCGCGAGCTGGCCGAGCGGGCCGTGCTGCTCGACGCCAGCTGCGGCGAGGTCGAGGTCGGAGCCATCGCCCAGGTCGTGGGCTCGCGGCTCTTTGCCCACAACTACGGTCCGCCAGCGCCCCTTTTGGCGCAGGCGGCGGCCACGGAGGCGCGGGGCTGATGTACGACCACCCGCATGCGCCCAGCTTCGATGAATTCCTGGCTGGCTGGGAGATGGACCTCTACCGCGACCCGGTCTATTGCGGCGTCTTCGCCGGCATCGTGCTGGGTTATCTGGGAGTTTTCGTGGTGCTGCGCCGTACGGTCTTTTTGACCGCCGCGGTCAGCCAGGCTGCCGGCCTCGGCGTGGCGCTGGCCTTCTTTGCGCAAATCCACCTGGCCATCGAAGTGCCTCCAATGCTGGGCGCCGCGTTGCTGGCCCTGGCCCTGTCGGCGCTGCTGGCGCTACCGCTGCAGCGCATGTTGATCTCGCGCGAGGCGCTGTTGGCCATCTGTTACCTGCTGGCATGGGCCGCGGCGGTCCTGGTCGGCAGTCGCATCCGCCAGGAGTCCCACGACATCTCCTCGATTCTCTTCGGCAGCGCCGTGCTGGTCTCGCGCTCGGATCTGTGGACCCTGCTCATCCTGGGCGGCGTCTCGCTGTCGGCTTTCCTGCTGCTGCACCGGGGCATGGCATTTGCCATCTTCGACCGCGAGGCGGCGCTGGTGCAGCAGCTGCCGGTGCGTGCCATCGAGTTCGGCGCTGGCGTGCTGACGGCCCTGTGTGTGGCGGTGGCCACCCGTGCCCTGGGTGTACTTCCGGTCTTCGCCTTTTCGGTGTTGCCGGGGGTGGCGGCGCTGATGCTGCTGGAGCGGCTGCGGGCGGTGCTGTTACTGGCCGCAGCCATCGGTGCGCTCAGCGGCGGCGCCGGCTACCTGCTGGCGTTCTTCCAGGACCTGCCGGTGGGCGCCAGCCAGGCCAGCGTGGCGGCAGCTTTTTTCGTGCTGGCGTGGATGCTGCGGCGACTGGGGCGTTGACAGTCGACGGGCGGATGTGGCCGACACCAGGTCGCCATTTGGCGCCCGGCCGCCTGGGCTGATACACCCGCCTGGTGACCCCTGTGCTGCCGCCTTCGGTGCTCAAGCTGGCGCTGCTCGGGCTTGTGCTACTCGGCTGCGGTCGCTTCGAGCCGCCGGCGGATGCGGGCTTTCAGCCTTGCTGTGGCGAACTCGGGGTGTGTCTACCGGCCTCGGTCTCGAGCATGGCCATGGGCGACTCGGGCGCAGGGCTCCCCTTGCCGCAGCTCGAGTGCTCGGAGCCCCTGGCCTGCGTGCCCACGGCGGTGCTCTCCGGCGCCGCCAGGCCGCTTTCCGAGTGCCGCTCGCTGGCCGGGGCCGAGGGCCGCTGCTTGCCGGCCTGCCTGCTGGGCGATCAGGCCGAGGGCCTGCCTCGGGGCGAATGCGACGCGGCCCACCTCTGCGTCCCCTGCTTCGACCCGCTCAGCGGCGACGACAGCGGCCTGTGCCGGCTGGGCGATGACGTGCCCGAGCAGCCCGCTTTTGTCTTCGAGCGCTGCTGCGAGGATCAGGGCCGCTGCGTGCCCGAAGCCATGGTGCCCGAGGCCCAGCTCGAGGCCCTGGGCCGCAGCGGCTGCGCCGAGGGCATGTTGTGCGCACCCGAGGTCTACCTGCTCGACCCCGGGCACGTGGCCCAAAGCTGTCACTCGCTGTTGGGGGCCGAGGGGCGCTGCCTTTTGACCTGCCCCGACAGCCCGCTGGCGGCCGACGCCGCCCGGCTGCCGCGCGCCGAATGCGCCGCCCTGCATCGCTGCGTGCCCTGCGTCGATCCGCTGAGCGCCGAGAGCACCGGCGCCTGCGAGGTCGGCGGCGACAGCGGCCCCAGCGGCGAGCCCGCATTGGCCGACAGTTGTTGCGAGGGCATTGGCCTGTGCATCCCGGCCACCGTGCTCGAGCCCGAGTCCCGGGAGTCGCTACAGGGTGCGGACTGCCAAGACCCGGAGCTTCTCTGTGCCCCGCGGGTCTTGCTGGCCGATCCCTACTACGTGCCCGAAAGCTGCAGCTCCCTGCTCGGCGCCGAAGGGCGCTGCCTGCCCAGCTGCTTGAAGCTCGGCGCCATCGGCGAAGCGCTCCCGAGCGAAGGCTGCGCGAGCCACCACAGCTGCGTGCCCTGCTTCGAGCCCCTCGACGGCGAGCCCACCGGCGTCTGCGATTTCGCCTTCGACCCGGGGCCCCAGGGCGGGCCCGTCACCTTCGGGCGCTGTTGCCACGAGCTGGGTCGCTGCGTGCCCGAGACGCTCGTGCCCGAGGCCGAGCGCGGTGGGCTCGGCCAGGACAGCTGCGGGGCCCAGGAGCTGTGCAGCCCCGAGCCCTTCCTGCGCGACCGGCCCTTCATCATCCAGAGCTGTAGCTCGAGCTTCGGCGCCGAAGGCCGCTGCATTCCCGACTGCCTGCCCGACGTGGCCGATATCGCCGAGCTGCTTCCAACCGAGGGTTGTGCTGCCGGCACCGTCTGCGCCCCCTGCTTCGACCCCGTGAGCGGCGCGGCCACGGGGCTGTGTGAACTCAGCGCCGACCCCGGCCCCACCGAGCCGCCCTTCGTGCTCGAGCGCTGCTGTGGCGAGGGCGACCAGGCCCGCGGCCGCTGCTTACCTCTGAGTGAAGTCCCCCAAAGCGGCGCGGCCCTGCCCCAGGAGAGCTGCGCCTCGGCCGACAGCGCCTGCGTGCCCACGGTGCTGCTGGACGCGAGCGGCCCTGGCCTCAAGAGCTGCAGCCCCGGCACGGGCCAGGGCGGGCGCTGTCTACCCGACTGCGTCATCCCGCAGCTACAGCGGCTCTTCACCAGCCAGGCCGACTGCCCCGACGGCGACCTCTGCGCGCCATGCCAAGACCTCTTCGGCCAAGCGACCGGGCTGTGCGAGATGCCGTGAGCGGCCCGCTGTGAACTCATGGCGTTTTCAAACCGGTCGCCGCGCTAGATGTGCTCGGCGGGAGTGCTGAGCCGATGATCGGGGTCGATACGATGCCAGATGCAAGGACGGCCTCCGCCGCAATACTCCGTGTATTTCAAGGGGACCGGACGCCGCAGCTGGCGCCGTAGCGGTCCCGAGAGCGGATCATGACTTCCGCCGAGCACATCTAGTCTCCGGCTTGGCACGCGCTTCGTCTCGGGGCATGCTGCTCGCGTGGACCGTGTTCACGCGTGGTTGGGGCTTGTGCTGCTCGTGGGGGGCCTGGGCTGCGGTGACACTGGGGGGCAGGCCGCGCCCGATGCCGGCGCGACCGCGCAGACGAAAGGAACGCGCGAAGGTGAGGGCACGACTGACGCGCCCATTGGCGCGGGCTTCGACAATGTTGCCGACGGCGAGCGGCCGGCCCTCGAGCCGCAACCGGAAGCGACGACAGCCGGCGACGGTCAGGGCCCGGTGGTCGAAGCTTGCCGCGCTCTGGAGTCGCGCGCGCAAGGCCTTCCCGTCAAGCAGTCCGACCTCATCATCGTGCTCGACAATTCCGGCAGCATGGCCGACGAGATCGGACAGGTTCGCGACAACCTCAATGGACTGGCTGCGGCGCTTTCCGACTCGGACGTCGAGTCGCATGTGGTGATGATCTCGGCGGCCCTCGACACCACGGCCTGGCTCGGCGTGTGCATCCCGGCGCCGCTGGGCAGCGGCAGCTGCCCCGACGACCACAACCCGCCCGGTTACTTCCACGTCACCGAGCATGTGCTCGACAGTGAGCCACCGATCGTCACCGACATCTTCGTGCAGTCCACGGCGCTGCTCGATCATCTGATGTACTCTTTTTCGCAATATCGGCACGTGCTGCGGGACGGAGTCAGCAAAAACATCGTCGTCATCACCGATCACGACTCGGTGCTGGGGGCCGAGTACTTCACCGCCTGGATGGATCGGCAACGGGAGTTCCGCGCCAATCGGTGGCGACTGCATGCGGTGGTTTGCCTCGACGACAGCTGCGCCGAGCCGGGGGTATGGGCTGGGCGCCGGGTGGGCACGGTCTACCGCGACTTGGCCGAGCAGACCGGCGGTGTGGCGGTTCAGATCACGGGCAGCAGCTTTGGCCAGATCTTCGACATGTTGGCCAGCGACATCGTTGATAGCGCCACGCCCTTGCCGTGCGATTGGGGGATCCCCACCGCACCGGATGGCAGGACGCTGGATCCGGACCAGGTCAATGTGCGCTTCACCGGTCCCGACGGCAGCGAGCAGACCATCCTGGGGCTGCGCGAGGCCTCCGACTGTGAGCTTACGGGCGGCGGCTGGTACTACGACGATCCACAGCAGCCCACCCGCATTGCGGTCTGCGAACAGACCTGCCGGGTGATCGCACTGCAGACCGAGGCGAAGGTCGAGATCGAGTTCGGCTGTGAGCGCCAGTGGGACCCCCGGTTGGATTGAAAGCCATGCGCACGGGCAAAACGAACGGTGGACCCGGATGGGCACTTTGGCTGCTGTTGGGCAACCTCGCGTGCTCGGCTGGGAGCGAGGGCGGGCAGGCTTCGCTGCCTCCGAGTTCGGATGCGTCGACAGCCCGGTCACCAACGGTGGCGGCGGAGCCGAGCGAGCTGGGGCCGGACGCCGGGAGCGCTGCCGCTGCGAGCACGACCACGACAGACCAGCAAGGAACCAGCGCCGCAAGCGCCGGGACGGCGGATGCCGGGACCGCCACGCCCGTGGCTGCGGACCTGGAAGCTTGCCCCGGCGGGCAGAAGCGCTGCGGCGGCCTGTGCGCGGCACCGCATCCGGCGATCGGCTGTGGCCTCGACACCTGCGAGCCCTGCCCCGGGCTCGAGGGCGGCGCCGTCGTGTGCGAGGCGGGGCGCTGCAGTGACGCGGCGCCACAGGTCTTCGACGACTTGCCGCTCGACACCGGCTGCCCCGATCCCTTCGACCCGGCCACCGTGCTGCCCCAGGCGCCCTTGCAGGGAGCCGACTGCGGCGATCCGCGCACCACTGATCCGACGACACTCGACTACGGCTGTTGCTTCTACGGCTGCTTCCACGGCCACCACTACTACAGCTGCCGCCCTGACAACATCGGCGTCGACGCGGTCTTCGCAGCCTGCCGCGCGGTCGGCATGAAGGTGGTGGAGATCAACACCCACAACGAACATGAATTCGTCTCCCGCTGGGGAGGCCAGCATGGCATCAACGCGATCATCATCGGCCTGACGACGTTCGATGATCCGAACGTCTGGCGCTGGAGCACCCTGAGCGACGACCGCGGCCCGATCCTCTACGACCAGGGCGTACTCACGGAAGGCGCTTACAGCGCTCTGTCTCCGTCTACCCACAGCGGCATGCCCTTTCCGTGCAGCGATTGCTACCTGCGCGTGAGCGGCTACACCTGGGTCGGCAGTCTGGACCCGCCCACGACGTTCACCGACCCCTTCGTGTGCGAGTCGGTGCAGCCGTGACTCGGCTGGCCGTCACTCGGCTGGCCGTCACTTGGCGGGCCGCCGCTCGTGAAACAACCGCTGGCGATGCCGGCTTCACTCATGGTCCAGTCGTCCCGCGAAGGCGCAGAAGAAGCAGGTGATTTTCACCTTCGCAGGCGGTGTCTACGTCGGCGAACGGCGGAGGCAATGGGGTCGGAGGGACGGTCCTTAGGGCTCGCGAAACAATAACTTCCCCCTTTGGTGCGTGACGGCGGAGTGCGGTCGGGACGGCGCCCGGAGGACAATCCGCAGTCGTACCCGAGGTACATCGAGGAATTCTTCGAGGACGCACGGCCCGAGCGTGCCCGCCGGTGCGTGCCAAAGGGGGAAGTTATTGTTTCGCGAGCCCTTACATCTTGGGGTCTTGCCCCGGGGCAGAAGGGAAGTGCGGGCTTTGGTGACGCTTCCGAACTTCGCGCCTCGGTCTTCCTCCGCATCGGCATGGAAGCGAGCGCCATGGACCGCCGGGCTCACCGCCTTCGCTTGCCCAGCTTTTGCACCACCACCGAGCCCTGCTCGTCCATCTCCGCTGCGTTCTGCAGCGCCCACGCGTACCACGTCGCCACTGAGCCCGTGCTCGCCCTCAGCGCACGTGCCACTTCCATCTGACCGTCCCCCGCTGTGCAGGCGTGCCTCGATTTGGGAAACGCGCCGGGCAGGTTCCGGGAGATCAATGCCCCGCGTCGGCGCCGTTATCGCAGGCCGGGGGCGTGTTTGGCAGGATGGTCCAAGCCCCGGCGACGAAACTCGTGAAGAAAGCGTAGGCGCCGCAGCTTTCGTTTCCCTGACCGTTCGCGAGCGGAGCGCTCAGCCCACATTCGCCCTCGGGTAGGCAGCACCCCTGCACGTATCCCGATTCATCGAGGTCAGGGCACTCAGGGTCCCCTTCGGGGTTTGCAACGCACGCTCCTTCCTCCGTGGTGCGGCCGCATGTCGCGGTGGCCGGATCCAGGCAGCACACAGAGAAGTTGACTCCGAAGAAAGAAGCTGCGCCCTCCAAGGGATTGGCACAAATGGTCGCGCCGCAGCTGACCTCGCCCGACTCGGATTCTGGAGGCGCTGGTGAGTCCGAGTCGGCACTGGAGCCGGCGTTCGTCGGGAGGGCGGGCGTGCCGGCATTGGCCGTGAAGCCGGCGGTTGGTTTTTGGAATGTCGACGACTCCTGGTCAGGAGCTGCGCCGCCACTTCCGCCCCGAGGCTGAGCGCCGCTATGACTGCTGTAGCTGCAGGCTGTGAGCACGCCCAGCAAGGGCAGAAAACGGGCTGCGATGGCTGCACCTGGCGCGCGTTTTCTCCCCGATGAACGCATCGCTTCGAAAGCTATGGTACGGCGTAGTGAGGGGCAAGGGTGGCCTGCAAAATCGCGTAGCGAGCGCGGTGGTCACCATCGAGCCTCCCCAGACAGTATGGAACGACCGGTGTGCTGGCCAGGGCCGTGAACATGGGGCTCGACCCGGACGAGGGCCACCTCGCCGGCGCCGTCGATCGCCACGTCGAGCCACGCGTCGAGCCACGCGTCGAGACCATTGCCCTCAGCCTGGATCACGTGTGGGTCCGGATCGGGCTCGCCTTTCATCGACAGCGTCTGCACGCTGATTGCGTCTTCGGTCTGAAACCAGGTGACGACTGCATGCTGGGCTGTCAGTGAAGTCGCGATGGCGTAGGGACGCGGAGTGACGCGCGTCGAGCCCAGGACGAATGCGGCGTCTTCTCGCACCTGCCCAAGTGCATCGAAGCCGTGGCGTGCAGATGGGGCGGCGGCAAGACCGCAGCGCAACGCGCCAGGGCCGCCGCGCTACTTCCAGACGCGGGCCCGTTCGGCGTCTGGCGCCGGCAGGCCTTCGAGGTTTGGTGCTTGCTCCCAGCGATCGTGGGTTTCGTCGTAGCTCCCGCCGCGTTCGGCGGCGCAGCCGAAGCACAGCACACCGGCGTCGCCCAGGCTGAAGGCGCGCTCCCGCGCTTCGGAAATCTCGCCATCGCAGGCTAGGCAGCGCGTCAGGTCTTGGGTCTCGGAGCGGTGCATGGTGGTCGGCTCTCCTATGGGGGAGTGCTACGTAGTCCCCGGGGCCGGCCTGGCAAGCGCCACTCAAGGGCAGCCGGTGCAGGCGCTGCTCCAGTTGACCACCCGTCGCCCGTAGCCGCCGCCGCCACCGCCGCCGCCGTTGGACCTTTCGTTTTGCGCGGTGCCGCCGTTTGCCCCGGGACTTGTGGAGCCGTCTGCGCCGGCCGTGCCGCCACTGCCCTTGCCACCCTTGCCGCCATTGGTGGTGAAGGTGGCGCCGGTCAGGTCCACACTTTCGGCCTCCAGCAGGATGCCACCGCCCGAACCGCCGCCGGTGCCGCCACCCTCGCTGCCGCAGCCCTCCTGTCCGATGCCGCCGTTGGCCGTCACGCTGCCGCTGACGCTCAGGGTGCCCGAGACCGTGATCTGTACGGCCCCGCCGCCCGCGGCGCCACCGATCGAGCTGCAGCCGCCGCCGCGGCCGCCCGGGCAGCCGCCGATCAGCGGTGTCAGGGTGGCGCTGCCGCGGGGGCTGCCGCCGACGCCATTGTTGCTGCCGTCGCCGTCGCCGCCGTCACCGCCACGGGTGCCGAAGCCACCGCCGCCGCCGCCACCACCGCCGCCGCTGGCACTGCCGGTGCCGTCGCTGCCAGCGCCGCTGGCCGGCGCCGGCAAACAGCTGAGGTTGCCGCCGGCGCCGGCCACCATGGCGCTGGCGTTGGCGCCGATGCTGCCGGCGATGGTGGCGTTACCGCGCACCGCGAAGACCACCGGGCGGTCACCGATGAGCACGATCGAGTTGCCGGCGTTGACGTTGAGGCCGCTGAGCGGGATCACCACGATCGACGATCCGTCGCTTTGGGTTTGGGCCACCGGCGTCGGCGGTGTGCCGCACCAGCCGCTGATGGTGGCCACGCCGCTGCCCGCGCCGTCGGGGTCGGTGGAGTCGATGGTGGTGGTGGTGCCGCAGTTAAAGTTGGCGCTCGGCTGGCTGCTGAAGTCGATGGGGTCGCTGTCGAAGTTGCTGTGGCCGGAGGGAAAGCAAGCGCTGGTGACGGTGGCGTCGGAGGGGCAGCCGTCGCTGCAGTCGGGGGTGGCGTCGCCGTCGCTGTCGGTGCTGTCGTCGACCACGCCGCAGCCGCAGATGCCCGGCTCGGTCTTGAGCGGGTCGCTGGGGCAGCCGTCGTTGCAGTCGGCGCTGCCGTCGGCGTCCGAGTCGGTGTCGGCGGTGCCGCAGCCGCAGGTGCCCGGCTCGGTCTTCAAGGGGTCGTCGTCGCAGGCGTCGAAGCAGCCGGGAGTGCCGTCCATGTCGGCGTCGGTGTCGGCCACGCCACAGCCGCATAGTCCCAACTCGGTCTTCAAGGGGTCGTCGTCGCAGGCGTCGAAGCAGCCGGGGGTGCCGTCCATGTCGGCGTCGGTGTCGGCCACGCCGCAGCCACATAGCCCCGCATCCTGCTTGGCGGGATCGAGGATGCATTCCTCCAGGCAGTCGGCGTAGCCGTCGCTGTCGCTGTCGGTGTCGGCGATGCCGCAACCGCACTGGCCGGCCGCGACCTTGGTCGGGTCCATGTCGCAGGCGTCGTTGCAGTCGAGGGTTGCGTCACCGTCGCTGTCGATGTCGGGGGTACCGCAGCCGCAGACGCCCGGGGCGGTCTTGAGCGGATCTTCGTCACAGGCGTCGCTGCAGGCGGGGGTGCCGTCCATGTCGGCGTCGGTGTCGAGCATGCCGCAGCCGCAGGCGCCGGGTTCGGACTTGTTGGCGTCGGCAGGGCAGCCGTCGCTGCAGTCGGCGACGCCGTCGGCGTCGCTGTCGGTGTCGGCCACGCCACAGCCACAGCTGCCGGCGCTTACCTTGGCCGGGTCGGTCGGACAGCTGTCGTTGCAGTCGGCGGTCCCGTCGGCGTCGCTGTCGGTGTCGGCGATGCCGCAGCCGCACTGGCCCGGCTCGGTCTTGCCGGCGTCGCTCGGGCAGCCGTCGTTGCAGTCCTTGGTTCCGTCTTTGTCGGCGTCGGTGTCGGGTGTGCCGCAGCCGCAGCTGCCGGGTGCGGTCTTGGCCGCGTCGCCGGGGCAGCCGTCGACGCAGTCGGCGGTCCCGTCCTTGTCGGTATCGGTGTCGGGTGTACCGCAGCCGCAGGTGCCGGGCACGGTCTTGGCCGCGTCGGCGTCGCACTCGTCGGTGCAGTCGGGCGTGCCGTCGGAATCGGAGTCGGTGTCGGCCACGCCGCAGCCACAGGCCCCGGCGGCCGTCTTGCCCGCGTCATTTGGGCACAGGTCGATGCAGTTGGCGGTTCCGTCGGCGTCTGTGTCGGTGTCGGGTGTGCCGCAACCGCAGGCGCCCGGATCCTGTTTGTCGGGGTCAGTGACGCAGTCTTCGATGCAGTCGGCGTAGCCGTCGGCGTCCGAATCGGTATCGAGCACACCGCAGCCGCATTGACCAATCGTTGTCTTGAGTGGGTCTGCGTCGCACTCGTCGATGCAGTCCATGCTGCCGTCTTGGTCTGCGTCGGTGTCGGGTGTGCCGCAGCCGCAGACGCCCGGGTCTTGCTTGCCGGCGTCGGCGATGCAGCCGTCGACGCAGTCGGCATAGCCGTCGCTGTCGGTGTCGGTGTCGGGTGTGCCACAGCCGCAGATGCCGGGGGCGTCTTTGCTCGGATCGCTGGGGCAGCTCTCATCGCAGTCGGGCGTGCCGTCGCCGTCGCTGTCGGTATCCGGGATGCCGCAGCCGCAGACGCCGGGCAGCACCTTGCCTGCGTCGGAGGGGCAGGCGTCTTCGCAGTTTTTGGTGCCGTCGTTGTCGGTGTCGGCGTCGGAGATGCCACAGCCGCAGGTGCCCGGCGAGGTTTTGGCGCCGTCACCGGGGCAGCCGTCGACACAGTCGGGTGTGCCGTCACCGTCGCCGTCGGTATCCGGGATGCCGCAGCCGCAGACGCCGGCGCTCACCTTGGCGCTGTCGCTGGGGCAGCCGTCGATGCAGTCGGCGCTGCCGTCCTCGTCGCTGTCGGTATCCAGCTGCCCGCAGCCGCAGGTGCCGGGTGCGGTCTTGGCGGCGTCGTTGTCGCAGCCGTCCTCGCAGTCCTTGCTGCCGTCGCCGTCGCTGTCGACCTCCGAGGTGCCGCAGCCACAGGTGCCGGGCTCGACCTTGGCGGCGTCCTCGGGGCAGTCGTCGCTGCAGTCCTTGACGCCGTCGTTGTCGGAGTCGGTGTCGGGTGTGCCGCAGCCGCAGGTGCCGGGCGCGGTCTTGCTCGAGTCGCCGGGGCAGCCGTCGTCACAGTCGAGCAGGCCGTCGCCGTCGGAGTCGGTGTCGGGCTTACCGCAGCCGCAGACGCCGGCGATGGTTTTGTCCGGATCGTCGGGACACTCGTCGACGCAGTCCTTTTTGCCGTCGGCGTCGCTGTCGGTGTCGGGTCGACCGCAGCCGCAGACGCCGGGGGTGGTCTTGTCGGGATCGCTATCGCAGGTGTCGTTGCAGTCCTTGCTGCCGTCCATGTCGGTGTCGGTGTCGGGCACGCCGCAGCCGCAGACCCCCGGGACGCTCTTGTTGGGATCGTCGTCGCAGGCGTCGTTGCAATCCTTGGTACCGTCCTGGTCGCTGTCGGTGTCGGGCGTGCCACAGCCGCAGGCCCCCGCCAGCACCTTGTCGGGGTCGCCGGGGCATTCGTCGCCACAGTCGGCGGTGCCGTCACCATCGCTGTCGGTGTCGGACTTGCCGCAACCGCAGGCGCCTTCCTGGAGCTTGAGCGAGTCGCTGGGGCAGGCGTCGTTGCAGGCGGCGATGCCGTCGCCGTCGGCGTCGTCGTCTTCCGCGCCGCAGCCGCACTGGGCCGGTTCGCTTTTGACCGGATCGTCCGGACAACTGTCGGTGATGACCTCGCAGACGTAGGGGCGACCCTGCTCGCAGCCAGCCGCAGCCCAGCTCTCGCCAGCGCTTGCCCCGCCCAGCATCAGGGCGCAGTCGCCGGCTTCAGCCGGCTGTGCGCCGGCCCAGGCTGCGTAGCGACCGTCGACCGCGGCGCCGCTGCCATCGCCGCGCCAGAAGGGCACGCCGTTGCGCGACCAGGCCCACAGCCCGCTGACCGCGCCATCGCTAGCTCCGATCCAGGCGTCGGCCTCGATGGAGAGGGCCAGCTGTTCGGCCACGAAGCTGTTTTCGTCGGCGCCCTCGAGGCTGACCAGGTCGCCGCGCGCGATCAGCCGGCAACGGTCGGCGGCTTCCGCGTGGGTCCTCGACGTGCGGCAGAAGTAGTACTCGTGGCCGTCCCGGTCGAGGCGCTCGCAGTCGTCATCGGGGCTGCAGGGGCCGACCGTGCTCAGCTGGCGCTCGCAGCCGTTGTCGGCGGCGCCGTCGCAGTCCTGGTAGTCTTCTCGACAGGTGGTGATGGTGCAGCGGCCGCTTGAGCACTCGCTGGCGCTGGCGTGGGGTAGGCTCTCGCAGCCCTCGGCCTCGCCGCTGCTTGCGCAGCCGCCGCAGTTTTCCAGGGTCGTGATGGCGGTCTCGCAGCCGCTTTCGTGATCGCCGTCGCAGTCGGCGTAGCCGCTGTCGCACGTTGCGATCAGGCAGCTGTAGCCGGCTCCGCAGGCCGTCTGCGCCGTGTGCGCGAGCACGTTGCAGTCGTTGCCGCAGGCGCCGCAGTGGGAGGGATCCTCGGCGACCGCGGTTTCGCAACCGCTCGCAGCCAGCGCATCGCAGTCGCGGTAGCCGCTGTCACAGTCGACGATCACGCACTGGGCATCGAGACAGACGGCCGAGGCAAAGGCCAGGTGGGAGCACAGGGTGTCGCTGCCCTCGTCGATCTTGAGATCGCAGTCGTCGTCTTCGCCGTTGCACTGCTCGGGGCAGATCTCGGGGCAGACCTGGTTGAACTCGTCGGGATTGGGCACGCAACTCGCGGCACCTTGCGAGTCGCTACCGCCGCCGCCATCGGCAACCGCAGCGTCGCCGCGGTCACCCGGGTCGGCTGTGGCGCCGGCCATGCCCATCATCGCGGGGTCGTCGCTTGCGGCTGTGCCCGGGGACGCCGCGTCGCTTCCGGCGTCTTGGCCCGCGCTGTCCTGGGCGCCCGGATCGGTGGTCGGATCGGTCGACTCTTCGATCAGATCCTTGTCGACTCCGGAGCAGGCGGAAAGCACCAGCAATAAAATCCAACCCCCGCGACCTTGGATTACGACGCTCCCCGCGTTGCAACCACTCGCTGCTCGAAACACATGCAATGTGACACCTGTCACACCAATATGGCTGGAACTGCTAGCAAAAGCGACATGCTGCAAACAAACTGGTGCGCGTCGCTCCTACAGGTGGGAGAGACCAGGAGGTGTGAGGGTTCACGGGCGTCACTCCCGAAAACTCGCGCCGATGCGAAGCGAGAACCGCGCGGCGGCCCGCGTTTAACTCTCGCGCGGACTGCGCGCCCCGGCCACGCGGGCCAATTCCTCCACCAGGGCCCGCGGCTTGAAGGGTTTGCGCAACCACACGCTCTTGCCCGGCAGCTTTCCCTCCCAGCCCAGCTCGTCGGCGCTGGCAGCCGAGAGTATCACGATGGGCATTTGGGCGCCGGCGGCCCGCGCCCGCTCGCACAGCTCGCGGCCGTTCATGTCGGGCATCATGGCGTCGGAGACCACCACGTCGTAACTGATAGCCGCAAGGCGCTCGAGACCTTCTTCGGCCGAGGTGACGATGTCGGCCTGGAAGCCTCCCACCTCGCGCAGCGTGAGCTTGAGCAGACGCTGGGTGACCGGATCGTCGTCGATGGCCAACACCCGCAGGGCGCCGCCCCCGGGGCGCTCGATGGCCGGCAGGGGCGCCTCTTTGAAGGGGCCGGGTGTGGCGACCTCGGGCGGCAGCGACGCGCGCAGTGCCGGTGGCGAGCTGGCGTGGCCGGTGCGTTCGGCCAGATCGGCCAGGCTGCGGGCCAGCCGCCCCACGGTTGCGGGCGGCGACATGCTGGCGCGTTGTTCCAGCTCGGCGGCCAGGTCGGTGAGCTGCTCGTGGCCATAGGTGCCCGCGATGCCACGCAGCTTATGACTCTCGGTTTTGAGCTCGCGGCGCGCCTCCTCATCGCCCCCGTCCAAGCGGTCGGCCAGCTGGCGCAGGGAGCCAGCACGCTCCACCAGGCCGCTCTCCATGCGGTGCTTGAGGGCGGCGAGCTTGTCCTCGAAGGCCTTGAGTCGATCGCCGGGGTCCACGCCCGAGCGATCATGCCGCATTCGCACGCCACGGGATATGTGGGCGTCGCTAGATGTGCTCGGCGGGAGTGCTGAGCACATCTAGGAGGCCCTGGTTACGTGCAGGTTGAAGTCATACACCCCGCAAAAGTTTTGGGGGAATCGTCCGTAAGGATTGGATGTGGGCCATCTCACGGTCCAGAACGCGAAAGCAGTAACCGCGATGCACGACCAGCACCCCCCCATGGGCTCACCCGCCACCGCCCCCTACGACGCGGCCTTTCGGGGTATCGCTGGCGCCCGGGTCACGGACGGGCTCACGCAGGCGCTTTGCGCGGGCGAACGCTTCGGCACCCTTGGCGAACTGCCGAGCTATCCCGAGTACGATGACTTCGACGACAACTGCTTCACGCTGCCGCCTGAGCAGCAGTGGGAAGGTCCGGCGGCCGGGACCTTGATCGACGGCACCTACCGCGTGATCGGACCGCTGGGCCAGGGCGGCATGGGCACCGTTCTCTTGGCCGTCGACGAGCAACTCGAGCGCGACGTGGCGATCAAGCTGATCCGGCCCAGCCAGGCCACGACCGACAAGGTCCGGGCGCGCTTTTTGACCGAAGCCCGTGCCATGGCCCGCACGCGCCATCCCAACGTGGTCGAGATCTACGCCTTCGGAGAGATTGACGGCGTGCCGTACTTCGCCATGGAACACGTGCCCGGCACCAGCATTGCTGACTGGCTCGATGGCTTGTTGTTCGAGGGCAAGCTGCCCGGTGTCGAGCAGGCCCTCGACTGCATGGACGGCATCTGCCAGGGCCTTGCGGCGATTCACAGCTCGGGCACGCTGCACGGCGATCTCAAGCCCAGCAACATCCTGCTCGGCGCCTACGGGCGCGTGGCCATCGCCGACCTGGGTCTCAGCCGCCTATTCGACCTGCAGAGCGGCGAAGCCGGTGAGCACCCGATGGCGGGGACTCCGGCCTACATGGCTCCCGAGTACGCCTGCACCGACCTCAGCTCCGAGCTGCTCAAGCGCTCCGACGTCTACGCCCTGGGTGTTTTGGCCTACGAGCTGCTGAGCGGCGACACGCCCTTCGGCATCATCTCCCCCGAAGACATGCTCGCCGCCCTCGGCCGCCGCCCCGAGCCCATCAGTCGGCGCCGCCCGGAGCTGCGCGACGCCTTCGACGGCGTGCTCGCGCGCGCTCTCGAGCCCGACCCCCACACGCGCACCCCCAGCGTCGAGCACTTCCGCCGCGAGTTGATCGAAGCGCGGCGTGCCTGGGCCGCCGGCCGCAAGAGCCTGCGCATCCTGGTGGCCGACGACGATGCCGACTTCCGCGAGCTGGCCTGGGAGACCCTGAGCTATGCCTTTCCAGGCGCGGCCATCGAGCTGCACGAGGGAGGTGCCACAGCCCTGGCCGCCCACGACGCCGAGCCGGCCGACCTGCTGGTGATCGATCTGGAAATGCCCGACCTCAACGGCGTCGAGCTGACCGCGGCCGTGCGCGCGCACCATGACGTGCCCATTGTGGTCTGCACGGCCAACGGCGGCGCGGGCGATTGGAGGCTCCTGTCGTCGCTCGGCGCCGACGGCTTCCTGGTCAAGCCCCTCGACCCCTTCGCCCTGGCCACGGTGGCCCAAAACGCGGTTGGCGCCGGCGGCATCCAGCCGCTCTGAAGCATCCGCTCGTTGCCATTGCTCAAATGGCGAGCGCCTTGAGAATGTCGCAAACCCGCGCTGGTGCAGCGGGCCGCGACGCTGTCGAAGTCGCAGCCCAGCGCGAGCGGGGCTGACGCTTCGGTATCGGCACGGCCCTGTTGTGGCGGGCGGCTACTGCGTGGTAGCCAGCGCCGATCATTCCGGCGGTTTGATGGGAGGCGGCGGCGGTGCCTCGGGGCAAGCGAACTCGAAGGTGATGGAGGTGAAGCGACCGTTCATGGCGTCGTCGCACAGGGCGCCGGTGATCTCCACGTTCTCGCCATTGTCGCTGATGCTCCAGCCGAAGTCCCTGGGCACCTGCTGCTCACCGACGATGCCCGTCTCCTCGACGATCATGAGCAGTTTGTCGGGCACGTCGGCGGCGGGATTGAGCGTGATCGAGCAGGAGTTGAAGCCGGCGGTGACGGTCTCACTGACGACCTGGGAGAGCACCGCCTCGAGCTGCGCCGGATCGTCGGGCACGATGTACTGCATGGTGCCGCCGGCGACCGCGACGTCGTTGAGCAGCTGCACGCCAACGGCGCCGGGCAGGCCGACCACGTAGGTCTTGATCATCTGGCTGCCAAGCCAGCTCGCTGCCCGGTCGGGTTCGAGCATGGTAGGGCCGGACTGGTTGGGATCGGCAAAGCAGTTGGGCTCGCCGTCGGTAAACGCGATGATGGCCAGATTGCCCGTCAGCGTGGCGTTTTGGATCGCCACGTCGGCGCGATCGAAGGCCTCCTGCATCGGGGTGCCGAGACCCGTATTCATGCGGCCAGCCGCCCAGTGCTGCTGCCAGGCGCCGAGGAAAGTGGGCCCCGCCTGGAAGGGGATCTGCCCGGGGCCATCGATGGGCGCCACGGCCCCTCCGACCGGAGGCACAAGAAGCAGGGGGCAGTCATAGGTCGGGAAGAAGATGGCGCCCACCGTCAGGTCGTCCTGCAGCGGTGTGATCGCATTGACCAGCGCCGTCTGGGCGGCCTGCAGCTTGCTGCCGCCATTGCCCCACGGTTGGTCCATGCTTCCCGACTGGTCGAAGATGATCAGCAGGTTGCCCGGCTCGCGGGTGACCTCGATATCCGACTCCAGCCGCAGGGTGCCGCAATCATCCTCATCGGGATTGTCCGACACGCAGAGCTGTCCGACCTCGCAGTCGTCGGCCACGGCGCCGTCGGCCAGGGTGCCGCCATTGGCCAGCGCCATCATATTCGGCGCCGTCGCGTTGGTATTGCCGAACATGCCGCTGGAGGCCGGCCCGCTGCCATCGCCCGGTTCGCCCGCGGCGGGCTGACCGCCTGTGGAGGGGCCGCTTGGCCCCCGGCCATCCGTGGTATCGCCGTCGCCGCCGCCGCAGGCCGCAGCCGCCAGCACCAGTGCGCACAGGGCATATTCAAGTCGCATCACGCCACCTCTCCAGACCAGAATCCACGCTGCTCCAGCGCAACGTTGACCGATCCCCGAAACCACCGCAAGGTTACTGTACGCAATTGTGGCAGCACGCGGTCGAAGCCGCCCACCGGCGAGCAGACGCTTACATCGGGGTAGGATGTGGCATGGGCCTTGGGCCCGGGAAAGACTGCTCTAATGAGCAGGTTTTCTCGGGGAGCAGCTCGAAAGCTGCCAGTGACATTTCGCGGGGACAGCGCCGTCGCGTTGGTGTTGCCGAAGGCGCCGCTGGAGGCCGGCCCGCTGCCGGTCTGACTCACCCCGAAGGCGCTCCCACCGGTCCGCCCCCCACCGCTGTCGCCGCCGGCACCACATCCCGCCGCCCCCAGCACGAGCGTGCACAAGGCAATTGCAAACCACATTGGACTACCTCCGGATCGCACCGACTCCGGACCCACAAAGCACCGCCCCTACCGTGCTCGATCCGGGGTGCCACCGCAAGCTCCATGTACGAAATTGTGGCACCAAGGCAGCCGCGCGAAAGCCGCGCGAAAGCTGCCAGGACGTTTTCCGGCACCGCCCCCGCTCCCCCTTCCGGTATCGTAAATGATTCAAAGACGCTGCCAGGGACATTGCTCGGCGTCGGTGCCGAGTCTCGCTCGGCCTCGCCCGACGGCGGCATCTGGCGTAGAACCCCCCCCGGGATGAAAGCGCTGCTGGCAAAGCTGACCGTCGAACAGTGGCGCGCCATCGATGCGCAGTACATCGACCGCAGCCTGCCCGGCGGTCGTGCCGCGGTGGTGCTGCTGACGGTGGCGCTCTCGCTGGCCCTACAGCGGTACTTCGGCAAGCCGGGCTTCATCGCGGGCGTCGACGGGGCGCGCGAACTCTTTGCCAGCTGGCCCCAGCCCGGGCTCTACCCGCACCTCTACTGGGCCCTGTTCAAGCTGCTGAGCTACTTCGTCTTGCCGGCCCTGTGCATCAAGCTGGTGTTGCGGGAGAACATCGGCGATTACGGCCTGGGCAAGAAGACCAGCCGCGGCGCTTGGCTGCTCTACTTCGGGATGCTCGCGCTGGTCATCCCCATGGCCTACGGCGCCTCGTTCACCGACGGCTTCGTGCGCACCTACCCCAAGTACCGGGAGGCGGCCGATTCGCTGTGGGGGCTTCTGGCCTGGGAACTGGCCTACGGCAGCCAGTTTTTCCTGCTCGAATTCTTCCTGCGCGGTTTCATGATCTTCGCCCTGGCGCGGCACGTGGGAGCGCTTTCGATCTTCATCATGGTCGTGCCCTACGCCATGATGCACTACAGCAAACCCCCGGCCGAGTGCTTCGGCTCGATCCTGGCGGGCATCGCCCTGGGCACCATCGCCCTGCGTACGCGCTCCATTTACGGAGGCGTTTTCGTCCACTGCGGTGTGGCCTGGTCGATGGACCTCTTTTCGCTCTGGCAGCAGGGCAAGCTGCAGCGGTTGTTGGAAGCTGGAGGCGGCTGAGGGGCGGTCTGGCCTGGCTGCCAGGCAGGCAGAGACATTTCCGCGGCGGCTCCTTGGTCGGGATTGCGCGCAGAAATATGGGGTCGAGCCACCCGGTGGCCACCTCAACAACAGCCGCGACTTCGCAACTGGCAAGCAACTGCACAAGCTCTCCGAACTCCTTTTTTGAGGTCGGCGACACCTCGGCCGTCCCTGTCGGCGCCCTGGGCGCGGGCCAGGAAGGCTTCGAGGTTTTTGCGCAGGACCCGATGCAAGGCCCCGGCTGGGGGTCGCGTCGGCGGTATTCGGCGCTTCCGACCGTGCGGCTCGAGCTGTCGGGCAGGTCGCGTGTCTGCGCGGCACTTTGGGCTCGGCGAGCCAACGGAGCAAATCGCGTGCCGGCCGCCCCCTCCGCTGCTCGAAATGCCTGTCTCGCCAGGCCGTGAACACCGAGATCGTGGTCGAGTGCGGCAGCGCGTACCAAACACCGAGGTCGTGTCGCGTGGCGCAGAACCCGCTCTGCCGTTTTCGCCACCATCGGCCGGCTGCGTTCCCGCACGCCTTGCAGTACAACCAGGGGGCCGTGACCGCTGCCCCTCACCGCCCCGCCCCCCGCGCCAGCGCGCTCTGCCGTCTCCTGCTGGCCGCCGGGCTGGCCGGCTGCGCCCTCGACCAGCGCGACCTGGGCGCCGACGTGGCCTCCGCCGACGGCGGGCCCGCCCGCTCCGCGGCCGGTTCGTTCAGCGCCGGCCGCTTCGGCTCGGTGACGATCACCGGCCACGTCAACGGCGGCCTGTTTACCTGGGAGCGCCCGCCGGTCCACATCTGCGTCCACGATGAGCCCGACTACGGCTGCGTCGACAGCGATGAAATCGGCGCCTACAGCATCGAGGTGCCGGCGCACTCCAACGTGGCCCTGCGCATCGAGGGCGAGGGCTTGGCGCCCACCCTGCGCGCTTTCGTGACCACCGACGAGCCCATCGAGCTCAACAACACCCGCGTCGACAATGAGGGCGGGCTGCGCTCGGTTGCCGAGGGCCTGGGCGTCGACCTGGACCCGGAGCGCGGCGTGGTCTACTTCAGCGGCATCGAGTACGTCAGCGCCCAACTCGAGCCCCCATCCGGCGAGCGCTTCTTTCTCAATGTGGCCGGACGCCTGCTCGATCAGGCCCAGTGGGTCGAGCTGCGCGGCAGCGGTGGCTTCCTGAATGTAGAGCCGGGCCGCACGGCGATCCGCTTCCAGCATCCCGAGGGTGACTGCGCTTTCCAGCCAGACAATACGCTCTCGGGCTGGCCCCATCCCGACCAGGACGATGTGGCGGTGGTGCCAGTACTGGCCGGCCATCACACCAGCGTAATCAGCATGCAGTGCAAGTAGCTCACCAGGAGATGCGATGGACGACGAGGTGAAGGTCGAGGCCGATGCCGGCGTGCTGCAGGTCAGGTTGAACCGCCCCAGCAAGAAGAACGCGCTCACCTCCGGCATGTACGCGCGCATGGCCGACGCCGTGCAGCACGCCCAGAGCGACCCGGCCGTGCGCGTGCTGCTCTTTACCGGAGGTCCCAAGGATTTCACCGCCGGCAATGACCTGGTCGATTTTCTCGATCCCGCGCGCGATGCCAGCGCCGTCACGCGCTTCCTGAAGACGCTGCCCGAACTCGACAAGCCCGTGGTGGCCGCGGTCAATGGTTACGCCGTGGGCATCGGTACGACCATGCTGCTGCACTGCGACCTGGTCTACGTGGGCCGCAGCGCCAAGCTGCGCATGCCCTTCGTGGGTCTGGGCCTGGTGCCCGAGTTCGGCGCCTCGCTGCTTCTGCCGCGTCTCGTCGGTTCCCAGCGCGCCGCCTCGCTCTTGTTGCTGGGTGAAACCCTGGGTGGAGAGCAGGCCGTGGACCTCGGCCTGGCCACCGAGGCCCTCGCCGACGATGCGGTGCAGGCCCGCGCCCTGGCCCAGGCCCGCGAGCTGGCTGCCCGCCCGCCCGACGCCGTGCAAGCGACCAAAAAGCTCCTGCGCGCCGAAATCCGCGAGCGCCTGCAGACCGTGATCGACAAGGAAATGCACGTTTTCGCCGAGCGTCTGCGCTCCCCCGAGGCGCGCGAGGCCATGGGCGCGACGCTCGAGAAGCGAAAGCCCGACTTTTCGAAGCTCTGAGGCCCAGCGCCCGCCCATCCATTCGCTCCCGATCCTCTCCGATAGTTGACGGCGGCGTGTCCGGCCCGCTACAGCGCCATTGCGAAAAGGGAGTACCGATCCTTGGCACGCTTCAGTCGAGTAGTCATCGCCGTCGCGGCGCTGTCCCTGGCCGCCGCGCCCGCGGCCGCGCAAAGCGACGATCCCCCACCCGCTGAGGAGCCCGCGGCGCCGGCCCCCGAGCCTTCGGAGGGCAGCGAACCTCCCGAAGCCCCGGAAGCCGAAGCCCCGGAAGCCGAAGCCCCGGAAGCCGAAGCCCCGGAAGCCGAGGCCGAAAGTCCCGAGGCCCCGGCCGAGCACCCACCGGCTGCCGACGCCGCGCAAAGCCCCGCGGAGCCGAGCCCCGAGGCGTCTACTGCTGCCCCGGAGGCCTCGCTCGACCTGGGCGCCGCGCTGCCCGAAGACAGCGGAGAGGCCGACGAATCCGAGCACGCCGGTGATGGGTCGATCGAGGAAATCGTCGTAACCGGCAGTCGCATCAAGCGCCGCTCGGCCTTTTCCACCGCTTCGCCCGTGCAGATCGTCGACCGCAAGGAGCTCGAGGTTAGCGGCGCCGAAAACCTGGCCGATGTCATCCGTTACCTCTCGGTCAATAGCGGCTCGACCCAGTCTATCGCCACCGGAACCGGCGGCGTGCAGCAGTTCAACCTGCGCGGCCTCGGCCCCCAGGCCACCTTGGTGCTGGTCAACGGCCGCCGCATGGTGCCCACCGGCGCTGGCGCAGGCGGCGGCGGCGGCTTCGTCGACGTCGGCACCATCCCCATCGCCATGGTCGAGCGCATCGAGATCCTCAAGGGCGGCGCCTCGGCCATCTATGGCTCCGACGCCATCGCTGGCGTGGTCAACATCATCACCCGCCGCAAGTTCGACGGCGTGCGCGTCGAGGCCCGCGGCGTCAGCATGGACTCCTTCGAGCAGATGGACGGCGATATCTCGCTGGCCGCCGGCAAGACCTTCGACGGCGGCGGCATCGTCGGCGGCGCCACCTATTACGTGCGCCAGCCGCTGATGATCGAGGATCTGCCCTGGGCCCAGGAGTTCGACGTCAGCCAGTTCGGTCACCCGGCTTCCTTCGCCTGGGTCGGCCCCGTGGGCCAGCGCATCTATGAGACCAGCGGCCTGGGCGCCCAGCGCGTGGTGCTGCCCGACCCGGCCTGCGGCGAGCCCGGCAGCCAGTCCTTCCTCGGCCCGGCCAGCCCCACCACCAACAACCAGTTTTGCTACACCAACGCCCACCCCAACGCCCTCTTCGGCTCCGAGCGCCGCATCTCGGCCTATGTGACGGGCGACCTGGATCTCTCCGACCACACCCTGGCCTTCACCGAGTTGATGGCTTCGGTCGATGAGCAGCGTCAGCGGGTGGCCCCTTCCTTTGGCGTGCTCACGCGCCCGGTCTTCGCAAGCCTTTCGGGCAATCCCCACGCCGATGCGCCCGACTACCTGCCCCAGGGTGGCGGCTATCCTCCGACGTTGGGAGTGGCCTACATCGGTCGCCCGGCCGGTGGCAACATCGGGAAAAACCGCTTCATCGAAAACGACTCCCACACCCTGCGCGCGGTGGTGGGCCTGCGCGGTGACCTGCAGGATGCGATGGCCAACACCATCGCCGAGGACTGGGAGTGGGAACTGGCGGGCACCTGGAGCAGGACCAACTACACCATCAACGCACCAGACACTCTCGAGACCGAGTTCCGCGCCTCGCTCGGCATCCCCGAGGCCCTCGATGAGCTGGGCATCATGGACAACCCCTGCGCCCCCTCGCTCTCGGCCGACGAGCGCGTGGCCGCCGGCTGCTACAATCCCTTCTACCTCTCGGAGCGCAGCGACGCCGAGCTGGCGATCATCGACGGCTTCAGCGACGTGATGGTGCTCGACACCGACTCCACCCTGATCATGGGCGACGCCCAGCTGGGTGGCCCGCTTTTCGAGCTTCCCGGCGGCGATGTCAGCTTCGCCCTGGGTCATCAGATCCGCTACGAGGAGCGCGTGCTCGACGCTGGCGCCCTGGCCGAGGCCGAGGCGTTCTCCTTCGTCCTGGGCAACACCTCCAACCGCAATGACCGCCTGGTCAACAGCCCCTACCTGGAGTTCGCCATCCCGCTCATCAACGGGCTCGAGGTCGAGCTGGCCGCGCGCCTGGAGGCCTACTCGGAGTTCGACCCGGAGCTGCGCGAAAAAATCGGTTTGACTCTGGGTTTGGGCGAGCTATTCGGCTCCAACGAGAAGATCTGGCGTCGGCTGATCCTGCGCGGCGTCTGGACCCGGGCTTTCCGCGCGCCCAACCTCTTCCAGACCGCCGAGGAATCCCTGGCCACCGCGCCCACGGGCTTTACCTCGTCCAGTGGCGACACCGCCTTCGCCGCCGCCCGCGTCCGCGGCAACGCTGGCCTCAAGGCCGAGGAAGCCACGGCCATCAGTGGCGGCTTCCAGTGGTTGCCCATCGACCAGCTGGCGCTGTCCTTCGACTACTACTTCTACGAATACGAAAACCAGATCGCGCCCGAAAACGGCGCTGGTTTCTATCGTGACTTCACCCAGTGCATCGAGGACCAGTCGGGCCCCGGCGGCGACCTGGAGTCCTGCCGCGACGACCGCGTGGTCACCAGCGACGGCACCATCACCGGCACCCTGCAGGCGGTGGAGGTCCAGTGGATCAACGCCCCCAAGGTGCAGACCCAGGGTATCGACCTCGGTGGCCAGCTCACCATCAACCAGGACCTGCTCGGCACCGGCAGCGACTTCGGCGCCTTCACCATCGGTGGCCAGGGCACCTACATTCTCGAGTTCTTGGCCATCGACGAAGATGGCGAAGAGTTCGAAGCCGCCGGCCACAACAACGCCTTGAACTTCGTGCGCCCGATGCCGCGCTTTCGCAGTAACTTCATGGCCGGCTACCGCTACAGCGACCACTCGCTGTCGGCCACCGTGCGCTACATCGGCGAGGTCGAGGACGACGACGCCATCAACGTCGTCGGCATCGAGCACACCATGCCCGCCTGGGTCACCCTCGATCTGCAATACACCCTGAGCCTGCCCGATCTCATCGGCAGCCTCACCGAGGTGCGCGTCGGCGTGCGCAACGTGGGCGACGTGGCGCCTCCGCTATCCTATTCGGGTGGAATCAGCAGTTACGACCCCCGGGGCCGCCTACTCTTCGCCGGCCTTACCCAGGAGTTTTGAGATGCACCGCTTCCGAACCTTCGCCATCGGGCTTGCGCTTTCGGCTATCGCGCTGGGCGGCTGCGCGGAACGCGAGCACGCCATCGGCCACCTGCAGATGCTGCTCAAAACCGACCACGCTCTTATCTTCGATGGTGTACACGAGACCGAAGACGGCTGGCTGGTGGACTTCAGCAAATTCGTCGTTGTGGTTTCGGACGTGAACGTCGAGCGCAAGGGCGAGAGCTTTTCCAGCAGCGAGTCCTACGCCCGCGACCTGGCCCGCGACGCCACCGTGGCCCCCAACGGGCACGTGCTCGGCGACATCGAGCGCGTTCCCAGCGGCGTCTACGATGGCCTGGGTTTCAAGTTCGTGGCCGCCAGCGCCGACGACCAGCTACCGGAGACGAACCCCGACGCCGTGATCATGGACCTGGAGGGCCTGCCCCTGCTCGACGCCGACGGTGGCGTGCGCACCGGCGATCCCGGCCAGCCCGGCTTTGTCGACCCGGTCGACCACGAGCGCATGGTCGACGAGGGCCTGACCCACCTCATCGAAGGCGAACTGTTCCACAAAGAAGGCGCTAGCCGCATCGACGTCACCCCCTTCAGCTTCGCGGTCAAGGCGCCCACGAGCTACAGCGACTGCGCACCCCGTTTCGAGGGCGAGCCGCTCCTCCGCGCCTATCCCATCGTCAAGGTGCCGGTCATCATGAACGTGCGCGGCGAGGGTCTCTTCGAAGGCGGCGCCGACTGGATGCTCGAGGCGGCAGAGACCCCCATCGACGAAACCACCGTCGACGCCGGCGAGCTCGAAAAGCGCCTGCGAGAAATGGTCGCGGCGCTGGATGGCGAAGGCAACTGCAAGGCGCAGGCGGACTGAGGGGCGCTGGCCCTGCGCGAGCGCCGCCTGGCCGGCCGCGCTCGCCACGGCATCAGCGAAACGCGGCAACATGCCGAAGAGCACCGGGCCTGCGGCCGGTGTCGCTGTCGCGTCGTGCGTGCCGGCAACCACCTGAGCACAAAGCGTGTAGACTGACATCGACGGCGGCTCCGAGTTCGGCGGCTGGCTCCGCCTCTCCGCGGCATGCCCCGTGAGCCCGACCGCCTTCGCCCTGCTCTGGGCCGTCGTGCTTAGGCACCGCCGCAAAATAAACGCTACATTTCGCCGCCCAGACGGGCACGCTCGCGAGCCCTAACGTGAACGACGTTCATCGTAGGCAGCCTCTGAGCGCGGGTGTTTGATGCCCTGGTGCCAGTGCGTAAGAGCGGGTAGGTTTCGAGTGCGCCAGGAGGTCACGCCCATGCATAAATCCACGAAAGTCCACGTATTCGCAGTCCCTGCGCTCGCGTTGGCGCTGACCGCATGGGCCGGCTGCGGCGACGACAGCGCCGGTGACGGGGCCGACGCGGGTGGCAGCGACAAGGATGCTGCGGCAAACGGTGCGGCCGACGCCGGCGACGCCAGCAGTGCTTCGACAACGCCGAGACAGCCCGCCGACTTCGGCGCAGCGCTGGCGCTTCCGGTGGCCGAAGACAAGGACCCCGATGCCAACGTGGTCGAGATCGATCTGGTCGCCGAGGAGACCGAGGTGGAGTACGAGCCGGGGGTCAAGACCCGCGTGTGGGCCTACAATGGCAGCGTTCCGGGGCCGACTATCGAGGCCAAGGTGGGCGACAAGCTGATCGTGAACTTCACCAATCGGCTGCCCGAGCCCACCACCGTGCACTGGCACGGCGTCGAGTCGCCGGCCCACATGGACGGTAGCAATATGGCCCAGCTGCCGGTGGCAGCCGACGGCGGCAGCTTCCGCTACGAGATGACGCTCACGACGGCGGCCACCTATTGGTACCACCCGCACATCACCACCCACGTGCAGGTCGAGATGGGCCTGCACGGTGCGCTCGTGGTGCGTGACCCCGACGAAGACGCCGCGCTCGAACTGCCCGAAGACGAGCTGCTCTTGCTCTTCGACGACATTCTGCTCGACGACGCCGGCCAGGTGGCGCCGCCATATCCCGACGATCCGATTCGCAAGGCCACCATGCAGCTCAACGGCCGCGAGGGTGATTTGCTGCTGATCAATGGACGCCCGGCCGGAGACACGATTCCGGTGGTCGCGGGGGTTCCCGTGCGTATGCGCGCGATCAACGTGGCCAACTCGCGTTTTTTCCGACTGTCGATGCCAGGGCAAACCCTCTACCGCATCGGCGGCGACTCGGGCTTGATCGCCGAACCGATCGCGGGCGCCGAGATCGGCAAGGTGGCCCACGGTCATGCCGGCGTCGACGCCGGGGCCGCTCCCGCCGCCACCGTTTCCGACCCGGATTCAAAGCTCGGCGTGATGATCGTACCGGGCGAGCGCGCCGACATCGTCTTCACACCCGTGGGTGGCCCCGGAGACGAATTGGTTTTGGAGTGGCACGACGCCCACCGCGGCCTGCACGAAGTGATTCCCAATCCCGACACGGGTATGCTCGAAGTGGGCCGCGAGCACATCGACAGCGAGCGGCCTTCCAAGCCGCTATTGACCTTCCGCATCGCCGACGACAGCCCCACATCCAATGCCGTCTATCAGCCACCATCGAGCCTGCGGCCGGTGGAGGCCATCGACGTCACGGGCGCTGAAATCCTGCCCGTGCACTTCGGACACGCGCTTCCGGATCTGGACGGCAACGTCGTCTTTTTCGCCAAGATGAAGGACGGAGCGGGCCTTCCCTTTTCGATGATGACGGCCGAGGACGGGCTGTCGGCCAAAATCGGTCAGACCTACATCTGGGAAGTGGTCAACATGACCGGCTCCAGTCACCCCTTCCATCCCCACGGCTTCTTCTTTCAGGCCTACGAGATCGAGTACCGGGACATGGACACGCCGGACAATAACCGGGTCGAACCGATCGACTTTGTGGAAAACAAGGACACGATCAACATCCCGGCGCGGCTCGGCGCCCGCGGGCGCAGCCAAACCGTCATGCGCATGGCCGTGCGCTTCGACGACACAGGCCGCGAGGGAATGGTCGCCGCTTCGGGCATGGCGCCCACCGAGAGCAGCTCCGGCGGCTGGGTCGTGCACTGCCACGTGCTCGAACACGCGGACCTGGGCATGATCACGTTTCTCAACTTGGAGTGATATTCCAGGCTTAATGGGTAGCGGCCGGTCCCGCCGCGAGTTCACAGGGCCTTGCCCTATCGCATTGTCGGCTCGTAGCTCGGGCACATGCACAGCCCCGCCGTTGCACATTTCGTGAAGCAATCCGCCCGCCACCCGCACTCACCCCATGAGTTTGACCGATGTGAGGTGAGCGATGAGGATGACGACGTGGTTACTCGCCTGGAGCGCCGGGCTATGGATTTGGTCGATCCATATGCCCGAAGCTCGTGCCCAAACCCAAGCCGCGGAGGCAGAGCAGCCGCGGCGACTGGCCACCGGTGCGCCAGTGCGGCATCTGCCTGTAGCGGGTAAGCCGAAGACCCCGAAGCAAGCGCCGCGCGGCAAGCTCGCGCCGTCTGTGACGCTCGGCGCTGCAGAGCGTGGCATCGTCCTCCAGAAGCGGGGCGAGAAGCTCCTGGAGCGTGAGATCGCCGTGCTGCGGCGGCTGGTCGCCAACCTCTCACATCGCGATCGTCGGCGGGCCGATGCCCTGCTTCGCCTGTCGCAGGCCTATTTCGACAAGATCTGGAATCAGCGTCAGCGCCTGCATCGCTTGCGGGAGGCGCGCCAGGATCACTGCGATTGCGAAGGCGAGCGCCGCGTGGGCGGCGACGGGCTCGGGCACGGCTACGCTGCCACCGCTTCTGACTCCACAGGCCGTTGAGGCGCGCCGGCGCTCGAGCTCGAGCGCTCGGCCCGGTCGATGCAGGGTCGCGTCGGTGGCGCACCCGGGCTCCGGAGTGGTGGCGCTCGAGGGGCACGCCGCTCTACCATGCGCTCGATGACCGACTTCACCCGCCGCCTGCTCGAGCGGCTCGACCGCTTTCGCGATCTGCCCAACTACCAGCTCGAGTGCCGCGCCGACATCTTCATCGCCATGTGGCTGCCCCAGGTGCTCGAGGCCGTCACCGGCCGCGCCATCGACCCGCGCCTGGTGCCCGAGTTTCCCGTGCAGCGCATGTTGGTGCGTGGCGGTCGCGATCCGGGGCCCGCCATCCACATCGACTACCTGGCGGTAAGTGCTGACCTGCAGGATGCCTGGTTGATCGGGATCAAGTCCGACATGGGCCACCGCGACCCCGACCAGGACGATGCCATGCGCACAGCGCGCAGGCACGGCTGGTCCATGATAGTGCGCGCGTTGTGCGAAGTGATCCGCAGCGGCAAGCGCGAGCAACAGCGCGACCAGCGCTACCGTCACCTCTCTTCGCTGCTCGGTGATCTGGGCCTGCTCCAGGTACCCGCTGACATCAACGAGCACATCTACGGCTCCGGTCGCGCTGCATTGACAGGCCGGCTCGGCCAGATCGTCCCCACCGCGGCGAACCCGCGGCTTCAGATCCTCTATATTCAACCGGAAGCCAAGACCACAGAATCGGCCATCGATTTTGCACGCTTTGCAGCCGAGCTCGAGCGCCTGTCAGACGACGACGCCCGCACCTTCGCCGAGTACTTGCGCCGCTGGGTCACTCCGCCCGGCGCCCGCCGTCCCCCGCTCAGTTAGGAACCGCGAGTCTATCCCATATCGACACCCGCGCGAGCTTGGGGCACGATCGCAATATGACGATGCTGAAATGCTTGATCGGCGATCTCGGTTTCGCGGAGGGGCCCCGCTGGCATCAGGGGAGGCTGTGGTTTTCCGATTTTGGTGCGCGGGTTGTGCGCTCGGTCGACCAAAGTGGTCAGGTGTGTGAAGTCCTGCCCGTACCGGAGGCGCCCTCTGGACTCGGCTGGCTGCCCGATGGCCGCATGCTTGTGGTCTCCATGAACGACCACAAGCTGATGGTTGTCGATGGGAGCGCCTTGAGCACCCACGCCGAGCTGGGGCACATCGCCAAGTTTCCGTGCAACGACATGGTTGTCGACGCCCGCGGCAACGCCTACGTGGGTCACATGGGCTTCGACATTTTTGCCCAGCCGCTCTCGCCCCAGCCGGCGTCTCTGATACTGGTGCGACCGGACGGCAGCGTTCAAGAAGCCGCCACGGACCTGATGTTTCCCAACGGCGTTGTGGTCAGCCCCGACGGCAACACCTTGATCGTGGCCGAGACCTTCGCCCAGCGCCTGACCGCATTTGATGTGGCTGCCGATGGCTCCCTCTCCGGCCGGCGCCTCTTTGCCGAGCTGCCGGGGCGGGCTCCGGACGGCATCTGCCTAGACCGTGAAGGTGGCGTCTGGGTCGCCGATGCGCGGGGCAGCGCCTGCGTTCGCGTTCGGGAGGGCGGCGCGGTCACCGACATCATCAACACCGAGCGCGGCTGCTTTGCCTGCGCGCTCGGTGGCGACGATGGGCGCACACTCTTTTTGTGCACAGCCGACGGTTACACCCCGGACGCCATGGCCAAAAAGAGCGCCTCCATTGAGATGGTGCGGCCGCATCCCGTCTGATCGGTCGAACGCGCTGCCGGGTCGTTTTCACAGCAGCTACGTTTTTTGGGGTGTGGCTTGCAGTGCGCTCCCCGGCGGCGACGTCGCGGCCGAGCACAAGCCTGTGACGCCCCAACTCTCTATCGACCCGGTCGTGCGACAAGCCACGCCGCTGATTGCGCAACTCGCCACCTCCGGCCGGCTGCGCGCGCCGCCCTCCGAAATTGACGCCAGCAACTTCGATCGCACGTCCGTCTCCCAAACCGAGAGGCCGAACAGGGACGCATCAGGTAGTGTCGCGACCCGGGCGATGAAAGCTGACAATTGCCCGACGGACGGATCCCGGTACCAAAGCGTATACGCCCGGGCTCACGGGATCGGTTCGTTCTCACAGTAGTCGGGCATTTCCGTGGGCAGCCCGTCGGCCCAGAGTGAGCGGCCGTGGCCAAAGGGGTGCGCCTGCATGAAGCGCCAGGCAGCCAGCTGAAGGGCGCCCGCCGCGCCACAATGCCGGCCACCGTGGTTGCAGCACCGGCCTCCACCACCGCTGCGCCACCACACAGGCCCATGCAGTCCTCGACGGCGTCGCCGCCGCAAAGTCCGTTACAGTCCTCGCCAGCGTTACCGCCGCAGACGCCGGCGCAATCGAACACCGCAGCGCCGTTGCACGTGCCGCGCAGTCGAGCGCAGCGCTGCCGCCACACACGCCCGCGCAGTCGGCCACCGCGTTGCGATCGCACACCCCCGAGGAGTCGGGAGCCTGGCCAGCGGTGTAATCGCCGGTCTCGCCAGGGCCCGCCAGCTCATCCGATGGGGGGCTCCCGAAAGCGTCGGCGGCCTCCGACAGGGTGCTGCCGCCCGCGCTCTCGCCACCATCTGCAGCCCCCTTGGACGCTCCGTTCCCGGAGTCGTCCGCCATCATCTCGCCGCCGCCCCCGCCCCCGGGATCGGCGTCTGTGCCGGAAATCGCCTGTCCCGGAGAGCTGGCCGCCTCGTCGGGCATGACCCACAGACCGCTAAGGCACCGCCGCAAAATAGACACTACATTTGGCCGCCCTGACGGAGCTCGAGCGCGAGCGCGCCCGGAGAAAAATCCGCAGGAATGGCGCAGCTATTTTGAGTAGTTTCACAATGACGTAAGCCGCGATCGGACCCGTCGGTGCGTGCCAAACGGTCAACTTATTTGCGGTCGCGGCCCAAGGCACTGCAAAGCCGAAAGGCAACGTGCCCCGTCCACGCAGCGACAGCGCTCCGAGCCGGGATCGCACGTCTGCCCCAGCTCCCCCAGCCCCGCCCCCCATCACCCCGCACCCCCCCCCCCC
>JAOUOP010000004.1 GCA_029880325.1 Myxococcales bacterium | reverse complement strand
ACCACGCTCGTCGAGTGAACCCTGCAACTGCCTATACTGGCGGCGGATCGAAGATTTCGTCTTCTGCATCCACGCACAAAGATCCTATTCGCAGAAAACGTCAAGTTGTTTTTGCACGGGCCCTAAGGGCTCGCGAAAGAATAACTTCCCCCTTTGGCACGCACCGGCGGGCACGCTCAGGCCGTGCGTCCTCGAAGAATTCCTCGATGTACCTCGGGTACGACTGCGGATTCTTTTCCGGGCGCCGTCCCGATCGCACTCCGCCGTCACGCACCAAAGGGGGGAAGTTATTCTTTCGCGAGCCCTAAAGCAGAAATATCGAACACCACGGCACTTCGGCGCCTTCCGTTTCTTCCATATCTCCCAGTCAACTCGAGCTCCGTGTGCCTGCAGACCTGGGCTGGTTCGTGCCCGGCCGCCGCGTGTGGCTCACCGATGGGCTGCCGGTTCTGCCGACTCTGGGGAGCGGGCGGGTGTCCTTGCGGGAGATGCGATCGGGCGACACCGATGGCTACGCTCGACGGCTCACCCATCCGACTGAAGCGAGGTTCATCACGGACGTCGAGATATCTCTTTCTGCTGTGCCAAGAAAGCTCGAGGCAAACCGGCGCGCCTGGGAACAGGGCCGGGCCGCGTACTGGACCATCGAGCAGGCCGGTCAGTTCGCCGGCTTCATCGCGCTTCATCGGCCGCACGCGGTCACGGCAGCCCTCAGCTACGCCGTGCTCCAGGAGCTGCGGCGCAGTGGAGTGGCCTCCGAAGCCCTGCGCCTCGTGCTCGCGTACGCATCCGCTCAGCTTGAAACCCAGCAGGTCCATGCTGCGACTCACCTCGACAACGATGCATCATCGAAGCTGCTGCGGTCGCTCGAGTTCGAGGACCTCGGCGAGGGTGAGGCTCCAGGCGGTATCCGCCGACGCTTCGTGAAAGAGGTCTCGCCCGCCTGTCCGTAGGGCATTTCGAATCTCCATGTCTTCGCAACGTGCGGCGTAGCAGCGGCATCGAGCAGCAGAAGGTCCGTCATGCCTTCGCAGATAGCGCCCAGGTGCTCATCGAGGCCCTTCAGCGCCCAAAAACCAGCAGGTGCTGATACGGCAAGCTGTCATCATCCCGGGCGATGAGCTTATAGCCAACTGCAGTCAACTCGCGTTCGATCACCTCCGGCGCGATCTTCATCGCGTCGGGCGGTCCCACGGGCAGCTCGCCCAACTTGAAATCCACGATCACGAGCCGGCCGCCGGGCGCGAGCGAGGCGGCCAGGCGCTGGAAGTAGGCGCCGCGGTCTTCGATGTGGTGGTAGGTGTTGACGACGAGTACGGCGTCGACGGGCTCGGGCAGCAGCGCATCGGCAGGCGTTCCGAGCACGCTGAAGAGGTTTGCCAGGCCTTCACGGCGGGCGCGCCCGTTCAAGTAACGCACCATGGCCGGCTCGATGTCGATGCCCCAGACGCGCCCCTTGGGCACCTGCGGCGCGATGCGCACGGGGAAGTAGCCGCTGGCCGAGCCGATGTCGGCCACGACACTGTCGGGCCGCAGGGAAAGCGCAGCGATTACAATCTCGGGCCGCTGCCATGCGTCGCGGCTCGGATCCTCGAAGCGTTTGGCCCAGGCTTCGGCGTCGTCGAAGCGGTGATCACCGTGGCCCTGGGGGGCGTAGGCGTGGGGGTCGGCCTGGCCGCGATCCTGGCCCTGGCCCTGGCCGTGATCCTGGCCCTGGCCATGATCCTGCCCGTGACCATGCCCGTGACCATGCCCGTGACCATGCCCGTGACCATGCCCGGCGTGGGACGGCGGAGGCTCGGCCGCGTGCTGCGGCCCATGGACGACGTGGGGCACGACCGGTGTCATGCAGCCGCAGAGCACGGCTGCGAGAAATGCGAGCGATGGTGGAAGCACCTTCATGCCCGCAATTGCTACCACGCCTCGCGCGCCCGCGTCGCGCCACCGACAACGCAAGAACTCCCACGTTCACACCCCCTCCCCTGGAGCGGCGACCGGTTTGAAACCACCATTACTTCGCAGGTTTAACGGGCCCAGCGCACCGCCACGGCACCTTGAAGTAGCTCGGGCTACGACTGCGGCACCGTAACGGCACGCTGAACCCGCTCTCCCTCGCGAATTTGCAGCGTTTTCAAACCGGTCGCCGCTCTACGACGCGTGCGAACGTGGGAGCCGCATCTTTGCGTTCCCCGGCGTTTGAGCTCGATGCGCTACGGCAGTGCGTACACGCTGTCGTCCTGGTCGGCGATGCTGGCGCCCGCTTCGTCGACGATGGCGTTGCCTTCGTGGTCGGTTGCGGTGCTGCAGGCGTAGCCGGCGGTGCGCTGGGCCTTGGGCTCGATGAACATGGGCTGCACGAACCACTTGCTGTCGTAGTTCGCGTAGGCGTTGCACATGGCTTCGGTCTTGTTGCGGTTGATCACGAGCTTCAGGTGCGTGGCATCCTTGAGCATGGCGATGTCGGTGTCTGAATCACCGGCCACGAAGACGGGGCGGTTTGCCGGGTCGGCGGCTTGAGCCTCCTGGTCGGCCGCGTCCAGACCGAAGATGACCTTGTTGATCCAGCAGCGCTTGCCGCGGTCGAAGGTAATCATGGTCCTGTTGTCGTCGGCGACGGTGCCGCAACCCTGGAAGCCGTAGGTGAGCAAGCCGCCCTCGAGCACGTTGCGGATACCAATGACGTGGTCGGCGTCGACCCCAACCTCGTTGGCGATTCCGTCCACCACGTTCTGGGGCGATGCCGTGACCACCCAGACGTCGAAGCCGTTGCGCTGCAGGGCCGCTGCCAGGTCCGCCATCGGCTCGTAGACACGAATGTAGGCGGCCATGCTGATGCCGCCGACGGTCTTGGTGGCACCTTCCGGCTCGCTGAGCGCGCGGTCGAAGGCCGCGTTGGCGAATTGTCGCACGCTTGCGGGGCTGTAGCCCGAGAGCAGCTGGGCAACCCAGGCGTAGGGCTGGTTGATGGTGTAGGTCTTGCCGTTTTGCCAGGCAGCCTGGTCGCTTCCGGCCACCACGCCGTCGTAGTAGATGCTGAAAATGGCGGCTGCACAGTCGGCGTCGCCGCTGGTTGGCAGCGGCTCGCCTTCGGCGGCGAGGTCGTCGCAAGCAGCATTGAGCGATGCCTTGGCCTCGGCCGTGAGGTTTTCATTGGTCACGGCCCAGTCCTTGCCCGGCGGCTGCAGCACTTTGTCGTTCTCGATCAGGTAGGCCATGGTCTGGTCACCAATGTCGTTCTTGATCACGGTGTTATCCCAGTCGAAAACGGCGACCGGACGAAACTCGGGGTCGTAGTCGGGGCTGCTGCTGCCCAGGTCTGTGATCATGGCGTTGATGGCGGCGCGGTTGTCGTCGAGCCAGCCGTAGGTTCGCCCGTTCAGAAGCACGACAGGCCCCAACACGGCGTCCATGCCGTCGGTGCCGTCGGGACCAACGACTCCGGTCGCCCCGGTTGCGCCGTCGCCGCCGTCGGCCCCAGCGGGCCCGGCGGCCCCCGTGTCACCATCGTTGCCGTCTTTGCCATCAGCGCCATCAGCGCCATCGGCGCCATCTTTGCCGTCGGCGCCGGCGGGTCCGACTGCTCCCGCGATGCCATCTTCGCCAGCACAGCCGGCAAAGCTGAGGGCGCCGACAACCAAGGCCAGGGCCAGTCGATCGTATCGAGTTCGGTTGAAATAAAGGCGATTCATGTTCGTTTCCCGTTGCTGTTGCACCAAAGCGTCGAAGAGGGCGGGCCCCCGCAAACACCAGCGTCACGCCGGGCCTCCCTGTGCCACGGCGCCGCCACCGCCTTCGCAAACTCCCCTGCTATCGACCCTTTGCCGCTCGTGTTGAGGTTGCCGCCCGGTGTTCGGGCTTGCTGCGCCCGTGTCTCCCGACGGCTGCGATCCAATTCGGCCAACCGAGCCCGAAAGGAGGCGCCTGGCGAACACCAGACTCCCTCCCGAAATCGGCTTTCATTGCTTGAGTGGGCAGCCCGGGGTTTTCTTATGACGCAAAGTGACCGCGCGAGATGCATCTCGAGGGCCACCGGGCCCGTGTTACCCTCCCCCACCCAACCCAGTAGTCCCCCATGGAAGGCACCAAGCCATGAAATCAAAAGCAGCCATCGCAGTGGGCGCCGCCAAGCCGCTGGTGATCGAGGAGGTCGATGTTGAAGGACCGCGCGCCGGTGAGGTGCTGGTGGAGATCCGCGCGACCGGGGTCTGCCACACCGATGCCTTCACGCTTTCCGGCGACGATCCCGAGGGCCTCTTTCCCGCCATTCTCGGCCATGAGGGCGCCGGCGTGGTGGTCGAGACTGGACCCGGGGTGCAGAGCCTCTGCGTGGGCGATCACGTGATTCCGCTGTATGTGCCCGAGTGTCGGCAGTGCGATTATTGCTTGTCGGAGAAGACCAATCTTTGTCAGGCAGTGCGCTCGACGCAGGGGCAAGGGCTGATGCCCGATGGCAGCAGCCGCTTTACCCTCGGCGGCGAGAAGGTGCTGCACTACATGGGAACCAGCACCTTTTCCAACTACACGGTGGTGCCCGAGATCGCCCTGGCCAAGGTTCGCAAGGACGCGCCCTTCGACAAGATTTGCTACATCGGCTGTGGCGTGACGACCGGCATCGGCGCGGTCATCAACACCGCCAAGGTCGAGCCCGGCGCCAATGTGGTGGTCTTCGGGCTCGGGGGCATCGGGCTGAATGTGGTGCAGGGCGCGCGGCTTTCAGGGGCCGACCGCATCGTGGGCGTGGACGTCAATCCCGAAAAGCGCGCCCTGGCCGAGCGCTTCGGCATCACCGACTTCGTCAATCCCAAGGACGTGGGCGACGACCTGGTGCCCCATCTGGTGGAGCTGACAGGCGGTGGCGCCGACTACAGCTTCGAATGCATCGGCAATGTGGATGTGATGCGCGCGGCCCTGGAGTGCTGCCACAAGGGCTGGGGCGTGAGCGTGATCATCGGGGTCGCAGGCGCCGGGCAGGAGATTTCGACGCGGCCGTTTCAGCTGGTCACCGGTCGCGTCTGGAAGGGCACGGCCTTCGGCGGCGCCAAGGGCCGGCGCGATGTGCCGCGCATCGTCGACTGGTACATGGACGGAAAGATCAATATCGATGATCTGATCACCCACACGATGCCGCTGGCCGAGATCAACAGCGCCTTCGATTTGATGCACGAGGGCAAGTCGATTCGCTCGGTGGTGACCTTCGGCTCCTGAAGGTCACAGGCCGGCGTCTCACTCCGGCACGCAGACCGACACGCCGCTGGCCTCGACCAGCTCCACGTCGTTGCGACAATCGACCCATGCATCCCGGTGGCGGCAGAAGGTGCACTCCCAGCCGTCGGTGCAGGTCTTGACGCAGACGTTGCGATTGCCGAGGTCGGCGCAGACCGAGTTCTGGGGGCAGTCGGCGTTGCCGGTGCAGTCGGCGCGACCGCAGTAGCCCCCGTGGTAGTCGGTCAGGCACTCGAGGTCGGGGTCGCAGTCGGCGTCGTCCCAACAGTGGGCACCGACGCCGCAGTCGCCGGGCACGCAGATCTTGCGGTTTTCACGACCGCCGCCGGAGCTGCGGCAGATGAAGTCGGTGTTGGCCTCGCGCTGGCAGAAGCTCTGCTCGTCGTTGGGCGCGTCGGGATCGTCGGCCGGCGCCCGCAGGTCAACGTCCTCGCAGCTGAGGAAGCACTGCATCACGTCGGTCGATTCAAAGGGCGAGCAGACGTGCCGGAGGTCGTTTTGGCACTCGCCCTCCACCGCGCAGCAGTCGGAGTCGCTGCCGCAGAGGTGGGTGCAGTAGCCGTCGCGGACGCGGTCGAGGCAGATGGCAGAGCCGGAAAGGTCGGCGTGGTCGACGTCGGGATAGCAGTCGCCAGGGACGACGCAGGCCTGTCCGGTCGAGTCTTCGAGAGCGCCTCGGCCACCAGGCCCCGTCGGCCCGTTGCCACCGCCGCCGCTGCCGTCGTCGTCGTCGCCACAGGCGGTCACAATGAGGGCCAGGGAGATCAGCGCGAGCGCGCAGCGGGTGGTACCGGAAGCCGAAATTTGCATCCGGTGATCGTATCACGGGGCACATGGGTTCCCGCCAGCCCGTAGAATTTGCGAATCATGGAAGCTACGCCGAGGCCCGGCTGATGTCTAAAATGCGATACCCAAGGCCAGCGCCGTGCACAGCCAGGGGCCATCCAGGGCCAGCACCGCCATGCCGTCGGCTTGGGCGCGGGCCGGCAGCGTGACGATTCCGCCCTCCAGGTCGACGGCCAGCCGCAGGGCCTCGGTGACCCAGAACTCGGCGCGCCCGAACAGCACTGGACCTCCAAAGGGGGCCGAGAAGTTCTCGCCGATGGCGTGCTGCGGTTCGTCGGGTGAACCTTGCATGCGGGTCAGGCCGAGGCGCGCGCCCGGGCCGATGTAAAAGACGGCATGCTCGGTGGGCATGACATAGGCCAGCGCCGCCCCCAGGGAGCCGGTGCCGACCTCCACCTGTCCCAGATCCACGCGAGCACGCCCCAGGGCCAGGTCGGCGCTCACGGTCCAGGCCAGCTCCGGCAGCGGGCGCTGCAGGATGCGCAGGCCCAGTCCCAGGGGAATGGCATTGTGCTCGGACCACAGCTGCACGCCGCTGGTCAGGCTGAGGTTGCCGCTGGGGGGCTCGGGACTCGCGACCTGCTCGCGCATGCGCTGCTCGACAGCCTGCCGCGCCTGGGGCGGTGGGCGCGGTCCCACCGGCTCCACCGCCGGCTCCGGCTGCAGCGTTAGCTCGACCCAGCTGGCCACCACGAACTCGGCCACCGCCAGCGCCAATAGCCGCGTGCTGGAGGCGTCCCGAAAGGACTCGGCCGGCAACACGCGCGCCATCGATTTGCGCGTCAGCCCGTCCTGCAGCTGCAGCATGATGCCGGCCGGTCCACAGCTGACGCTGACTTCGGTGAGCGTCGGCGTGGCGGCGCCCTGGGCGGCCGAGGTACGCAGCTCGATCTGCAACAGGCGGTTGAACTGCGCCAGGTCGACCGGCACGCAGGGATCGACCCGCGTGGTCACCGGCAGCACGCTCCCCGTATCCGCCGCAGCGTTCGCAGCCGGCACCAGCAGCAAGCCGGCAGCCACCAGCACCGCGATCGACCAACGCCGCATCAAGAGTCGCACCCGCCCGCAGGGTACAGCCGCAAGCGCCCCCCACAAAGTCCGGGTCTACTGCGTCAGACCACCGTAGAGCTGCACCGCGCGGACGCGGCGCCCCCTGGGATAAAGCCGCAGGTATTCCTGGGCGCGGGTGTAGGCCCGATGGGAGTCGCCGCCCTTCGATAGCGCTTCGACCTCGCGGGCCAGGGCGTCCTGGGCCAGCGAGCCGTGCGGGGAAAGGGCCCGCGCCAGCGCGAAGACCTCGGCAGCACGATGGGGCTCGCCCAGGCGGTCCAGGTAGACCCGGCCCAGGGTGAAAGCCGCCAGCGGAGCCACCGGGCTCTGGCGATGACCACCGATCACGCGGTCCAGGTACTGCACGGCACTTCTGGGGTGACCACTGAGGCGCGCTGCGTCGGCCGCGTCCATCAACGCCGCCGGATCGTTTTCCACCTTCACGCCGCGCTGCAGCGAGGCAAAGGCTGCTTCATAATCGCCACCCTGGCTCAGGCTGCGCCACTCGGGCTGCTTGTCAGCGGCCTTGCGCACGCCGCGCCGCGCCTTGGGACGCGCGGCGGGGGCCTCGACCTCCTCCATGCTCGGCAACTCGACGGGCAGGGCCGCAGCCGGCTCGGCAATCTCCAGCGACAAGCGCAGGGTGTCGCCGGCCGGAACGTCGTGGGCGCCCTGGGGACCGTAGACGCGGACCTTGCCGCGCGAGACGTGCACCCGCACCTCCTCGGCGCTGCGCTGCACATCGAAGACCGTGCCCAGCACGACCACCTGATACGAGCCCACTTCCACCGTGAAGCTGCGCTCGCGGTTGGGCACCACATCGAAGTGCGCCTGGCCCCGAAGCAGGCGCATGGCCACGCGCATCGGCGTGTTGTGCATGATCTCGAGTTCGCTCTGCTGTCCGACCAGGCTGCTGGTCGAGCCGTCGGCCAGGCGGACCCTGTGGCCGCCGCCGATGGTGTCGCCGGGCGCCACGGCCGTGGCGTCGGTCGTCGCCGGTGCGCGGCCGGCGGGTGCCGACTGCACCGCGACCAGGGGACCGCCGCCGGGGCGACCGCCGAGGACCACGAGGGCGAGCGCCGCCACCGTCACCGCGCCCGCGCCCATGCCGACACGCGCTGCGGCGCGACGGCGACGCAGCTGGCCCACGCCTGCGTAAAGGCGTGCGCTGCGCTCCTCGTCCCAGCGCGGCTCGATCCGGTCGCGGACCTCTTCGAGCTCCTGTGCGAGCCTATCCATCATCCATCTCCGCCTGGAGTCGCGCGTGTGCCGCAGCGATGCGGCGCTTCGCGGTCGCCAACGAGCAGCCACAGCGGCTCGCGACGACATCCAGCTTTTCACCTTCGATGTGGCGCAGCGACCAGGCCAGTCGCTGCTCCACGGGAATCTTGTCGAGCACCTGGTAGACGCGGGCCAGAAGGGCCTTGCGCTCGGGCGAGATGCGGGGGTCGGCCAGCTCCACGCTCGGAGCCACGGTGTCGAGGCCGACAAAGGCGCGCACACGGCGCCGACGCAGCTGCCTGCGGGCCGTGCGCACGGCGATGATGGCGAGCCAGCTCTTGAACGCACCGGGGTCGCGCACCTGGTGCTTTTGCTTGAAGGCGGCCAGGAAGACTTCTTGTATCAGGTCGTCCACATCCGCCTCGCGCCCCAAAAGGCGCAGGCCGATGCGGGCCACGTAGGGTGCAAAGCGACGAAACAGCGCTTCGTCGGAGAGGATCAGCTCCTCGTCCGCCTGCCCTACGGGGCCCGCGGCTCCGGGTGTCACAACTCGAAGCTCCGGCCTTGCCATCACAACATGAAACGCGTTCCCCGCGTTTTTCCTCGCTTCAGGTAGTGTGGGAAGCACTGCAAAACGGCTCAGGTTTCAGCCCTCGCGAAAAGAAAAGCAAGCCCGAAAAGCTGCGGAATTCTGCGTACCTGTGCGGAATTCGGGGTCGCCATGGGCTACTTTAGGTGTGGTGTTGGCTAGAGCGCCGATCGGTTTGAAACCACCGCGACTTCGCGGGTTTAGCGGGCCCAGCGCACCGCAACGGCGCCTCGAAGTAGCTCGGGTCAGGTGGCTCGTGTGGGTGGGCTTCGCAGTCGGCGCCATCGCTTGCGACGGCTCCAGCCATTCTATTTTTTCCAGCTTGCCGCAGCCCGACCTGGGAAGCTCTGACGGAGCCTCAGCCACCCCGATGGTGCGCGGATCGGGAGGCGCGCGGGCTGGCGGGGACGGGGGAAGCGCTGATTTTGCCCAGGCCCTGGATGGCGGCCTGCCAGTGCTCGAAGAAAGCCTGGATCCGAGCGTGCGCTTCGAGTGGAAGCAAACCCTGCCCGGCCAGGGCACCTGCAAGCAGGGAGTCTACGCCGGCAGCTTCAACTGCGCGATCGAGTTTCTCTTCCCGCCCGTGACGCTGGTTGGCACCATCGTTTTCACGCTGACGGGCTCGGCGGAGCAGCAGCGGCTCGAAATCGCCGAAGGCGCGGTCAGCGACAGCCCGCAGACCACCTTCATCCCCGGATGGACCGGCAAGTTCAGCGCCGGGATGATCGGTGAACTCGACTGCCTCAGCCAGCGCTTCACCGCCGAGACGACCGCAGGAACCGCTGTGGTCTACACCGCCGTTCCCGCGGTCGACGGCACCACGCCGGAGATCTCTCGAACGTTCGAAACCACGCTGAACGGCAACTTCGACGACCAGGCCCTGACCATCGACGGCGACTGGTCGATGACCAACAACGTGGGCGAGAGCTGCGTTGGAGACTTCCGGGTAAACGCCACGCCATGAAGCGATCGCCACCGACCTGTTCTAGACCGCCGATCGGTTTGGACGCCCTGAGCCGCCTGGCGCTGGCGCTGGCGATCGTGGCCGGCTGCCTGACGCCACCACCGCGGCGGGATCCAGCCGACACCCAGTCCTCCGCCCCGGGCGCGGCGCCGGGGGAGACTCCGCAGCCGCTGGACGCGGGTGACTCGGCGGCTGGACCCGATGGGTTCCGGAAGCTCAACGTGGACGCGATTTTCGGCTCCGAGTGCGAGGGCGACAGCTACTACTCGCCCCTCGTCAGCGCCAACCTGCTGTTCGTGCTCGACCGCAGCGCCTCCATGGCCTGCAACCCCCCGCCGACGACCGCCAGCGCCGACTGCGAAACCAACCCGCAGCGGGTGGACGCCACCATCGCGACCAAGTGGGAGATCACGCGCGGCGCCCTGACACGCGCCATCGGTGCCCTGCGCTCGGCGACCAGTGTGGGCGTCAGCTACTTCAGCAACGACGACGCCTGCGGCGTGCACGAGCAGCCCAGCGTACCGATCCGGCCCCTGAGCGACGCCCAGCGCAGCGCGATCTTGGCCAGCCTCGACAACGTCGAACCGGCCGGGGCCACACCCCTGGTGGGCGCGACCATCCTGGCCTATCGCCACATGCACAGCGAGGCGCTGGAGGGTCGCATCAGGGGCAAGAAGTTCGTCGTGGTGCTCACCGACGGCGAGCAGAGCGACAGCTGCAGCGATCCCGCCCACTGCGGCAACGCCAGCGCGTGCACGGACCTGCTGCTCGACGAGGAGATCCCCAAGGCGTCGGGCGCCGGCGTCAACATCCGCACCTTCGTCATCGGCGCCCCGGGGAGCGAGGGCGCCCGGACCGTGCTCTCTCGCATGGCGAGCGCGGGAGAAACCGCCCTGGACGGCTGCGACCCGGAGGCGGGCAACTGCCACTTCGACATGACCACGGAAGAGGATTTCGCAACCGCCCTCGAAAGCGCACTGGTCGAAATCGCCGGCCGCGCCCTCACCTGTGAGCTGTCGATGCCCAAACCCAAGGGAGGAGAGGTCGACCTGGGCTTGGTCAATGTCGTGTACTCGCCGGGCAGCGGGTCGACCCTCCGCGTGATCGGCCGGGACGACAGCCTGCCCTGCGACGCCGGAGCCAACGGTTGGCAGTACGCCGACGACAACAAAACCATCCGCCTGTGCGGGCATAGCTGCAACACCGTCAAGGTCGATCCGCGCGCGCGCGTCGACGTGGTGCTCGGCTGCCCCTCCCAGCGTCCCCAGTAGCGGCAGCGACCGCGGCTCAGGGCGCCCCTGGCAGCGCCATGAAGTCGCTGAAAGCAGCTGCCTGGCCGATACGTTTTCCGTTCAAACCCAAAACATTCCAGACCGTTGCGCCTCGAATCTCGAAGCGCCGGCCGCTGCTGGAAAGGCGCACGCCGCTGTAGCCGGTGCTGAAGCCGCGGCGCTCCACCTCGGAGAGCAGACGGGCGCGGGCCTCGCGCAGGTCGGGCTCGGCGGTGCGGTGGGAGGGCATGGCGGTGAAGCTCGCCCAATCCATCTCCCACAGCTCGAGCGCTGCGCGGTTGCCGTAGAAGAGCAGGGGCGGCGTCTCGAGACCGTGGGCGAGCACCACGAAGGGTGCCTCGAAGAGTTCGGTGGCCGCGCACAGGGGTTGCCCGAGATAGCGCCGGTAGCTGCACAGCAGGGCCTCGATGCGGGGATCGGTGCCGAGCACGAGAGGGTCGTCGACGGGGATCACGCGGGCTTCCTACCATCGGCCCGGCAGCGGGCGGGGACCCGGGTCGGAGCGCCCGCGCTTTTTTTGGCGCCGCAGGGACGCTGGTGGAGATTGCAGGGGTGCCGATGCGCGTTTTGAGTCTGCTGGCCCTGTTCACCCTCACCTGCGGTGGGGGACGCAGCGATGTGCCCGCCCGGGTGCCGGCGCTTGCGCTGACCACCAGCTCGCCCGCGCCACCGCCCATGGCCCCTGTGGCAGCCCCCACCCGACCGCTGCCCGCAGTGCCCGCCCCGGCGCCCCCGCTGCCGCCGCCGCCCGACGCCCTGTCGGAGGCCCTGGCCCACGAAAGCGTGCTTCGCAGCGGCTTCGCCAAGCGCTTCCCCAAGCACGGCGTGGCCTACCAGGTGCTGTCGCCTGTTTATGAGCGCCCCGAACGCGATGCCGAGGTGCTCGGCTACATGCGACGGGGCCAGCGTTTTCGCGCCAGCGCCTTGAGTGCCGGCAGCGGCTGCCACCGCGGCTGGTTTACGTTGCCCGGGGGAGGCTTCGTGTGCCGCGGAGAGGGCTTCGCCCTCGGCGACGAGCCCCAGAGCTTCGAGCCGGCGCCCGCTCCGGCCACCGCCCTCGATACCCTGCCCTATCGCTATGCCAAGACCCACCGCCGCGATGTGCTGCAGTTCTGGCGCCCGCCGACGCCGGCCGAGCAGCAGCAGGCGCTGGCCCTGGCCGTGCAGATCCGCGAAGAGGCGGACGCCGAAACCGAGCGCTCCGAGGCCGTGGCCACCACGCCCGCGCCCCAGCCGCCGACCAGCGGGACAGACGAGCCCGCCGAAGGCGAAGAGCCGCTCGAGCCGCCCGACCCCGACGCCCTCGACGAGCGCTTCCCCGACTACGTGCGCATGGTGATGCAGCCGGGCTTCTACGTCAGCCTCGACGGGCAACAGCCCGACCCCGAGGAGACCCGCGCGGTGGCCGGCTCACCCATGGCGCGCACCGTGCGCGGCGCCTTCGTGGACAGCGCCGCCCTCGAGGCGGTCACGGCGCCGGCGGCCCCCGGCGTGGTGCTCGACGCGCGGCACAGCCTTCCGATGGCCTTCAGCTATCGCGGCGAAGCCCGGCGCCTGCTGCGCCACGCCGGCTCCGGTGCCCTCGAACGCACGCAGCCCCTGCCGCGCATGGCGAGCACGGCCCTGGCCGGTCCCCGCATCGAGCACGAGGGTCGCCCCTATTACATGAGCCGCGATGGCAGCTTCGTCTCGGCCAACATGCTGCGCGTGGCACGCAGCAGTCGCCGCCCACCGCTGGTGCCGCGCGGGGCCCGCTGGATCCACGTGGATCTGCTCGAGCAGGTCTTGGTGGCCTACGAGGGTGACACGCCCGTCTTCGCCACCCTCATTAGCAGCGGCAAAGAGGGGCATGAAACACCCCAGGGGCTGTTCCGCATCCACACCAAGCACGTCTCGACCACCATGGACGGTCTGGCCGGCACCGACGAGGTCTACAGCATCGAAGACGTGCCCTGGACCATGTACTTCCACGGCAGCTTCGCCCTGCATGCGGCCTTCTGGCACGATCGCTTCGGGCGCACGCGCAGCCACGGCTGCGTCAATCTGGCCCCCGACGACGCCCGCTGGCTGTTCCGCTGGACCACACCGGAGCTGCCCCCGGGACTGCATGGCGTGCGCGCGCTGGAACAAAACCCCGGAACCTTTGTGTACGTGGTGGGCGCCGAGACGTGATCGCCGACGGCTGGGGTATCATCGCCGGGCAGTCGCAGCCGCTCGCCCGGCGGCTGCCTTGACCCGATGGAGGTGCCAACGATGCGTTGTCTCTCAGTTACACCGCTGCTCTTTGCCGTCACCGCATCGCTCATCGGCTGCGGCGCCAGCTTGACCGCCGAACAAGCCCGGGGCGTGCGCCAGGATCTGCGTACGAGCATGGGCGCGTCGGTGACCACGCGCGAGCAGCGCGACCAGCACAGCCGCCAGCTGGCCGACGCCGCCGACCGCGGCGCCCTCGACGGCATGAGCCGCAGCGAAATGCGGGCGGCCTTCGGCAGCGGTCGCGCCTGCCGCATCGAGATCTGCTCCAAGCAGGGCTTCGGAGAGTCGGACTGGTACTACGAGATCGGCGTGGCCGAGAGCGACGACATCAAACAGCTGCCGCTGCTCATCGTCGCTTTTGACGATCGCGACCGCGCCACGCGGGTCTATACCTTGACGACCCATTGATCGCCCTTGCCCACGCTTCAGGCAGCGCCGACGCCCCCCTCGTGACTCCTGTTTCGTAGACGCGGTCGCTGCAGCTGCGTCAGCGCGGAGGACCGCAGTACATCGTGACCAGCGAGGTATGATAGCCCGGCTCGATGGGCACGATCGCCACGCCCGGATCTGCCGGATCGGGCCAACCGCCCATGTTGTTGTCGGGCAGGAAGCCGCATTCGCCGGTGGGATGGGCAAAGCGCAACCGCACCTCGCCCGGCTGGACCTCGGTGAAGCCACCGATGCCGCGCATGGTGATGGCCCGCGCCCCCTTCTCGAGGTTGCCCGCCTGGTCGAGGTAAAAAACCGTGCCGCTCGCCGGCTCGAGCTTCACGCTCACGTCGACTACGCCCGAGAAAAAGAGCGCGCCGAGGGTGGGGTCGTGGGCGACGCCGAGGGCGTCGGCCACGGACTTGAGGCCCTTTTCGTTGACCACCCGGGTGTTGCCCAGATCCATGTCCTTGTCGCCCGTGACGATGGCGCGCAGCGTGGGCCACAGGCCGCCGCCCTTGATCGCAAGCGCAATGCGTTGCTTGGAAGGCGCCTTCACCTCGTAAACACCTTCCTCGCCCACGTCGGCACAGGGAAGGTCGTCGCGGCGCCAGATGCAGACCTGCACCGGCTTGGTCGGCGTCGCGCTGATCAGGGCGTTGTTCTTGTTGATGGTGCCCTTGATGGTGATCAGGGGGGTGTCCTTGGCTTCGCTTCCGCTCAGTTTCGCTTCCCCCGGCGAACTGCCGGAGCCCTCGGACGCGGGGAGTTCACGCTCGCTCAAGGAACAGGCGACCAGGAGGATGGACGCGACCGCGATCGCGCCCAGACGGGAGGGAATATTACGAAAGATGTGCACGGTGGACTCGCTGGCCCACACCCTCCGCGCTGACGGCCCGCCAGTCAACCCGGAGCAGACATCGCCAACCTGTCTGCCCCACCGTTGCTATTTGCGCCTGGTTCGCTGGATTTAGATGCCTTGGCGTACTTTTTTTCGATGACCCCGCGTTGCACCCCGATCGCGAATCTTCAATAGTCGCCCGCTGTGCAGGAAGCGAAGCAGTACTCGGAGGCCCTGGAGTCGCTGGAGCCCAGCAGCCAGCTGCCCTCGGATCGCCCGCAGCTCGACGCCCGCCCCTGCGCGGCCTGCGGCAGCCCGGTCGACCCGCTGCGGGCCAAGGTGGTGCTGCGCTTCGACGACGGTTTTCGATTCCTGTGTGACGGCAGCTGCGAGACCGAGTTCCGGGCCGGCGCCCGCCACCGCCCGGCCCCGCGGCAGGTGCTCAAACCCCTCGCCCTGCCCTTCGACGCGCCGCGAACGCCGAGCGGCCACGAAATTCCGCTGGCGCTCCCCGCCCCGCGCGAGCAGCGCCCCGGCGGCCTGTGGCTGGCCGTCAGCAGCCTGGCCCTGGCCATGCTCACGGGCCTGTGGTCGCAGCACTTCGCGCTGGCGCTGATCTCGAGCGCCTTCACGGCCGTCACCGTGCTGGTCGCGCTATGGGCCAGCTCCGCGACGGTCAAGGACGTGGGCCCGGTGGCCTGGCTGGCCGGCGCCGCGGGCGCGCTGCTGGCGGCCTTCGTCGCCCTGCGCGACATCGAACTCGGGGCCGGTTCATGGCTCAGCATCGAGGGCGCGGCGCTGGCTGCCGGGGCGATGGTGCTGCGCGCCTACGTCGACGCCGACGCCCAGCGCCCCCTGCGCGAGGCCGCCTTTCAGCTCATCGCCAAGTTTCCGGCGCGCCTGCACGTACCGGTGGCCAACGCCGACGATCCGCTGTCGACCGACCTGCGCATGATCGAGGCCGAAGACGTCCGCGCCGGCCAGGAGATCGTGGCCCTGCGCGGCGAGACCCTGGCCGTCGATGGTGTGGTGCGAGCTGGCGAGGCGCGCGTGCTGCCCTACCCCGGCGCCAGCAGCCCCCTACGCCGGCGCCCGGGCGACACGGTCCTGGCCGGCGCGCGTGTGGCCGACGGCGCCATCCGCGTCATGGCCACCCACGTCGGTCCGGAACGCTCGCTGGCGCGTCTTTCGCGCTTCGGCTCTGCGCCCGAGCTCGACGCCACCGCGCTGACGCGCGTGTCGTCGTTGATCGCCAGTTGGGGTGGCCCCCTGGCGGTGCTGTTGGCCCTGGGCGCCATGCTCGTTGCCCAGTCGGGTGCGCCCTCGTCACCGCTGGCGGCGGCGGCCGCGGTGCTGGTGGCCGCCCCCTTGCTCTCGGTCTACCGGGCGATCCAGTCGCCGCGGCGGGCCGCCGGCGCCGCCGCCGGTGCACGTGGCATCATCTACCGCGATGGCCGCGCCCTCGACGCCGTGGGCCGCGTCAGCACCGTCACCATGTCGCCCCAGGGCACGCTCACCGAAGGCAAGCCGGCGGTGGTGGAGTGCCATGCGCTCGATGGCAGCGACGTCAAGCGCCTGATCGGCATCGCCGCCGCCGCCGAACGGGCCGCCGGCGACCACCCCTTCGCCCGCGCCGTCGAGCGCTTCGCCCGCGAGCAGCACGCCCCGGTGCTGGAAGTGCGCCGGCCGGTCTACCACCCGGGCCGCGGCGTGACGGCGATCTCGCCGGACGGGCAGGCGCTGGTGATCGGCAGCCGGCGCATGTTGCTCGACGAGGGCATCAGCGTGGCAGTCGCCGACTCCGAGGCCGCGCGCGCCGAGGCCGCCGGCCGCACGCCGGTCTTCCTGGCCGAGGGCAACCGCGTGCGCGCCGTGATGACGGTGCAGGACGAGCTGCGCGTGGGCGCGCGCCCGGCCATCCAGCGCATCTTCGACCTGGGCCATGAGGTGGTGCTGCTGACCGGCGATCAGCTGGGCGCCGTACGCCACCTGGCCGAAGCGCTCGACGTCGAACACATCAAGGCCGAGCTGTTGCCCGAAGAGCGCGGCCAGCAGGTGCGCAGCCTGCGCGATGCCGGCAACGTGGTGGCCGCCCTGGGCCGCCCCGGCATCGACGATCCTGCCCTGGCCGCCGCCGACGTCAGCATCGAGCTGGGCGCCGCCGGCGGCGTGGCCGGCGATCGCGCCGTGGGTCTGGTGGTCGACGACGTGCGCGACGCGGCTGCCGCCCTGTTCATCGCCCACGCCGCGCGCGCGGCCACGCTGCGGGCCACGCGCATCTGCGCGGTGGTCTTCATCACCGTGGTCGGCGCCGCCTCGACGGGTCTATTGGCACCGGGCCTGGCGGCGCTCTTGGCCATGGCTGTGGACGCCCACTGCCTGCGCGCCGGCACGCGACTTCTGCGCCGAATCGCGCTAAGGCTCCCCACCGGTCGCTAGCCGCTTGCGTCCCCCGGCAATCGGTGGCGACCGATGACTGAGCCACGAGAGGTTTCGCCATGAGCCAAAAGACCTGGGGCGGGCGCTTCGAAGAAGACCCGGACAAAGCTGCGCTCGACTTCAGCCAAAGCGTCGACTTCGACAAGCGCCTGGCCGTGCAGGACATCCGCGGCTCCATCGCCCACGCGCGCATGCTCTCCGCCCAGGGCATCCTGGAAGCGGCCGATGTGGAGCGCATCGTCGAAGGCCTGCAAGCGGTCGCTGCGGAGATCGAGGCCGGGCGCTTCGCCTGGGACCACAGCAAAGAAGACGTGCACATGAACATCGAGTCGGCGCTCATCGAACGCATCGGCGACGCTGGCGCCCGCCTGCACACCGGCCGCAGCCGAAACGATCAAGTCGCCACCGACATGCGGCTGTGGACGCGCGAGGCCTGCCACCGCAGCGCCGGACTCATCGACCAGCTGCTGTGCGTGCTTCTGGTGCGCGCCGGGCAGACGGTGGAAGTATTGATGCCGGGCTACACGCACCTGCAGCGCGCCCAACCGGTGCGCCTGGCCCATCACATCTTGGCCTGGTGCGCCATGCTGGGCCGTGACCGCACCCGCCTCTTGGACGCCGCGCGCCGCATGAACCGCTCGCCCCTGGGCTCGGGCGCCCTGGCGGGCACGACGTTTCCCCTCGATCGGGAAGCGACCGCGCTCGAGCTGGGTTTCGACGGCATCACCGAAAACTCCCTGGACGCCGTGGCCGATCGCGACTTCCTGGTCGAAACGGTGGCGGCCCTGGTCAACTGCTCGATCCATCTGTCGCGCATCAGCGAGGAGTTGGTGCTCTGGAGCAGCCAGGAGTTTGGCTTCGTGCGCATGAGCGACGCCTTCACCACCGGCTCCTCCATGATGCCGCAGAAGAAAAACCCCGACATGGCCGAGCTGGTGCGCGGCAAGACCGGCCGCGTGGTCGGCGATCTGATGAACCTGGTGGTTATGCTCAAGGGCCTACCGCTGACCTACAACCGCGACATGCAGGAAGATAAACCGCCGGTTTTCGACGCCTTCGACACGGTGGATGCCTGTCTGCAGATCCTGGCCGGCTCGCTCGGCGGCGCCAGCTTCGACAAGGCACGCATGGAAGCGGCGCTGGGCCAGGGTTTTCTTGATGCGACCGAGCTGGCCGACTATCTCAGCGCCCGCGGCGTGCCCTTCCGCCACGCCCATCACGTGGCCGGACGCCTGGTCAAGCGCGCGCTCGACCAGAACAAGACCCTGAGCGAGCTGGACCTTGCCACGCTGCAAGCCGAGGATCCAAACTTCGCCGAGGACGTCTACGCCGCGCTCGACATGGAAGCCGCGGTCGAGCGCAGGGACTTGCCGGGCGGCCCCGCCCGCGCCCGCGTGCACGCCGCCATCGCCTCGCTGCGCGAGGAGCTTGAGGCGCGCGGTCAGGACGTCGACGCCATCGCCGCGCGCTTCGGCGCGGTGCAGGCCGGGGGTGGTGCGCCATGAGTGACACCAAGGGCCTCGCCCCCATCCCCCCGTCGGCCCACTTCCGCTACCGCAACGGCTCCCTGCACGCCGAGGACTGCAACTTGGCCGAACTGGCAGACCGTTTCGGAACTCCGAGTTATGTCTACAGCGGCGCCAGCATCGACGGGGCCGTGCACTCCGTCGACAAAGCGCTCGAGGCCGTACCCCACCGCATCGCCTACGCCGTCAAAGCCAACAGCAACCTGAGCATTCTCAGGCGTCTGGCCGAGCGCGGCTGCGGCGCCGACATCGTCTCCGGCGGCGAGCTGCAGCGGGCGCTGCGGGCTGGCTTCGATCCGGCGACCATCGTCTTCAGCGGCGTCGGCAAGAGCGACGCCGAAATCGGCGCGGCGCTGCACGCGAACATCGCCGCCATCCACGCCGAGAGCGAAGCCGAGCTGCACGCCATCACGGCCATCGCGCGCGACCTGGGCAAGCGCGCGCGCATCGCCCTGCGCGTCAACCCGGACGTGGACCCCAAAACCCACCCCTACATCTCCACCGGCCTGCACAGCAGCAAGTTCGGCCTCGAGCCCGAGGTCGCCGAGCGCCTGCTGCCGGATCTAATCGCGAACCCGCACCTGGAACTCGTGGGCATCGCCTGCCACATCGGTTCGATGGTGCTGGCCCCGGAGCCCATCGCCGACGCGGTCGAGATCGTCGCGCGCTTCGCGGCGCGCGCCAAAGCCGCTGGCGCCCCCATCGAGGTGCTCGATGCCGGTGGAGGCTGGCCGATCCTCTACGGCGACGAGGGCGAGGCCATGGCCGATCACGCTCGTTTCGGCGGCGCCATCGTCAGCGCCCTCGAGCGCGGCGCTGGCGGACTTGGACTAGAGCTTCAAATCGAACCCGGGCGCGCCATCGTGGGCGATGCGGGCGTGCTCCTGACGCGCGTGCTTTTCACCAAGCAGCAAGGCGACAAGCGCTTCGTGATCGTCGACGGGGCCATGACCGAGCTGATCCGCCCCGCCCTCTACGGCGCCTACCATGCGGTGATGCCGGTGAGCCAAGCCCGGGCGCTCGGCGAAACCCACAGCGCCGACCTGGTCGGCCCGGTCTGCGAGTCCGGTGACTTCCTGGCGCGCGATCGGCCGCTGCCGGAGCTGCAGCGCGGGGATCTGTTGGCGATCCGCGGCGCTGGCGCCTACGCGGCGGTGATGGCCAGCACCTACAACACGCGCCCGCTCTCGCCGGAAATCCTGGTCGACGGCGCCGAGCCGCGGCAAATCCGTCGCCGCCAGAGCTACGACGAGCTGTTTGCGCTCGAGGTGTAGACGACAAACGTGGCGCGCACCTGCCATGGACGCGATGACAGCCCAGGTGGGGGTAAGGGCCCGCGAAAGAATCACTTCCCCCTTTGGCACGCACCGGCGGGCACGCTCGGGCCGTGCGTCCTCGAAGAATTCCTCGATGTACCTCGGGTACGACTGCGGATTCTCCTCCGGGCGCCGTCCCGACCGCACACCGCCGTCACGCACCAAAGGGGGAAGTGATTCTTTCGCGAACCCTAACCAAGACGCTGAGCCGCGGCATCGAGCAGGGTAGCCATGCCGAACCGATGGCGCGACCCGACGGCCACCACCGCAGGCTGGTCGAGATGCAGAGCTTCGGGCTCGACGACGACAGGGCACTGGCCTCGGAGTGAGCCTCCCGCAGCTCTCCCACAGCGCCGCAGGCCGACACCCACGCCACCACGCGCTCCCACTGAGTTTTCGCGTTGGCCTTCAATCCGAGCGCGCAGGTTCGTACACTATTAGACCCGCTCTAACTCGCAGCCGGAGGTCCGAAGTACAATGCGTCTCTCGTCCTGCCCTCGGTCCCAAGCGCTAAGTGCCCTGGCGGCGCTCGCCCTGGTCACAGCGAGCTGCGGTGGCTCCCCCGAGTCCGAGCCTGCCGCAGCCGCCCCCGAAACCGAGGGCGGCGAACAGGTCGCTGCGGCAGAACCCGCACCGCCCGATGAATCGGCGGAGACGCAGCAGGCGGCCGACGAGGGCGCCATGGACGAGGTGGTGGAGCTGTCCATGAAGCTCGGGGCCAACCGTGCCGCCCTGGCCAAGCAGCTCGAAAAGCCACGACCGGACTGCCAGCGCTCCCAGGAGCTGCGCGACAGCATCTGCGAATCCGCGGCGAGCATCTGCACCATCTCCGAACGCGAGCAGGACGCGGTCGGGCACTGCGACCGCTCCAGCAGCAAGTGCGAGAAGGCCAAGCAGGACGTGGCCGGCCTGCGCTGCGGGTAGCGCCGCAAGCCTTTGCGCCGCCGCGCCCAGGGCGTAGAGTCCGGCGCCATGCCCATCCTCAGCGCCCAGGGCCTGCGCCGTAGCTACGGCGTCTCGCAGATCCTCGCTGGCGTCGACGTCTCGATCGCCAGCGGCGAGCGCGTCGGCCTGGTGGGGACCAATGGCTCCGGCAAAAGCACCCTGTCGCGCTTGCTGGCGGGCCTCGAACAGCCGGACGAGGGCAAGCTCGCCCTGCGCCGCGGAGCCCGCGTCGGCTACCTGGCGCAGGCGCCGGCGCTCGATCCGGACAAGAGCGCCATCGACGAAGTGCTGGCGGGACTGGGGCCCTGGACCGAAGCGATGGCGCGTTACGACGCGGCCAGCGCGGCCCTGGAGCAGGCCTCCGAGGTCAGCGAGGCCCTGCTCGACGCCCAACAGCGGGCCGCCGACGCCGTGGAACAGGCCGGTGGCTGGGATCTGCGCCACCGGGCCGAGCGCATCATGGGGCACCTGCGCTGCCCGGAGCCCGACACGCCCATCGCCCACATGAGCGGCGGTGAAAAGCGGCGCGTGGCCCTGGCCCAGCTGCTCGTTTCCGAGCCCGACCTGGCGATCCTGGACGAGCCCACCAACCACCTCGACGTCGACACCATCGAATGGCTCGAGGGCTATCTCATCTCCGAGTTTCGCGGCGCCCTGCTGCTAATCACCCACGACCGCTACGTGCTCGACCGGGTCGCAAGCCGCACGATCGAGCTCGACGCCGGTGTGCTGCACAGCTTCGAGGGTGGCTACGGCGCCTATCTGGAAGCCAAAGCCCTGCGCCAGGAGCAGGCCGAGCGCGAAGAAGCCAACCGCCAGAACTTCCTGCGCCGCGAGCTGCAGTGGCTCCGGCAAAGCCCCAAGGCGCGCACCACCAAGCAAAAGGCTCGCGTCGAGCGGGCCGAAGAGGCCCTGGCCGTGCAGGCGCCAAAGCGAGAGAAGCAAGCCGAGCTGACGGCGACCGCTGCGCGCAGTGGCAAGACCGTGCTGGAGCTGCGGGAGGTCGGCCTCAGCTTTGGCGAGCGCACGCTAATCGCCGACCTCGACCTCTTCGTGGCCCGCGGTGAACGCATCGGCATCGTGGGGCCCAATGGCAGCGGCAAGACCTCGCTGCTACGCCTGATCCGGGGCGACCTCGAGCCCAGCGCCGGCAGCATCACCCTGGGCAAGAACACCCGCATCGCCTATCTCGATCAAACCCGCTCGGGCCTGCGCGATGAGCTTTCCATCTACGACAACTTCGACGACGGCCCCACGCACATCGAGCTGGGCGGCCAGCGCGTGGAGCTCCGGGCCTACCTGCGCCGCTTTCTCTTCAGCTACGAGCAGCAGCGCCAGCCGGTGGCGTCACTATCGGGAGGCGAGCGCACGCGCGTGGCCCTGGCCAAGCTGCTGCGCGATGCTTCCAACCTGCTGATGCTCGACGAGCCGACCAACGACCTGGACGTGGTCTCGCTCAGCGCGCTTGAGGAGATGCTGCTCGACTACGGCGGCACCCTACTTTTGGTCAGCCACGACCGCTGGCTGCTCGACCGCATCGCCACCTCGGTGCTGGCGCCCGATAGCGAAGGCCGCTGGGTCAAACTGCAGGGCGGCTACTCCGACTATCGCGACTGGCTCGACGAGCAGGAAAAGGCGCGCGCGGGAGCAGCCAAGGCGCGCCCGGCCTCGAGCAAGGCCGCGCCCAAGGCCCGCAGCAAGGGCGGCCTGACCTATGCCGAGCGCATCGAGCTATCGAAGCTCGAAGAGCGCATCGAGACCCTCGAGGCAGCCATCGCAGCGCTCGAAACCCGCCTGGCCAACCCCGAGTTATACCAAAAGGATCCCCCCGGTGCCGCCCGGGCCGGCCGCGACCTCGAGCAAGCGCGGAGCGAGCTGGAGCAGGCCATGGAGCGCTGGGAAGCGCTGGAGCTGAAGAAAGAGGCCGATGCCTGAGGCCCCGATCGGCTGAAGCTCAGCCCGTCTCCAGCTCCGCAAAAACCCCGAAGTGGTCGCTCGGCCAGACTCCGTCCTCGGGCCCGTCGCAGACCAGCCGGGCGTCGCGCACGTGTCCGAGTCCGTTGCGCAGCGGGTAGCCGACGAAGATGTAGTCCAGGCAGCGATTGGGCTCCCACTCGCCGCGCGCGTAGGGATTGCGGTTGTCCCAGGTGAAGACGGGTTCGTGGTGGCCGCGCAGATCGCGGATCTGGCGCAGGGCGTCGCGAAAATGGACCGAGCGCCCGGCGCTGCTGTGCAGGCCGCGCATGTAGCGAATCTCATCGGAGTCCGGCTCGGCGTTGAAGTCGCCAACGACCACCGGAGGAAAACCACCCTCGGGCCTGTGGGACAGCACGTGTTCACACAGGGCCTCGACCTGCCGCAGCCGCACATGGCCGTGGTGCAACTTCCAGTTGAGGTGGGTCACGCTAAAGCACAGGGGCCCGAAGGGCGCGCGGATCAGGGCGGTCAAGGCGCCGCGGGTCTCGAAATCGCCGCCGTCGGGCAGGCGCAGCTCGTGGAGTTGCTCGATGGGATGGCGACTGAGGATGGCGTTGCCGAAGCGCACATCCAGGTCGAGCCAGAAGGGGCTGGCCATGGCAAATGCCGTCTCGTAGCCGAAGCCCTCCGACAGCTCGGCCAGGAGATCGACGTCGTCGCCCTGCAACACCTCCTGCAAGCCGATGACGTCGGGCTGCAGCTCTTCAAAGGCCTGACGGATCAGGCGACGGCGCTCGGGCCAGGGACCTGCATTGTGCCAGATGTTGAGCGTCAAGACCTTCAGCGCCATGGACCGATTTTCCGGACCATGGTGCAGACGCGCAAGGCCGACCCCCTACGCCCCCTGCCCGCGTTCAAATGCTCCCGGCCCGCCCCATGAAGCGCTCCACCAGGGCGTCGGACCAACCGCGATCGTGGGCGTGACAGTGGGCCTCGAAGGGCCAGGCCACAAGCGCCAGCACGCCGGTGGCGTATTCGACCTGGCGCACCCGGCTCTGCTCGGCGCCCAGGGGCTCGATCTCGAAGAAGTGCCGCACTTTTCCACCCACGAAGCCCCCTCCCCACTCGAGACGGCGGGCTTCCCACGTGTAGACTTCGCACGGCAAAGTCAGCGTGGGCCCCTTGCCCAGGCGCACCACCATGCGAAAGCGGAGGCCGACGCGCACGGGGCCTTCATCCACGCGCTCGATGCGCAAGAGCCCCGGCGTCCATGCCGGCCAGCCGTCCAGATCCCCCAGCAGCTGGCCGAGTTCCTCGGCGCCCGCATGCACGTCGACCTCGTAGTCGATCCAGGTCCGTCGCAGCATTGACGGACCACGCTACACCTCCCCCGCCCCGCTGTCACTCGTCGGCGAATTCGCCGGCCCAGGCTCCGATGCGCGCGGCGGCGCTGAAATCCAGCCGCCGCCAGTCGTCGCCGCTTTCGAAACGCTCGGCGGCCACACCGAGATTCACCTCGGCGGCGACCGGCCCGGGAGCGATGCGCCCGTCGCAATTCCAGTCGACGGGCGCGCCGAGATCGGTGATCTCGACGCGTGCATCGGATAGCCCCGTCGCCTCGGGCATGCAGCTGAGATCCGTATCGCCGCAATAAAAGACGGTGCCGTAGCCCTCGGCCCCGGCCTGCTCCAGCGCCTCGAGCCCGTCGGTCTCGGACAGCGCGGTCTCGTCGAGCGTGCTGTCGAAGCGGCTGTAGTCGAGCACGCCCCATCTGCCGTCGCGCCACAGACCACGGTAGGTAAAGGAGTAGTTCATCACGCTCAGGTAATTGGGCTTGCGGTTGATGTCATCGGAGCCTCCGTGGGCCAAACCCAGAGTGTGACCGAGTTCGTGCATGAAAAGACTCGCCTGTTGGCCTTCGTCGCGCGCCCCCGGGGTGTAGCCCCCCAGCTCCACCAGCGGACCGCTCTGCACCGAGAACGTCACGATCATCTGGTCTTTGGCAGCCAGGCCGTTGGCGTTGACCAGGATCCCCGAACACCCTTCGATGGGAAGCGAGCCGAGCCCATGGCCCGCGACAGCGTAACGGAAGACGCCGCGGCGCCCTGGCCCCATGTACTCGCGGCGCAGGGCCGCGTGGCTTTCGTAGTCGGTGGCGTCGGCATGGGGCAGGACCGAGGCCTCGCTCAGCTCACCCCAGCGGCGTCCGCTTTGCGGATCCATCAGGCTCTCGGGTCCGTTGTCGATGTGCAGGTTGATGCCGCGGCTGCCGTCGGGGTTTTCGACCGGTGCCGCGGCGAATGCCTGCTGCACGCGCTCGAGGGCGGCATTGGAGAGGGCGTCGCTGTGGGCGTCGTCACTGTCCTGCTGCATGTGGTCGACCTCGATGAAGAGATCCCGGCGCAGCGGATCGGCGCCCATGGCGGCCAGGTCGAGTTCAAGCTCACCGTCGCCATCCAGGTCCACCCCACGCACCTCCCAGAGATCCGGCAGGGCGTCCTGATCGCTGTCGGCGAATTCGCAAGCCAGCAGCTGTTCATCGATGGCGCCGTCGCAGTCGTTGTCTTCCAGATCGCAGACCTCGATTCCCCCGCAGGCTGCATCGTCGCTCACCCTGCCGGCGGCGCACGCGGCGGCGCTCAAAAGCAGCCACCCCGCCAGCGAAAACCTCCGGAGGCCCTGCCCCGCCCCGCGCTGCATCAGCGAAACTGGGCCAGCGTCATGCCCAGCATCATCGCCTTGGCCACGTCGCCGTCCATCTTCATTTTGCCGGCCAAGAAGAACTGATGGGGCGCGACGCCTTCCTCGCGCGCGTCCTCCAGGTCGTCGTATGTAACTTCCAGTGAGAACTCGCAACGCGCTGGCAAGCGGCTCTTGCCCAGCGCCACGCGCGCGCGGACCTCGCCCAGCACGGGCACCTCCTTGACGGTGGCATCGAAAACATAGCCCTGGGCCAAGAGCTGGCGGGCTTGGCTAGAGGGCAAGAGCTGCATCACGCGCAACATGCCGCTCTTCAACAGCCGCTCGCGCTCGATCTCGTCGAGGCCGAAGCTGGCGGCCGAAAGCGGCAGCTCCAGGGCGTAGCCGAAGCCCTCTTCGGCGGTCTCGCCCTTGCGCACCTGCAACCCCTCGGCGTCGGCGATGAGAGCCAGCGTGGTGCCGCCTTCGCCAGCGAAGGTGACCGTGCCCGAGAGCGTTCGCTCGCGCAGGGCCTGTTGCAACTCCGACGCGAGCTGGGGAAAGAGTTCAGCGTACAGCTCGGGCAGCCGCTGCATACAAAAGGCGATCGGATCGACTGCCATGGTCGCGATTCTACTCCCCGCCGCCCGCCGACGCGAGCTGCGTGGGCAGCTCGCCCTTGGCGGGTCGGATCATGCCCCGTTCTGTATAGATCTCGTCCACGAGCCGCGCGGGTGTGACGTCGAAGGCCGGATGGCGACAACCGATGCCATCGGCCACCAGCACGGTATCGCCGATGCGCGCCACCTCGTCGCGGCCGCGTTCTTCGATCGGAATCGAAGCGCCGTCGGGGCAGGCCAGGTCCACCGTGCTGAAGGGGGCGGCCACCGTGAAGGGCACGCCGTGTTCGCGCGCCAGTACCGCCACGTTGTAGGTGCCGATCTTGTTGGCCACGTCGCCGTTTCTCGCGATGCGGTCGCTGCCCACGACGCAGAAGTCGATCTCGCCGCGGGCGAAGAAAAACGCCGCCATCGAGTCGGTGATCACCTCCACCTCGATGCCGTCCTGGTTCAGCTCCCAGGAGGTCAGACGCGCCCCCTGCAGGTAGGGCCGCGTCTCGTCGGCCAGCACGCGGATCTGCTTGCCCATGGCGTGGGCGGCGCGGATGACACCGAGGGCCGTGCCATAGCCGCCGGTGGCCAGGGCGCCGGCGTTGCAGTGGGTGAGGATGGTGGCGCCCTGGGGCACGCGGGCCGCGCCCAACTCACCCATGCGCCGGCAGGCCTCCACGTCCTCGCGGTGGATCGCCTCGGCCTCGGCCAACATGGCCGCCGCGCGCGCGTCGGGGGCGCTGTCAGCGACGCGCGCGGCACAGCGGCCCATGCGCGCGATGGCCCAGGCCAGGTTCACCGCCGTCGGTCGCGCCCGTCCCAACCTCACCGACGCGGTCTCCATGCGCGCAGCGAACGCGCCCCCATCGCCGCGCTCGTGCAGGGCCTCGAGCACGAGCCCGTAGGCAGCCGCAATGCCGATGGCAGGTGCTCCGCGCACCACCATGGCGGTGATGGCCTCGGCCACGGCGGCAGCGTCCTCGTAGCGCCGGTACTCGATGCGCGCTGGCAACAGGCGCTGCTCGAGCATCACCACCTGGGCCGCGACCGTATCGAACTCAACCGCCGAGTAAGAGGCGCCGCTGAGGGGCGGCCGCGGCAACGAAAGCGCCGTCACTCGCCCTCCAGGAGCTTGCGCAAGAGCTCATTGACCATGCGCGGATTGGCCTGGCCGCGCGTCTCTTTCATGACCTGACCCACGAACCAGCCGACCACGTTCTGCTTGCCGGCGCGGTAGGCGGCGACGTTGTCGGGGCTGCCGTCGACGACCTTGCGCACCACCTCTTCGATGAGCGCGCTGTCGCTGACCTGGGAGAGCCCCTGCTCCTCGACGATTTTGGCAGCGGGCTTGCCACTGGCGATCATCTCGGCGAGCACGCCCTTGGCCATCTTGCCGCTGATGCTGCCGGCCTCGAGCAAGGCCAAAAGCTCCGAAAGGGCCGCAGCCGACAGCGGCAGGCTCGCCTCCAGGCCGTCGGCGGAGAAGTCGCGCAGGACCTCGGCCTGGATGAAGTTGGCTGCGCGCTTGCCCGCCCGCGCCGGCTCGATGCGCCCCCCCAGACGCGACGAAAGCTCCTCTACCGTGGCCTCGAAAAAGCCCGACAGCGCCGGATGGGAAGTCAGGACACCGGCGTCGGCGGCGGTCAGGCCGAGCTCGGCAACGTAGCGCGCGCGCTTGGTCGCGGGCAGCTCCGGCAGCACGCCGGCCGCAGCCTCGATCTGCGCCGCTGACACCACGATCGGCGGCAGGTCGGGGTCCGGGAAGTAGCGATAGTCCATCGCCTCTTCCTTGCTGCGCATGGGCACGGTCTTGCCCTGGGCGTCATCCCACAGCCGCGTCTCCTGCACGATCTTGCCGCCACCCGCGATCACCGCATGGTGGCGGGCCGCTTCGTAGTCGATGGCTTTGCGCACGAAGCGAAAGGAGTTGATGTTCTTCAGCTCGGTGCGCGTGCCCAGCTCGGTCGCGCCCGGCGCACGAATGGAGACGTTGGCGTCGCAGCGGAAGGAGCCCTCTTCCAGGTTGCCGTCGTTGACGCCCACGGCCATCAGGATCTCGCGCAGGTTGCGCAGGTATTGCTCGGCCTCGGCGGAACTGCGCAGGTCGGGCTCGCTGACGATTTCGATCAGCGCCACGCCGGCGCGGTTGAAATCGACCAGCGTCTGGGCCGCGGCGCTGGAGTGCAGGTTCTTGGCGGCGTCTTCTTCCAGATGAATGCGCGTGATGCCGATGACGCGACGGCCGCCGGCCTCGGTCTCCACCTCCAGCTTCCCGGCCACATTCAAGGGCAAGGCGTACTGGGAGATCTGATAACCCTTGGCCAAGTCGGGATAGAAGTAGTTCTTGCGCTCGAAGACGCTGCGCTCGCGCACCTCGCAGCCGACGGCCAGGGCCGCCCGCATGGCCAGCTCGATGGCGGCGGCATTGGGCACCGGCAGCGAGCCGGGAAGACCCAGGCATGTGGGGCAGGTGTGGGCATTGGGCGGCGCTCCGAACTGCGTCGAGCAGCCGCAGAAGAGCTTGGAGTGGGTCCGCAACTGGGCGTGAACCTCCAGGCCGATCACGGTCTCGTAGCTGGCGTTCATGCTTCGCCTCCGTAGCCCGGCGGCGTCAATGGCAAGACCCCGAGCTGTCGCTCCAGGGCGTGGGCCATGCGGATCATGGGCGCCTCCTCGAAGGCCGGCGCCGACAGCTGCAGGCCCACGGGCAGTCCGGCCTCGCCCAGGCCGCAGGGCATGCTCAGGGCCGCCACGCCAGCCAGGGAAGCCGGCAACGTGAAGATGTCCTGCTTGTACATGGACAGGGGATCGGCATGGGCACCGCTTTCAAAAGCCACCGTAGGCGCCGTCGGCGTCAAAAGCAGGTCGCAGCGCTCGAAGGCGGCATCGAAATCCTGGCGGATGCGCGTGCGTACGCGCTGGGCCTTCAAGTAATAGGCGTCGAAATAACCGGCAGACAGGGCGTAGGTCCCGAGCATGATGCGACGGCGCACCTCGGCGCCGAAGCCCTGGCTGCGCGTCTTGCGGTAGGTGGCGGCCAGGTCGTCGGCGGCCACGCGCAGCCCGTAGCGCATGCCATCGAAGCGGGCCAGGTTGGACGAGGCCTCGGCCGGCGCGATGATGTAATAGGCGGCGATCGAGTGGCTGGCGTTGGGCAGCTCCACCTCGACCAGCTCGCAACCGAGGCCCGACAGCGCCTCCATGGCGGTCTCGATGGCGGCGCGCACCGAAGCCTCGCAGCCCTCGATGGCCTCGCGCACCACGCCCACGCGCAGGCCCTTGGGGTCGCGACCGCACTCGGCTGCGTAGTCGGGGACCTCGCGCTCGACGCTGGTGGCATCGCGGCGGTCGTGGCCGGCGATCACGCCGAGCAGGGTGGCGGCGTCGGCCACGTCGCGGGCGATGGGGCCGACCTGGTCGAGGGAGGAGGCGAAGGCCACCAGGCCGTAGCGGGAGACGCGGCCGTAGCTGGGCTTGATCGCCGTCACGCCGCAATAGGCAGCGGGCTGGCGCACCGAGCCGCCGGTATCGCTGCCGAGGGAGGCGGCCGCCAGGCGAGCGGCGGTGGCCGCGGCCGAACCGCCCGAGGAGCCGCCGGGGACGCGCTTGGGATCCCAGGGATTTTTGCTGGCGCCGAAGGCGGAGTTTTCGGTGGATGAGCCCATGGCGAACTCGTCGAGGTTCGACTTACCCAGGATCACGGCGCCGGCCTCGCGCAGGCGCTCGACCACGTGCGCGTCGTAGGGCGGGATGTAGCCCTCGAGGATGCGCGAGGCGCAGGAGGTGGCCAGGCCGCGGGTGCAGAGGTTGTCCTTGAGCGAAAGGGGCACGCCGGCCAGCGGCCCCAGCGCTTCGCCGGCGGCGCGCGCTGCGTCCACGGCGGCGGCCTGGGCCAGCGCGCCCTCGGCGTCGACGTGGAGGAAAGAGCGCAGGGCCACATCGAGACGCTCGATGCGCGTGAGGTAGTGGCGGCACAGCTCCACGGCCGACAGCTCGCCGCGGCTCACCCGGGCGGCCTGCTCCGCGATCGACAGCTCGGTCCACGAGACCGAGGAGAGTGCCGACTTGGTGGCCTCGCTCACGAGTCGCCCTCCAGCACCTTGGGCACCGCAAAGGCGCCGTCCTGGGTGCGCGGGGCCGCGGCCATCAACCGCTCCCGGGGCACCACGTCCAACACCTCGTCGGGGCGCAGCGGAGACGCCATCGGGAAGGGATGGGCCGTGGGCTCGACGCCCGTGACGTCGACCGCATCCAGGTCGGCCATGAACTCCAGAATCGCCGATAGTTCGGCCCGCAGCGCCTCGAGCTCCTCCGGATCGCGATCGTCGAGTTCCAGGGCAGCCAAATTCGCCACGTGGCGCACATCATCCAGGGTCAGGGCAGCCATGGGGCCGGGAGGCTAGCTCGGATTGTTCGCGAGTTCACGCGCCGAATTGCCGAAGATCCAAGCCGGAAACCCTTCCCCATATGTCCGGGGTTGTGCGGGATCCGACCACGGTGCATACGTCGGCCCCAGTCTTGCCGAGGGGGCAGGATTGACCACCCGGGTAGACAGGGCTAGGATCCAGTTAGAGTGAATCTTTCTTCTGGGGACATATTTTGATCGACTGGTTGGCGAGCGACTCGGGGCTCCCAGTGCTCCGCGAGCGCGAGGCTGGTGGACGGCTGCGGGTGAACGCCGCCGCCCAGCATGCCCTCGGCCCCGGGGCCGCCGCCCTCGACCTCGCCCGCCTGCTGCGTAGCCTGCTGGGAGACGCTCCGGATCGGAACCGCATCCAGACCGCGCTCGAATCGGCCCGACGCGGAGGCAGTGAAACGCTCACCACCGAGGGCGGTGTGCACGTGATGCTGGTGCAAGACAGCCCCGGGCGGGCCGCTGCGATTCTCTCGGCATCGGCGATCGAACTCCCCAATGCCGGCCACGATTCCGGGCACGAGCGCGAGCTGACGGCCGCCATTTCCCACGAGCTGTCCAACGCGCTCGGCGCCGTCGCTGGTTGGGCCCGCCTGGCGCGCCAGGGGGAGCGCGTGGACGAAGCGCTCGCGCTGATCGAAAGGAGCGCGGACGCTGCCTGGTTGTCGGCGCGCCAGATCATGGCCGCAGCCCGCAGCATGAGCGACCCCGAAGGGGCCGCGGAACCCATCGATCTCTCGGCTTTTGTGGACGAAGTGTCACACTTACTCGCACCGAAGGCCATGGGCAAGCGCGTACGGATCGTGCCTGATATCGAGCCTGGGCTATGGGTGGTCGGCGACCGTGGGCGGCTGTGGTCGGTGGTCTGGAACCTGGCGGCCAACGCCGTCGAAGCGCTGCCCGAAGCCGGCAGCGTATGGCTGCGGGTGGCGGCACGCGACAACCTCAACGAAGACCGCAAGGTCTGCCTGGAGGTCGAGGACAACGGCCCTGGCCTGGACCGCGACGCCCAGCGCAAGAGCTTTCAGCCCTTCTTCACGACCAAAGAGACCGGCACCGGCCTGGGCCTGCCGGCGGTGCGGCGCGCCGTCGAGGAACTCGGGGGCACCCTGGACCTTCACAGTATTCCGGGCAGTGGATGCCGCTTCGTGGTCGAGCTGGAGCGCGCGACGCCACCGTGCACAGCTCAGCAGCCCGAGCGCGAGCACCGTAGCGGCGTCTACTACTCGGAGCCCTTCGACATTCGCGTCTTGGTGGTCGACGACGACCTCTCGCTGCGTGAAATGGTGGCCACCGCCCTGCAGATGCGCGGCGCCACCGTGGTGGCCGTGGCGAGTCCAGCGCTGGCCCTCGTGGAGCCCGGAACGTTTGATCTGGCGGTGGTGGACTTGCTCTTGCCCGAGATGCGCGGCGACGAACTACTGCGGCGTCTGCGCCAGGAGGGACGCGTCGACCGGGCGGCCCTGGTCACGGGCACCGAGTTGCCCAAGGACCTGGTCGACGGCGGAGAACCGGACGCCGTAGTGCGCAAGCCCTTCGAACTCGAGGATCTGTACCAGGCACTGCACCTGGCCCTGGGTTCGGAGCCCCTCGAGCGCGCCGCCACGGCCTGAGGGACGGAAGCGCAGCGCCTAGATGTGCTCGCCGGAATACTCCGTGCATTTCAAGGGGAGCGGACGCCGCAGCTGGCGCCGTAGCGGTCCCGAGAGCGGATCATGACTTCCGCCGAGCACATCTAGCCGACCCGGGATTTCATGGCGAATGCCCCCGACCGGCAGTGGTCACCTGCCGACCGAAGCCCGCCACGGTGTCACGGCCATCCGCGAGCTGCGGGAGGTCCGCCGTGCTGTAGGGTACCGGAATCGTGGGGATTGGGGCCTCGGTCATCGCACGACCGACGATCTCGATCTGTTCACCGCCGCGGACGAGGCGATTGCCCAGGCGGACGCGCTCGTGATCGCGCGAGGTCATGCTGTAGACTGAGGGGGTGCGGGTTTCGCTGCTGGTTCTGATCGCCGTGGCCTCCCTATCGTGCGTCGGCAGCGACGGTGACGGGAACGGCGCGCTGACATCTTCCGACGCCGGGGCGCGAAGCCCGAGCGGCTCCGGCGCCGCATCTACGTCGGCAACGGGCGCAGACACCGATCTCTGCCGAGCGCATCTGGCCTGGGACATGGCGTGCTCGGCGATGGATCCACAGCCGCGCGGAGATCCCTACTGGGGCGAGAGCGAATGTCTGCAGGGGCCGTGGGAGAAGGTCAAGCCGGAGTACCTGAGGGCAGCGGTGGCGTGTTTCGAGACCCTGCCCTGCGAGCGCAGCGACGATGCCTGTACCGCGGCGGGGCTTGCCGCCCTCGGCGTCGAAGACGAGAGCGACCTCGCGGGCGATGCGCTCTACCAGCGCTGCGTCGAATTCGCTCTGGGCTGTGACGGCGTGGTCGACGACGTCTGCCTTTTCTTTCCCGTCTTCACCGACGAGGCCGTGGCCGAGGCCGCACGCTGCCTGGACGGCGCGTGCGAGGGGGCACCCGAGTGCCTGATGGCCGCGGGCGTGCGCTGAGGCGTCGGTGACGGTGCCTCGGCGCCAGGTCCCGTACTGCTCGGTAGCGCCGCGAAAGCGCGCCGCGGCCATGGGAAAGGCCCTGGAAGCCCGTCCCGCATAGATGCAGGCTTCGCGGGATTTGCGACTCGATTCGACGCTCTGCCGTCTGGCGAGCGATGAGCTATGCTCGGCTGCCATGGCCCGGCAGAACCCACAGACGCGTTTCGCTCGCATCGGGCTTGCCCTCGCGCTCGCCGGCTGCGGCGCGTCCGATGCGCGCGACGCCGGCATGGGCGATCCGCACGCCCAGGCAGACGCGGCGGGTGGCACAGGCGCTGGGACTGACGATGCCATGGGCGGTCCCCGGGATGGCGGCGAAGGCGACGGCGGCCCGGGGACCTCGTCGAACGGCGATGGCGGCGGCGCGGACGGTAGCGCGGACACAGCCGGGCCCCCGCCGGACTGTCCCGACGGCACCAACCACGAGGGTGGCACCCGCGTGCAGATGCGCGCACTGGTCACGGCGGAGGGCGACCGCGCCTTTTTCGACCACTTCGACGTCGAGCGCTCCGCGCCCTGTGAGTTCAACACCGCGGCCGACGGCAGCTTGCGCTGCCTGCCGAACAACTGGTCGGGCAGCGAAACCTTCTACCTCGACGCGGCCTGCACAATGGCGGTCTACACGGAAGCGGAACAGGGACCGTGCGAACCGGCGGGCGTGCTGACTGTACGCACGGGTGAAAGCGGCTGCGACAGTGCGCGGCGGGTGCTCGAGTTGGGAGCGGAGCTCACGCCCACCTCGCCCGTCTACGTCCTCTCGGGCGGCGATTGCGTCGAGGGCAGCGCACCCGAGCAGCCGCTCTACGAGGCCGGCGCCGAGATTCCCCCCTCGAGCTTTCCGCTCGGGGAGCAGCAGGAGCTGGAGCGCTTCGGTCGCGTGGCGACGAGCGGGATCACGAGTCAGGACGGCGCCGTGCGCGTCATGGGATGGAATGACGACGCGCTCGACGGCGCGCTCTGTCACCCACAGTTGAACCAGGGTGAGCTACACTGCGTGCCCGCGGGCCGGCGCCTGGATCGGACGAACTCGACGCGTTTCTCCGACGTGAGCTGCCAGATCCCGCTCTATCCCCACCGTGCGATGGAGTGCAGCGACCCGCCGGCCTACGCCATCGAATCTCCAGAGACCGGCTGCACCGACGATCCCCAGCGCGTCTGGCGAGTCGGCAGCGCCCACGCGGGCGAGGTCTACGCTGACGGCAACGCCTGCGAGGTTGGCACTGCACCCGTCGACGCGACGCTCTACGGGCTGACAGAGCTCGCCAGCGACGAACTCCTGGGCTTCCAGCTCCGCATCGACGACACCGACACGGGCCGCCTGCGGCGACGCCACGTAACCAGCGACGAGGGAGGGTGCTGGGCCCGGACCCCGTGGGACAGCGAGCTCGACGTGGCCTGCTCCTTCCGCCGCACGAGAGACGATCGCTGGCGCTGCGTGCCACAGGGCGCCCTGGACCTCTCGGTGTACGCGGGCTTCTCCGACGAGAGCTGCACCACACCGGTCGCCTACGCGGTGGTGCCCGCGTGCGAAAAACCCGCCGAGACGCCGCGCTTCGTGACACGAACCGACTACGCCGGCTGCCGCAGGGTCACCGTCTACGAGGTCGGCGCTCCACTCGCTGCGACGCCCATGCTCTTCTACGAAGGCGCAGGCGGCTGCAGCCCCTCGGGGCTACCCCTGGGCGGCGCCCTCCTGACGCTGACCCCGATGGATCCCGAGCGCTTCATGCCCGCCGAGCTGCAGTAGAGCCGATCCACCGACACCCGATCCCCCGCTTCGAACCTTCCGAGTCGTCCACCGAAGAACGCGTCATGGAAGCTGCCCGGTGGCGGGCGGCGGGTGCTGCCGGGCACGTTCGCCGCGGCAAGCTGAAGAATTCGCCTGCGTGCCGTTTCGGCCTTTGGTGTATCCAGGGAGCCACAGGGGACGACCGTCAGGTGTCCCGGAAGTCCCGGAAGGCAGCTCCGACGCGGTGCGAGGCCTCCGATGGAACATGGCACGGTCGTTGCCTTCGTCCTCACCGCGCCCGATTCGAGCTCAACCGACCGTCGTGCCCCCGTCGCGTCTTCGCCGCGCGCGGCGCGTGCCAAAAGGGCCGTCGTCGCCGGCGACGCGGCGCTGCTGCTCTGGCCGTCTTCGTCAATCGCCGCGCAGATGCCCGGCTCCGCAGACGCCCCGCCTCCAGAAGCGAGCGAGCCGCCTACATCACCAGCGAGCCTGCCTTCGAGTCAAGTCACGGCGCCGCGGCCACCGGCGCAATTTCCCGATGCCCTGCGAATCGCGGCACTCGAAGCCCAGATTTCTGAACTCGAAGATCAGAAGCCAAGCCTCGTCTTGCCGCAGATGGTGATGTGCGGGGCCTTCACCCTCGCGGGACTGAGCTTGATGGGCGCGCTGACCGAAGGAATCTTTAGGCACCCCCAGTTTCAGCCATATCGGCACCAGAGCCCACGCTGCCTACACCGCTGAGGCCCCAAACCCCCACGATCCCGCCGCCCTACAGCACGGCGGCGCTCGGGTCTGAGCGTGATCCAAACACTCGGCTATGCCTGGGTCACGACCGTCGGCAATGGCATGAACTTTACCTTCAACTTCTCGGGCTATCTCAGCATCACGGTGACCCGGGCGACAGGCACCAGCAACCTCTACGGAATGCCCGAGGGCGTCTTCAACGGTCGCGAGAAGATCACGGTTCCTTGAGCGCGCGAGTCCGCACTGGACTCGTCAACACTCGTCGGCCGAACCGCCATCGAGCACGCGACTGTCGACGCATTCGCCGATGATGGTGACGCCAGGAGGAGGTTTCGCCCCCTCCGAGAACGTGATCGTCATGCGACGGATGCCTCTGCAGTGCTGGACTTTTTCGCTGAAGTCGTCGGCGAACCAGCCGAAGCCCGACTCGACCTGGCGGGCGTCCTCGGGGCCGGTGACGGCGAGTTGATTGACGACGCAGCGCTCGCGGCCGACGCCGTCTCGCGGGACGGTCTCGTGGGGTGTGAGTAGCTCGGGGACTTCGCCGCAGGTGGTCGGGATGCCCTCGGCCGCGAGGTCGGGAGCTGGCAGCACCCAGACCAGCGTGCAGGCGACCCGGCCCTCGGTGTCCCGTTCGAGCGGGCGCAGGTCGCAGAAGTTGCCAGAGATTTGGAGGTGATTGCCCTCGTTGATGTGGTCCATCACGGCCGACCAGTCGTCGCCGCAGATCGAGTGCACGCGCCGTTGTCACCGAAGCGGCGGGCGAGTTCGACCAGCCGGGGCGCCGGCGTGGCGCGGGCGTGCTCGGATTCGCAGGTGGGTTCGAGCGTTCCGTCCGCGCGTGGCGTCGGATGCATGCGCGGGTCAGTGAGCAGCTGCTGGTAGTAGGCTTCGCGTGAGACCCGATCACGGAAGTCGACCACGCGTTCGTCCGCTGCGCGATCGATGGGGATGCCGGTGATGGCGTCGAAGGTGAGGAGATTTTCCTGGCCGGGTCGAAGCCCGCGCAGGCCGTTGATATAGCGGTCGAGGGTGAAGAGGTGTTGCTGCATTCGCCAGCACAGAGCGCGCGAGGACTCGCCGTCGGCGCGTTCGGAGAGCAGGGTGCTGTCCGCGAAAGACAGCTCCCCCATCTGACGCAGGTACCAAACCGATGGCGAAAGGACGAACGGCCGCGGTTTGTCCGGGGACGTGAGTCCTCCACCTTTCGGAAAGAGCATTCCACCGACGCCCACACCGAGTCCGACGTAAATTTCCTCCCTCTCAGAGGTCGATCGGCACGCCACTGCGCCGGGTTCCGTCGCCAGGTAGGCATTCCGCTGGCGCTGGAGTCGGCGCTTTCGCCGTCGGGTTGCGATTCGTCGACAAGCATGTAGCGCCCGTAGACCATTCCAATCCTTCCCAGATTGCGAAAACGCGCCGAAAATGGCGCTAGCGGGCTTTGGGAAGACTCTCATCGAGGTTGCGTATAACTACTTTCGCTTCCTGGTGGAGGCACAACCACGTAGGCTAGACCCATGGGTCCGGGTGCAAAGGCGCTATTGGTACTTGCGTCCGTAGTGGTCGTACTGGCTGGTATCAAGGCGGCGACTCCCATCCTCACACCGGTTCTCCTGGCCGGGTTCATCACGATGGCGAGCACGCCATTGTTGCTGTGGCTAAGAGCGCGGCGTGTGCCCGATAGCCTGTCCATTGTGCTCGTGATGATGGTGACCTTGTCCGTGGTCACATTGCTTGGCCTGTTGGTCGCCACCTCCGTGAACGCGCTCGTGGTGCGTGTGCCCCAGTACGAGCAACAGCTGCGGTCATCGATGACCGAACTTGGTCAATGGCTGGGTGGCCACGGCCTGGCCCTGTCGCCCCAGACGCTCAGCGAGATGATCGACCCCGGCCCGGTGCTATCCGTGCTGGGCCAGGTGTTGCAGGGGCTGGCGAGCTTTGCTTCCGTGGCGGCCCTGGTGCTGCTGGTGGTGGTGTTCATGCTGCTCGAATCTCTCGGCTTGCGGCGAAAACTGGAACGGATCGCCCTGGAACCGAGCCAAATCCTCGAACTCGAGGGCGTCTCGCGGATGGTTTACCGATATCTGGGAGTCAAGACACTCACGAGCGGCGCTACCGGTCTGCTGGTCGGTCTCTGGACGGCCTATGTCGGGCTGGATCTGCCCGTGCTCTGGGGTGTGCTGGCGTTCCTGCTCAACTACGTCCCGACCATCGGCAGCATCATTGCAGCCGTGCCGGCGGTTGTCGTGGCGCTGTTGCAGCTCGGCGTTGGGCCTGCCCTGGCGGTGGTAGTTGGCTACTTGCTGATCAACTTTGTCATCGGCAACGGCGTCGAACCGCGCATTATGGGCGCGGCCCTTGGCTTGTCGCCCCTGGTTGTCTTCTTCTCCCTGCTCCTGTGGGGTTGGTTGCTTGGGCCGATCGGTGCTCTTCTGTCTGTGCCGCTCACGATCCTGGCGCGTATCTTTCTCGCCAGCATGCCGGACCTGGCGTGGTTATCGATCCTGCTTGGGCCGGCCGAGCACGACGACATCGCGGCCACCAGCTTGCCGCCACCCCCGCCAACTCCGAGCCAACGGGTCCCGCCGACGCCCGCCGCCATCGTGGACGGCGCACCGAGCGAGCCGTAAAAAGCTGGCAGGACGTTTTTTGCGTTGGTTGCGGTTGCAGCACGCAGTACATCTGCGGCAGGCAGGGCGCCTTTGTCCGCTCGCAGCGGTGCTGCCTCGTCGGAATCCATCAAGGCAATCCCACTCACCCCCCGGCGGCTTCCAGCTCCTCAATCGTAAACAACACGTGCAGCTCCAAGCCTTCTGACGCCAAGTTTTCACGCCCGCCCTGCAGCCGCTCGATCACCACCAGCGCATCTTCCACTCGCGCGCCTAGGAGACTGGTGTCAAACGATCGCACGCACCTCCCGGGCGGCGTAACCCCGTGTGCGCCATCCGAGTCCGCTGCGAAAATAGCGGGCATTTCCTCGGTCCTCGGCTGCCCCCCACGAGGTCACGGCGCTCCGAGATCCACGCACGCTCGTTTGACACCAGTCTCCTAAGTGAGCCCCGAGAGGGCACGCAGCCACTGGGAGGAGGGGGGGGCGCCTGGTCGAGTACCTGGCGGCAGTGCCGCAGACACTCGAGCAGGAGACGCCCGAATGGCTCGACGACAGCAAGGTGAATGATGAGCCGGGCGGTCGCGGTCATCGGCACGCAGCCGAGGCGGCGACGATGGCGAGGAATGGGCTCCGCGAGTCGGGGCCTGCTCGAACGGCGCAGCAGCCGGTCGTGGAAGCAGGGGGGATCGGCGGCCTGCTTCGGTCGTCGGAGGCCGCATCGTCCCACGGGGCGGACCAGGCGCTCGGCGACGATCCTGTTGCGAGCCTCGGTGCGCTGATGGGGGATCGGGTCGGTTCGAGCCTCGGCAACATCGGTACGATCGGGCACGGCGTCTGTGCACCGGGCCGGCGGCGGAGCCAGGGCGTGATGGCCTCCACCTTCATCGGCGGCAACGGCAGGCAGGCCCAGCTCGCGCGTGGCGTGGAGGTCGACGGCGATCAAGTGCCGCTCGGAGCGTTCGAGGATCACAGCCGGTTGCGCTATCCGCTGCCCTCGGGCGAGGCGGTGGTGGTGCGGGTGGTGAGGTCTTCGGTCACGTGCCAGGTGGCGCCGTGTTGGCGCTGCTGTCGGCGCTGGTCATGTACTGTCATCTACCCCGGGGCTTCACCAACAAGGAACTGCGCGAGCACGTCGCGCAACGGCTGGGACTACCGCCCGGCCATTTCACCCAGGGCAAGATGACCTACGACCTACGACCTACGCCGCCTTGAATCACCGCAAGCTGAAGCGACCGTGCTGGTGACCGCCGCAAGCGCGAGCCGAAAGCAAAATCTCGTGTCACGCCGAGGTGCACATCGAGTAAACGTTCACTTTGATGACAAACTTGGGCTCGACGCCTCGCGATCGTCCAGTGACCCGATGGTGTTGCCGACTGTGCTGAATTGCACCGTATTGAATGTCGTGGACGCCAACAGGGGTGTGCTCGAGAACAACCCGCTCTGCAGAAATGCTCCGCGTTCGTTGCCGTCATTGTCGACAACCCACGCGGCCCAAATGTCTTGAGCAGCCGCTTCCTCGTCATCGACGATGTACAGGCCGGCCTCGCCGGTTGCCTCTACCGTGTCGAACGCGTGAACCGTTCCGGCACTGTCGATGAACTCGCCGGTCATCGTGGTCTCCACCAAGGCTACCTTCACCACCGATTTGGCGTCGTTGGACCGTTCGAAACTCGTGCGATCTGCCACCGTCCCTTGGAGCCATTCCCGAAGTTCGGCTTCCCCATCGCAGATATAGACGATCGCCTCGTCACTTCCCGTGCCACTGTCGGTGACAATGACCGATACGAATGCGTTGGTGCCGTCAACTGTGCCGACGAATCCGAGACTTCCTACTTCAGCACCGCCGCCCTGATTGTCGCCACAGGCGTCAAGCAATGCCACGGCCGCAAAGGCCACGAACAACGCCTTGAAACGGTGATGTCGGTGCGGGGTGCAGAAACTGGGCCGTGTAGTGGTGTCGCGGTTGGTAGGATTCACTGGACGGTCTCCTCGGCTTGGGGCATGTGTTTCCGCGTCTGGGCCACGGGCATTGCGCACCGCCGCCCTAAAGCGCCCGCATATCCTGCGACCAGGAGGCCGGTGGGCAGACGCAGAAGGCCACACCGTCGACTGCCACGCATGTGCCCAACCCGCGGTCGACAGCGGAGCAAGGGTTCGGCACGCAGTTGTCGCCGTCGAGCTGGTGGTCGGTGTCGCGGCTGTCGCAGGCGCGCCGTCTCGAATCAATGCCCCGCGGCGTCGCAGGCGGCGTGGCTGCCGTAGGCGCAGCCCTGGGCGAAGAGTTCGGCCGCGCGCCCCTCGTCGACGGCGCGCCCGCGACCGTCGCGGTAGACGAGCCCCAGGCGATGGCAGGCAGCGCCCTGCTGCTGGCCGCAGGCGCGTTCGTAGAGCACCGCCGCCCGCTCCAGCGACCCCCTACGCTCGGCCGCCAACGCTTTTTCGTAGCTGCTCCCGGCGCTCTCAACCCCCTCCTCAGGCGCAACGCTCGGCGCCTCGGCCGTGGGGTCGTGCTGAACCTGCTCGGGTGCTGCTACCGCGGATTGCTGCGGAGCAGTCTTCGGAGCATCTGCTGCGCTCGGCTCCGGCACCGGAGCCGAGCCCGTGCCCTGGCAAGCCCCGATCAGAAGCAAGCACATCCAGCAAGTCAGCAGCTCGGCTCGGCGCGTCAGCATCGCCTTGTGCAATGCCACGCGGCAACCCACGGAGGCAACGCGTGGCGAGTCCTTTTCGTGTAGATTCCCGGCCATGGCAGCACCCAAGTACTGGTTGATGAAGAGCGAACCCGACGTCTATTCCATCGAGGATCTACGGAAAGCCGGCAGCGACCACTGGGAAGGCATTCGCAACTACCAGGCCAGAAACTTCCTGCGCGAGATGGCCGTCGGCGATATGGCCCTCTTTTACCACTCCAACGCCAAACCGCCGGGCGTAGCCGGCGTGGCCCGCATCTGCCGCTTGGCCTACCCCGACCACACCCAATTCGACACCAAGTCCAAGTACTTCGACGCCAAGTCCTCGCCTGACGATCCGCGCTGGAGCATGGTCGATGTGGAGTTCGTCGAAGTGCTGCCGAACTACGTGTCACTGCAGGATCTGCGCGACGACGCCGAACTCGAAGATCTGCAGGTGCTGCGCAAGGGACAGCGCCTATCGATTCAACCGGTGAGCAGGGCCCACTTCAATCGCGTATTGAAGCTCGGCAAGAGTAAGACGCCCGTGCGCTGATTTTCGGGCGACCGTCAGGACGAAAGCTCGCGGGCCTGCTCGACCCAGCGCGCCGTTTCGATGCGCGCGACCGGTATGTTGAGCACGGCCGCGATCTTGGCAACGCCGCTTTCATCCAGCTCGGCCAGCTGCGCAAAGCTCTCGATGCCGTTGGCCTTCAGCAACTTCGCGAAACCAGGGCCGATGCCCTTGATGCGCTGTAGGTCATCTGGTCGCTTGGCGGACTCGAAGGCGGCCAGCTGGCGCTCCAGAGCCTGGACGCGCTCACGCTCGCGCTCCAGCTCGGCGCGCAGCGTTCGAATCGTGTCGTCGCGCATGCGCATGCCCAAGCGCAGGCGATCGATCTGAGCCCCCTGCTCACGCACCTGCGTGCTCTTATTCGCCAGCTCGCGCCTGAGGTCGGCAGGCTGGGGGGACCGCTGCAGAGCCGGCGGTGGCGTCGGCTGCAGGGCCGCCGGTGGCGTCGGCTGCAGAGCCGGCGGTGGCGTCGGCTGCAGGGCCGGCGGAGGAGCTTTGATGGCGGGGGCCGGAGCGGCCTTTGCGGACGCTTGGTGCGGCACCGGTGGCGGGCGGCTCGGGATGCGAAAGGCGCCCGAACGGCTGTCCGGCGGTACCGGAGGTGGCGTCGAGCGGGTTCCGGGGACCGCCACCTTGGCAGCCGCGGCAGGAGCGCCGCCGCCCACCGCGACGACGTCACTGATCTGCTCGAGCTCCGACAGCTCGAGTTCCTCTTCGGCCTCGGTGCCGGCGAGCGGGTAGGAACCACTCTCTTTACTCTGCGACGGTCCTGACATCCTGGGAACCCACCTGCAGGCCGGCTACGCCTGGCGCCGGCACGGGCTTCGGTGCCGCAAAGACACCTCTGACCAACTCTAATGGGCTGACCTTACGCAAAAGCACCGCCTTTGGCATCCCCTAATCTCCGGAAGTCCACGCCATGGCGACCCATGGTGGAACGTGAAAGACTGCCCGGTGCCCATGCGACACGACATCGTCTTGACCGTCATCGGACCCGACCGACCCGGTCTGGTTCAAGCCCTTTCCGACACCGTGGCCAGCCATCGGGGCAACTGGGAAGAAAGCCGCATGGCGCACCTCTCCGGTCGCTTCGCCGGCATCCTGCGTCTGAGCGTAGCCGCCGAGGACGCCAGCGCCCTGCAGACCGCGCTGCAGCAGCTCGAAGCCCGCGGCCTGCGCGTGATCGCCGAGGTCGAAGCGCCCAATGCGCCGACCCCAGATGCCGCCGGCGCGCGACGGCTGCAGCTCGAAGTGGTGGGCAACGACCGCCAGGGTATTGTGAGGGAAGTTGCGCACGCCCTGGCCAGCCGCGCGGTCAACGTCGAGCGGCTCGAGACCCGCTGCGAGGATGCGCCCATGGGAGGCGGGCAGATCTTCCGCGCCCGGGCGCTGCTGCAGGTACCCGCGCAGCTCTCCCTGCAGGACCTGCGTGAGGTGCTCGAAGCCCTGGCCGACGACCTGATGGTGGATCTGCTCGAACGCCCGGGCCACTAGCGATAACAAACTACCGCAAGAGCGCCAGCTGGACCGCGCGTCGCAGGGAAGCGCCGTCCAGGGGCTTGCTGACGAATCCGCGGGCGCCGGCCGAAATCGCCAACTGCTTGAGCACGGGCTCCGCCTCGGTCGAAGCGAAGATCACCCTCGCCTCGGGCAAGCGCCGGCGAAGGCTGTTGAACGCGCTCAGGGCTCCGTGTGGCGGTAGGTCCGCGTCCAAGAGCACCAGACGCACTGGGCGCCCGTGACCGGTGGCCTTGGCCAGCAGTTCCTCCTCGGTGCGGGCGTAGCGCACGCCATAGCCCGTGGCCTCGAGCAAGCGGCCGGCACTGCGCGCGACGATGGCGTCGGCCTCGGCGATCACCACGTCCACATCCGAGGCCAGCGGGATGGCGGTCTCGGGCACCGAGGTCATGGTGGTGGTCGAGCCCGCGTGTCTGCGTCGCCCCTGCGCCAGCGGCAATACCACGCGCACGGTGGTGCCACGGCCGAGTTCGCTGTCCAGCGTCAACTCTCCGCCGTGTTCGCGCGCCACCCGCTCCACGGTGGCCAGCCCCAGCCCGCTGCCCGTGCCGCGCCCCTTGGTCGTGAAGAACGCGTCGCGGCAGCGCTCCAGCGTCTTTGCATCCATGCCCACGCCGGTGTCGACGATTTCGATCACCGCCCATTGCGACTCGTCCGCGCCGCCACCGCCTCCAGCCTCGGTGCCACCGCGCTGTACACGCCCAACGCGCAGCAACAGATCGCCGCCTTCGGTCATGGCGTGCATGGCGTTGATCGCAGGGTTCATGATCATTTGGTGCAAGCGCGTCCGATTGCCCTCCACTTGCACGCCGACTTCAAGCTGCAGGTCGAGGCGGATCTCCGCCGGCAGCATTCGCCGCAACAGCTGTCCCACCTCGCGGCAAACCTCGGCCAGGTCGATGACCTCCATGGCGTCATCATCCTGGCGCGCAAAGCTGCCGAGGCGCTTGGCCAAAGCGCGCGCGCGCCCAACCGCCAACTCGATGTCCTGCAGGCACTCCGATACGTCCGCCGAATCGAGCCTCGCGCTCGGCTCCAGTTCGCGCAGCGATCCGCAGGTGGCAGCCAGCACGGTCAACAAATTGTTGAAGTCGTGGCTGATGCCGGCCGTCATGCGGCCCATGGCCTCGAGCCGCTGCACCTTCAGCAGCTGCTCGTGTTCGGGATCGGGCATCACGTACATCAGCACCACGCGCGGCCCAAGCTGCACCTCATCGCCCGGACGCAAGATATGCCGCGTGATGCGCTCGCCATTGACGTAGGTGCCGTTGGTGCTGCCCACGTCCTCCAGCAAGAAACTCCCGGGCGCCACTTCCGCCACGCGTGCGTGGGTACGTGACAGGCCCCCGTCGTCGATGCTGGCGCCCGCCGTGGACGAGCGGCCGATGACCATGTCAGCCTCGACGGGAAAGACCCGGCCGCGCTGGGGACCGGCCACGGTGATGAAACGCGGGCGGCCACGGTCGTCGTTTGTGCCGGTCACCTCACCGGCCAGCGACTGCCGCGTGATACTCGTAACAGGGTCTTGCTTGAACAACTCGCCCATCGGTTTTGCGATCGACTCCTGTAATCGTAACACCGACTGAAGCGACGGGCGATGCCGGTGGCTTCATCCCCACCCGCACCTACAGGCAGTTGGAAGCTTGCACGGCGTCAAGAAACCAACGACCAAGCCGTATCCGCCGCCTGCACCGCCCGTTCGCGCATGCCACGGGCATCGCCAGCGCTGCTGGCGTTGCCCTGCAGGCCGCGGGCGTAGACCCCCTGCACTATGCTCGCGTAGCGAAAGATCGAAAATACCAGGTAAAACCGCCAGGCCGGGATGGACGAACGTCCCACGCGCTCGCAGTAGCGGGCCACGTATTGCTCCTCGGTCGGGATGCCGCTCTCTTCACCCGCAGCCGTGCCAGCCACCGTGGACAGGGCCGGCGCCTCGCGCGAGGGCAAGTGGTAGGGCATGCAGTTATAGGCCAAATCGGCTAGCGGATGTCCCAGGGTGCTCAGCTCCCAGTCGAGCACCGCAAGCACCCGCGGCTCTTCGGGATGGAAGATCATGTTGTCGAGCCGAAAGTCGCCATGGACGATGCAGCTCTGGTCGTCGTCCGGAATGTTTTCGGGCAGCCACTTCATCAAAGCGTCCATCGAGGGCAGATCGCCAGTGCGCGCCGCCTCGTACTGGCGGCTCCAGCGCGCGATCTGGCGTCCGAAGTAGTTGCCCGGTCGGCCGTAGCCCGAAAGGCCACGGGCTGCGTAGTCCACCTGATGCAGCGCCGAAAGCACGCGATTCATCTCGTCGTACAGCGAGCGTCGCTCATCGACGCTGCACTCCGGCAGAGTGGGATCCCAAAAGATGCGCCCCTGCACGTACTCCATCACGAAGAACTCGGTGCCGATGATGGACGGGTCTTCGCACAGCAGGTAGGTCCGCGGCACCGGCACGTCGGTGTCGGCCAGGGCGCTGAAGATGCGGTGCTCCCGGTCGACCATGTGGGCCTTGGGCAGCAGCTGTCCCGGTGGCTTCTTGCGCAGCACCCAGCGGCGCTCGCCCGCTTCGATCAAATAGGTGGGATTGCTCTGACCACCTGCGAACTGACGCGAGCGCAAGGGGCCGTCGAGGCCTTCCAAGCGCCCCGCCAGGTACGCGCCCAGGGCCGCGTCGTCGATCGCGAGCGAAGCCTCAGCACCACTGAATTCATTCATCTTGCCCATATGAAAGCTACGGATATTCCCTCACCCGGGCGTGATCAACCGGAAATCGATGCTGACCTCCCGCTCGAGGCGCAGCCTCCGCGTGCCCGATAGGCCGCCGTCGCCCCCCGCAACGGGGTATAGTTCCCCCACGACCTTTCGGGGCGACGAGAGCGCGCCATGCCTTCGGGGAGCCAGCCCCAGGGCAGGCGCGTAATCGGGACCGATCCGAGGCCAGCTTGACCCAGGACCGCAGCAACAACGAAGGACCGCCCCGGCCAGAGCCGCTGGAGTTCACGACCCTGAGCGAGCTGCTGGATGGGGCCGTGGAACGCTACGGACCGCAGCCGGCCTATGGTGAACTGGGCACCACCGGCTGGCAGTGGCTGAGCTTCAGCGAGCTGGGGCAGCGCGTGGCGGCCTACCGGGCAGCGCTTTCGGCCCTGGGCGTCGGCCGTGACGACCGCGTGGCCATCATCAGCGGAAACCGCCTCGAGTGGGTGCTGCTGGCCCACGCCAGCTACCAGCGCCGGGCGGTCTTCGTGCCGCTGTCGACGGCCCAGCGCGAGAGCGAGTGGCGCTACATCCTGGCCGACAGTCGGGCCAAGGCCTGCTTCGTGGCCGGCCCGGCTGTGGCGGCGCGCGTCGACGCCCTGCGCGAGGACCTGCTCGACCTGCACCACATCATCGACCTGGACGCCGACTCTGGCGACCAGAACTCCCTGGCCGCCGCGCTACAGGCCGGGACCGAACTCGATATCAAAGCACGCGCGCCGCGCCCCCAGGACCTGGCCACCATCATCTACACCTCCGGCACCACGGGCGAGCCCAAGGGCGTGGAACTCAGCCACGCGAACCTCGCCGGCAACGCCCACGCCCTGGCGCGCGGCCGGGCCCTGGGCGAGCGACCGCGCTCGATGTCGTTTCTGCCCTGGGTGCACGTCTTCGGCGGCCACGTGGAACTCAACCTGATGCTGGCCGCTGGCGGCGCCGTGGCCATCTGCAACGGCGCCGACCAACTCTTCGCCGAGATGCCGCGCGTCAAGCCCACCCTGCTCTACGCCGTGCCGCGCATCTGGACCCAGATCTACCACGATCTGCACCGGGCCCTGGGCGAAGAGCCGGAGATGAGCCGGCACATTTTCGACGACGGCATCGTGCTGATGCGAAGGCAGCGCCAGGGTGCGACGCTGAAGCTCACCGAGCGCATCTACCTGAACATGGCGCGCAAGCTGGTGATCTCGAAGATCATGGGCCGCTTCGGGGGCGAGCTGCGGCTGGGCTTTTCGGGCGCCGCGGCGCTACCGGCGGAGGTGGGCGAGCTGCTGCACACCATCGGCCTGCCGATCTATGAGGGCTACGGCCTGACCGAGTCCAGCGGATCCTCCACCAGCAACCCCCTGCGCGAGCCGCGCTTCGGGTCAGTGGGCAAGCCCATCGGTGAAACGCGCATCACGCTCGACCGGGAAATCCCGGAGGCCGAAGGCGACGAGGGCGAGATCATCATCCACGGACCGGGCGTGATGGCCGGCTACCACAACAACGACGCCAGCACGCGCGCGGCGCTGACCGCCGACGGCGGCCTGCGCACCGGCGACTTGGGTCGCTTCGACGCAGACGGCTACCTCTACATCACCGGGCGCATCAAGGAACTCTACAAGCTCAGCAGCGGGCGCTACGTGGCGCCCGGACCGCTGGAGGAAAAGCTCAAGCTCAGCCCCTTCATCGCCAACTGCATGATCTATGGCAGCGGCCAGCCCTACAACGTGGCCCTGATCTCGGCCGACCTGCCCTCCCTGCGCGCCTATCTGGGCGCCGACAAGGCCTCCGCCGAGACGCTGCTGGCCGACCCGCGCACGCGCCGCCTCTTCGACGAGGAGATCCTGCGCTGCAGCCGCGAGTTCCGCACCTTCGAGCTGGTGCGCAAATTCTGGCTCACCCCCGAAGTCTTCAGTCGCGAAAACGGAATGCTGACCCCGACGCTGAAGCTCAGACGCCGCGACGTGCTCAAGCGCTTCGAGGCGCGCCTGCGCTCGCTGTACTGACGCGTGACGTCAGTCGAAGAGCGCCAAGGCCCACTCGCCCTGGGGCTGAAAACCCAGGCGCTGGTAGCTGCGACGGGCCGCCCCATGCTCGTGGTGCAGTATCGACTGGTGGCGCGCACGCCCCCCCGCTCGCGCGCCATTTGCAACGCCATGGCGACCGCTGCGGCGCCGCAGCCGCGCCCGCGAGCCTCGGGCACGGTGTAGACGCCGCCCACCTGCACGATGTCGGGCAGGGCAGCGACGTAGGACACCGTGGCCACCGGCCGCTCCCCCTCAAGCGCGATCCAGCCGGCCTCGCGCTGGAACATTCCCCGCAAGCGGTCGACAACGGCCTTGTCCAGGTCCTCGCCGCGGCGGCCGCCGTAGGCCTCGACCTCGTAGTCCGCGTACCAGCCGCGGAGCCAGCCGAAGTCGGCCTTGCCCACCGGACGCAAGCTGAGTTCGCCGCCGGCGACCGAGGCCGGCGGCGTCAGTTCCAAAATGTCCAGGGCGAAGATGCCCTCACGCCTGTGGAGGCGCGGCCACGTCCCCCGGAGGCCGAGGGCGTCCAATACCTGGGTGACCTGATCGTCGGGACCGCTGACGCCGGTCAGGGGCCTGCGCGATACCCGCAGCGCCTCGCTGGCAAGGCGGGCGGCGGCCACGACCGGGGCCTGCACCGGTACGATCCCGGTCCAGTAGTGGGCGGCGACACCCACCAGCTGCCCCGCCGCCAAGCCTCCCACGTAGCTCCCCTGATATAGCATTCCCTGATCGACGAGCCCTCCCTGCTGCAGGCCGTAGCGCAAGAACATGGAGCTATCGGCGTGCTCGGCCTGGAAGCCATCGACCGAGGCTTCGGAGCCGGCCCCCAGCGAACGCAGTTGCATCACATTCAGAACCGCCCTGCCCCGGTGGGATGTCAAGCATTCGCTGCCACCCGGCCCGGTCACGGCACCCGCACTGGCATAGGATGTGCTTTGGTTTACAAAGGCGTCCGGAGGCTGTGCCAACTTGTGCCAACTCACCGGTGTGGACGGAGATTTTCGATGCAGCGCGACTACTTTTTGCGAACCCCTGTTCTTCTCGCCCTGCTCTGGCTCGGCCTGACCGCGGCGCAGCTGGGCGTGGCCTCGAGCGCCCGGGCCTGCGGCGGCTTCTTCTGCTCGGCGGCCAACCCGGTCAACCAGGCGGCCGAGCAGATCATCTTCGTCGACAACCCCGATGGCACCGTCACTGCGGTGATCCAGATCATGTACGAGGGACCGTCCGAGAGTTTTGCCTGGGTACTGCCGATCCCGGGTTCCCCGACCGTCGGAGTGAGTTCGGAGCAGGCCCTGAACCGGCTCAAGCAGGCCACCAATCCCCTGTACCAGCTCAACACCGTCTTCGACGGCGACTGCGGCTTCTTTCCCCCGACGGCATTCGGCGCCGTGACCCTCGATAGCGCCAGCGCCGCCGAAGGCGGCTCGGTCACCGTGGTCGACCAGGGCAGCGTCGGCCCCTACGACTACAAGGTGATCTCGGTGGATCCGAACCTGGCCGACGAGGCCCAGGTGGCGGTCGACTGGCTGGTTGCCAACGGCTACGACGTCACCGACCTGGGCCCGGAGGTGCTGCGCCCCTACCTGGCCGATGGCCTGAACCTGATCGCCTTCCGGCTCAGCAAGGGCAACGACACCGGCTCGATTCGCCCCATCATGCTCACCTACGAAAGCACCCTGCCGGTGATCCCGATCCGCCCCACGGCCGTGGCGGCCACCGAGGACATGGGCGTGCTGACCTGGGTGCTGGGCGACTCCCGCGCGATCCCGGAGAACTACAAGGGCCTGGAGCTGAACGAAGCCCTGATCGACTGGTTCAACCCGGGCAATAACTACGACGAGGTGGTCAGCCGGGCCGCCGACGAGGCCGGCGGCCAGGGCTTCGTCACCGAATTCGCCGGCACCACCGACGCCTTCGCCGACACCGTCTGGGCGTCCTCGGAGGCCCAGACCTTCCAGGACTTCTCCTCGCAAAGCTTCGCCGACCCGGCTGTCATGGTGCAGCGGGCTGCCGATAACTGGGCATGGCTCGATGGCTTCGAAGACGCCCTGGCGACCGCGGTGACGCTGCCCGACAGCCTGAGCTTCGACCTCTTCAGGGGCTGCATCCAGTGCTACGCCGACGATCCGGGCGTGGAGATCAACGCCAGCATCTTCCTGCGCGAGCTCTACGAGCAGGTGATCAAGCCCATGAGCGACACCCAGGATCTGCTCGATTCGCGCCCCTACATGACGCGGCTCTACACCACCATGAGCGCCGATGAGATGACCATGGACCCGGCCTTCGACTTCAACGCGGATCTCGAGGATGTCAGCAACCTGCACACCGCCGACCGCGTGGTGCGATGCGACGACCAGGGCACCGACCCCAACCTGCTGCCGTGGTCCGTGGAGCTGCCCCAGGGCGATGCCGTGATGGGCACCGAGTTCGGCATCTGGCCCATCGCCATCGAGGACCAGCCCGCCGCCCGCCGCATCCTTCAGTACACCCAGGCCGGCCAGGGCGCCGTGCTCCAAGACCGGACCAACACCATCGAGAAAATGGTCGCCCTGCAAAACGACGTGACCATGGGCACGGGCGACCCCGTCGCAGGCGATCCGGTCGGCAGCGATCCGGTCGGCCTCGGAAACGACCCGGTCGATCCCCTGCCCCCGGCCGGGGGCGGCGATAACCCTGCCGCCGCGGAAGCCGGCAGCAGCGACTCGGGCCTGTGCAGTGTCGGCGCGCCCCCGGGCAGCTCCCGCGGCCCGACGCAGGCGCTCTGGGCTGGGGTGCTGGGAGCACTGCTGCTGCGCCGCCGCCAGCGCATCGCTTGACAGCGGGCGGGCGCCGGCCCATTTTGCCGGCGCCTGCAGCGACCCGCCGCCACCATCGCGCGCCGGGTCGGCCGGAGGATGGTCCTTCGGCAGGGAAGCCGGTGTGAAGCCGGCGCGAACCCGTCACGGTATGCGGTGGCGGCGCCGAAGCCGCCGCCGCGAGTCCGGAGACCTCTGCCGGTCCCGGCCCCTACGACCGACCCGGTGCCCGCGTGCACCGGCCCGGCGGCGCGGCCGGTTGTCCTACGCCTCGGGGATGGTGGATGGATCGGGCAGACGCCAGCTCAGATACCTTGCAAGCCGTTCGCAGCCCCACGGCACTCCGGGCAGCCGGCGGCATCGGACGCACCGCCGCCGTCTATCTGGGACTGCTGCTCCTGCTGCTGACCGCCGCCTGGCTGGCGCTGACGGTCGGCCATGCCGACCTGGCGGACCGCTCGCTCAGGGCCACCGTGCTATCCCTCCGCGTCGACAGGCTGCTGGCGGGTGGTATCACGGGTGCGTCGCTTTCGGTGGCGGGCGTGGTGGTCCAGGGTCTATTCCGCAATCCCCTGGCCAGCCCCTCCATCATCGGCACCACCGCGGGCGCCAGCTTCGGCGGCCAAGCTGCGATGATTCTTTACCAATTCGCTCTGGTGGGGGTGGTGCCAGCCGCCCTGCCCCCCCAGCTCTTCCTGCCGCTCGGCTGCCTGCTGGGCGCACTCTTATCACTCGTGATTCTGCTGGCGATCGCGCGCCAGCACGGCGACCTGGTGCTGCTCCTGCTGACGGGCTTCATCCTGTCGTCGTTCTTTCTGGGCCTGGGCAACTTCCTGATGAGCCTGGCCCAGGAGCAGTGGGAGCTGGGCCGCGCCATGGTGGCCTTCGTGCTCGGCGGCCTGTCGGGCACCGGCCAGCTGATGCTGCGGCTGTCGGCGCCGCTCTTCGCCGCCGGTGTGCTGGCGGCCTGGTTTTGGGGCCGCGCCCTGGATCTGCTGCTCAGCGGTGAGGACGAAGCGCGCAGCCTGGGCCTGGACGTGGTGGCGGTGCGGCGCTGGTGCGTGATCTGGATCGCCACCCTGACCGGCGCCGCGGTCTCCCTGGGCGGTAACATCGGCTTCGTCGGCCTGGTGGTGCCCCACGCCCTGCGCGCGCTGCTGGGCGTCGAGCATCGGCGCCTGTTGCCGGCCGCGGCCCTCGGCGGCGCCGCCTTCGTGATCCTCTGCGACGTGGCCGCCCGCGCCATCCCGGCCAGGAGCGAGATCCCACTGGGGGTCGTGACGGGCCTGCTCGGGGCGCCGATTTTCTTGGCCATCCTGCTGCGCACCTGGCGCCGGGGTGAGCATGTCTGAGCCCGACCCCAGCGCCATCAAGGTGGGCGAGCTGCACGTGAAGCTGGGCGCTGCCGAGGTGCTCGCGGGCGTCTCCATGGACGCCCGCGCGGGCCAGATCCTGGCCATCATCGGTCCCAACGGCGCCGGCAAGAGCACGCTGGCCCGGGCCATCGCGGGCCTTCTGCCCTACCGGGGACGGATCGATCTCGGCGGTCAAGACGCCGCATCCCTGGAGCTGCGCGAACGGGCCACCACGCTGGCCTTCGTGCCCCAGCGCTCACAGTTGGCCTCGCGCCTGCCGGTACGCAGCGTGATCGAACAGGGACGCTACCCCCACCGCCGGGGCTTCGGCGGCCTCGGCGACGGGGACCAGGCGGCGGTCGACCGGGCCATCGCCCGCGCCCGGGTCGAGCCCCTGTGCGAGCGCAGCTACCTGGAGCTGTCCCACGGCGAACAGCGGCGGGTGCTGCTGGCGCGGGCCCTGGCCACCGAGGCGCCGGTGCTGCTGCTCGACGAACCCACCGCCTCGCTCGACATCGCCCAGGTGCTGTCGCTCTACCGCACCCTGCGCGAGCTGGCCGCCGAAGGCCGCGCCGTGGTCGTCGTACTCCACGCCCTGGACGACGCCCGCCGCTTCGCCGACCGGGCGCTGCTGCTCGATCGGGGGCGCGTGGTGGCCGAGGGCCCCTGCGCCGAGGTGATCTGCGCTCGCCACGTGGCCGAGGTCTACGGCGTGCGCCTGCTGGAGGAGGCCTCCCTGGGCTACGAGTCGCTGCCGGAGGGCCCTCCATGAGCCGCCTCGACCTCTACAACGCCGCCCTCCTGCTCATCGCCAGCAGCGCGGGCGTGGCCGGCGCCGCCCAGCTGGCGCCCAAGGACGAAGCCATCCGGCAGCTCGCCCCCCGGAGCCACGCCATCGGCGCGACCACCCTGGCCGACGGTCGGCGCGCCCTGCGCGACGCCTCGGACACGGTGGTGGAGCTGCGCAACTACCGCCGCATCCTCTCGCTCAGCCTGATCGCCGACCACGTGCTGTGGGAGCTGTGCGAAAGCGAGCGCATCGTCGGCGTCACCGTGCGCACCAAGGAAAGCCCCCACTTCGGCCACCGCCACGGCGAGCGCGCCGGCATCACGAAGCTCTCGGATCTGGAGGGCATCCTGGCGCTCAAGCCCGATCTGATCTTGGTCAATCATCTGGGTGATCCGCGTCATGCAGCACGCCTACGCGAGCGAGGCATCGCCGTCTTCGATCTCGGCGACATGCAGGGCCTTTCGACCCTGTTGCCGACCATCGACACCATCGCCACCCTGATCGGGCGCCCCGAAGCCGGCCCCCCCATGGGCGCGCGGCTACGGCGCAGGCTACAGGCGGTCGCCGCCGGCCTCGGCGAGCGCCGGCGACCGCGCGGCCTCTACCTGAGCGTCTACGGCAAAGAGATCTTCGGCGGCACCAAGAACACCAGCTTTCACGACGTCCTGCACTACGGCGGCATCGAAGACGCGGCCGCAGCCGACTACGAAGGCTGGCCGGCCCTCGGCTCCGAGCAAATCCTGGCCCTCGACCCGGATTTGATAGTGACCAAACAGGGCATGGGTAGGACCCTCTGCCAGCACCCTGGCCTCGAACGCCTGCGCGCCTGCGGCCCGCAAGGTCGTATCGTCGAACTCGACCCTGGCCTCATCGACGACCCAGGCCCCCCCATGCTGGAGGTGGCCGAGACGCTCTTCGAGCGGGTGTATGGGCCCACCGCGCCCCCATCCCACTGATCGCCACCAAAGCTTCCAAGGGCCCGCAGAACCCGGCGGACGCTCGGTGCCGTTCACCGCCGCACGAACGAAATCGGCGCATAGAGCCGCACGAAGAGCTCCGGCCGCACGATCCCCTGTTCACTGAGAGTTTTATCGCTCCCGGCCACCGAAAAAAGCCCCGCCTCCCCGCCGATCAGCTCTCCGAGCCGCCGCTCGGCCGCAGCCTTGGTGAAGACGTGATCGGGCTGGGCCCCGCCGTTTTCCACCACTTCATCCATCAGCCGCCGCGCGCTGTCGCGCCGCCCCAAAAGCACATCCCGGCTCGCCCGCAAAAGCTTCAGGTGCTCGATGAAACACGGAACCTCCAGGTCTTCAGCAGCTTGCAGGTCCGTCTCCACGCGACACATCAACTGAGCGTCAACCTGACCCCCACATGCCAAAAGCGACAGCCGCACCCGCGCGAGCAGGGCCGCGGCGCGCACCAGGGGCACAGCGAAGAGCGTCGAGACCAGCAGCGGCTCGAAGGCATCGGCCATGGCGCGGCAGCTCGAGGCATCGCCCAGGTAGAGCGCCACCGCGGACTCGGCCATCGCGCGCAAGAACGCCGTGATATCTGCCAGCCCGCTGCCCAGGCGCGTCTCCACCCGGACCAGCTCCCGTTGCGCTGAAGCCACGCGGTCGTCGGCCAACAGCCCCACCACCGACAAAAGGCGCAGTCGCGTCGCGGCCAGCACATCCTCGTGCTCGTCGGCCTCGCAGCGCCACTGCTCGATGCGATCGAGGGCCTCGATCTGCGAAAACACGCTGTAGAGAAAGGCCATCAGCGTGCGCGTGAAGCGAATCTCCACCGTCGAGCCCGCACAGCGCGTACGCAGCAGCTCCTCGGTGCGCGACAGCTCGCGAAGCGCCGGCTTGTACTGGCCGCTCCGTAGCATGTCACAGCCCCGGGCCATGGTGATGCGGGCCAACGCCTCGGGGCTCTCCTCGTCGGCCAGCAGCGACTCGGCCAGCTTCAGCGCGCCCTGTTCGGGTTCGTTGGCGAGCAGCGACAGGGGCACGTCGACCGCGGCGTGATAGCCGGCCAGACCGCGCGCAATGTGGCCCCTGTCGCCGACCTCCAAGGCCCGCATCAGGTAGTGCCCGTACAGGGGCAGCGCCCGATCGAGTTCGTTGACGACCACCGCGAAGGTCACCATCCACATCTGCTCCAGCTGCCGCAGGGCCTCGGGATCGACCTCGTCGCTTGGCCCCCGATCGAGGCGAAGGCCGCGCACCCGCAGCTGCTTGCGCAGGGCGGAGGCCTCCAAAAGGCTCGCCCCCAGAGTTTCGGGCAGGCACAGGCCCCACTCGGCCAACATCTCCTGCACCAGCGGCAGGCCCTCCTCGCGCTCGCCGATGGACAGCAGCTGCAGCCCCGCCTTGCGCCGCAGCACCACGACCTCGTCGGGCGGCGCCGAGCGGGCGGCGTCCAGATAGACCGCCGCGGCCTGACGCCCGTGGCCCGCATTGGCCAGGGAGTCGCCCCATTGCATCAGCAGCTCGCGCCCCCAGCCCGCATCCCGATCGTGCTCGACGGCGATGCCAAAGAGCCGCGCGGCCTTGTCGAAGGCCAACGCCTGGGCCGCCTGGGTTGCCGCGCGAATCGCGTAAACCTGGGCGCGCCGAAAGTCCTTGGCACCGATGAGGTGCTCGACGATGGCCTCGAGATCCTCGGAGCCCGAGGCCTCGAGCGTGGTCGCCATGCGCCGGTGCCAGCGCTCGAGGGTGGCGTCGTCCATGGCGTCGACCACCGCCTCGCGCACCCGATCGTGATAGGTCTCCACCGCGCGCTGGGCGTGGGGCCCCACGCCGCGGATCAGCTTGGCCCCGCGCAGCTCCACCAACGCCGACTGCAGGTCGAGGTCGAAGCTCGACAGCAGCATCAACCCGTCCTCCGGCACCGGACGCCCGGCCACCGAAACCAGGTCCAAAACCACGCGCGCATCCTGCGAAAGCCTACCGATGCGCCGCATCACAGCCCGCTCGTAGGTGACCACACCGCGCTGGGTATCCTCCGAAGCCGACTCGCTGTCGCGGCCGAGCATCAAGTGACGCGCCAGCTCGGTAGCCAAGTGCGGACTGCCGCCGGACTCCCGGGCGATCGCATCCACGGCCACCGGGATGTCGCTGCCCAAAAGTCGCCGTGCCAGCTCCCGTCCCTCGGCCTCGTCCAGCGGCGAAAGCCCCAGTTCGTGCACCTCGACCGACTCGTTGGCGCGCAGGCGCTCGTAGAGCAGCTTCAGGCACGGACTGCTGTCGCGATCGCCGCTGCGATAGGTGGCCACCACCAACATGGCCGGCGCCTCGCTCCCCTCGACCAACTCCGCCATCAGCCGTGCGCTGTCGACGTCGCCCCAGTGCAGATCGTCGATGAAGACGATCAGCGGACTGCGGTCGGCGATGCGGCAGAAGAGTTCGCGCAGGGCGATGAACGCGCGGCGCCGCTGCTCCTTGCGCTCCGGTGGTAGCGACGAGCGGCGCCGGGCCGCGGCCACCACCTCCACGCGCTTGAGCACCGGAAAGAGCTGCGCCAGCGCCTGGATGTCGCGCGGCAGCGTCTCGGCCGCCTCGATCGACGGCAACCTGCGCAAATAGCGGCTGAGCGAATCGATCAGGCTGTCAAAGGCCTTGAAGGGAACCGCTTCCCGCTCGTAGCAGCGACCGCGCAGGCTCACCACGCGCTTGCCCGCGCGCTGCTCGGCCAGAAAGCGTTCGACCAACGTCGTCTTGCCGATGCCACTGGGGCCATGCACGAAGCTGAGCACGGGACCGCCGCGATCGGTTTCCAGCAGATGCCGACGCAGGGCGGCCAGCTCATCGCCGCGACCGACGAAGGGCGCGTCGGGATCGGGAGGTATACTCGACAGCGACGGCCGCACCGACGGCGGCCGCGCCTGTTCCAGCGCGCGGATCACGGCCGCACCGTCGGGGCGCTTGAGGGGGCTGCGCTTGAGCAATCGCACGCACAGCTCGTCGAGGAAGCCCGGCACGCCGGTCACCAGATCGGAGGGCGCAGGGGCATCCATCGCCTGCTTCTGCTGCATCACCTCCAGGTAGGTGCCATCAAAGGGCACGTGCCCGGTAAGCGCCTCGAAGAGCATCACTCCCAGTGAATACCAGTCGGTCGTCTCCTGAATCGGCTTGCCCGCGGCCTGCTCCGGAGACATGTATGCTGGAGTTCCCATGACCCCCAGCTCGAGCGTGGCGTGGGGGCCGCCGCCGCGCTCGATCATGATGCCGAAGTCGAGCACCTTGGCGCGCCCATCCTGGGTCACGATCACGTTGTCGCTCTTCAGATCGCGATGCAGCTTGCCTGCGCCGTGGATCGCGATGAGCCCGCGCGCCACCTGCAGCAGGACGTCGGCCAGGCGCCCATAGTCGGTGACAGGACTGGGCAGCCTCAGCTCACTACCATAGGCCTGGCCGACGGTGTCATCCTCCTCGTCGCCCGGTCCACGCCCGGCCCGCTCCAGCTCGCGCTCAGTGTCCTCCGGCACGTCCTCCGCCGCGGCCCCCGACTCGCCCCCGAGCACGTGGCTCAGAAAGCTCTCTCCCTGGACGTATTCCATGGTGAAAAACCACAGCTCCCCCTCGTGGAAGAGATCGTGGAGCACCACCAGATTGGGATGGACGACGTCCGAGAGCGAGCGGAACTCGCGCTTGAAACGGTAGATGCTCGAGGCATCCACGCGGCGCAGGGTCTTGAGCGCCACCACCGCCCCGCGCTGGCGGTCGTGGGCCAGATAGACCGCCCCCATGCTGCCCTCGCCCAGGCGATGCAGCACGCGAAAACGCGAAGTTCCCTGAAAATCCCGTGGGCGCGAAGGACCGGTGGGCGACTGCATACTCATGGTCCGCCGCGGGTATGATAGGGCATGGGGCGGCAAAGGTCAGGCCGCCCACAATCCTGGACGTTCGGCCGGCCATTTCCCCACCCGAAGGAGTCCCCAATGACCGACGCTTTCCTCTGCGATGCCATCCGAACCCCGATCGGGCGCTACGGCGGCGCCCTCGCGCCCGTGCGCACCGACGACCTGGCCGCCATTCCGATGCGCGAGCTGATACGCAGAAACCCTGGCGTTGACTTCGCCGCCGTCGAGGACGTGATCTACGGCTGCGCCAACCAGGCCGGTGAGGACAACCGCAACGTGGCACGCATGGCCAGCCTGCTCGCGGGCCTGCCCGTGAAAGTGCCCGGCACGACCGTCAACCGCTTGTGCGGCTCGGGCATGGACGCCGTCGGCATCGCCGCCCGCGCCATCAAGGCCGGCGAAGCCGAACTGCTGATCGCCGGCGGCGTCGAATCCATGTCGCGCGCGCCCTTCGTTATGGGCAAGGCCGAGGCCGCCTTCAGCCGCAGCGCCGAGGTTTACGACACCACCATCGGCTGGCGCTTTGTAAACCCTCTGTTAAAGAAGCAATACGGCGTCGACTCCATGCCCGAGACCGGCGAAAACGTGGCCGAGCAATACGGCATCTCGCGGGCCGATCAGGACGCCTTCGCCGCCCACAGCCAGGCCAAGGCGGCCGCCGCCATCGAAGCGGGGCACCTGGCCGAAGAGATCGTCGCGGTGAGCATCCCCCGCCGCAAGGCCGAGCCGCTGGTCGTCGACCGCGACGAACACCCTCGCCCCGACACCACGCTCGAAAAGCTCTCGCGGCTGCCGACGCCGTTCCGCGAGGGCGGCAGCGTCACCGCCGGCAACGCCTCGGGCGTCAACGACGGGGCCTGCGCCCTGCTCCTGGCCTCGGCGGCCGCCGCCGACAAACACGGACTCAAGCGCCGGGCGCGCGTGTTGGGCATGGCCAGCGCCGGCGTCGAGCCGCGCACCATGGGCATGGGCCCCAGTCCCGCCTCCCAGAAGCTCCTTTCCCGCCTGGGCCTCTCGCTCGCGCAAATGGACTGCATCGAGCTCAACGAAGCCTTCGCCTCCCAATCGCTGGCGGTGCTGCGTGAGCTGGGCCTCGCCGACGACGACGCCCGCGTCAACCCCAACGGCGGTGCCATCGCCCTGGGTCATCCACTGGGCATGAGCGGCGCACGCCTCATCACCACCGCCCTGCACGAATTGGAGCGCCGCGACGGCCGCTACGCCCTTTGCACCATGTGCGTCGGCGTCGGCCAGGGCATCGCGCTGGTCATCGAGCGGGTCTGACATCGAGTCAGAAGTCGGCGCCTCAACAATCGAGCAGACCCTGCCAGCGACGGGCCGCCAGGTACGGCTGCTCCAGGGCCAGCTCCAGCAGCTGCTCGCCGTCGTCGGCCCAACCGCAAAGGGCCGCGCGACGGCTGTCCCAGCGCTGACTCCAGGCCTCGCGGATCAGCGTCCGCCCCAGGCTCGCCAGCTCGTCTTCGACTCCCTCGTCGAGCGCGCGCTCATACCAGCGCTCCCACAGCGGATCGCCGTCATAACCGTCGGCCAAGCCGAAGGCCTCCGCCACCACCCTCTCGGTCAGAGCCGGGGGCCAATTGCTCATCAGCACCCCGGGCTCCGAGGCCCTGGAAATTTCGGAAGCGGGCTCGCCAAGCCCCGCCTTATGTTCGGTGTCCCGCACGCCCATAACGTCCTCACCTTGGGACATGGTACACCGCAAAAAGAGCACCTTGAAAGGCCGCACAGGCCCCTGGGCTCGGCTCTACCGAAGCTCTAGTTTTTCCAGGATTTTGTCCCGAAACTTCGGTTTACTCCTCAACTATCAGTCACCATCAGTCACCATCAAGGAAGTCGCCCAGGCCGCCCAGGACCGACCCCTCACCGGTGCGCGCGCCCCCCGCCGCTGGTGCGTTGGCCAGGATGCGATCGGCCAGGCGCGAGAAGGGCAGGCTCTGCAGCCACACCGTACCCGTCCCCTCCAGGCTAGCCAGAAACAGCCCCTCGCCACCGAAGACCATGCTCTTGAGATTACCGGCCCGCGCGATGTCGTACTGCACCCCCGGCGTGAATGCCACCAGACAGCCCGTGTCCACACGCAGCCGCTCGCCGCGCAGCTCCTTCTTCACGATGGTGCCGCCCGCGTGCACGAAGGCCATGCCATCGCCTTCGAGCTGCTGCAGGATGAAGCCCTCGCCACCGAAAAAGCCAGCTCCCAACTTTTGGTTAAACGCGATCGAAACCTTGGTGCCCAGGGCGGCACACAGGAAAGCGTCCTTCTGGCACAGCACGCGCTCCCCGATGGCGGCCATGTCGAGGGCGACAATGTGCCCTGGATAGGGCGCCGCAAATGCCACCCGCCGCTTGCCCTGCCCGCGATTGGTGAAGTGCGTCATGAAGATCGACTCACCCGTAAAGGCGCGCTTACCCGCCGAAAAAAGCCGACCGAAGAAGCCCTGTTCGGGCTCGGAGCCATCCCCCATCTTGCTCTCGAAGTCGATGTCCTCTTCCATGTAGTTCATGGCGCCGGCTTCGGCGATCACGGTCTCGCCGGGGTCGAGTTCGACCTCCACCAGCTGCATGTCATCACCGATGATCTCGTAGTCGACCTCGTGGCATCGCATGGGCATCGTCCTTTCGATGGATGAGCGACCACAATTCGAGGTCGCTCATTCGAACGGGTAGTTTCCATCGGCCGCCGGCGGCCGACAAGACTTACGAAGCGGCCGCGCCCGCCCTCAGAGCTGACCGCGCAGGATCGCCAACATGCGGCGCAGGGGCTCGGCCGCACCCCACAGCAGCTGATCGCCCACGGTGAAGAGCGACAGGTACTGGGGCCCCATGCGCATCTTGCGCACGCGGCCGACGGCCACCTTCAAGCTGCCGCTGATGGCCGCCGGGCTCAGCAGTCGCTCGCTCGGCTCGCGGCTGTTTTCGACCACGTCCACCCACTCGTTGGCCCCGCCCAGCAGCCCGTGGATCTCGTCGAGCGGCAAATCCGACTTCAGCTTCAAGGTCACGCCCTGGGAGTGGCAGCGCATGGCGCCCACGCGCACGCACAGGCCGTCGAAGGGGATCGCCCGATCGCTGCCCAGGATCTTATTGCCCTCGGCATGGGCCTTCCACTCCTCGCGGGTCTGGCCGTCGTCCACCGGCGCGTCGATCCAGGGGATCAAGCTGCCGGCCAGCGGCACCCCGAAATTGTCGCGCGGCAGGCCCTCGCTGCGCAGGGTGGCGCTGACGCTTGCATCCAGCTGAAGCGCCGAGCTGGCCGGATCCGCCAAGAGCGCGCGAGCATCGTCGCCGACCTGGGCCATCTGTGCCACCAGCTCTCGCATGTGCCTGGCGCCGCCACCCGAGGCCGCCTGATAGGTCATGGAGCTGACCCACTCGACGTGTCCGCCGGCGAAGAGCCCATCGAGAGCCATCAAAAGGAGGCTCACGGTGCAGTTGGGACCGCAGAACGTCTTCAGGCCCGCCTCGAGCCCCCGGTCGATCACCTGGCGATTGACCGGGTCCAGGATCAGCACACTGTCCTGCTCCATGCGTAACGCGCGCGCTGCGTCGATGAAGTAGCCTTGCCAGCCCGCAGCCCGCAGCCGGGGGTGGACATCGAGGGTGTAGGAACCGCCCTGGCAGGTGATCAGCGCCTCCTGGTCGGCCAGGGCGTCGAGATCGAAGGCATCGGCCAGACGGTAGCGACGCCCGTCGACCTCGGGTCCCTCGCCACCGGCCGCCGATGTCGAAAAGAAGGTCGGCGTCAGGCCCTCGAAATCACCGCACGCCTTCATGCGCTCGATCAAGACCGAGCCCACCATGCCGCGCCAACCGATGATTCCTACTTTCATGAGCAAAACTCGCTGAGCTGGGGCCGGGTGCCCATCGACGACACCCGCCGCATCCGACGCGGCCCCTGGGCCGCGGCCCTCTTTTGCGACCTACCGCAGCGCGGGTCAAGCCGAATCCGGCGTGCTGGAGGATGGGCCCATGCCGGCCCCCATGCGCTCGATATCGGTGGGCCCCACGGTGCCTGTAGTGCCGAAGACCCAGTCCCAAAGCGGCGAGCTGATGCCGAAGTGCGAGTCGCTGTCCTTGTAGTGGTGCTCCATGTGGTAGCGCCGAAGGAACTTGCCCAGCCGCGTCGTGGGCCGGAAATGGTGGGTGTAATAGTGGATCCAGTCGTAGGCGATGTAGCCGCTGACCGTGCCGGCGAAGTACGCAAGGGCGTGCTGGCTTCCGAAGATCGCCATGTAAAGGATCAAGAGGGGCACCGCGATGGGCACGCTGAGGATCAGGGGGGCCACGAGCCTCCGACGGTGGTTGGGAAATTCGTGGTGGTAGCCGTGCATCATGAACTGGCGGATCTTGCTCTCGAGGCTCGAGCCCGGCGCCCGGTGGAAGGGAAAGCGATGCAGCAGATACTCGGTGAGCGTCCACAGTAAAAGCCCCGTCACAAAGCGCAGGACGATGGGCAGCAGCGCCGAATCGACGGCCGTGGCGCTCAGGTACAGGCAGAGCGAGACCACGGGCCCCCAGACCACGCCCGGCAACGCGGGATGGGCCGTGGCCACGAAGCGCTCGACGAAATCGGAGCGAAACACGGCAATGCCCTCGACACCGCGATTTTCACGGCTGGGACCCAGCAGGCTGCCATCCCAGCGCTCGACGGCCTCGAGAAAACGATCGGTATATCGAGACTCTCCCATGCTTCGACCGATGGACATACCGCGGCCAGCACGCTGGCGGGCGCCGAAGGTAGCGCAGCTGCAGGCTCTGTGAAGTGGTCCCTGACGGTTTCGCCGAACGCTACGATCCACCGCAAAGAAGCCCTCGTCAACAGTGCCCACTGGCACACTTATCGGAGGCGTATTCGCAAGCTGGTGAGGTACTTCCCCCACTCGACATTCTTAAACCGAATTCAAAAAGCCATCGCCAAAAAATAGCTGCGATCGCACGGCACTTTGCCTCAATTTAGGCCCATACTTTCCCTTGATCGTCTGTCCGTCATTCGCCTAACCTCGCGCACCATCCTCGGATGGGGTTTGCGGCGCGCGCTGTAAGCCGCAGACCGGATCACCGCAATGAGGTGGCGATCCAGCCGACGCGCCGAGGCGTCGGTGAGACCGGGACGGACGACAAGCGCTGCGAGCAGCGCCGAGGGTCCATCCCGGTGCGAGCGGGCCGGCACTCGCCAGCCACAACCTACGGATTGACGATGCGATGTTCGCTTCCCGAGACCACCACCGGAGCAAGGCCATGAGACGAAATACCTGGGGCCCAGACCGCAGCGCCAAACGCGCGCTGCTCGGGAGCGCGGCGGCGCTTTGCGCAGCGTTGGCGCTGGCGCCGGGTGGCGGCTCCGCCCAGGAAGACCTCGACGCCGAGCTCGACCGCATCACCAAGCAGAACAAGGCGGCGGCGGCCTCGCAGGTGGCGATTCAAAAGCTGAGCAGTGAGACCAGCGACCTGCTCGACCAGTACCGCAATACCCAAAAGCGCATCGAAGCCCTCAACATCTACAACGCACAGCTAGGTACGCTACTGGCCTCCCAGCAGGGCGAACTCGACTCCCTGCGCGAGCAGATCGATGGCATCACCGTGGTGGGTCGCCAGATCACGCCGCTGATGCTGCGCATGATCGACTCCCTCGAGAACTTCGTGGGACTCGACGTGCCCTTCCTGCTCGAAGAGCGCGAAAAGCGCGTCAAGACCCTGCGCGAACTGATGGGTCGGGCCGACGTGGAGGACTCCGAGAAGTTCCGCCGCCTGATGGAGGCCTACCAGATCGAAAACGAATACGGCCGCACCATCGAGGCCTACCGCGGCGAATTGCGCGAGGGCCAGAAGAAGCGCACGGTGGACTACCTGCGCATCGGCCGTATCGTCCTGATCTACGTCACCCTGGACGGCAAAGAAGCGGCGCGCTGGGACAAGGCCAGCAAGGGCTGGAAGCCCCTGTCGCGAGAAGAGATGGCCTCGATGCCCTCGGCCCTGCGCATCGCGCGCAAGCAGGAGGCTCCCAGTTTGATCCGTCTGCCCGTGGCGGGCGCCGAACTCGTGAAGGCGGAGACCGCGAAATGACAACTACAACCCGCCTATACGCCGCCGTCCTGCTGCTGGTCCTCGCCCCGGCCGCTTCCTTGAGCGCCCAGAAAAAAGGCAAGAAAGCCCGGGCCCCGAAAGCGCCCGCCGCCGCCGAGGTGGTTCCAGCCCCGGCCCCAGCGCCAGCCCCGGCCGCCCCCAAGGCCAAGAACCTCGACGAGCTGCTGACCCAGATCAAGTCCGGCGCCCTGGTCGGCAAGGACGAGCTGGCCAAGCGCGAGGCGGAGTTCTTGTCCGCCAAGGACAAGCAGAAGCAGATGCTCCAGGAGGCGCTCAAGCGCGAGGAGGAACTGGTCGCCCGCAGCGTCGCCATCGAGCACATGTTCGAGGCCAACGAGACCAAGGCCGCCGAACTGGAAGAACTGCTGCGCAAGCGCCTGGGCACCACCGGCGAGCTCTTCGGCATCGTGCGCCAGGTGGCCGGCGACACCCGCGGCAACCTCAGCGATTCGCTGACCAGCGCCCACATCAAGGGCCGCGAAAAGTTCCTCGAGGATCTGGCCCAGAGCAAGAAGCTGCCCTCCATCGAGCAGCTGGAGCGGCTGTGGTTCATCCTGCAGCAGGAGATGACCGAGTCGGGCAAGATCGTGCGCTTCGAGGCCGACGTGCTGCGCGGCAAGGGCGAGGCTCAGCGGGCCGAAGTGATCCGCGTCGGCTCGTTCAACGCCGTGGCCGGCGGCAAATACCTGCGCTGGCTACCCGAATCTCAGCAGCTCGCCGAGCTCGGCCGCCAACCCGAATCGCGCTTCCTGGGCACCGTGCCCGCCCTGGAGAAAGCCAAGCCCGGCGAAGCCGTGCGCTTCGCCATCGACCCGGCGCGCGGCTCGATCCTGGCGCTGCTGGTGCAGACTCCGACGCGCCAGGAGCGCATCGCGATGGGCGGCGAGATCGGCCAGATCATCATCGGCCTGGGCATCTTCATCGCCGCCATCGGCGCCCTGAAGCTGCTCTACGTGCTGCTCATCTGGCTGCTGGTGGCGGCCCAACGCCGGCGCCCCGAAAAGCCCGGCCGGAACCCCCTGGGCCGGGTCCTGGCCGCCTATCACGGCAACCGCAACGCCGACGTCGAGACCCTGGAGCGCAAGCTGGACGAGGTCGTCATGCGCGAGGCCAGCGGCATCGAGCGCTTCACCTGGTTGGTCAAGATCGGCTCGGTGGTGGCGCCGCTGCTGGGGCTTCTGGGTACCGTCACCGGCATGATCGCCACCTTCCAGTCGATCCAGCTCTTCGGCACCGGCGACCCCAAGATGATGGCTGGCGGCATCTCCGAGGCGCTGGTGACCACGATGCTGGGCCTGATCGTGGCGGTGCCCCTGGTGCTGCTGCATAGCGTGGTGCGCAGCATCGGACGCAGCGTGGTCGACGTGCTCTACGAGCAGAGCGCGGGCATCGTCGCCACCCAGGCCGAAAAAGGCCTGGTCGCCGGCACCAAAGGCGGTGACACCGCCGGTGAGCAGGGCGGCGCCGCGGCATGAACGGCATGACCACCCAGCAGGTGTTCGAGGCGGTCCAGGCCTTTATCGAGCGCGGCGGCGACGTGCTCTACCTGGTCTTCGGCGTCACCGCGCTGATGTGGACGATGATCCTCGAGCGCAGCTGGTACATGCGTGTCACCCACCGCTTCCACGTCAAGGCCGTGCTGGCCCAGTGGAAAGCCCGCAAGGACCACAACTCCTGGTACGCCGAGCAGATCCGGCGCATGTTGGTGGCCCAGGTCGCAGAGCGCCTCCACCACTCGCTGAACATGATCAAGACCTGCGTGGCCCTGTGCCCGCTACTGGGTCTGCTCGGCACCGTCACCGGCATGATCGAGGTCTTCGACGTGATGGCGGTGGCCGGCAACGGCAATCCGCGCGCCATGGCCTCGGGCGTCTCGATGGCCACCATCCCCACCATGGCCGGCATGGTGGCGGCGCTGTCGGGCCTGTACTTCACTGCCCAACTCAAGAACTACGCCGACAACGAAACGCGCCGTGTCGGTGACCTGATGACCAGCTGATGCCCCAGCCGATGCCCAACGCATCGAAGACGGTTTGAACGACCGGAGCAGCCCATGGCGATTCGACGTAGACCCAGCGAAGAAGAAGAAGACGACATCAACATGACGCCGATGCTCGACATCGTTTTCATCATGTTGATCTTCTTCATCGTCACCGCCTCCTTCACCAAGGAGTCCGGCGTCGACATCAACCGCCCCAGCGCCTCGACCGCCGAGGTCCAGGAGCGGGGCAACATCATGGTGGCGATCACCGACAACGGGCAGATCTGGGTGGACAACCGCCAGGTGGACCCGCGGGCCCTACGCGCCAATATCGAGCGCCTGCATGCGGAAAACCCGCAGGGCTCGGTGGTGATCCAGGCCGACAAGGCCTCCAAGAATGGGCTCCTGGTGCAGGTCATGGACGCCGCGCGCATGGCCGGCGTCTACAACGTCTCGCTGGCGGCCGAGGAGCAATAGGCCGGTGGTTGGCTTGTTTTCGTTGGCGCGTTACGGGATCTCGGCCGGCCTCGCATGGGGCGTGACCTTCGGGCTCTTCTTCATGATGCAGTACCTGGTGGCCATGGGCCAGGCCGAGGTGAAGGAAGAAAAGGAGGGGCGTGTCATCGACTTCGTGCGCGTCAAGCACGAGTCGGTGGCCAAGGAAAAGGAGCGCGCCCTACCCACCCGGCCCAAGGCCATGGACCAGCCGAACGCCCCCGACCTGAACCTGACCCCCAAGAGCAGCGGCGCCGGGCTGGATGGAATGGCCATCGGCATCAAAGCCCCGGCCCCCGACGTGCCCCTGCGCATGCGCGCCGGGCCCGACCTGGGCAAGATGGCGGTGCGCGACTCCAAGAAGGTGCCGCTGATGCGCATCGAGCCCAACTACCCCATGCGCGCCCGCCAGGACGGCGTCGAGGGTCATGTGGTGGTGCGCTTCGACATCGACCCGCGCGGCAATGTGCAGAATCCGACCGTGCTCTCGGCCAAGCCGCGGGGCGTATTCGAGCGCGAGGCGCTGCGGGCGATCCGACGCTGGCGCTACAAGCCGACCATCGAAGGCGGCAAGCCTACCTGGGATCGGGGGCAGAAGGTCCGGATCCCCTTCAGGCTCAACGACTGAGGCGGGGCAGGCCCAGCACGGTGGCGCGGGCCGTGCTCCGGAGGTGATTTCGATGTACAGCAAGAGGATGGGACGGTTGCAACGCAAACAAAGCCCCCGGGTGATGCTGCTGTGGCTGCTCGTGTTGCTGAGCGCCGGCGGCGCGCTGGGCGGCTGTGTCTCCCACGCCAAAACGGACGGCGAGGAGAAGGTCACCTACACGCTCACCAAGAAAGCCTTCATGCACCTCCAGCGGGTGCAAGAGCACGCCTCCAAGAAAGAGTGGAAAGAGGCCCTGGAAGAGCTCGACTCCATGGCCGAGCGCAAATTCCTCAACCCCTACGAGCGCGCCATGATGTGGAACGCGCGGGCGGGCATCTACGCGGCCACCAATAAGTTCGACATGGCCATGAAGTCCCTCGAGGAAGCGCTCAAGCTCGAGTCCATGCCCGACGAGCAGCAGCTCGACACCCAGTACAACCTGGCCCAGCTCTACCTGGTCAACGAGCGCTTCGAGGACTCGGGCAACCTCTTCGCCAAGTGGCTCGAAAAGGCGAAAAACCCGGATCCCAGCACCTATTTCCTGACCGCCAGCGCCTACTCCCAGGCCAAGAAATTCGACAAGGCCCTGCCCTACGCGAAGAAGGCCGTCGAGCAGATGAAGAAGCCGGAGGAGTCCTGGATGGGCCTGCTCCTGTCCATCCACTACGAACTCAAGGACAACGAGAGCGTGGCGGCCATGCTGAAAAAGCTGCTCAAGCTCTTTCCCAAAAAGGAATACTGGCTGCAGCTGTCTGCCACCTACTCGGCCATGGACGACACCGCCAAGGCCCTGGCCGTGCTCGAGGTGGCCCTGGCCAAGGACCTGCTGACCGAGGAAAAGGAGTTCGTGGTGCTGGCCCAGCTCTACAACCAGGAAGGGGTGCCGCTGAAGGCCGCGAGCCTGATGGAAGCCAAGCGCGCCGACGGCACCGTGACCGACAGCCCGGAGAACCTGGAGTTGCTGGCCACCAGCTGGCTGATGGCCAACGACCGCGAAAAAGCCGAGGCCACGCTCAAAGAAGCCGCCGGAGCCGCCTCATCGAGCGCCCTCTACCTGCGCCTGGCCCAGTTCCACATCGAGCGCCACAAGTGGAGCAAGGCCCTCGAGGCGATCACCGAGGCCCAGCAGCTCGGCGATCTGGAGGATCCCGGCGAGGCCCTGGTGCTCACCGGCATCGTTCACTACAACATGAAGCACTACGACGCGGCCCTGCGATCCCTGGAAAAAGCGAAAGAACACGAAAAATCGAAGGCAGATGCGCAGCAATGGATCGACGTAATCCGATCCGAACGCGGCGCCCCGTCCTCCGGTGATTCCCAGGAGGCGGCGGACGGAGAGGTCGCTGCGGGCGGTGAAAAGTGAACAATTCGCAGGGGTCGCCCGTCGACAGGACGACCGGGAGAGAAGAGAGATGGAATCCATGACCCAATCACCGACCACCCGCCGCCCCTTCGCCGGATGGCTCGTGGGCGCTGCCGCCCTGAGCCTGGCCGTCTCCTTCAGCCAGCCCGCGCAGGCCGAGGTCACCCTTCAGAACTACGCCGGCAACTACACCTACGCCGGCACCGAGGCCCAGGGCAAGGCCGTCATGGACAAGGCCATGGACGAGGCCCTGAGCCAGCTGAACACCGTCATGAAGTTGATGGTCAAGAAGCTGCTCGACGCCCGCCCCAACAATCGCTTCATCGACAAGGTCATGATCGGCGTCGCCGGCGACACCATCGAGATCAAGATGGGCGACCTCGACGCGGTCAAGACCAAGAACGGCAAGCCCGTCACGATGACCCGCGAGGGTCGCACCGGCCAGGTCACCCACAGCTTTAAGGGCGGCAAGTTGATGCAGACGGTGGCCGGTGAAGGCGGCAAGATCGTCAACGTGATGACCCTCTCGAGCGACGGCAAGACTCTGCACCGGGACGTGACCATCAGCAGCGACCGGCTGCAGAAGCCAATCAAGTACCGGCTGAGCTACACCCGCAAGTGAGACGCCCCGACCGCTCTGCAGCCCCGGCCCCGAGGGAAGCCAGTTCCATGCGAGCCGTGCCCGGCGTTGTGCCCGCACTTCTACTGGCGCTTGTCGGCGCGTGTTCGGGGGCCGCTGAAAACAGCTCCTCACCCGCCCAGCCCTCGGACGACGACCAGGGCGCCGCGGCCGCGGGGACCACAACGGCGGCCGCGCTCACCACGGTCTCGACCGAGCGCGCCAAGCGGCTCCTCGACAATCCTCCCCAGGGCCTGGTCGTGCTGGACGTGCGCACCGATGCCGAGTTCGCCGAGGGGCACCTGGCCGGCGCCGTGCAGCTCGACTTCTACGCGGCTGACTTCGAGGCGCAGATCTCGGCCCTCGATCGCGAGCCGCCCTACCTTCTCTACTGCCGCTCCGGCAATCGTAGCGGCAAGACCCTCGAGATCATGAAGCGCCTGGGCTTCGTCGAGGTCTATGAGCTCGAGGGCGGCATCAGCGCCTGGAGCGCGGCCTCGTTGCCCGTGACGACGGCCACGTCGGACACTTGAAGCCAGACGCTCGCGCGCAGCTGCGCGTGGACAAATACCTGCGTGCCTACGCCGAACCCGAGGCCGCCCTGTGCGCCGAGTTCGAGGCCCTGCGTGGCACAGGGCTGGACGCGGTGCTGGCGGTGCCGATCTACGCCGAGCGCGACGCGGACGTGGCCGCCCTACTCGACTCGGTCGAAGCGGCCTGCGGAGCTTCGCACCGGCTGCTTGTGATCCTGGTGATCAACTCCCGCTCTGACTCACCCCCCGAGATCGAAACGCGCAACGCGGCCCTGTTGGACTTTCTGACTGCGCGCCACGGTCCCCTGCAAGGCCAGCCTCCGCTGTGGCTGTCGAAGGAATGCAGCTTTGGCCGCTTGCTGCTGGTGGTTCGCACGGCGGCCACCAGGCCGCTGCCGGCCGACCAGGGCGTGGGCCTGGCGCGCAAAGTAGGCGCCGACGCCGCCCTCGCCCTGATCCGCTGCGGCAGCGTGAGACGTCCCTTCATCCACTTCACCGACGCCGACGCCGTACTTCCCACCGACTACTTCGAGCGCATCGCCAAGTCCGCCGAGGGCCCCGACATTCCCGCGGCGTGGACCTATCCCTTCGTGCACGTTTCGAGCGACCCCGCCGAGGCCGAGCGCGCCATGGCCTACGAATGCCGGATCCGCTCCTACGTGCACGGCCTCAGCCGCGCCGGCTCGCCCTACGCCTTTCACAGTGTCGGCAGCACGATGGCGATCGCAGCCGACGCCTATGCCGCGGTGCGCGGGGTGCCCAAGCGCACCGCCGCCGAGGACTTTTATCTGCTGAACAAGGTGGCCAAGGTCGGCTGCGTGGCGCGCCTCACGGGCGCTCCCATCGTGCTGCAGGGCCGCGTCTCGACGCGCGTCCCCTTCGGCACCGGGATGTCGCTACAGGCGCTGGCGAAGACGGGCCTGGCCGCGGCGAGGGTCTATGATCCGGGCGCCTTCGCGCTGCTGGGCCAGGTGATCGAGGCCATGGAGCGATTGGCTCAGCGGCGGGGGCGCACGCTGTCACAGGCCCTGGGCGACGACAACGCAAGCCTACGGCTGCTCGATTCGCTCGCGATCACCGAAGCCATCGACCGCGCCGCCGCCCGCGCCGGCTCCACCGCCGACCGGCTCCACCACATGCACATCGCCTTCGACGGCTTCCGCAGCCTCAAGCTCGTCAACGCCCTGCGCGCCCGGGGCTATCCCGACATCACGCTCGCTGAGCTGGCCAGGCGCCTGGACCTGGGCGCCGGGGGCGGCGATCCGTCGACGCTCAGCCGGGCGCTGGCCGCCGACGGTGGTTGAAGTCTTCAATCGGCGGCATCGGCGCCGGCCACGTCGCCGCAGTCCAGGAGCGCATGGCTGACCTCGTAGATCACCTCCATGGACACATGCGGCTCGCGCTGGACGGGAAGCGCCAGGGCCACCACGCCAGCGATGATCCTGCGCTGATCGCGAATGCAGCTGAGCAGCACCGGGTAGTAGAGGCGGTGGCCGTCGTTGATCCAGGCGATCATGTCGCTGGCGGCCTGGGCCGTTCCCGTGACGCTGCGCGGCTCGGCCGGACCGTTGTCGAGCTCGGCATCCAGGTAGAAGGCGAGCATGTCCTCGAGCCCGTCGGGCGGCGCCCCCTCCCCGAGCGTTGCCGACAGCTTGAGTCCCGAAGCCTGCATGCCGAAGAGGTAGGCATGGGTGGCGGGCGTGGACTCGCTGACCATCTTCAGCACCTTTTTCAAGCGCTCGGCACGTCCGATGGCGGTCGACAAATGCGTGCCGGTGACCATCGAGGGCACCGCGATCGCTTCGTGGCGCTCGGTCCGCTGCGGGGGAATCGACATCATGGCACGCCGGGCGACCAGATTGAGACGCTCGAAGCGGGCGCGCAGCCCCGCCGTGGCCCGCCCGTAGGAATTGCCGATCATGTCCACGTGGCGTTGAAAGGCCACGCGATCCTCCATTTGAATGGCCACGCGCGCACGGGCTTCATGCATCGCCGACACCAACATGCCGCCGACGCCGCTGCGCCGGGCGCGGTCGATGTCGGCGTCGAGGGCCGCCGCCGCCGCTGCGGATTCACCGCTTTCACTGAGAGCCAAGGCACGCGCCGCCTGTAGCGGCAGCAAATAGATGGGACTGTCGCGCTCGCGCTCGTAGCGCCGTAGGCTTTCGTCGGCGAGCAGGAGCGCCTCTGCCGTTCGGCCCACCGCAAGCAGGGCCTGCACGTGGGCGGCGGCTGCGTCACCGCGCTCGAGTTCGGCCAGTGCCCGCTGGGGTTCGCCGCGCTGCAGCTCGTAGAGCCCGCGCACCGTATGCAGGTCGCCGCGCCACCCCGGAAAGCGTTCGGCCAGCTCGCTCATCACGCCGGTGACACGCTTGAGCCCCAGCAGATTGTCGCAGTAGTAATAGCCGAAGGCCTCGTAGAGCACTCCGCGCACAGCCGTCGCGTCGGTGATGGATGACTGCAGCGCGAGCAACTCACGGCGGTGGCGGTAGGTCTCGGCGTCGGCCTCGTTGCCGTGGAAGAGATGGTAGACGGTACGGATCTGGGCGCCCAGCGACAGCTGCGCGGGATGGCTTTCGAGCGCGCCGGCTCGCTCCAGCGCCTTGCGATCGGCCACTGCAGCCTCGTCCATGCCGAGCCAATAGGTCACCACCGCGCGCAGCTCCGGCAGCGAACTCTCGTCGAGCCCCTCGATGCGGTGCTGCAGGCGCGCCAGGGTCCGCGTGCGGCGCGCGCTGACGTCGCGCCCCGAAAGCCCTTCCACCACCTGGTGGATCAACTCGGTGAGCAACTCGAAGAGCGAAAACGAAAAGCGCAGCGGTGCGAAGACCGACGGCAGCACGCGCAGCCGCTCGACGTCGTTGCGCACGGCGTAGGCGCCGGTGAGGATCAGGGCACAGTCGCCCAGCTCGTAGACCGCCCGCACCGGATCGAGCCCGCGCTCGTGGGACATGGAGCGCTCGTAGAGTTGCCGGGCGCGCACCAGGCAGCGCTGAACGCGACTGGTGGGATCGGGCTCATCTTCGATCAACTCGTAGTGAATGAGCCCGGAATCTCGGCGCAGCTGCTCGATGGTCGGTTCGGCAAACTCGATCAGGGAGGGATCGACGGTGGCGGCAAGCTTGAGCAGGTTCTTCATCAATGGAAAGAGCCGCGCTGGCGCCATCTGGTGTCGCTGACCGTAGGCCACCGCCGCGCGCAGCGTCTCGATCGCGTCCGGAGTGCGGCCGAAGCCGCGGGGCGGACCGCTGGCAATGGTCTCCAGGGCATTGATGCAGCCGTCCATGTCGCCGCCGCGATGGCGGTGGTGGGCGACCAGCATGGCCGCGTCGGCATCGCTCGGCCGACGCTCGTAGCGCGCCATGTAGAGGCCCGACAGGCGCAGGTGCAGCTGCCGGCCCTCGTCCTCGGGCAGCGATTTCTGAACCGCCCGGCTCAAGCCCCGGTGGCGCAGGCGATGGGCGTTGCCGGTGGTGGACAGGATTTGGGCGGCAACCAGCTCCTCGACGGCGCGGTAGGTCTGGTCCACGTCCTGAACCGCGGCCAGATCCACGAACTCTTCCAGCGTCAGCGGGCCCTGTTCGGTCACCAACGAAAGCGCAGCGGCCAGCTGGCGCGCGGTCGGGCTCAGCTCGGCGATGCTGTGCTCGAGGGCTTGCTCGACGCTTTGGGGCAGGCTTTGCTCGGAGAGCTGTCGCGGCAGGTTCCAGCTGCCCCGTTCATAGGTCGCCACGCCATGGTCGACCAGGTACTGGGCCAACTCCATCACGGTGCGGGCGTTGCCCTGCGAAAGCGCGTGAACCCAACCGCTGACCCGCTGCAGGTTCGGCACGTCGCCAAAGACCGACTCCAAAAGCCGGTGGGTCTGCTCCTCGGACAGGGGCGTGAGTTCGACGATGGAAGCTTCATCGGTGAAGGGCTCCATCGGCAGCTCGCGCTCCTCGAGGGCGCCCTTCTCGATCGAGGCGATGACCAAGAGTTTATGCAGGGGAGCGTCCCGCGCCAGCGTCGCCAGACAAGATCGCGACGCTTCGTCGACGCCCTCGATGTCGTCGACGGCGATCACCAGGGGTCGCTCTAGCGCCACATCGAGCAGCCAATCCCGAAACGCCTTGGCAAAAGCGCCATCTTCGAGTTGCCCAGGGCGGGACTCGCGCTCGATGACGGAGGACTCGAGCCGTTCGGCCAACGCGGGCAGCAGGTCGCCGAGCAGCCCCGCATGGACGGAAAAGCTCGAAACCGCGAGTTCGGGCGCGCTCTCGAGCAACTCCTCGGCAAAGGCGCGAAGAACGCCGAAGGGGCCCGGCGGCGCCTCGCGGCTGCCGCCCTCCAGCGAGAGCATGCCGCTGAGTTTGGCTTCGAGCACGAAGGTCTGCAGCAGTCGGCTGCGCCCCTGGCCGGAGCGCCCGACGACCAGAACCGCGCTGCCGCGACCGCGACAGGCGCGCACCGTCCGCTTGTGGAAACTGCCCAGACGCTCGGCGTGTCCGACCAGGGTGGGCGTGGTGAGGTAGGCGCGCGCAACATCGACCTCCTCCAGCGGTTCGAGCTCGGCGATTGCAGTCAGCCGGTCGATCACTTCGGCCACGTGGGCCGGGCGCGCCCGCGGGTCGAGGCTCAGTAGGGACATCACCAAACCGTCGATGGCCTCGGGGGTGCCGGGAACCAGCGCCGAGGGCGGCAGCACCGGACGCGGCCACAGCTCGCGCAGCTCCCGGGCGTCGCGGGCCGGGTAGGCGTCGTAGCCGGTGAGCGTCCAATAGGCGAGCGCACCCAGGGCAAAGAGGTCGGTGCGGGCGTCCAGGGCCTGCACATTGACCGCCTCGGGCGCCATGTAGGGCGGCGTGCCGGCCACGTCCCGAGCCACGCCCATGGGGGTCATGGTCCCGAAGTCGATCAACTTGGCGGGACCGTCACTGGTGCAGCGCACGTTGCGCGGGCTCAGGTCCCGATGCAGCAAGCGCCGCGAGTGCAATAGCGCCAGCGAAGAGGCCACGTCCCGCAAGACCTCGCAGGCCCTGCGCCACGGCAAGGGCGACAGCTCGCGCAGGTCGCTGCCGTCGAGCAGCTCCATGGTGTAGAAGGGCCGGCCACCATCGACGCCGTAATCGAAGACCTCGATCACGCGCGGATGCCTCAGGTGCGCCAGCGTGTGGTACTCGCGCTGAAAGAGGGCCGCCGCCGGCCCCTCCTCGATGGCGGCCTCGCGCTGCAGATGCTTGAGCGCCAGACGCCGGCCGGTCGAGCTGTCCAGCACCGCATAGACCGAACCCATACCGCCTTTGCCGGCCGCCCGCTCCACGTGGTAGCGGCCGCCGATGATGGCGCCAGGCGCAATGCTTGCTGTGACCGAGTGACGACCCATGTCCGGTGGTCAATTCTATCGCGCTTTCGCCGCGAACGCGTGGCGAGCTGCCAGCGCAAGCGGCCCATGTGCGCGCGGGTGGGAAAGTTCGTAGCAACCACCCCCTGTCGGTCGCCCCCTCCCCCGAGCCCCCGCCGCGCTCAGGCGTAGGGCACCGGGTGCAGACCGCTGCCGGCATCGCCGGCCTCGTACAGGGAGCGCGCCACGGATTCGAGAAACTGCGGCTGGGGCTCGCGCAGCTGCTCGGACTCGCCCACGCGCACCGCGAAGGCGCCGACAACCTTCGGGTGGCCGTTCAGCTGCGTCGCAAGGCGGTGGGTGCGAAAGCGCTCCCAGCTCACCTGGAAGCGCATCGGTGGAGGCAGCGATTCCCGTCCCGTGCGACCGGCGGCGATCTTCAGCTCACCACCGCTGTCGCCCTGCCCCGAAAGCTCCATCCGCAGCCGTTCGAGCAGCGCCGGTGGCGGCTCGTCGCCGTGCTGTGGGGCGATCAGGCGCAGCGCGCCTTCCGCGTCGCAGGCGAAGAGGAAGCCCTCGACCCCGCCCACGTGGTTGAGCAGGATCTGCAGGGCGAACTGGGCCCGCTCCTCGGCGCCGTGGCAATGGCTGAGCAGCGAGTGGGCCGAACCACCCGTCTGGTCAGTACCCGAGTCGGCCGCGCTGGCCATCGCTGGTGTCGGTGCTGCCCCGCTCAACATGCGCTGGGCCTGGCGCCGCACGCGCTCGCACTGGGCGATCAGAGCGGAATTTCGGGTCGGGTGGAAGTAGCGCTCCATCAGCGAAAGGTGCTCGACGAGGGCCGGCCCATCTTCGGCGGCGAGGGCGATGGCACAGGCCGATGCGTGAAGGTTGCCGAGCACCAGCGGATGTTGGCTGGCGGCGTAGTACTGCAGCAGCTCGCGCACGTAGTCCATCGCTGCGCGGTAATCACCGGTGCCGGCGATCGCGTGGATCAACTCGCGCATCGGCTCGACGTAGAGCCCGACCACGTTTCGGTCTTCGGCGCGTAGCCCCTGCACCAGAGGCTCGATCTCGGCGCGCGCCTCGGCGTGGCGGCCCAGGCGGTTGAGGGCCCGTGCACGACCGGTCAGGGTGAAGCTGCGTCCGATGTACTCGCGATCGTAGGTCGCAGACAGGATCGACTCCGAGACCGAAAACGATCGCTCAAAATCACCTCGCAGTTGATCATATTCCACGCGTGCGAGCTGCGCATGGCGCTCCAGGCTCGGAATCTCCTGGGCCATGCGCTCGAGCTGGGTCGCCACGCGCCTTAGCCCGATGCTGTCCTGGGTCAGCATGCACACGACGATCATGCTGCTCGGAACCCAAATCTCCACCTGCCAGGCGCTGCCGGCCTGGACCGCGTGCATCTCGACCCGCGTTCGATACTGGTCGGCCAGCTCGATCTCGCCGCGCATGGCGTGGTAGTTGGTGCGCAGCTGGTCGGCAACCATCGAGTAGAGCTTCATGCCAAGGGCATCGAGTTCATCGGCATATTCCAGCGCCCGGCTTCCGGCGCGAAAGACCTCCATGGCGCCGGCAGCGTAGAGGATGCCTCCGTGGATCAAGACGCGCGTCTCCGGCGGCATGTCCCGGATGGGCCGCGGGTCGCGGAAGCGCGCCAGCAACTGCCGGCAACCTTCGGCCACGTCCGCGACGCGCTCCTCGGGCAACTTGGCCAGCAGTTGACCAAAGCGATAGGCCAGGCTCGATCCGCTATTGCGACCGAGGACCAGGAAAGCCTCGAAGGACGTGGCGTAGCGGCGCGCGCGCTCGGGGTTGAGGCAAATTGTGTAGACGCCGGTCAGCGCGATCATGCACGAAACGAAGTGGGTAACCGACTGGCGCAGGCCGGCGATGCCACCGAGCCGTTTGGAAGTCATGAAGCGAATGCCGGTCCACGCCAGACTCAGCAGCGAACTCAGGCGGCGCCCCATGAAGGGACGCAGCCGCTCGGCGAGCTTGACGCCCAGGTGCTGCTGATAGAGTTCCCGCGTTTGCTCGCCGAACTCATCGGCCAGGCGCCGGTCGGAGTAATAGGCCGCCATCGTCAGCGGGGTCAAAAGCTGCAGCCGGTCCGCGAGCGGTCGCCCGAGCTTATCGTAGACGGCCAGCGCCGCCCGCAGGGCGGGCACCGCCGCCACCACCGCGTCGCCATCGTAGTTCAGCTCCAGCGCCGCGCCCGCCAGGCGCTCGGCCCCGCGCTCTTCTTGCCCTCCCTGCAGCAGGTGAAAGCCGACGTCGAGCCGCGCCTCGACGCTGGCGTTCGGCGGCAGCAGCCGATCGAGCAATTCGCCCAGCTGCGCATGCAAGCCACGCCGGCGCTCGGGATCGAGGCGCGCCAGCAAGGCCTGCCGCACCGCCGGGCCCACAAACTGGTAGCTATCTCCCTGGTTGGCGGTGATGGCATGTTGGCAGAGGGCATCGAGGGCATCGTAGGGTTCTGCGATGCCCTCGTGTTCGGCCAGCATCAAGCACAGATCCAGCGCCATCTCGCCGCGATGGATGGCGAGGGCCTCGCCCAGGCGCCGGGCGGGCGAAGGTAGCCGCTCGATGCGCGCACGCAGGATCGCCGACAGACTCGCCGGCAGCTCCGCATCCTTGATCTCGCTCGGCAGCACCCAGCCACCGTCGAGAAAGCGCACGATGCGCCGGGCCACCAGGTCCTCGGCCAGCTCCATGCACGCCCTGGGATTGCCGCCAGTGACCCGATGCATCCAGGTGGCCAGCCGGCCCGAGCGCTTGGGATTACCGAAGAGCAAATTCACCAGCAGATGAACCTGCTCGCGCTCCAGGCCCCGAAGCACCATGCTCGCGCCAGCGCCGCGCAGGGCCCTGAGCGAGGACGCGTTGCCCTCCTGCTCATCCCCCTTCTGGCAGGCCACAACCAGCAGCCCGGCGCCGTAGGCCCGCCCCGCGAGCGCCGCCAACAGGGCCCCCGATGCGTCATCGATGGCCTGCAGGTTATCCACCGCGATCAGCAAGGGCCTGTGCACGGCCAGGGCGAGCAACCACTCGCCCAGGGCCTCCTGAACCCGGCTTCGCAGCTCGCCGGGGGCTTCCCTGAGATCGGCCTGGTCGGGCGCGACCGCAAGCCTGTGTGCGAAGGACTCTGAGAAGCGCGCCAGCAGGGCCTCGTGCCCGGCGGCGGCGGCCAGGGCATCGCCGGGGGCGGCGGCCAGCAACTTGTCGATCAGCGAGTGCACGACACCGAAGGTCTCCCGGTGTTGCTCCCCGTCGACCAGCACGGGCAGCGCGCCCAGGACCTGGGCCTGCACCACCAGCTCCGACAAGAGCCGCGTGCTGCCCATGCCCTCGACCGCGTCGATCACGATGCAGGAGCCGGAGCCCCCGAGGGCCGCATCCAGCCGCCGCGTCAGACGCTCGCGCTCGCGCTCGCGCCCGATGCTCGGCACCCCGAGCAGATAGCTGCGCGCCCCCACGTCGTCGCTCTCCGGGGGGAGCCCCGCGATGCGGGTCAAGCGATCGATCACCTCCGAGGCCGCCGCCGGGCGACCCAGGGGATTGAGGGTCAGCATCGACATGATTAGGTCGTCGAGCTCCTGGGGAATCGCGGGCAGATCCAGCGACAGCGCGCGCAGGATCTCGGAGGGGCGCGGCGGGGTCTTGCTCCATGCCTCGGGCAGCGCGGCGATGTCGCGCGCACCGTAGGCGTGGCGCCGCGTCAGGATCCAGTAGCCGAGCGCGCCGAGGGCGTAGAGGTCGGCACGCTGATCGAGGGCCGCATAGTGCAGGGCCTCGGGCGGCACGCACGGCGGCGTGCCCACCACCACCTCGGGAATGCCGAAGCTGCTGAGGGCGCCGAAGTCGATCAACTTGGCGCGGCCGTCGCTGGTGACGCGCACGTTGCGCGGGCTCAGATCCCGATGCAGCAAGCGCCGCGCATGGAGCAGCGACAGCGACGACGCGGTATCGCGCAGATAGGAGCAGGCGCGGCGAAAGTCCAGGGGCGAGATGTCGCGCAGGTCGGCGCCGTCGAGCAGCTCCATCGTGTAGAAGGGCCCCTCGACGTCGATGCCATAGTCATAGACCTCGATGATGCGCGGGTGCTGCAGGCCGACCAGGGTGTGATACTCGCGCTCGAACATGCGGGCGGCACGCTCGGAGCGATTGGTCAGGCGCTTGAAGGCGACGTAGGTGCCGGTGGCGCCATCGAGTGCCCGGTGGACCGAACCCATGGCCCCGTGGGCGAGTTCTTCCTCGACACGATAGCGGCCGCCGGAGGCAGCCCCCGAAGCGTTGGTCAGCGGGCGGGCGGCGCCGGTCTCGCTCACCTCAGCCCCACCGTTTTGGCCAGTCCTTTACCACTGGGATCAGTGTAGACAGGCCACGGCTCAGCTGCCATGTGCTCCGGTGTCTTCCGGTGTCGTGCCCGGCGCGCTTCAACTGCCGCTTTTGCGAAACTCCGACGGACTCACCCGCATCCAGCGCTTGAACGCTCGGTTGAAGGCGCTGGCATCGGAGAAGCCGAGCACGAACGAAAGCTCAGCCACCTCCATGTCGGTGTGGCGGAGATAGCGGGTGGCCAGCTCGCAGCGCAGCTGATCGAGTTCCTGCTGATGGGAGGTGCCCAGGGCGCGCAGGCGGCGGCTGAGGGTGCGCTGGGACAGCCCCAGCTCGGAGGCCACGTGTTCGGCGTTGGGATTGCCGCCGCGGATCTCACGGGCCAGCACGCTGCGAACATCGCGCAGGAAGTCACCCCGTTCGGGCTGCTCGGCCAGCAGATGTTCGGCCTGGCGCTCGAGAATCGCCGACAGCCGCGGGTCGAAGCCCTCGATCGGCGTCTCGAGCAGCGAGGCTTCGATCACGAAACCATCGAAGCTCGAGTCGTAGTGAAGCGGGGCGCAGAAGATCTCCCGGGCCAGGCCCGTGTCGTCGGGCGCCCGGTGGCTGAAGTGGACCTCGCGCGGCGAAAGGTCGCAAGCGGTCAGATCCCGCGCCAGCAGCACGCAGGTGGCCGACACCAGCTCCCTGATCTGCGGATGCCCATCGCGCCCCTCCACGCGCGGTCGGCGCAGGGTCAAAAGCTCGCCGAAGGGCTCGATCTGAAACCCCAGCCCCTCGGCCACCAGCCTGCCATAGCGCGAAAAGCGCTCGAGTGCCGCGCCGAGCGTGGGGCTGTGGCGGATCAAATAGCCGGTGGCGTCGTACTCCTCGACGCGCACGAAGCGGGCCATGGACAGGCCCAGATCGCGCCTGCCGCTCTGGGCCTCCGCCTCGGTCCAAAGCCGCAGCCCCGTGGAATCGGGAATGCGCTCGGGCAGCCGCTCCACGTCAGCCATGCCAAGTCCAACCCGTCGCAGCAACGCGTCGGTGTCGAGCCCCAGGGCCGCAAAACCCCACAGCGATTGCTTGAACAGTAGCGACGAGCTCATCGGCTCGCGAGACCGACCCCGAAGCGTCACCACAAGGCTCCCGACCAACGCCTTGATGTGGCGTCGCGGCGAGACAATTGTCAAGTCACAAGGCCGGGCCCAGCAGGGCACGTGCCACGCCGGAAGTGGTGCTACTGTGCGCGCGCCCATGGCCGAGCCGCACGACGAAAACGCCCAACAACCCGACACAGACGGCGAAGAGCAGCGACCGCTCAGCGACCGCGAACAGGCCGAGCGCCTGCTGCGCGTGGCCCGGATCTTCCTCTTGCCTTTTATGTTTTCGTGGGCCCTGGCCTACGTCGGCAGCGCACGGGGCTCGGACCTGGTGCACTTCATCGGCCTCGGCGGCGTCGGGCTCTCGATGCTGGCGCTGCTCCTGTGGCTGATCCACTGAGGGTCCGCGAAAGAACAACTTCCCCCTTCGGTGCGTGACGGCGGAGTGCGGTCGCGCCGGCGCCCGGAGAAGAATCCGCAGTCGTACCAGAGGTACATCGGGGAATTCTTCGAGGGCGCGCGGCCTGAACGCGCCCGCCGGTGCGTGCCGAAGGGGGAAGTGATTCTTTCGCGGACCCTGAGCGCATCGCTCCAGACGCGAGTTTGGAACTCCAGGCGACGCGAAGCTCGCGCGCCTGGAGTTCGCCCAACCCTAGCGGCGCCCTACTGGCAGGTCTCGCCGGCCGGGCACTTCATCGCGCGGAGTTCCTGACAGGCCGCGTTGAGCGTGGCCGCGTCTTCGGTACCAGTCAGGTCGATGGTTCCGTCGATACGCTCAATCGTGAAGTCCACGGTGCGCAGCTCTTGGGTCTGGGGTTGCTCGTCCAGCCAGTCGGTCACACTCGCCGAGCAGCTGATGTCGGTGCTGAAGAACACGTCTCCGAAGCAGCCACCGACGCGAGCGTCGGTCTGCATCACACTGCCGGCGCCATCGGTGACGCTGCCCGTGATCAGGTCACAGCTGTCGATGCTTCCATCGAGCTGGCTGATCACTCGCGTGGCGCTGTAGAACTGCTTGAGTTCCCAAATGCCGCCACCGATGCCAGGCCAGTAGGCGTAGGGCCAGCGATCGCCGCTCGTATCGGAACGTGGGCACACCGAGTCACCCCCATAATCCACGGGCGGAGAAACGCGCCGAACGATGTCGCCGCCGGCAGCATCGATTCCGGGAACGTCGATTCCTGTGACCGGAGCGCCCCCTGGCGGCACCGCATAGGTGGTCACGCCCGTCAGGTAGTCGGAGTCGGAATCGAACCATGTCGCCGGATTGGTCACCGAATGCGAGCTGCCGTCGGAGCAATCGCAGGTCGCGCCCATGCCAACTCCGATGCAGCCGCGACAAGGCGGCCAAGCGCCCTGGGGATCCTTGAGGGAGAGCCCCAAGAGAACCGCCGTCTTCGGCTCCAGGTAGGCCGCCCCGGGCAGGGCGCCGCTGAGAGGGAAAGAGACCGTGCTCTCGGGCATCTTGGCTCCACCATAGATCTCGCTGGGGACGAACTGGGCGTGTCCCTGCGTGAAGGGAACGTTGCAGATGTCCGGCGCCGTACCGCCGCAGGATATCGTGGTCGCCTCCAGGGTGCCGTCCGCCGTGTAAGTATGACGACGCAGGGCCCAGGAATAGGTGGTGACGCCCTCGCTCGGCGAGTCCTCCACATTGTCGATGCCGCTCCAGTCGATCACGCTCTTGATCTGGTAGGCAAAGGTGCCCGAGAGGTCGCAGACGCAGCTGCCGGCGACTTCGGTAAAGCCGTCGTTGCAGGTACAGGTGTAGCCGCCTGGCGTATTGCCGCAGGCGCCGCGCCCAACGCCGCAGGGATTGGCGCCCTCACACTCGTTGATGTCGGTGCAGCCGGTGCCGCCGCTGCCGGTGCTCTTGCCATTGCCCGTGTATCCGGCGGGGCAGGTGCACTGGACGTCGCCTGCTGCACTGGAGGGATCACTGCAAGCGGCCAGCGGATCGCAGGCGCCCGTATTGCACTCATCGGTAGCGGGCTTGCATACACCGTCAACCTGCACATAGTCGACGCCGTCACAGCTGCAGTCACGCTCACTGATCTCCTCCGGGCAAGAAGACCCGGAGCAGACGCTGCACGAGGGCGAGTTGGCGCCGCAGGCGTTGCCCATGCCGACGCAGCTGCCACCCTGGCACTCGCCGGTCGCGTCGCAGACGGCGAGGCCTTCATCGCAGCCGCCGCCCTCGTTGGCGGCCATCGCCACGCAGCTGCCGTTGTCGCAGACGCCCTCCTCGCAATCACCATTGAGACCCGAGCAGTTCATGGCCGTGCCGACGCACAAGCCCGCCGAACAGGCGTCCCCCTCGGTGCAAGCGTCGCCATCGTCGCAAGTGTTTGCGTCGTTGTCGATGTACCTGCAACCCACGGTGGTGTCGCAGCTGTCGTCGGTGCAGCTGTTGTTGTCGTCGCAGGTCACGGTGCTGTACTGGCAGCCGTCGACGTCGTCGCAGCTGTCGTCGGTGCAGGCATCGCTGTCGTTGCAGGCCAGAAATTCGATTCCGGTGCACTCGCCGTCCACACAGGCCTGGGTGACGGTGCACACGCTGCCGTCGTCGCACTCCGTATCGTCGGGCAGCTTCGCATACTGGCAGGTGGTGCCGTTGTCGACGCAGAATGTGCCCTCGAGCTTGCGGCAGGACGGCGGCGCATCGCAGGCCTCGGCGCAGCAGATGGTGCCGACACAGAAACCGCTGCCGCAGTCGCCTGCCTGCTCGCAGCTGCCACCGTTGGGCACCATGCAGCCGCCGCCCACGAGCTCGTAGCCCTCGGCGCAGGCGCAGCTCTTGCCGTCCCCCGTGTAAGAAGGCGCCATGCAGGTGCAGCTGTAGCCGCCGTCCTCGTTTGCGCAGATGGCGTTTTCGTCGCAGTCGTTCAACGAAGCGTCGGCGCATTCGTCCACGTCCTGGCAGTCGGATCCGTCGCCGTTGACGTCTTCATAGCCATCAGGGCAGACACATTTGGCTTCGCTGCCACTGTCGTCGCAGGTGGCAGGCGCGCTGCAGCTGAGATCCGCACAGGTGGCAGCCGCCGTATCGGCGTCCATGCTGTCGGTCTTGCCGCTGCCGCCATCGGTGGGCGACTCGCCACCGCCGTCCTCTTGGCCGCTGTTGTCGCCCCCCGCGTCGGCCGGGGAAGCCCCGTCGTCACCGCAGGCTAGAAAGAAAATCGCGCATCCGTACGCGATCGCCAGGCTTGTTCGCTTCATGTTCATCAACTCGATACCCTACGCGCGTCCCACGGGGCACAGTGTAGGCCGATGCAGGGCGGGCGCAAAGTCTGCAGCGCGGTGCACAGCGGGCCCGCGCCCGCCCACCGCCACCCGATGACCCACGCAGTCTCAAAACGCGGGAAAGGCGGCGCTGCGCACTTCTGCGCAGCTCGCCGGGAAGTCGAGATCGCCCAGACGCACCATGCGCGTCTCGGGCCCGATGCTCGGCGAGGTGTCGATCCCCATCAGGGCCGGGTTCGGAATCTCGCCAGCGGCAAGGATGTGGTAGATGGGCAGGTTCTCGTCGACGAAGGCGGCCTGGGCGGCCGTGCACGGCTCGTTTGGCCCCGCAGGTGGGCCACCCAAGTCGAAGGTGCCTGCCTGCACCATGCAGCCCCAGGCCCGCGACTGGACGAATTCCGCGATGCCGGCGCCGATGGAGGTCTGGCAATCGGGGTTCAATTTGCTGGCTCCGCCGAGCTTGGTGCGAACGCCCAGCATGATGTGGTCGGTGCGCCGAGCTCCGCCAATGATTGCGAAGGGGTTGGGGCTGAGCGGTGCGCCGGTGAACATGTAGGGCACGTTGTTGGTCGGGCAGATCGGCCCGGGTGCCGTGCCGCCCCCCAGCAGCGTGATCGACAGCCCCGGCATCTGGTTGTCGTCGTGATCGGGGAAGCATTGCTCGCCGGCTCCAGCGGAACAGGTGAGCGAGCCCGTCTGCTGCGGTGTGGGCCAGGGCGCCTCGGGATTTTCGAGGTTGATGCCGAGCAGCACGGTCTGGGCATCGATGGTGAGAATGCAGCCGGGGTGGTCGCACTGGGCGAATCCGGTGAGGGGCACCACGGGCATTTGCGAGCTATCCCACATCGCCTCGGGAAAGACCGGCGCATAGCTCTCGCACAAGGTCGTGCTGTAGAACGGCGGCAACTGCACGTTGCAGGGCAGCACGACACCCTGGAGCGCACCCGAGCTTCCGCTTGCCTCGATTCGCGCCATCATCTCGATCCGGATCGGACCACGCCCGTCGTCGGTGAGCGCGGCCAGCCCCGTGGTGCGGCCGCCCCAGGTCACATCCACGTCGGCGCGGATCGCGTAGGTCCCCGAGATCTCGCAGGTGACGGCGTCGTCGATGTCGTCACCGCCGCAGGGCACGGCTTCGGCCCCAGGCCGCTGGTGGCAGCCCAGGCCCTCGGTGGCATTCCATGTGCCGCAGAGGCCGCGCTCGTTGCAGCAGCCGACCTCGGTGATGCCGCCACTCGAGAGCAACGACTCGCAGCGGTCGTCGACAACACCGGGTTGATCACGCTCCCAGCAGTAGCCAGCCAGGTCGCTGGCCGTGGCCGAGTAGTCGACACCACAACGGTCGCCCGTACGGGCGGCGCCGGAGTCCACGTCAGCGCTCGTCGTGCAACAGGGCTCCAACGGAGCCGATGCATAGGGGCAGAAGACGCCGCCGCACTGCAGCCCGCCGACCAGGTTGTTTGGATTGGTGGTGCCGGTTTGGGAATCGCCCGTGGTGAACGAGCCATTGCCACCGTTGCCGCCGGTGCTGCCCGGGGGGTTCGTACTGCCCGCGACGGGCCCAAAATCGGAGACCCTCCCCGCAGACGAGTCGTTTCGGCCCGGCAAAGGCGAACGCTCCAGCGTGCACGCCGCCGGCAACACTACGGAGGCGACAAAAACGGCACACGCCGCATACCAATGCTCAGCTACCCTACGTTGCACCCAAAGCTCACCATACGCCAAATAGGCCCTCGCTGCACATGCTCCAGGCTAGGAATCGACCACCGAGACGCAACTTAACGTCCAAGTGCGCAATTGTGCGCGCAGTGCAGGTAGCCGGTTGTCGGTGCGCTCACGCGCCCTTGGCAGCGCGTTTTGCTTCGGTCGCCTGGGCCGCTTCGACGATGCGCTCGGCGCGCTTGCCGAAAACCGGAACGATCTCCGGATGGGTCAGGATGTAGAGCTGATCGTCGCGAATCGCTTCGAGCACCTGCTCACCCACATCCGCGGCGGGAATACCACCGGTGACCAGCTGCTTGACCGAGTGCTTGATCGCCTGCTCGAGCTGGCCGCCCATGTTGCTCGCATCCTGCAAGTGCTGGGGCCGGTTGCGCTCGGCTTCGTGGAGCTTGCTCTGCACGAAGTAGGGGCAGAGTACCGACACGCCGATGCTGGCCTTCTGCTGCGCCAACTCCTGCGAAAGACTTTCACTGAGCGTCACGACGCCGTGCTTGGTGACCTGATAGGCCGACATCATCGGCACCGACACCAGCCCGCTCATGGACGAGGTGTTGACGATGTGACACGCATCGCCCTGTTCGAGCATCTGCGGCACGAAAACGTGAATGCCGTGGATCGCACCCCACAGGTTGACGCCCAGGATCCACTGCCACTGACCGATGCTGATCTGCCAACTCGGCCCCGCGACTTGAACGCCAGCGTTGTTGCACAGGATGTTGACCTTGCCGTAGGCCTCGAGCGTGCGCTCTTTCAGCGCCTGCACGCTTGCCAAGTCCGAGACATCGGTCACCACTCCGATGGCCTCGTGGCCCTCGGCCTGCAGCCCCTTGACCGCCGCGTCCAGCGCCTCTTGTTCGATGTCGGCCAGCACCAGTCGCACACCCTCGAGGGCAAAGCGCTGCGCCATCGCCAGACCGATGCCACTGGCGCCGCCGGTGACCACCGCGACCGTTCCCTTGAATTCCTTCACCTGCTTACTCCTCTCCCGCGCGACCTCCGCGCAACAGCCGAAGCGGCCGGTCGCGCGACGCGGGACGGCGGACTCTACCCCATGTGGCGGGTGGGGGTAGAACGAGCCTGGCCTCTTTGCGGATCGGCCACATGGAGCTATGCAGGGGCCATGGCGAATTGGGACGTGCGCTTTCTGCAACTGGCCGACCACATCGCGGGCTGGAGCAAGGATCCCTCCACCCGCGTCGGCTGTGTGGTGGTGGGTCCCGATCGGGAGCTGCGCAGCACGGGCTTCAACGGCTTCCCGCGCGGCATCGAGGACAGCGCCGAGCGCCTCCACGATCGCAACCGCAAGTACCCCCTGGTCTGCCACGCCGAGGAAAACGCGATCATGCACGCCGCGCGGGTGGGCGTCTCGCTCAAGGGCTGCATCGCCTACGTGACCTGGCCGCCATGCACCCGCTGCGCCCGCTCGCTGATCCAGGCGGGGGTCCAGGAGATTGTCTACCCGGCGGATCTGGAGATCCCCGAGCGCTGGCTGGAGGACTTCCAGATCAGCAGCGAGATGCTCGACGAGGCGGGCGTCTTGGTGCGCAGCGTGCTCGCAACAGCCGACGCGGAGTAACCAGCCGGTGAGTCGGGCGGCGGAACGTCAATCGCTGCCGGAACCGGAGCCGGCCGTGGACGGGCGGCGCCAGGTGCTGGCCTGGGCTTTCTACGACTGGGGCAACTCGGCCTTCGCCACCACCGTCATGGCCGGCTTTTTTCCGGTCTTCTTCAAGCAGTATTTCAGCGCCGGGAGCGATGCGGCCGACAGCACGCTGCGGCTGGGCCTGGCCAACTCGGTGGCCTCGGTATTGGTGGCCGCGGCGGCGCCGCTGCTGGGGGCGATCGCCGACCGCAGCTCGGCGAAAAAGCGCTTTGTCGGGGGCTTCGCGGCCCTGGGCGCGGTGATGACCGCCGCCCTCTACCTGGTCGGCCGCGGCCAGTGGCAGCTGGCCGCGGCCTGCTATGTGGCGGCCGCTGTGGGTTTTTCGGGCTCGATCGTCTTCTACGACAGCCTGCTTGTGGCGGTGGCGCCAGCGGCCGAGCGCGACCGGGTCTCGGCCCTCGGCTACGGGCTCGGCTACCTCGGCGGAGGCCTGCTGCTGGCGGTGAACGTGGCGATGACGCTGTGGCCCGCGCGCTTCGGCCTTTCGGACGCGGCCGAGGCCGTGCGCGTGGCGTTCATGACGGTGGCGCTGTGGTGGGCCCTGTTCACGCTGCCGCTGCTTCTGTGGGTGCGCGAGCCGGCGGCCAGCGCCAGCGCCAGCATCGGAGGCACGTTCCGTGATGCTGCCAGGCAGCTTTCGACCACCCTGCGCCGGGTGCGCGAGCTGCCCCAGGTCTGGACCTTTCTCTTGGCCTACTGGCTGTACATCGACGGTGTCGACACCATCATCCGCATGGCCGTGGACTACGGCCTGGCCCTGGGATTCGACTCCGGCAGCCTGATCACGGCCCTGCTTTTGACCCAATTCGTGGGTTTTCCGGCCGCCATCGCCTTCGGCTGGCTCGGGCAGCGCGTGGGCAGTCGCCGCGGCATCCTGCTGGGCCTGGCGGTCTACCTCGGCGTCACTGTCTACGGCTACGCGCTCGAAACCGAAGCCGAGTTCTACGGGCTGGCGGTGGTGATCGGGCTGGTCCAGGGCGGTGTACAGGCCCTGAGCCGCGCCTTTTACAGCCGCCTGATCCCAGCCGAAGAAGCCGCCGAGTTCTTCGGCTTCTACAACATGCTCGGAAAATTCGCCGCCATCCTGGGACCGGCCCTGATGGGCTGGGTGAGCGTCGCCACCGGCAGCCCACGGCTGTCGATCCTGGCGATCGCCCTGCTCTTTTTGGCCGGTGGCGCGCTGCTGCTACGGGTGCCCGCACCCTACCAGCAATAAAACCCTACTTCGCGCGGAAGACGATCATCCCGTGCGTCAAATCGTAGGGCGACAGGGCCACGGTGACCCGGTCGCCCAGCAATACGCGGATTCGGAACTTGCGCATGCGGCCACAGAGCTGCGCGCGTACCGCGCCGCCGTGATCGAGGTCGACCTCGAACTGTCCGCCCGCGTAGACCTGACTGACCACGCCTTCGACCTGTACGTGGTCGCTGCGGTCCTCGCGTCCGCCCTCGTAGTCTCTTCGGCTTCTTCGTCCTCTTGCCACTCGTTCCGATTCCTTCAGCGCGCTCGCCGGAAGATGCCCGGCAGGGCCACTTGCATGTGTCGAGCCCCAGGGCGACAGGCGCATTCGACGCCGCCACGACCGGACCATCCCGACGCGCGCGGCATTTTAGCGTGGAATCGCACAAGACTCACGAAAGAAATCGCTTTATCGCGCCAAAGATCCACGGCCCACCCGCGCAGCGAGCAAAAAAACCGAGGAATTTTCGATTTTTCCAGCAAGGCTGGAAGGGCATGTCGTCACTGCAGGGCCTGCAGATAGGCGTGGGCTTCGTTGCCGATCCGGGTGCCGGGCGCCAATTCGGCGGCACGCGCCAGGTGCCCGCGGGCGCCGCCGTAGTCGCCGTGGGCCGCCAGCGCCTTACCCAACTCGAAGTGAGCGGGGGCGTGAGTCGGATCGCCAGCCAGGGCGCGCTCGAGCTCGCCGATGCCTTGCCGCACCTGGCCCCCGGCCACCAGCGCCCGCGCCAGCCAGACGCGCACGGGCACGCGCCCGGGCTGCAGCTCCAGGGCGCGCCGGTAGTGGGCAACCGCAGCGGCCCCGTCGCCGCTCTGGGATAGCGCCAGCCCATAGTTGGCCTCGGCGTCGGCGAAGAGCGGGTCGGCGGCGATGGCACGGCGGTATTGCTCGAAGGCCTCCTCGAAGCGGCCCAGGCGGGCGAGCACGTTGCCGAGGTTGTTGTGGGTGCCCGGTCGGTCGGGCTCGAGGCGCGCCGTGATCGCGAGATGCCGCGCCGCGCCCTGCCAGTCGCCGGTCATGGCCAGGAGCGAGCCCAGGTTGTTCTGGCCCGGGCCGTAGTCTGGATCGGCCTCGACCGCACGCCGGAAATAGGCGATCGCCGCCGGCATGTCGCCGGCTTCGCGGGCTTCCATGCCCAGGCTGTTGAGGGCGCGCGGGTTGCGCGGCAGGTGGCGCAGGGAGGCCTGCCACAGCGACGTCGGCGTTTGCCAGTCCCGGGCGCGCACCACGGTGGCCGCCGACAGCAATCCCAGCAGCGCAACGATCGCGGGCAGCGCCACTCGCCGCGGGCCGGCGACGGACGCGAGCAGGCCCGCCCCGAGCCGGTAGAGGCCAAAGCCGAGCAGCAGGCACAGGCCCACCATGGGCAGGTAGGTGCGGTACTCGACCATCACCTGGCCGCGTGGCACCAGCGACGTGGGCGCGTGGGTGATGACGGGCCACAGCGCCATGAAGCAGAGAAAGGGCGCCCTGTGACGACGGGTGACGATGGCGCGCAGCGACAACAGCAGCACCGCGCCGCAGAAGAGCGGCAACAGCAGCTCGACCCAGGCCCCGTCGACCACGCGCCCAGCCTCGTAGACGCGCTCGTGCAGCCGCCCCAGGGGCGTGCGATCGACGTTGAGCAGGCCGGGCCAGGGCAGAAGCGCGAGCGCCAAGTAACGCACGAAGATCTCGCTCTGCTCGAAGAGGGTCAGCCCCAGGTAGACCAGGGGGCTGCCGGCCACGTGCTCGCCCACGTCGAGCAGCGCCCGCTGAACCTCGAAAAGCGCCCCACTGGCGAGCCCCGCCGCCAGTGCCGCCAGCCCGCCCAGGCCCAGCAGCCAGCGGATGGCCGGCTGCGCGAGCCACCGGGCGGCCGTCTCGCGCCGAAACCACAGCACCATCAGGGGCGCCATCAGCACCAGGGTCACCGCCAGTTCCTTGCAGAAGAGGGCCAGCAGCAGGCTGGCGCCGAAGCCGGCCCAGGCCGCGCGCGCGCTGCGCCCGGCGGCCCGCCGCGCCTCGGCGCCGAGCACCGCCCACAGGCCCGCCAGGTAAAAGCCCGTCGCCATCACGTTGGGGCGGGCGTTGCAGTAAAGCACGGCCTCGGAGTTGAGCGGATGCAGGGCGAAGATCGCCGCCGACAGCAACGCGACGGGAGTGGCCCCGGCGATGCCCAGCTGGCCCATGGCGGCGCGACCGAAGCCCGCCAGCAGCACCACGTTGAGCAGATGAAAGATGAGATTGGTCGCGTGGTAGCCGCGGGGGTCGAGCCCGAAGAGCGCGTAATTCAGGGCCAGGCTGAGGTTCGGCAACAGCCGGCTGATACCATCGCTATACTGGCCGGAGGCGAAGCCCGAGAGGTAGATCGCCGGGTCGCGAATGCTGCGGTTTTCGACGATCTTCCAGGCGTCATCGAATTGAAAAGCGTGATCGAGGCTGGGCAGATAGGTCAGGGTCGCCGCCACCAAGATGAGCAGCAGCCCAGGGGCGAAGAAGCGCTGGGGTGGGCGATCGTCGGGCGCGACACGGGTCGGCTCGGCGCGCTCGGATTCCTCCTCGCTCACCGCCGTCGCGCTCCTGGCTTCGAGTCAAACGCCACCACGTCCCCGGCCGCAATTCTCGCGCGCGGAGAACCGCTTCGCAATCGATCGCTTGATCCCGACCGCGCCCGAATGGCAATTTTCTTCGCATCATGAACCCCGGCCGGCGTCGCGAACATCCCCGGGTCAGCTACCAGGCTGAGGTTCATCTCTACCGGGCGGGCGGCGAGGGCATGATCCGCGCCAAGGCCCTCGATCTCAGCTCCGGGGGCGTGGGGCTCTTGTGCTCGGGCACCTGGGCGGTGGGCGCGGCGGTCGAGTGCGAGCTCAAGGACGAGGCCGGGCTGTTTCGGGTGCCGGGCAAGGTGATCTGGGCGGTGGGCCCGCGTGACGAGACCAAGACCCAGGTCCAGCTCGGGGCCGAAGACAAGAAGAAGCCGCAGACGCCTCCCGAGGCCTGCATGGGCGTGGCCTTCATGGCAGCCGAAGATGAATCGACGACGCGGCTTCGGGTCCTGCTCGAAGAGGCTGCCCCGCTGAAAACGCCCGTGGAGCTATCGCTGCCGGCCCTCAACGACACCATCCGGGCGCGCGCGGAGATGGCCGAGGGCGGCCTGCGCCTGCACACCGCCCTGCCCTTCCTGCGCATCGGCGAAGGCGTGGGCGTGCGCTTCGCGCGCGAGGCCGAGCCCACGGCCGCGACGCTGCGGCGGGTGGAGCTGAGCACAGCAAACGGCACGCCCGAGCTGGCGGTGACGATCGGCTTTGGGCCCGAAGACGACAACGAAGTCGCAGAAGCAGGCGAAGGCGCCGATGGCGACGCCGGGACCGGCGAGGCCGGCGAAGCGGGCCCCAGCGCCGAGCCGGCGGCCGACGCAGCTGCCGGCGCAACGCAGGGCGAGGATGCCCTGGCGGCGCAACCGCGGCTTCCGCAACCCGACACAGTCAGCAGTCCCGCCGGTCGTTTCGGCACCGGCGCCCTCTTCCTGGCGCTCGTGTTGGGCGTGGTGATCGGAGCGCTGGCGACCCTGGCGGTCGCTGGAGGCCAGGGGCAGAGCCCGGACCAGGCCGGCGATGTGCTGGAGACGGATCCGGCGCTCGAGCCGGCTGTGCCCGAGGCGCCCCCAGCGGCCGCGCCCGCGCAAGCCGGCGACGACGCCCTGGCCGAGGCTGCGGCCCAGGCGCGGGGGGATGGCGGCGCAACGGCGTCCACCGCCACGGCACCGGAACTGCTGGGCAACCTGCACCGCCCCGTGGTCGAAACCTTCGAAGGTGGCATGCGGGTACGCATCCCCCTGCGCGGCGAGACCCGCGACATGCGCAGCTACCCGCTGAGCTCGCCGGGCATCGTGATCGAGCTGCCCCACGCCAAGGCCACGATCCCGATCGAAAACTACGGGGTCCACCACGGCCCGGTGCGCCGCGTGTGGCTGCGGGATAGCGAAGACGGCGGCCTGCAGGTGCGCGTGATCTACACCCGCGAGCCGCGCCGCCATGAGCTGCGACTCGAGCAGGGGGGGCTCACCATCGAGCTGTGGCGGTGATCCCGGGCAGGCCCCACGCAGGCGGCACCGACCCCCGCCTCAGGACTCGAACTCGTCCCGGTAGTCCTCCGGATCGATGCCATGCTCGCGCAGCGGTTCATAGAGACGGACGCGATTGGGCGGGGCCTGGGCCGAGATGTAGGAGCGGATGGCCAGGTCCCGATCGATGCGTCCGCTGGGCCCGACGCGGGCTTCGGCCTCTTTGACCACCTTGCGGCGGGCCAGGGCGCGGAAGAGGGCCGGCACCGCGCGCAGCAGGGACTTCAGCAGTTGCTCGGCCTCGGGCTCCCACACCAATTCCTTGGGCAGCTCGGGATCGAAGCCGTATTCGTCTTCGCTGAGGTTGCGCCAGATGGTCAGGCGGTTGCCGTCGGCGTCCAGTACGGCACCCTCGATGGTGAGTTGCTCGGTACGGTTGGGTTCGTAGACCAGCCTCGCGCCGGCCTCCAGGAGCCGGGCCACGCCAGCGGGTACGTCGGGGGCCTCGATGCGCAGCTTGGCCACCTGGCTTTTGTCGCTGGTCTCGACCAGGCGGATGACGGCGGTGGCGGCGTCCAGATCCACCCAACCCTCGCCCTCGGCCTTGACCGCAAATCCCAGGCCATCGCGGTAGATGGGCAGGGCGCGAGCGAGATCACTGACGAGCACATCGACATGACTGAGGCCGAAAAACATGGGGACGAGTGTAGCCCGTTCCAGGGCCTGTCCTCGACTGGCAAAGCACCGGCCCGCGTTTATGCTCTCCCCGATGGCTCGGCTCGGCATCGCCGGATGTCTCGTGGGCGCCTTGACGGTGGCCGCCGGGGGCTGCGGTGCGGCCGATGCCCAGAAGAAGAGCCGTAAGCAGGAGCCGAGCACCATGAAGCTGCGTTCGCCCGCCTTCGAACACCAGGCCGAGATCCCGCGCAAATATACCTGCGAGGGCGAGGACCTGGCGCCGGCCCTGCTGTGGGAGGGGGCGCCGGCCGAGACCGAGAGCTTTGCGCTGATCGTGGACGACCCGGATGCTCCCGATCCGGCGGCGCCGAAGATGACCTGGGTGCACTGGGTGCTGTTCAACCTGCCGAAGCTGAGCGCCTCCCTGCCCGAGGGAGGCAAGCCGCTGCCCCCCGGTACCGGCGAGGGCCTCAACGACTGGAAGCGCACGGGCTATGGTGGCCCCTGCCCCCCCATCGGCAGGCACCGCTACTTCCACAAGCTCTACGCCCTCGACGCCACCCTCGAGCTGCACAAGCCCACCAAGGCCGAGCTCGTAGACGCGATGGCCGAGCACGTAATCGCCGAGGCCGTGCTGATGGGCAGCTACGAAAAACGCGGCAAGTAACTCTCAGTCGCTGTCATTGGCCCTGCTCCGCCAGGCGCTCGTACTCGGCGATCACCTGCCCCCCGAGCAGCACGATGATCGCCGCGACCTCCAGCGACAGCAGCGCCAGCACGGCGGTGGCGAAGGTGCCGTAGATCAGGTCCACCATGGAGAGCGTGCGGAAGTACCAGATGAGCACGTGGCGGGCGATCTCCCACAGCACGGCGGCGGTCACGCCCCCGACCAGCGCGTGGCGCAGCGAGAGCTTGCCCACCGGCATCACCAGGTAGATGGCCGTCAGCACCATGACCAGGCCCGCGAAGCCAACCAGGTAGAGCAGGGGTCCCGGCGCCTCGATGGGCATCCAGGCGGCCGTTTGGATGGCCGTGCTGATCACCGTGACAAGCGCCAGGCCCAGGCCCAGCAGGCCGATGAAGATGAAGGGCAGTGTCGCCGAGATCACGAAGCGTCGGCGCTTGATGGCGACGCGGTGAAAGAAGATCACGCTCATGGCGTTCTCGAGCACGGTGAACGCCAGGGAGCTGAAGAAGAGCATCACGAGGAAGCCCAACCAGCCGATGAGATAGCGGTTGTGCAGGAAGATCTCGATCTGGGAGACCACCGCCGGCGACTGGCCGGGCACCAGCATCTCGAGCACGCCGGTGCTCATGGCCAGAAGCTCACGCTCCTCGTAGAAGCTCGAGAGCACGAGCATCAATAGGCCGAAGAGCGGCACGATCGACAGCAGCGTGTAATAGGCCACCGCGCCGGCCAGGAGCAGACCCTGGTGACTGCGAAAGCCGCGCAGCACCTGCAGCGCAAAGCCCCAGGGGCTCAGCAGTACCAAGGCCGCGGCGCTGCGCTTTTCGACGGCACTGGCGGCGCGGGCCGGGCTCGGGACGGCAGCGGCCGGGCGACGGGAGCCGTCACCCGCGGCGGGTAGGTGATCGGTGTTCACGTCGGGGCCCTACAACGGTCAGATACGCGCGCCGTGGAAGGCGGCCAGCGGCACGAGAAAAACGCTTTTTCCGCCGTGACCGCGTTCCACGTTCGGCCCTTCGTGGTAGGGCTCGGAGGCGAGATGCCTCGCACGCCCAAGACCACCAAGAAAAGCAGCCAGCTCACGCTGCACGACCTGCTCTCCCACCTCAGCCACAGCCAGGCCTGCAAGCTGCTGGGCCCGGACGGGGCCGCGCTGATCCGCGAGGGCGGCGCCTTTCCGCTGGACCCGGGCGACGACGTGCAGCTCACGCCCGCGGAGCTGCACGCCAGGCTGCCGGACGGCGCCGCCGAGGTGCGCGTCCGACGCAGCAGCCAGCATCGGGGCCGCCTGGAGATCGCCTGCAGCGTCTGCAGCGCCCCCTGCGCACACGCCGGCGCCGTGCTGTCGCTGGTGCTCGAGGAAAAGGTTCTGCTGGGGCTGGCCGCGCCGCCGCCCGAGCGGGTGCCGGTGGAGAGCCTCTCTGAGGCCGAGCTGGTCGAGCTGGCCCTGGCCCAACGCGCCGAGCGCGCCGCCAAGGAACGCATGTACGTGCGCTCGGCCGACCCCAAGCGCCCCTACACCGACTACACCGTCACCAGCGCCGCCTCGGGCAAGACCTACCGCGTGGCCCTGCGCGGCCGCGGGCGTGGTCAGAGCTATTGCTCCTGCCCCGACTTCCGCAAGAACACCCTGGGCACCTGCAAGCACATCCTCAAGATCGAAAAGCGCGCCGAAAGAACCTTCTCGGCTCGCGTCCTGGCCCGCCCCTACCAGCGCCGGGACTTCAGCGTTCACCTGCACTTCGGCGATTCGCTGGAGCTGCGCCTGTCGGCGCCCACGCGCCCCGACCCCGAAGCCGAAAAGCTCGCCGGCCCGCTGCTCGGACGGCCGATCACCGACCTGAGCGCCCTGCTCAAGCGCATCGGGCGGCTGGAACGGGCCGGCCATGAGGTGCGCATCTACCCCGACGCCGAGCAATACATCCAGGGGCAGTTGCTTTCGGCGCGCCTGCAGCGCGTCAGCGCCGAGATTCGCAAGCGCCCAGCTGAGCACCCCCTGCGCGAAAAGCTCTTGAAGGCGCCGCTGCTGCCCTACCAGCTCGACGGCATCGCGTTTGCCGTCGGCGCCGGCCGCGCCATCCTGGCCGACGACATGGGGCTGGGCAAAACCATCCAGGGCATCGGGGTGGCCGAGCTGCTGGCGCGGGAAGCCGGCATCAAGCGCGTGCTGGTGATCTGCCCGACCTCGCTGAAGTCCCAGTGGCACAGTGAGATCGATCGTTTCAGCAACCGTGACTCCCAGTTGGTGCTGGGCACGGCCGCCGAGCGCGCCGAGCAATACGGCGGTGAGACCTTCTTCACCATCTGCAATTACGAGCAGGTGATGCGCGACTTGACGGCCATCGAACAGACGGCCTGGGATTTGATCGTGCTCGACGAGGGGCAGCGCATCAAGAACTGGGAGACCAAGACCGCCCGCTCGGTCAAGGGCCTGCGCTCGCGCTTCGCCCTGGTGCTGTCGGGCACGCCGTTGGAAAACCGGCTCGACGAGCTCTACTCGGTGGTTGAATTCGTCGATGACCGGCGCCTGGGCCCGGCCTTTCGCTTTTTGAATCAGCATCGCGTGGTGGACGAAAAAGGACGTGTGCTCGGCTACAAGGAGCTTTCGGCCCTGCGCGAGCGCCTGGCTCCGATTTTGCTGCGCCGAACCCGCGGTCAAGTGCTGGAGCAGCTGCCGCCGCGCACCACCAGGATGATCCGCATCGAGCCCACCGCACAGCAACGGGAGCTGCACGACGGACAGCTCACGATCGTTCGCTCCATCGTCAACAAGTCCTACATCAGCGAGATGGATCTCCTGCGCCTGCGCAAGGCGCTGCTCATGTGCCGGCTGGCGGCCAACGGCACCTACCTGGTGACCAAGGAGGCCCCGGGCTACTCCACCAAGCTCGAGGAACTCGGCCTGCTGCTCGATCGACTGGCGGCCGAGGGCGAGCGCAAGGTGGTGCTCTTCTCCGAGTGGACCACCATGCTCGACCTGATCGAGCCCATGCTCGCCGAACGCGGCCTGCGTCACGTGCGCCTCGACGGCTCGGTGCCCCAGAAAAAGCGCGCCGATCTGGTGCGCGAGTTTCGCCAGGATCCGGCCTGCGGCTTCTTCCTGGCCACCAACGCCGGCGCCACCGGCCTGAACCTGCAGGTGGCCGACACGCTGATCAACGTGGATCTGCCCTGGAACCCCGCGGTGCTCGAACAGCGCATCGCGCGCATCCACCGCATGGGTCAGAAGCGCCCGGTGCAGATTCACTTGCTGGTCACCGAAAACACCCTCGAGGAGCGGCTCTTGAGCACACTGGCGGCCAAACAGGACCTGGCCATGGCCGCGCTCGACGTCGACAGCGAGGTCGACGTGGTGCAGCTGGTCAGCAGCATGGAAGAGCTGCGCAGTCGCCTGGAGGTGCTGCTCGGCAACGCGCCCGAGGCGCCGCTGGACGCGAGCGAAAAGCAGCGCGTGGAGAGCGAGGCCGAGCGTCTGGCCAAAAAGCAGCGTGCACAGCGCGTGGGCGAGGCCGCCGGCCAGATGCTCACCGGCGCCTTCCAGCTGCTGCAGCAGGCGCTGCCCGAAGCCCCCGACACCCCGGCGACGCAAGAACTCGAAAGCCGCATCCGCCAGAGCCTCTTCGACTGCACCGAGCGCGACGAGGCCGGCCGCCTGCGCCTGAACATCGCGCTGCCGGAACCGACCTCGGCGGGCGATGGCGAGCCGGTGGTCGATGCCCTCGGCCTGCTCGCCCGCGCCCTGACGCAGCTGGCCGCCGCCCAGCAGCCGCGCGCCTGAACACCATCTCCCTCGCTGAACACCGCCCCCGGAAAAAACGCCCCGATCGCCTGCCCTACCCCAGGCGACCGGGGCGTCCCCCCCCCAAACCGCCGCGTCAATCGGCGGGCCAGGGATCGCGTGCGACCACCTCGCTGCTCGATCGCAGGCCCTGGTCCCCCAGGTTGTCGCGCAGCATCTGGAGCAGCTCAAGGTCGAGTTCCACGTCCTTGTCGCCGACCTCGTCGTTGTAGTCCTCGACGGCGGCGATCAAGTTCTCGAGGCCGTCCATGGTCTGGGTGTCGGCTTCGCCGCTGTGAAAAGCGCGAATCGCCGTTTCCATGCCCACGTAGATGTTGAGCATCACGAAGCTCTTCTGCACCGACTCGATGCGCTCGGCCTCGAAGAAGCCGCTGCTGACCAGTTCGCCCGGGGCGAAGGGGTAGCGCACGTCGACCACGTCCTGAACCATTTCACCGTTGGTTGGGTCGCGGAAGCTGAGCTCGACGGTGGCCACCGACGCGCCGCCCTCGGTGGCTCCTGCGCCGGCGCCCACCCGCGGCATCAGCTCCACCAGCAACGAAGAGCCACCGCCACGGCGACCGTCGTCTGCGGTGACGTCGTCGGCGGATTCGCGGTGGGCGATGAAGACCCCCGGCAGCTCCAGGAAGCCGCCCTGGGGCGCATCGGTCCACATCGGCGCCCCCAGCGCGCGGCCAAACTCGTAGGACTCACCGGCGGTCAACGACAGCTCCAGATCCAGCGCCACCGGCACCACGAAGAAGCTCAGCTCCTCCTGGAAGACCTCGTCGACGGCGCCCACGTCCTCGAGAAAGTAGAAGTTGCCGTCGGCCTGCTGGGCCAGGCTGCGCATCAGGTCGATGTTGAAGTCGGCGCCGAGGCCGATGGTGGTCAGGCCGATGCCGTCGGAGTTATAGCCCCAGCTGGTATCGAGGATCTGCGCCGTGCCGGTCTCGCCCGCCGTGGGATTGCCGTCGCTGAGCAGGATCACGCGGTTTTGGCGCCCGCTGTCGAAGTTTGCGAGCACCTCGCGGTAGCCGGCCACGAGCCCGGCCGAGAGGTTGGTGGCACCGCCGGCCTGAAGGGTCTCCACCGCCTGGCGCATGGACGCCCGCTCCAGCTCCACGCCGGTCATCGGCAACAGCACGCGCGCGGCGTCGCTGTAGGTGATGATCGCCAGCTCATCGACGTCGCGTAGGCCGTCGATCAGCTGGCTCAGGCCGTCGCGCACGAAGTCGAGCTTCCGACCCACCATCGAGCCCGAGACGTCAACCACAACCGCCAGTGAAAGCGGTGGGCGGCTGCCCGGATCGGCTGCGATGGGGCTGTTGAGCCCCAGGTGCAACATGGTGCAGTTGTTGCCGTTGATGAGATTGCCCATGACCGCGAGCATGGGCTGCAGGCAAATGCGCTGCCCACAGGCCGCCGACGGTAGCTCGATGTGGTGCTCGGCGAAGAAGCCGGGCGCATCCAGCGCGTCCACGCTCGGCACCAGCCCCTGTTCGAGCTGGCCGCGCATGAAGCCCACGTCCTGGGCGCCGCCGAAGCTGACGTTGGTGCTGACCTGGGGCGGCGTGAGGCCGGAGCCGGTGGGAGTGGCATTGTTGTCGAAGCTCTGGCCGCCAAAGGCACTGCCGGCCGAACGGCTGTCGCTCGTGCGATCCATCGCGGCACAGCTGGCCACCAGCGAAAGCAGTAGCGCTGCCAGGGCGGCCCTCGCGGGGCCCCTGCCGGTCATCCTCCATCCATCGTTTGTCGTTGCATCCATCGTCGTTCTCCTTCTTCCAAGTCCCCGGCGCGCACGGCGCCATTTACTCGTCCGCAAACGGCGCGGGACGAGCACAAGATCGAGCTTCGGCTGCTGGGCTGGGAGTTATCCCGGGGGCCGACTTCGCCTGCATCTGCGCCGGCCGAGTGCCAGCGCGACGGTCGCGAGCGCCGCCAGCCACGGGCCCGTCGCGCGCTCCCTAGGCGACCGGGCACTGCAGGCCAGCGGTCGCGAGGCTTCCGCGCAGTCCACGAGCGCCTCGGCGCTCACGGGCGGCAGCACCACCTCTTCGCCGGCCAGGCTGGCCTCGACCGTCACCTCATGCACGCCATCACGCAGGCAGCGGGGAAAGCAATTGGGCAGCGTCAGCACGGAGTCCCCGCCGGGCTCGCTCGGCAACGTGCCGTAGTCGATCCAGGTACGGACCTCGCCACCGTTGACGCGCACGTCGAGCTTCAGCAGCGGCACGTACTCGCGCAGACTCGGATCGAGCTGCAGCTCAAACTCGATGTCGCACCCCACCCCCACCTGATCGAGCTGGCCGATGCGCTCGGGTAAGGGCTTGGAGTCGGCGATGGCCAGCTGCCGGATCATGCCGTCGGGACCCGTCAGCTCGTAATCGCCCGGAGGCAGCTCCATCGCCGGCCGCAAGAGCACCACGCCGTCGTCGAGCCGCTCCAGGTCGAAGTCCACCGCGATCCCCGAGCCGTCGCGCAACTCCAGGGCCTCGGTGGCCGCAGCCACGCCGCACACATCGGTGTAAACCACGATTCCCGCGCCACCGCCGGGCAGTATATCGGCCTCCCCGCCCGCCGGGCTCAGGCCACAATCGGGCATCAGCGCGCCGGTCTGTCCCCCCAGCACCGACGGATCAGGCCCCTTCCGAGCATCGCTGGGAACGCCGGCCGAGCACCCCGAAAGCCCCAAGACGAGCGACAACAGCAGGCAGGCCATTGCAAAACGCCACAGCCCCGCGCCCTGCGCCTTCCGCCAAGTTCTCGCTGCCCGGGTCATCACCATGGCTACCACTATGGACAAGGCCGGCGTCTCCCGCTAGCACGCGGACGGACATGTCATGGCGCAAATCGGTACCTCGGTGTACGATTCTGACGAGATGCGCCCTGAACGCCTGGCCTCACAGCTAATTCGAGAAATGCGCGGGCGCCGCTCCCAGACCGCCCTGAGCCGGCGCCTGCACTGCTCCAGCAACGTGCTCTACACCTGGGAGTCGGGTCGGCGCTTCCCGACGGCCGCCCTCTTCTTCACGCTCGCAGAGCTCGCGGGCATCGACCTGGAGGCGGGCATCGGCAACTTCCTCGGCGCCATGCCCGAGGAATTGCGCGGCAAGAGCTTCCGCGACCCGGCCACCACGGCGCTCTTGCTCCAGCACCTGCAGGAGGGCACGACGGTGGTGGAGCTGGGCCGGCGCCTGAGCAAAAACCGGGTCAGCGTGGGGCGCTGGCTCAAGAACGAGGCCCAGCCGCGGCTGCCGGACCTGCTGCGCCTGGTCGAAGCCACCTCGCTCAGGCTGCTCGACTTCCTCGACATCTTCGTGGAGCCCTCGCGCCTGCCCGAGGCCCGCGAGCCCTGGGCCGTGCTCGAAGCCCAGCGCCGCGTGGCCTACGAGCTGCCCTGGAGCCATGCGGTGATGCGCGTACTCGAGCTCGACGCCTACAAGAGGTTGCGCCGGCACCAAGACGGCTTCATCGCCGAGCGCCTGGGCATCGCGCTCGAAGACGAACGGGCGTGCCTCGAGGCCCTTTCCGCCTCCAAGCTCATCGCCCGCCGCAATCATCGCTGGGCCGTCACCCAGGTACTAACCGTCGACACCCGCCGTAACCCCGACGCAAGCCAGAAGCTCAAGCGCCACTGGGCCGGCGTCGGCCTCGAGCGCCTCCCCGAACTCGAGCCCGGCGGCCAGGACCTCTTTTCCTACAACCTCTTCACGGTCTCCGAAGAGGGCTGGCAACGGCTGCGCGAGCTGCACATTGCCTATTACCAGGAGCTGCGCCGGGTGATCGCCGAGTCGCGACCGGCCGAGCGCGTGGCGCTGGTCAACCTGCAGCTGATGCGCCTGGACGAGAGTCAAGCCAGCAAGTGACGCGCGATGGTCAGGATCTGCATCTCGGTGGTGCCGCCGCCGATCTCGACCAACTTGGCGTCGCGCGCCAGGCGCTCGACCACGTATTCCTCCATGTAGCCGTTGCCACCCAGGATGTGGATGGCATCCATGGCCACCTGGGTGCCCACCTCGCCCACGTAGAGCTTGCCTGCGCAGGCGTCGAGCACGCTCGTCGGCTCACTCGAATAGACGATGCGCCGGGCGTTGCTCAGGGCCACGTACATGCGGGCCAACCTCTGCTGCACCAACTGGAAGTTTCCGATGGGCTGACCGCTGCGGTGGTGGGTCTTGGCGTAGTCCAGGGCGATTTCGAAGCAGCGCTCGGCAATACCATAGCCCATCAGTGCCAGGCCGATGCGCTCGCTGGCCAGGGAGCTGCGCACGTGGTCGCGGTCCTTGACCCCACCGCCGAGCAGGTTGTCGGCCGGCACGCGCAGCTCGTCCATGTAGACGGCGCCCGTGGGTGAGCTGCGCATGCCCATCTTCTTGAAGGGCTCCGAAGTGGTCAGCCCCGGGGCGCCGCGCTCGGCGATGAAGGCCTGGACCGAACCGTCGTCGCTCTTGGCGTAGATCAGGAAATAGTCGGCGTGGGGGGCGTTGGTGACGAACGTCTTTTCACCACTGATGACGTACTCATCACCGTCGCGGCGCGCCCGGGTCTTCATCGAGCGCAGGGCGTCGGAGCCCGCTCCCGGCTCGGTCAGACACCAGCAGCCGATCTTCTCGAAACGCATCACCGGTCCCGCGTATTTAGCCACCTGCTCGGCGGTGCCCTTGCCGCGCACATTGCTGCCGAAGAGGCCCGTGCTGGCGCCGAAGGAGAGCGCGAAGCCCGGATTGACGCGACACATCTCCACTGTGAGCTGAGTGCGAGCGTAGGACATGAGAGCCGCGAGTTCGGGGTCATCGGCCGCTTTGTCTTGCGTGTCCGACCCGCCGCCGCCACCACCACCGCTGCCGCCCAGCCCCAGGGTTTCGACCATGCGCCTCATCAGCGCATAGGGCAGCTCACTTCCCTGCTCGAAGGCCGGCGTGGCCCTTTCGAGTTCTTCGGTCATGAAGCGGCGAAACTGGTCGCGAATACCGCGCTGGGCTTCGGTCGGTTGCATTGGTGTTTTCTCCTGATCGTGCCGGGATGTCCCGTCGCCACCGGTAGTCTCGCAGAACTCAGCCCTGGCGTCTCGACTTCGAGAGACGCCCCCTGAAACGCCCCGCAACGACCCCCCGATGACCTTTCAACCAACCAGTTACGGCGCCATGTTTGATCCTGCGAAGGCGTGCCGGTCTCGGGCGGGGAGTTCCCTGCCCGCAGGGGGGGAGGTCTTCCTTTCAACCAGGAGGTGATGTGTGATCAAACGCCTGCCGTGGCTCCGCAACTTGAAGAAGACCGATCCCGACCCCCCCGCCAGGCTGCCCATCGCCTGCGGCTCGATGACCAACGGTGAAGGCTGGTGGCCCGACACGAAGCGCAAGAAGCTGATCCGCAAGCTGGTCTTCGAAAAGGCCGAGGAGATCTCCCGCCGTGAAGGCGTCGATCGACGGGAATTTCTGGCCAGCGCCTGTGGCATGGCGACGACCCTGGCCGTGATCAACGCGGTCAACGGCTGCGCTGGCGGCAAGCGCCCGGCCGGCATGGCGGCGCCCGATTCCGCATCCATGGGCGGTGCAGGCGGCTCAGGCGGCGCGGGCGGCGCGGGCGGCGCCGGCGGCAGTCCCTCGCGCACGACCAGCGGCGACGCAGGCGGCTACGCCATCTGCGACGAGGCCATGCGGGACCCCGAAGCCGCCGCGCAATGCCTCGGTGGCGGCGGCGAGTTGATCATCGACATGCAGTCGCACTTCGCCACGCCCGAGACCAACCGCATCGGCGCCCTGGGCCTGGATGCCTTCGTGGGCCAGATCACCGAAGCTCGCTTCCCCTGGCTACAGCGAACCCCGGGCGTGATGGGCGCTTCGCGCTTCGACCGCAACGAGTACATCAACCAGATCCTGATGGGCAGCGACACCACCATCGGTGTGCTCTCGGGCATCTCCTACCAACTCGGCAGCGATGGCACGCGAACCAACGGCTTTGCGGCCCTGAGCAACGAGGACCTCAAGGGCGGCGCCGATTACCTGGAGTCGCTGTATCCGGGGCGCATCCTCACGCACGCCATGGTGATGCCCAACGACCGCATCGAGGTGCAGCTGGCGATGATGGAGCGCACGGCCGGAACCTACACCAACTGGAAGACCTACCCGCCCTGGGGCTCGGGCAGCGGCTCCTTGCCCGAAGGCTATTGGCTGCACCAGGACGTGGGGCCAATGATGATTCAAAAGGGCATCGACCTGGGCGCTCCCATCTTCTGCGTGCACAAGGGCTTCCCGCTCAACAACTTCAGCCCCACCTACACCGATCCCATGGACGTGGGACCCGCCGCCCGCATGTTTCCCGGAGCCTATTTCGTGATCTACCACTCCGGCTTCGAGCACGGCCTTGCCACGGGCCAGTCGTCGGAACCCATGGGCACGCCCAACGCCATGGTCTGCGACCCGCTGCAGCTGCCCTTCGGAAACTGGCCAGAAGGCCCCTACGACGAAGACGACCCCGACGTGCAGGCCCTGTACCCGCTCGACCGCGGCGTCAACAGCCTGATCAAGTCCCTGCGCGACAACAACATCGGGCCCAATGGCCGCGACCTGGACGACCCCTGCGGTCCCGTGCGCACCCACGTCTACGCCGAGTGCGGCGGCGTCTGGCCCAACTTGATGACCAACCGCCACGAAGAGGCCATGCACTATTGGGGCAAGCTGCTCAAGCACGTGGGCGAGGACCACATCGTCTGGGGCACCGACTGCCTGTGGTTCGGCTCGCCGCAACCGCTGATCGAAGCTTTCCGCTGCTTCCAGATCTCCGAAGAGTTCCAGGAGAAGTACGGCTATCCGGCGCTCACACCGACGGTCAAGGAGAAGATCCTCGGCCAAAACGCCGCCCGCCTGCAGAACATCCGCGAGGGCATCCACATCGAGGGCTGCCACGCCGACCACGTGAGCGCCGCCCAGCTGCACCTGCGCAAGGAGCTGGACGAGGAGTTCGGGCCCCGCCGCGACATGATCCGCCAGGTCTGGGGCCCCCGATCGCGCCGAGAGTTTCTGGCGCTACAGGACCAAGAAAACCACGAAAAGGCCTTGTGGTCGGGCAACGCGCCCGGCTGAGACCCACCCCCGACAGTCCCAGCCCCGGTGGTGGGGGGGGCGGGGCCGCGGCCGGATGTTCACCCCGGTCGCGGCCCCGATCGCTGCGCGAGCGGTGATGAACACATGCAAAAACGCATAAAAATTAGCCCACTAGCGCAGTAAGCCATTCGACTTTGAAGCCCGGCCCCGCGCCTCCGATGGACTCACTGTAAGTTAGATCGTCACGTAGCCAAACGTAGGATAAAAGAGCTGCAGCTCACACCACGCGTCGATCATTTCCGTACAGCGCCGCGGATTGTTACCATGGCGTTGAATGAAGGTGCTCTACGTCAAAAGTGGTCCCCTGGAGGGCAACGCCTACGGCATCGGCCCGCGTACCCTCATCGGCCGCTCACCCGAGTGCGACATCCAGGTGATCGACCGTGAGGCTTCGCGCAAGCACGCCGCGGTGCTCGAGCTGGACGATGGCAGCGTCCTGGTGCGCGACCTGGCCAGCCAAAACGGCACCTATCTGAGCGACGAGCCGATCAAGGAAGCATTGCTATCGCCGGGCGACCAGCTCGCCATCGGCGCCTCGATCTTCGAGTTCCGTGAGGTCGACGATCAGCTGGCCGCCAGCGAAGACATCGACATCAAGCTGCTGACCGGTTCGGCCCGCGAGGTCACCGTCGCCGCCCGCATTTCGCCCGAGGCCCAGGCCAAGTTGGAGGCCATGTTTGGCAAGAACCGGCCCTCTTCCCCAGCGGGCCCAGCCTCAGGCCCCTGCTGCGGCAGCCCCCTGGCCGAGCGGGCCCGCGCCGAGGGCTGGCCACACTGCCCGAGCTGCGGCGCCAAGGTAAGCAGCCCCGATACGTGAAAAAAACGCCGATGGTGTCCAATCCCGGCCCGGTTGCACGTCGTGGGGTAACTCCCATTCACCTCGAGGAGGATCCCCATGCCCGACAAGAAATACCTCTGCATTCGCCGTAGCCAGCCCGCAAGCGCGGGTCAGGGTGGCGGCGGCGGCGAAAAGCCCTCGCCGGCGCAGATGCAGGAGATGTACGCCAAGTTCAACGCCTGGCGCGAGAAGTACCAGGCAAACATCGTCGACATGGGCGGCAGGCTGGGCAGCGGCGGCGCCATCCTCAGCACCGAAGGCACCACACCGGGGGTCGACCGCCGCCGGCAAATGACCCAGCAGCATTAACTAGTAGCCAAATCGAAGCCCAGATAGCGCCGAACGGTCTCAAAGCCCATGCGGGTGTAAACCGGGGCGCCCATGGCCGATGCTTGCAAGGTCGCCACGGCACAGCCTCGGGCGCGCCCGGCATTGACGGCGTGGGCGGTGACCGCCGCACCGAGCCCCTTCCGCCGCTGCCCTTCGCGGACGCCGACCCAGTAGATGCCGGCCACATCCCCGGTGACCAGGAGCATCGAGCAACACACGGGCACGCCGTCCAAGCGCCCGAGATAAAGCTCGATCTCCGGACACACGAGCAGGTCCTCCGTCATTGCCACTGGCGCGACCTCGACCGGAAAACCGAAGGTCTCGAAGGCGGTCTCGCCGAACTCGGCGAGCGCCGTCACGTCCTCGACGCGCTCTAGCTCCAAGCCGTCCACGCAAAAGTCCACCCCGAGGAGGGGACCGAGCACCATCACCGGAACCGGATCGACGGGCGCATAGCCCAACGCGAGCAGTACCGGACCCATCGGAGAACGGGTTCAGTCGTCGCGACGGGCCAGGGTCACGCCGAGCGTGTAGCGACTTTCGGTCTCGCCGGCGAACTCGGCCTCTTCCTCCAGGTCGGCGATCTGGCGCCTCAGCTCGCCCTCGAAGCGTTCCACGAAGGCCTGCAACGAGGCGGGCAAGGCGCTGAAGCTGATGGTCTTGATCATCGTGCCTTGGCGCTCGTCGAAGACCATGCGCTGCATGAGGGCGCGGAAGACGCCGTCCAGGAAGTGGTTGAGGGCGTCGATGCGGTGGTGAAAGGAGTCCGACGCCAGCACGGTGTAGCGGGCCGGTAGCTGCAGGCGGCCGGCCTCGTCGCGCTGGACCCGCTGCTCCCTTTCCAGCGTCTCGACCGCACGCAGCACCTCGTCGGCGTCATTGCCGGGCATCAGCTCGACCAGCTCCTGCGCGGTGGGTCGATGGGTGGCGATCAGGTTCTCCGCCTCGCGCACCACGCCCACCTGCTGCTCGGCCGCGAAGAAGTCCCCGCGCAGCCGGGACGCCAGGCTGCGCATGTGGCGCGGCGTCTGCCCAAAGCGTTCGCCGATCTCGCGCTGGCTCAAGCCGTCGTGGCTCAGCACCTCGAAGTAGCACAGGCGCAGCAGCTCCGAGAGCGTGCGCATCGGCACGTGAAAGCGGGCCGCCGCCCGCACCGCCGGTTTGAGCAGCGAATAGACCAGCCGGAGCTGCGCTTCGGAGAGCTCGGCCACGGGCTTCAGCCTAGCATGCCATCCGGGTACACCCGGAAATCGAGTTCCTGAATGCTCTCGATTCTTGCCGTGCGATGGCCTCAGGGCCGGCTTTTGGGCCCCGTTCATGCCATGCTGAGGCCCAGCTGTCGGGCGGCGCCCCGCCCCGGAGGAAGCACCCATGACCACGCCATGTCACTTGCGAGCGGCCCTCGCCCTGATGCTGCTTTTGACCGCCGGCCAGACCGTGGGCTGCGAGGACGGCAGCCCCGGCGACATGGGCACAGGCGGCTCGGCTGGGGTCGCACCACAGGACGCCATCGATTCCCCTGACGAGCCCGAAGACCTGGTCAGCGGCCCGAGCGGTGCCACGGAAACCAACGTTCTCGGCGTGAAATGCGAGTCGCACAGCGAATGTCCGGAGAGCTTCTGCAACGTCCTGGTCGATGGACCGATGCCGCTGGGCAACTGCGCCGCCCCCGGGGCCGACCCGCGGGGGCTGCCCTGCTCCAGCCGCGAGGACTGCCCGGCCGACCTGGTGTGCGACGGCGCGGATGGGTCGGCGCAGGTCAAGGGCGCGTGCACGGACGTCGACGGTCTCGACGCTGGCGCCTGAGCCCACGGGCGGCCACCGGCAAACCCGGGCCCCGCACCGCCCATGGGCACACACTCGGAAATTTTTTTCCTGATTGTGCCAATGCGTGCCACGACGACGGCGTATTTTGGTGATTTTCCCGCATAAGTCTGGCCTTGGCCGGGGATCTTATCCGGGCTTTGGGGCATGAATCGCAGGACCTCACAGCAACAGGAATATTTTTTCCTGCACGGCACGACCCTTGCACTGTCCCGGGACACACCATCAGGAGGTGCATTCACATGACAAATACGAACTTGAAAACGATGGCGCTGTGCTTCGCGATGGCCCTCGCGATCGGCTGCGCCGACGAGGACAGGGGCAAGCCGGAGTCCGGAGGCGACCCCACCGGGACCGCGACACCGACCGGAGACGGTCCGGATGACCCCGGCGCTGGCGCGGCTGGCAGCGCGGGAGGCCCGGTGAGCCTCGGTCTGCCGGCCATGTGCACCAGTGACGGCGAGTGCCCGTCGGGCGTTGCCTGCATCATCCCGGATGGCGGCGAGGTTGGGTACTGCGACGTCGATGAGATGCAGGTGGAGGATCCCGGTGGAGAGGGAGCGCCCGCAGGAGAGGCCTCGGCGGGTGGCGGAGCCAGCCTCGGCGCACCGGCCCCCTGCACCAGCGACGCCGACTGCGGCCAGTACAAGTGCGTGCAGGCCGTCGAGGACGGCCCCATGTTCTGCGACGTGCAGGAGATGTCGGCTCAACCCTGAAGCCGTGAGCCCCGGCCGCAGCATGTATCAATGCCGGCCGGGGCCGGGGCCGGGGACCGCTTCAGCCCCGGCAAGGGTGCATCAGGACGTCCTCCAGCTCGTCCATGTACTGCTGCGCAACCTCCTCCCGCTCGATGCGACCTTCGTAGTCCTCGAGCTGAAGCTTGATGCGCTCGATGTCGCGGCGCTGGGGTGCGTAGGGAAAGCTCGAGAAGTCCGATGGTGGTCCGTCGCCGAAGGGCCGGTTGCAGGCCGAGACATCGCATTCGCGCCCGGGACAGCCGCTGGTCCGGAAGGCGGTGCCGCTGTCGATGATGCCCTCGAGTTCGACAGCTGGCAGACCGAAATTCGCGATCTGACCGCGGTCGTTGAAGCGGAGCGCGTCGGCGGTCACAAGACCCTTGTCGAGTAGGTAGCGCGACAGCTGCGCGCGCCGGAACTGGCCCAGCGGCACGCGACCGCGGCCCTGCATGCGCGAGCCGGCCTCGGGGTTGAATGCGAAGAGCTGCAGGCAGCCGTAGGCGCCCTTCTGCCGTGCCCGCGCCATCGCCTCCACCAGCTCGCGTTCGGTCTCACCCATGCCGCAAATCAAGTGCACTCCGATGGCATCCGCACCGAAGACTTCGTGGGCCAGGTCGTAGACGCGCCAGTAGTCCTCGAAGCGGTGGGGGCCGCGAACGCCGGAGCCGCGCGTGGCCTCGAAGAGTTCCGCTGTCACCGCGTCGAGGGCCACCGTGAAGCGCTCGGCGCCGGCGTCGCGCAGGTCGATCAGGTCCTGGCGCTGCATGGTGGTCGGATTCGACAGGATCGACACGGGCACCGACGCCAGCGCCGGCTCCGCGGTCCAGCGCCGCACGATCTCGAGGGTGTCGCGGTTCGATCCCTGCTGCGTGATCATCGACACGCACATTCTCTCCAGTAGATGCGTGCGCTCCTTGCTGCGCTCGATGACCTCGTCGAGGGCAACGGTGGGCCAGGGCACACGAATGAAGCTCTTGTCCGAGTAGCTTCCGGCCCGGTCGCGGGCCAGGCCGCAGTAGGCGCAGTTGGCCGCGCAGCCGCGGGGATAGGTCAGCAGCAGGTTCAAGCAACGCGTGTGCGCCCCGTGCAAAAACAGGCCCGGCCGCAGCCCGAGCACCATCGCCGCTGCCAGACTCATCTGGACATGCTCGGGGCTGCTCAATGCCGCCGTCGCGGTGGCCTCGGCCTCACTGTAACGTGGCAACCGTTGTGCGGTCATCGTGGTACTCCTCGAATGCGACCCAACTGGGCCGCAAGTTTTGCTCGAAACGTCCGCTGTCCTGTGCGAGCGACCGAACCAGCTCGAGCCCTCGCGCCGCCGCGTTGCATTTCAACTCAGTCAGCCCTTCACCGCCCATGCGACCAACGCTCTCGGGCAAGTCCGAAACGCGGGCAACCAGCTCCCAGCCGATCTGAGCCGGATCGATGTAGATCGCGCCACCACCCGTCCACTTGCGGTCAATCCCGATGCCCTGGGCCGCGCAGTGGTCGAGCCGGGCCTCCTGCTCGACGGCCTGGTGGTGCCCCACCACCCGCCCATGCGCTCCCCTGGGCTCATCCGCACTCCCCTTGCCGTCTCCACCGCTCATGTAAATTCCTGAAAGTTGAGAGAACAACACATCGCCGAGCGACGGATCTGAAGCCCGAGCCGCACGGCAAGCCGAACGATGCCTTCCGCTGGATAGGCGATCCCGTTCAGCCCTGCCTTCACAGCCAGCTCATCGGTGCGCCGCTTGGCTTCACCGTAGGGGCGCTCGCACCCCAGCAGAATCGACGTGCTCGGAAAGCGCTGGCGCGCTTCGCGGAACACCCCACCCATCGCGTCCGGTGTCGGCCCCTTCGCATGGGCCATCGGCGTCCCGGCCGTGGGCTGCAGCCCCACCAGCACCAGCGACTGCCGCGGAAACTCGGCGATCATCTCCAGCGCCCGATACTCGCCGCGAATCTCGCCCCAGTGCAGCCCGATGACCACATGCGGCGACAGCGGCAGTCCGTGGGCGCTGAGCACCTCCAGGGTGCGGCGGTAGCAGTCGGTCGTGGCCCACGGCAAATGGTAGACCTCACGAATCGTGTCGTCGGATCCGATGATGTCCAGCATCACCGAATCGACCGAGGCCCGGGCAAGCCCCTGCGCCAGTTCCTCGTCGGCGTAGCCGACATGCACCAGAAGGCGCATGCCCAGTTCCTGCTTGATGCGCGCCATGGTGTCGACGAAGCGATGCAAGCGCACCACGTTCTTGCGGTCGGAGCCCCCGCTGATCAGCAGCCCCCCCGACCCGCGGGCCGCTTCGGCCTGCGCCACCTCCCACAGCCGCTCGGGCGACGTCGTCGCGATCATCGGCTTGAGCACATTGGCCTGGCAGTGGTCGCACTGCAGGGCGCAGGCCGGACCGGTGACCGACACGCCGACGAACGAACACATGCCACAGTTGCTGAAGTCGTCGGTCTCGTAGGTCTTGAGTGCCGGCGCGTAAAAGCCAATGGCGTTGTCGAAGTTTTGCTTTCGAATCTCGAACCCCGCTGCGTACTCCGGGGGCACGCTCGGCTCGAAGTCCTCTTCTTCGTCCCAGCTGTCGAGCGCCCCGAGGTCCTCGGCACCGTCGTGGACCTCGGGGTGGTGCTGGCCGATGAGCCTCTTGGTTTCGGGTGCCGCCTCCAAAACCGGCAGGCGCCGCGGCGCCGCGCCCCTCTTTCCGAGAGTTCGGCTCATATAAACAGCGTGATCTTCGAGTCGGTCCCGTCGCCGAGATAGGTCGCCACGCCGCCATAGTCGATACCGTCGATCAACTCTTCCTTCTCGATGCCCATCACGCCCATGGACATCTGGCAGGCCACCATGCGCACCTCCATCTCCCGCGCGAGGTCGATCATGTCCGGGAGCGTCTCGACGTGGTTCTTCTTCATCAGCGCCTTGAAGAACAGCGGACCCATTCCCATCATGTTCATCTTTGAGGTGCCCACGGAATCGGGACCACCCGGCAGATTGACGGAAACCATCTTCTCGAGGATTCCCTTGCCCTTGTAGCGCGTCTCCTTCTTCAGCGCCGTCAGGCCCCAGAAGGTGAAGTACATGGAGACCTCAAAGCCCATGGCAACCGCGCCCGTGGCGATGATGAAGGCCGCCATCAGCCGGTCGAAGTCTCCGCTGAAAACAACGATCGTGGCGCGGTCCGAGAGCTGACCCTCGGCGAGCTCCTCAATCCGCTGGTCGAGCGCCTTCAGGCGCTCTCCGAGCGCATCTTCCACGTACGCGTCGATGTAGGCCAGCGTCTTGGGATCCGCCGCTGCCCGAAGTTCCTCCAGACGACGCGCCCTCGCCTCACTCTCTTGTGCACCATCGGCCATACTCAACCTCACCTAGGATTTCTCGATCACGGCTGTGATCGAATCGGACTCCACATTCAGCGCCACAACCTTGTGCTTCAGCCGCTTGGCCCACGCCTGCAAGTCGGCCTCAAAGGCCGGATCGGTGGCCACGACCTCGAGCTGCTGCCCCTTCTCCATGGCCTTGATCGACTTGCTAATTTTCACGATCGGGATCGGGCAGTTCAGCCCTCGACAATCAAGCGTAACGTCAGCCATGCATCGCCTCCTTGAGTTGTGGCTGCTCCGCACTCGACATGGCGTCGAGCACGAGCTCTGAAAGATCGACGACCCGGATTTTCGACTCGTTCCCGGTCGTCTTCACGGCGTCGCTGAACATGCTCATATCCTTGGGGCAGGCCACCACGAAGAGGTCCACTCCGAGTTCAACGGCCTCTCGAATGCGGTTTTCCGAGGGGCGCTCCTTGATCCCCTCCGGGTCCGGCATCCAAATGCGTCCACCGCCGGCACCACAGCAAAAGGAATTGTCCCGGTTGCGCGGCATCTCCACCAACTCGGCGCCGCTGGCCGCGATCACCTGTCTCGGCACATCGTAGATGCCGTTGTAGCGTCCGAGGTAACAGGGGTCGTGGTAGGTGACGCGCCTCGAGCCCGCCGCTTCGAGGGTGAGCGCACCCCGCACGATCAGCTCCAGCAGCAGCTCCGTGTAGTGCACCACCTCGTAGTTGTGGCCCAGCCGCGGGTATTCGTTGCGCAGGGTGTTGAAGCTGTGGGGGTCGGTCGTCAGGATCTTCTTGAAGCGCGCCTTTTCGAGCGCCTCGGCGTTGTCGGTGGCCAGCGCCTCGAAGAGCCCCTCTTCACCCACGCGCCGGACATCGTTGCCGGCCGATTTTTCGGCTTTGTACAGCAGACCGAAGCTCACGCCCGCCGCGTGCAAGATCCGCGCGAGCTGCTGGGTTCCTGTCACCGCCGTCGCGTTGTAGGAAGCGAAGTCACCCACGAACCAGAGGTATTCCACCTCTTCCTTGGTGGCATCCGGGACCTCGAAGTCCAGCGCCTTGGTCCACTTACCGCGCTTGCGCGCAGACTCACCGAAAGAGTTGCCCTTTTCGTCCAGCGAACGCAGGGCGTCCTGAAGGCTGTCGGGAAGCGAGCCCTCTTCGACGAGCGCGCGGCGCATCTCAACGATGTCGACCACGTGTTCGATGCCCACGGGGCAGGCTTCGACGCAGGCCCGACAGGTCGTGCAGGACCATAGCGTCTCGCTGGCGATGTAGCCTCCACTGAGCGGCTGCTCGCTGCCCACATCGGGGCGCGTGCGACCGAAGAACTCGAGCTGCCCTGCGCCGTGGTTGACCTTTTCGCGCAAGTCGAGGATCAGGTCCCGGGGCGACAGCGGGGCGCCCGTGACCCGCGCCGGGCAAGCCTCGTGGCAACGACCGCACTTGGTACAGGCGTCGAAGGCCAACCGCTGCCGGAAGGTAAAGTCCTCAGCCCTGCGGATGATGCCGCGGTCTTCTTGCAGCACGGGCAGCACGATGGCGGCCGCCGGGTCGCGCGTGGCCAGCGCGGCGACGTCGGTCAAAATATGCACGGCCTTCGACCTCGGCAAATAAGCCAAGAAGCCGAAGACCGCGACCACGTGAAACCACCACAGACCCGCAAACGCCCCATCCGAGGCCAGAGCGCCACCAAGGGCCGTGGCCAGGCCATAGCCCACGAACGACCAGACCTCGAACGGCGCCGCTTCGAGCGTCGCGGCAATGCGCGCAGCCTCCAGCAGAAAGCCGCTCACGGCGATGACGAGCAGCAACCAGAGAAAGACCGCGTCACCCTTGCGATAGGACTCTCGCTCGCTTGCCCCATCCTCCCGGTCGTTACGCCCATAGTCGAGCTTCTCGGGCCGAAAGAGCGAGCGCCGCAGCATCAGCATCAGCAGACCGACGATGAAAGCCAGCCCTGCGAGGTCCATCAGAAAGGAGAAACCGAGGTAGACGTTACCAACCAGCAGTTTGGCACCCTTGCCGAAGAGCAGCTGCACGAAGTCTTCGTCGATGGCGATGGTCGCGGTGCCGAGGAAGAGCACGACGAAGCCCCAGAAGACCAGCGAGTGCGCCATGCCGACGAAACCATCGCGGCGCCGTATCGTGGCGTGACTGGCGACCGTCGCCAGTGCGGGCCCGAGGCGAATGCGCGCGATGAAGTCGGCCGTGCTGCTACCGCTGCCCCGGTACTTCCGGTAGAGCCGGTAGACGCCCGCGAAGAAGAGGGCGACGGTCACGACGGTCAGGGCGTAGAAACCGGCGCGCTCGGCGGCGCTGAAGCCGCGGAAGACTTCGCGCTCGACCTGCGCGCCGCCGGTGACCAAAAAGGAAATTGCAGCCGGACTACTCACGGGCTTATTCGATTTCCTCCATGAGTTCTTCACAGACCTCGTACAGGTCTCCGACCAGTCCGTAGTCCGCCACCTGGAAGATGGGGGCATTGGCGTCAGTGTTGACCGCGACGATGGTCGCCGACCCGCGCATGCCCTCCAGGTGTTCCGGTGCGCCCGAGATGCCAAGGGCCAGGTAGAGCTTGGGAGTCACCGAGAGCCCCGACTTGCCGACCTGGCGAGACTTGGGCAGCCAGCCGGCGTCGATGATGGGACGCGACGCCGCAACCGCTGCGCCGAGCGCGTTGGCCAACTCCTGGGCAGTCTCCACGCCCTCCTGGTTTCCGATTCCGCGCCCGATGGCGACCAACACTTCTTGGGTTGTGATGTCGACATCTGCGGCCTCGGGTTCGACCATGGCCTCGAAGCGAATGCGACCGCGCTCGGGGGGCGCCGCCACGGAGTTCGTCGCGGGACTGCCCGCGAGGCGACCGTCCGCAGCCGAGGCCGCCCCGGAGGCGATGGTGAGCAGCGCCAGCTCCCCGTCGAGGGCGACCTGTGCGTTCATCTTGCCTCCGAGAATCCTGGAGGTGGCCCCGCTGGTGTCGGCAGCAATGCAGGCGTTGGCCAGGGGCGCCTTGAGACGCGCGCTGAGGCTACTGGCCAGGTCCATGCCCATGGAGGTATGCCCGAAGCAAACGCGGGCGGGCGCCGCCGCCTCGATGATCGCAGCCAGGCAATCGGTGTAGCGCTCGGGTTCGTAGTGCTCGAGGCCGGCGCCCTCAGCCCGGTAGACCGTGCCGACCGCGCCCAGCTCCGCTAGCATCGAGTCGTCGCCACCGATCAGCGCGAGGTCACAGCCGCCAAAGCTCTGCTGCGCCAGGGCGATCATCTCGAAGGTGATCTCGGCGAGCTTTCCGCCCAGATGTTCTGCGACAACCAGGGCCTTCATGACACCACTCCTTGTTCCTTGAGCAACGCGAGCAGCTCTGGGGCTCCGCCCAGCATCTTCGCGCCCGCGCTCTGCTCGGGTGCGCTCATGGCCGCCACCCGCGACAGCGGCTCGAAATCACCCTCGACTTCCAGTTCCTGCAGACTCGCTTCCTTCTGCACCGCCCGCACCTTCGAAACCGGCACGTAGCGCGGGCTCTGGGCCGCGGCCTGGATTCCGAGGAGCCCGGGCAGGGCCATGGAAAAGCGCGCCATCTTGCCGCCCGAATATTCCTTGTGAACCGTGACCGCGCCGTCCGCCGCCGAGACACCGCTGGCCACGTTCACACACGGGACGTCGAGCAGTGACGCCAAAAGCGGCCCGAGCTGCCCATCCCGATCATCGGCCCCCTGCACGCCCGTCAACACCAGGTCGTAGTCCAGGGTGCCGAGCGCCGCCGCCATCGCCTGCGCCAGCGCGAAGTTTCCGTCCAGCTCCTCCGCGTCGGTGCAGACCTTGATCGCGCTGTCGGCGCCCTTCGCAAGCGCCGTGTAGAGAATCTTGTCTACCCCATCGGCGTCATGCATGAGGACGCTGACCTTGCACCCATGTGCGTCCTTGATCAGAAGCGCCTGCTCCAGGGCCTGATCGTCGAACTCGTTGAGCTTGTACTCCGTCTCGTCAGGGTCGAGCGCCCTGCCCTCCGAGTCGATGACCAGATCCTCGACCAGATCGGGGACCCGCTTGGCTATCACCACGACATGCATTGCGTTACCTCATCGAAAAACACTTCACGCCCCGGGACCGTCCCGGGCCAACTCACGTGAACTCAACTACTCCATGCACCCATCGAGGATTTCGATGATGTCCAGGACCTCCAGGGCACCATCATTTCCCGTGGACTTGACCGCGTCCTCGAAGCGCGAAACCTCGTAGGGACAGCACACCGCCAGCACCTCGGCACCGACTTCCACGGCCTCGCGAACGCGCTTTTCCGACAGCCTCTCGCTGACCTGGTCGGCCATGAAACCGTCGAGCCACATGCCGCCGCCTCCGCCGCCGCAGCAATAGCCCTGCTCCTTGCAGCGGAACATCTCCGTCAGCTGCAAACCCGGCACCGCGGTAAGCAGCTTGCGCGGCGCGTCGTATTCCCCGTGGTGGCGTCCCAGGTAACACGGGTCGTGAAAGGTGACCTTGCGGTCGAAGGATTTCGTCAGCAACGGACCGAGCGCATCGAGCTTTGGGGCCAGCAGCTGCGTGTAGTGCTCGACCTCGAACTGACCGCCGAGCTTTGGGTATTGGGTCTTGATGGCGTTGAGCGCGTGGGGACCCGAGACCACGATCCGGTTGAACTCGTACTTCTGGAACTCTTGAATATTGTGTTCCGCAACGCTTTCGAAAAGCCCCGGCTCGCCGGCCAGGCGCTGCGAATCACCGTCGCTGCGCTCGTCCTTGCCGAGAATGCCGAAGTCGATTCCCAGGCGGCTAAAGACCCGCGCCATGGCGCCTGCGGCGTCCTGTCCTCGCTTGTGGTAGGCGTAGAAGTCACCGACAAACCAGAGGATATCGACCGGCGCCTTGGTCTTGGCCAGGATGGGGACCTCGACTCCGGCCTGCTTGATCCAGCGTTCGCGCTTACGGGGCGACTCGCCCATCGGATTGCCATACTCGGCGACGTGCTCGAACATCTCCTGCAACTCGGGCGGCACCTTCCCGTCGAGCACCGAGCGCTCGCGTGCGGCCGGCATGATCTGCACCATGTCGACCCCCTTCGGGCACACCCGCACGCAGTTCTGGCAGGTCGTGCACTTCCAAAGGTCAGGCGAATCGAAGATGTTCAGGCCGGTCTGCAGTCTCCGGTAGATCTTGCGCGGCCCGTAGTCGCCACCGGCGGCATCCACGGGACAGACACCGACGCACTTGGCGCACTGGTAGCAGTAGGCAATGGATTCCGCTCCCGAAAGCGCCGCGAGCTCTTCGATCTTCTCCGGAGTGAAAGCCGTGATTTCCCGCGGCTGATACATCCGGTTCCAGTGCCCCGAAATATCGACTCCATCGACCTCCACATGGTCGAGCTCGACATAGGATTCATCACGCTCGTACTTCGCCACCTTCAGGCCCTCTCGTTCGGCAAATGTTGAACACCAAGCAGTCGCCGGGCCAGCTCCGGAAGACGCGGCAGAAAGCGGTCGAAATTCTCCGAAAGCTTGAGGCGATAGAGCGTGAGCATGTAGACCGAGTAGACGACGGCGAAAAATGCGTCCGCCCCCAACGACCCTTCTGCCAACTGGATGTAGCCCGACTTCCTTCCGTCGAGGTACACGCTCAAAGACCGCGTGCAGACCAGCTGATAGAGAAGCCCCTCGTCGGCGCCGCTGCGCGACGGGGCGCCCTCTTCATCGGTCAGCAGCCGCAGAACGCCCGACTCCGCCTCGGGATCCCAGATCCAGTGGGTCCATAGCCAGTAGCGACTCGGATCGGTGAAGTGCAATAACTCGCTGGCAAGTGCCCGCGCCCTCCTGCGGTCCAGCGTCTGCTGCTCACTGACGAAGCGGCTGAAGCGGACGCCGTAGGCATCATCACCCCAGAGCAGGCGCGCGATGGAATCCCTGAGTGCCGAGGCCCCCTGCTCGCGCAGCAACGCCCTGCGCCGACTGCGCACCGAAAACACCAGTCCGAGAAGCCCTTGCAGGGCCTCGGCGTCGAGGCGCTCGAGCGACCCGGGACTGAGGCTCTCGGCGAAACGCACGTGCTTGTCCTGCAGCAGGCGACCGATCTCGCTCAAGTCGCTGGTCGACGCCAACCGCGTCGCCTGCTTGAGCAGCTCGTGGGCCGACAGGGAGTCGACCGTTGCCATCTGGGGCTCGGTGGAAGCCTCGATCACCGACCACCGGCCATGCGAATGAAGGTCGCCGCTTTCAGTGCCGCCGCGGAAGCCGACGAGACAGTGTCTTCTAGATCCGCCGGGCCCGTGGCGGCTCCGGCGACGAAGATGCCCTTGCGGCTCGTGACCACCGTATTGAGCGGCCCCCCGATGGTCTCGATGAAGCCGTGACTCTCGCGCGGCAACTCGAAGACCTTCGACATCTCGATGGTGCCAGCGCTCGGCTCCATCCCCACCGAAAGGATCACCATGTCCATGAGCACTTCCATGGGCCGGCCCATGGTGGTGTCTTCACCTTTCACCAACAGCTGATCGCCGCGCTTGGTGACCTCCGTCACGATCCCGCGTACGAAGTTCACGTTATGCTGCTCCTGGGCCCGCCAGTAGAGTTCGTCTTCCCAGAAGCCATAGGCACGCAGGTCGATGTAGAAGATGAAAACACGCGCATCGCCGAGGGCCTGGCGAAACTCGATGGACTGCTTGCAGGCGATGCCGCAGCAAACCTTCGAGCACCATTGGTTTCCGATCTGGCGATCGCGACTGCCCACGCATTGGATAAAACACAGCTGCCGCGGAGGCTCGCCGTTGGAAGGGCGCACGACTTGCCCCGCCTTGAGCATGCGCTCGGCATCGGCAAGCGTGATGACGTCGGCGTACTCGTAGTAGCCGTACATCTGCGTCTCGGATCCCGGGTCAAAGTGATCAAAACCGGTGCAGAGGATGGCTGCCGCCACTTCTTCGGTGGCTTCGCCGGCCGGGCCCCGCAGCGTCACCGTCAGATCCGGCGCGTCACCCTGACACGCGACGACCTGGGTCTCGGTGCGAATGTCGACGGCGTCGCCATGGGCGGTGACCCCGTCGATCATCTCCTGCATCGCGACCGAAGCCGGACGCATGTCGGGCGTCAGCGCCGCATAGTCGGAGTGGATCGGCTTGCCGCCCAGGGTGGCCTGCTTCTCCACGAGTAGGACCGACTGCCCCAGGTCCAAGAGACCTCGAGCCGCTTCCAGGCCGGCCGGGCCCGCTCCAACGATCAGAACCTTCTTGCCCATCAGCAATCTCCCCAGGTGAGAAACTCGACCTCTCCGGCGTTGATCTTGGCGGTAAGCTCTTCGAACTCCTTCCAGGCCGCTTCCGGATCGATGCCCATCTTGCGCAGCGTCGGTCGACTGTCGACGCCGTGCCAGTGCAGCTGCACCACCTTGTAGGGGTGCGCTCCCATGGCAAGCGCAGCAAACTGGCAGTCAGCCATGACGGCGATGCCCACGTTGCGGTTGTGACCCCGGGCTGCGAACTGGCTCTTATCAAGCGTCGTCACGCAGCCGGTGTCGTGCGCCAGTACGAGGTCCGCCTGCACCTCTTCCTTGATGCGCTCGATCTTCCGCAGGGTCGCAAACGAGCGCGTGAAATCGCGGCTCACCAGGATATGGCGAAAGCCAAAGCCGCAGCAGTCGTGCCAGGTGGAGTAGTCTCCCACCTTGGCCCCAAGCGCCTGGGCGATGGCCGTGACGACAGCCGTACGCTCGCCGCTGAGCACATCGCGGTCGTAGATGGCATCGTCTGGAATCAGCTTGTGGTAGTGACAGGCCGGATGCACTGCGATGGTGACGTCGCTCACGTCGAGAACCTGGCGTGCGGCGACTTCGTGCCGCACCACATGCAGCCACTCGGAGTAGTGCACCAGCTCCTCCGGGAAGACCACGGGCATCTGCAGTTTGTCCATCACGCGCCGCAGTTTTTCGCGAATGTCCGGGTGGTGGATCAGCTCTTCGCGGACCTCTTTGTAGTGCCCATAGCTGGTCCCGCAGTGAATCAGCGGGAAATATCCATCACGCTCTGCCTGCACGAAGTTGCGAACCGCCACCGCGGCCTGCGCCACGGGATTGGAAGTGGCTGAAGCGTAGTAGTTCCAGCCGGTGCAGCTGGTCTGATCGCGCGGGTCGAGGTGGTCGACTCCCATCTGGTTCATCATCCAGAGAATGGAGGTCGGATAGCCGGGAATGTGGCCACATTGACCGCAGCTCTTGTGATGCCACAGCTTGTTGGTCGGGATTTTCTTCTTGCGACCACCGCGCGCCTCGACCTCGACGAAGGTGTCGGGAATGCGTTGAACGACGATCTCACCCTTGGCCTCGAGCTCGAGCAATTCATCCTTGTAGTAGCGCTCGGGTATCTTGCGCGGCTTGCGCGTGATCACCTGAAGCTTGGTTCGAGCTTTTTGCTGAGGGGTAGATTCTGAGTCGTTCATACTGGAGTACTGCGTCGGGCCCGCCGGGTTCAAATGATGGATTCGATGTCGTCGAAGTCGTAACCGTGCTCTTCGAGGAGCTCTTCCATAATCTCTTCGAGGATCAAGTAGCTCGACTCGTCGATCTTTTCGATCATATCGAAATTGCCGGTTAACTTCCAGATAAGAAACAGTTCGACGCGAGTTTTTTCACTCACATCCCAGGCCAACTCGAGCGTATGCAGGGTCTCGGTTGGGATCGCCCGCCTCCAGGTCTCCAGGTTGTCGGAGACCGCCTGAACGTCAGGCCCCCAGTCCGGAAAAAAATCCGGCTGGAGCATGTCCGGTGAGACTTGTGTACCGGTGGACATCACCTTGTAGATAACGCGGCTGTAGGCAGCCAGCGCATCCTTTGCGCTCTGCAACCCGTTGTTCACGGCCACTTCGCGCATGATCGTGATCAGCCCTCCCGGGCTGTTCTGTCGGGGACAGCGGGTGCACGAAAAGCACTGGGAGCAGTCCCAAACCGAGTCCACGAGCAGCTCATAAAAGCCGTGGACGTCTTTTCGCGCCAGCGTCTGAGCGAAGACGCGCGGGCTGAAGTCGTAGAAACGAGCCGATGGGCAAGCTGCGACACAGATGCCGCACTCATAGCAGCCGTAGAGCGTATCGTGATAGCGGGTGTCGGCAACGACTTCGTCGAAGAGCCGCTGCTTTTCCTCGAGCGGGACGTCCGCGTGGCGCGCGTCGGCGTGGATCGGAAGCTTGCGAGGATCGGTGCTCATGGAAGGTCACAGCCCTCGCAGTGCGTACACTCGGTGATGCCGTGCTGCTTCATGTATTCCTCGAAGCCGGGCACAGCGCTTGCTGCGTCCAGCAGCGAGGCGCGCGCCGCCGCGGGGTCGGCCGGTTTGATGCGCGCGATCCAGCCGCGCTCGTAGGGACTCTTGTTGAGCAGGGACGCGTCCTGTTCGACAGCCTCGTTGCGTTCGACGATTTCGCACGCAAACGGCGCCTTGACCGGACCGACCCACTTGCCGCTCTCGACTGTCGCCAGGCTTTTGCCCTCTTTGACGCCCTTGCCGGCTTTCTTGATGCGGCAATGGATCACGGCGCCAGCCAGGGACTGGGCGATATCGGTCATGCCGAGTTCGAAGACGTCGTTGCCGCAGTCGCGCAACCACGTATTGTTTTCGACGTGATAGAACAAATCATCGGGGATCGAGCAGTTCGCGATTGAAGGCATCTCGGCTCCTGAGTTTCAGTAGTTGAGAACCATGGCTGCTTCCATGCCGCGCTCCACCATGAAGGCGGCGCCCACCACGCCGTGGCATTCTTCGATCAAGTCATCCACGGTCATGTCGTGCAGACCCAGCGCTGCGGAGCAAACATGGATGCGGACACCGGCTTCGGTGGCCTCGCGAATAAAGTCGATGATCGGCTTGCCGCCCTCCTTGGCCATCATCCCTTCGGCAACACCTTTTTTGACGAGAAGCACTCCGTCGATCTGAAGAACCAGGTCGACTTCCGCATCCATCACGGCCGCCATCGTGGCCATGTAGAAGGGAGTCGCGCAGCGCTGGGGAGTCTGCGGACCGGAGGTCATGAATATCAAAACGCTTTCTTCATCGGCTTCTGACACGGACGTCCTTTCTTCTGGAGTTGTCGTTTGGAGCTTTCGCTTGGCGTCGTCCCCTGCCGGGGCCACGCCCGTTGCAAGCTCGTAGCCCTGAAAAACCAAAATCACGCCTTGATGGGGCCTCCATCGGTGGGCGTGGAGTCGGCCGCTGCCTCGGGCGGAATCGTGGGCCCGTGGTGTTTGTGAATGCAGGCGATGATGGTGAAGACCTCGGGCGCAGCGGCCCGGTAGTAGACGCGTCGCGCGTCGCGGCGCGCGGTCACAAGGCCGTGGACCTTCATCATGTTGAGGTGCTGACTGATGAGGTTTTGTGCCGCGTCGGTGCGCTCGGCGAGGACGGATACCGAAAGCTCTTCCTGGGTGAGAATTTCCGCGAGCTTCAGCCGTAAGGGATGAGCAAGGACCTTCAGCGCCCCCGCCACCCGTTCCAGCGTCTCCATCGGTAGTTCCATCGAAAGCACCATGCCCTGCCCTCGCCCCTGATGTGGGCGAAATATCACATCATCATGATGTTGCAAGCTCATGAGGGTTTCATATCATGATGTTCTGATACGAAGCAACCAAAGGATGAAGGGACAAAATTAAAATGTCCCATTTTGGGGGCGCTATCCGGCGCGTATCAGATCTGTAGGAGGAACCCGACCACGACATGCAGAGCTACGGTTTCATCATCAATAACGAGCGTTGCATCGGCTGCCACGCCTGCTCGACCGCCTGCAAAAGCGAGAATTCGGTCCCCCTGGGGGTCCATCGTACCTGGGTCAAGAGCACGGAAACGGGTATCTATCCTGATACGCAGCGGCACTTTCAAGTCACCCGTTGCAACCACTGCGACAACCCCCCCTGCGTTCGCATCTGCCCGACCGGGGCCATGCGGCAGATGGACAACGGCATCGTCGAGTTCGACGGAAACGCCTGCATCGGCTGCAAGGCCTGCATGCAGGCCTGCCCCTACGACTCCATCTACATCGACCCGGAGACGAACACCGCCGCCAAGTGCCACTACTGCTCGCATCGCGTCAGCGTCGGCATGGAGCCCGCCTGCGTGGTCGTCTGCCCGGCCCACGCCATCATCGCCGGCGACATTGCCGACCCCGACAGCGAAATCGCCCGCACCCTTTCGCGCGCCAAGGTCACCGTGCGCAAACCGGAACAAGGCACGGCGCCCAAGCTCTTCTACATCGCCGGAAGCGACGTCAATCTGCATCCCACGGTCACCGAACGGCGGCCGCTAACCTTCGCAGCGGCCGACGCCCTACCCGCGCCCGGCGGCGCCCCTCCCCGAGAGCACGATCAACCGCGAGCCAATGGAGACGCGCGCCGACTGCCGCAGCTCCAGGGCCTGCCAGAGCACGGACCACTGCGCCTGGGCGGCCGTCAGGCCCAGCATATGGCCCAAGTCGGCTACAACGCCCAGCATCGCGTGCCCTGGCACTGGCAGGTCCCTGCCTACCTGGTCACCAAGGCGATCGGCGCCGGCGTCTGGATGCTGCTGGCGCTGGCCTGGCTGCTGGATCTGGCGAGCTACGAAACCAGCACCGCCATCTACGGCGGCGCCGTGGCGCTGCTGATGATGACACTGACCACGGCATTTCTGGTGCTGGATCTCGAGCGCCCGGATCGCTTTCTCTACATTCTTTTGCGGCCCCAGTGGCGCTCCTGGTTGGCCCGGGGCTCGGTGCTGCTGATCGGCTACAGCACGCTACTCGGGCTCTACTGGGGACTCGAGACCCTCGGTCATCTCGGAGTCATGTCCGTCGATCTCACGACCTACAGGCCGGCCTGGCTGCTGGTGCTCGGTCTTTTCGGGACGGGCGTGGCCATCTACACGGCCTTTCTCTTCGGCCAGGCCGAGGGTCGCGACCTGTGGCAGAACCCTCTACTTCCCATTCACCTGGTGTTACAGGCCACGATGATGGGCGCCGCCGCCCTGTGGATGGCTGAAAGCTTTGGCGTTCTCAACTCCGAGCTCTCCAGCGTCGTGCGCTGGACGCTCGGCAGCTGTCTGCTCGCCGACCTCTTCGTCATCCTGCTGGGCGAGTTTGGCATGTCCCACGCGAGCGAAGTCGCAGCGCGCGCCGCCCATGAAATCTCCGGTGGTCGCTTCCGCCACATCTTCTGGGGTGGGGCCATCGTCGTCGGCCACGCGCTCCCACTACTGCTTTTGACCGTCGCCACCCCCGCGGCACAGATCGGCGCCGCGATCTTCGTGACCGCCGGTCTGTACGCCTACGAGTACGCCTTTGTCATGGCACCACAGGAGATCCCCAACGCATGAGCAGTCGCGCCGAATCCCTGCGCCGAACGGAATCCTTTCTGGCGAAGCTTCTGCGCCTGGCGCCGGCAACCAGCCAGCCCCAGGACCGCCGTCCGGCCGCATCCACGATCGAAGCGGCCCAGCCCCTGTCGCGGCAGATGCACCAGCCTGAATACGGCCAGGTCGATGCCAAGCCCGTCGACATGACGACTGTGACCCACCCCGACGGCCGCATGACGCAGTACCCGCCCCCCTCCCACTGGGACGACTGGGTCCAGTGGGACGGCAAGCACTGGCCGACGAAGGTCGCCCACCGCTATGCGCTGGTGCCCACCACCTGCTTCAACTGCGAGGCAGCCTGTGGCCTGCTGGCCTACGTCGACAAAAGCAACTACGAAATCCGCAAATTCGAGGGCAATCCAGCCCATCCCAGCAGCCGCGGTCGCAACTGCGCCAAGGGCCCGGCCACCCACAACCAGACCTACGATCCGGAGCGCATCCTGCACCCGCTCAAGCGCGTCGGCCCCCGCGGCTCCGGAAAGTGGGCGCGCATCAGCTGGGATGAGGCGCTCGAAGAGATCGCCGAACGCATGCGCGAGAGCCGCAAGCGGCGCCTGGACGGCATCATGTACCACGTGGGACGGCCCGGGGAGGATCACTACACCAACCGCGTGATCTCGGCCTGGGGCGTGGACGGTCACAACAGCCACACCAACATCTGCTCGGCCGCCGCCCGGGCCGGCTACGCGTTTTGGAGCGGCGCAGACCGTCCCAGCCCCGACTTCGCCCGCGCCAAGACGATTTTGCTGATCTCGGCCCACCTGGAATCGGGTCACTACTTCAACCCCCACGCCCAGCGCATCGTCGAGGGCCAGGCCGCCGGTGCCAAGATCATCACCTTCGACCCGCGGCTTTCGAACACCGCCGCCCGCAGCGACCTTTGGCTGCCCAGCTGGCCCGGCAGCGAAGCGGTGATCCTGCTGGCCATCGCCAACCATCTGATCCAACACAATCTCTACAATCGCGACTTCGTGCGGCGCTGGGTCAACTGGGAGCAAACCCTGCGCGAAGCCCCGAGCTTCGTGGAAGACGAGGCCACGCGAAGCTGGATCGAGGCGCGCCTGGCGGCGGGCGACCCCTGCTTCGAGGACTTCGAGGAGCTGCTCAAGAAGCTCTACGCCGAGTACACGTTTGAACGCGCGGCACAGGAATCAGAGGTCCCCGTCGATCGCATCCAGCAGGCCGCCGAGCTGGTCGCCGAGGCCGGCACGCGCCTGGCCTGCCATAACTGGCGCGCCGCGGCCATGGGAAATCGCGGCGGCTGGCAGGTCTCGCGCTGCCTGCTCTTCCTCAATGTCTTGACCGGAAGCCTTGGCACCCGCGGCGGCACGTTCATGAACTCGTGGAATAAGTTCGTGCCCAAGCCCTTCGCCCAGCCGCCGGCCTTCGAGGCCTGGAACGAGCTGCACCTGCCCGATGAGTGGCCCTTCGCCCACTACGAAATGTCCTTTCTGCTGCCGCACTTCCTGGACGAGGGCCGCGGCGACGTCGATGTTTACTTCACGCGTGTCTATAACCCCCTGTGGATCAACCCCGACGGCTTCCGCTGGATCGAGGCCCTGCGCGACGAAGAAAAGATCAAGTGTCACGTCGCCCTGACGCCCACCTGGAACGAGAGCGCATGGTTCGCCGACTACGTGCTGCCCATGGGACACGCCGGCGAACGCCACGACCTCATGAGCCAGGAAACCTATGCCGGCACCTGGATCGCCTTTCGACAGCCCGTGCGGAGGGTGGCCATGGAGCGCGATGGGATCGCGATAAACCGCACCTACGAAGCCAACCCGGGCGAAGTCTGGGAGGAAGCCGAGTTCTGGATCGATCTGAGCGTCAAGATGGATCCGGACGGTTCGCTGGGAATCCGCAAGTGGTTCGACAGCCCCTACCGCCCCGGCGAGGCCATCACGGTCGAGGAATACTTCCGCTGGATCTTCGAAAACAGCGTTCCTGGCCTGCCCGAAGCCGCCGAAGCCGAAGGCCTGACGCCCCTTGGCTACATGCGCAAGTACGGGGCTTTCGAACTCAACACGGAAAACTACGCGCCCTACGAGCAGCTGAAGGCCACGTCGCTGGGTGGCGTGGACGTCGATGGTGTGGGGCGGGTCGGCTTCACGACCCCGAGCAAGAAACTCGAATTCTTCAGCCCCACGCTGCGCGACTGGGGCTGGAAGGAGCAGGCCTACGTGATCCCCTGGCACCTGCCCAGCCACGTCAGCCGCGATGAAATCGACCGCGGCGGCGGCGAAATGCTGCTGCTGCCGACCTTCCGCTTGCCGAACCTGATCCACACGCGCTCGGCCAACGCCAAGTGGCTCTACGAGATCAGCCACAAAAACCCGGTCTGGATGCACCCCGAAGACGCCCAACGTCTGGGTGTCGATACCGGCGATCTGGTGCACGTGGAAACCGAAATCGGCTTCATGGTGGACACGGTCTGGGTCACCGAGGGCATCAAACCCGGAGTGATCGCGGTCAGCCATCACCTGGGTCGCTGGCGCACCCAGGATGGCGGCGAGCACGGCAACATCGGCAGCGGCATGTCGAGCCTGGTCGAGCTCAGCAGCGACGCCGAGGGTTTGCGTCGCCTGCGCATCGAGCGCAGTGGCGGCCCCTGGCAATCGACAGACCCCGACACCGCGCGCATCTTCTGGGAAGACGTGGGAGTCCATCAGAACCTGATCCACGGCGTACATCCCGATCCCGTCTCGGGCGCCCACTGTTGGCATCAAAAAGCGATCGCGGTGCGCAAGGCCGCCCCCGGTCAGCGGCGCGGCGACATCGAGGTGGACCTGGCCAAGTCCCAGGCGGTCTACCGGCAGTGGGTGGACATGGCGCGCCCGGCCAGCGTCTACAGCCCCGATGGCACGCGCAGGCCCTACTGGCTGAAGCGTCCCCTGAAGCCGACCAAGAAGGCCTATCTACTGCCCGGTCGCGACCCGGAGGAGCCCGCGCCGTGAACGCGAAGCTTGCTGCAGCAGCGCGCTGCGAGGCGCGCGCTCGAGGCTACGAGCTACTGGCCACGCTCTTCGCCGAGCCGCCCCGGGGCGAGCTACTGGAGCGCGCGCGAAGTAGCAGCGAGGCGATGGAAGACGCGCTGGGCTCCCTGACGAACGAAGCGGGCGAACCGGCGCCCACCGCGAACAGAGAAGCCCTGGCAGCCCAATATCATCAAGCCCTCGAGCGCGGCGTGCCGCCCTACGCCGGCGTTTTCCTGAACCACGACGGGCTCGTGGGCGGGCACGCCGCCGACGCCGTCGCGCGTTTCGCCGCGCTCTGTGAGCTTCCGCTGCGATATGATCTGAGCCCCGATCATCTGACGGTGATCCTCGAGCAGCTGGCCGAACTCAGCCAGCGGGAGGCCCGCGCACACAGGGTCGGCAGCCCAGGCGCGATCCGCGCGGCCGAGCGGCTCTCCCACGCCTGCCTACAGACACTCCTGCTGCCCTGGATCGCGCCCTTTGCGGCGGCCCTGCGGCGCGTGGCGACGCCCTTCTACCGCGCCCTACTCGATGAAACCCTGGGTCTGCTCGAACATCACGTACACTACTGCCCACGGCTGAACACACTGCCACAGCCAGCAGCACGATTTTTGGACCCGAACCGACAAGCAAAGGACGGCGCGTCGATCTCCCAGGACGACATGGCCTACGCGCAGCGCGTGGGCCTGTATCTACCACCATCCGACATCACGTGGCTGGCCCGTCGCGCCGGCGTCGCGCACGGCTTCGGCTCGCGCGCGCTCACCCTCGGGCGCCTATTCGACGCAGCGGAGCGAGCCGGCAGCTTTGATGCCCTGCAAGGGGCACTTCTCGAGCTGGTTGACCACTCTCGAAAGGCCCTGCAAGACATCGGCGCCGGCGGCCCCCATGCAGCCCCCTGGCTCGCGCGCCTCGCAGACCTCGAAGCCTTCCTCGCGCACCTGGCGAACGCGCGCGAGGAGCACGGCGCCTGCGGATCATGAAGCTGGCCAACCGCGAAGAGCTACGACGTCAATATCTCGGTGATGTCATCGCCGGGTTGAGCATCGCACTGGTCCTGATCCCGCAGGCACTGGCCTACGCCGACCTGGCGGGCATGCCGCCGTGGCACGGACTCTACGCCGCCGCGGTGGCACCGCTCTTCGCGGCGCCACTGGCTTCGTCCCGTTATTTGCAAACAGGCCCCACGGCGCTGGCCAGCCTGATGGCCCTGGGCGCGCTGATGCCCCTGGCCACCCCCTACAGCACACAATACGTGGCCCTCGGCGGACTGCTGGCCTTGAGCGTCGGGGTCATCCGCAGCCTCATCGGCATGCTGCGCCTGGGCGCGGTCTCCTATTTGATTTCGCCGGCCGTACTTCGCGGCTTCACGCTCGCGGCCGCGATCCTGATCGCCGCCTCCCAGGTGCCGGCGCTTTTCGGTGTCTCGGCCTCCGAAGGCGGCGTGCTGAGCGCAGCGCTGGGGGCCCTGGCCGAACCCGACCAATGGTCCGGGGGCGCGTTGCTGCTCTCGGCCGGATCGCTGGTCGTGATCTTTGGCGGCAAGCGCATCAGCGACATCTTCCCGGGCGTGCTACTGGCGGCGGCGTTCGGCCTCGGACTTTCCCGCATCGGCCTGCCCGTGGGCCCCACCCTCGAGCACGTCCCGGCCGGGCTGCCCGTGCTGGAACTCGACCTGCCGTGGCATCACCTGCCAACGCTTTTTCTGCCGGCTCTGGTCATCGCCCTGGTGGGCTTCGCCGAGTGCGCCGCGGTGGCGCGCACGCTGGCGGCCAAGGATCGCGAATACTGGGATGCTGACCGTGAGTTTATCAGCCAGGGCGCGGCCAACGTCGCGGCGGGCATCTTCGGCGGCTTTCCGGTGGGGGCCTCTTTTTCGCGCAGCGCCATGACACGACAGGCCGGCGGCCGCAGCCGGCTGTCGGGGCTCGTCGTGGGCCTGTGCATGATGGCGGTACTGCCCGTGGCCGATCTACTGGGCGCCCTGCCGCGCGCCGTGCTGGCCGCGGCCGTCGTCGGCGCCGTCTCGAGCCTCTTGAAGCCCGGGCCGCTGCTCATCCTGTGGCGGCTGTCGCCACTGCAATTCTGCATCGGTCTGGTCACCTTCTCGATCACCCTGCTATCGGCCCCCCACGTGGAATACGGCGTCCTGGCGGGCATCGGAACCGCCATCGGCGTGCACCTGTGGCGCGAAGGCAAGCTCCACGTGCTCACCGGCATCGACGGAGACGTGCTGACGGTACGCCCCATGGGCGTACTCTGGTTCGGCTCGGCCCCTCAGCTGGCCCGCATCGTCTCCGACCGCGTGGCCGAGGCTCCCACCCTTCAGCGCCTGCGCATCGAACTCGACGGCCTCGGCCGCATCGATCTCTCCGGCGCCATGACCCTAGGCGACATCGTGCATGCCATTCGCCTGTCGGGCATGAAGGTCGAAGTCGCCGAAGTACCGCCCCACGCCGAACGCGTCATGACCCAAGTTCTGGGCGATGGCTTCTCGACCGTGACCCGCTGCGCCGAGGCGACCGAGGCTGACACGACCGATGACTCGGACGCGCGTCGCAGAACCTGCGCGTGACGGCTTTGGTGCATTGCAGCTTCATCCATCACCTATCGAGCGCTTCCGTCGGACCTCCCGCGGACGACGCCGGACCATGCAGCTCCAGCAGCTTCCGCACCTTGCGCGCGTGTCCCGAGTCGCCGTGGCGCGAGATGAAACGCTCCGCCAGCCGACGGGCTCGCTCGCCCTGATCGAGCTTGAAGTACGCCTCGATCAGGATCAGCTCGCGCTCCTGGACAAACTGGCCGCGCGGGAAGCGGCGCTGATGGCTGCGCGCAAGCGCTAGGGCGCGCTGGGGGCTTTTGGCGAGTCCGAGCTGGGCGCGCTCGAGCAGCCGCAGCTCGGCTAGCGGATCGGCCGCGGGTACCCGCCCCCCCATCGGACCCGCAGCGCCCGTCGTGGGCGCTACCCGAGGGGCCGCAGCGGCCTCCCCTGCCCCGCCGTCCGTCACAGTCACAGAGCCTCCCGCCGGGCCAATCGGCGCCGCGCTGTCGACGATAAGCGGGGTCACGTTCTCGTCCGGTGTCGACACGGCCGACTGCACCGGGCTCGCCACCGCTGCCGGGGCAGAAGGCGGCGCCGACCGCCGCGGCAGCAGCTCCACGCCAAGCCAGGATCCGCCTGCAAGCAGCACCCCCAGCGCCGCCAGTTTGCCCCACGTGAGGCCCCCCACGGCAGGCGCAGCACCAGAAGCCCCACCGGTCGATGCCGTCGAGCCCGTCGAACCAGCCGCCGCCCCGCCCACGGACAGGGCGAGCTGCGCCGCAATCGCGTCCATGCGCGCCGCACTTGGAAGCTCCTCCGCCGCGGCGCGCAGCAACTGCTGCAGCTCGTCGTGGTCCGCCAGCTCGTTCGAGCCGGCGTCGAGCCAACGGGCTGGATCGCGCTCAGCGACCATGGCCCGCCTCCATGTGCCGTGCGGCTTGCTTCAGGTCGCGGCGCGCCTGGTGCAGCCGGCTGTAGCAGGTCTGCAGCGGCTCTCCCAGGACCTCGGCCACCTCGCGCATCCTGAGCTGCTCGATCTCGTAGAGCACAAAGACCGCCCGTCGGCGGTCGTCTAGCGTGTCGAGCAGGCGGTCGAGTTGCTCGCGCGCGCGACGCTTCTGCATTTCGCGATCAGGGTCTTCGCTGGCGTGCTGCTCCGGCGGCGCGTCGGTCACTCTTTCGTAACGGCGGTGCGCACGCCGACGGTAGGAAGACGCCCTGCGCAGCGCGATGGCGTAGATCCAGGTGCGCAGGCTGGAGCGGCCCTGGAAGTCGTCCAGCTGCTGGTAGACCGCCAGGAAGACATCCTGGCACGCTCGAGCGACTCGGAAGCGCGCAGTACGACACCTTTCCAGGCCTTTCGTTGGTGACCCCCGACGCGAGGCTTGTCGTGCGAGGGGACGACCAACTTTCGCTAAAAGTACTGGACGCATCGTTCCAACTATCCCAAGAGCTCCGGCTTCCCGAAGGAGAGCAACTCGAGCCGATCGCCAACGGTGACGATGGTCTGTGGGTGAGCTATTTCGTGGCGTCCACCGAGTGCAGCGAACCGGCGGATCTCACCGAATGCTACAACCCCCTGGTCCACGACATCCTCGATCTGGTCGATGCCAGTCCGAGCCAGCCGCCCGAACGCTATGCCCAGCCCGACCTCTGGGTCGCGCGCTTCAGCGCCACAGGCGAGCTGCTGTGGACCGCGAGTGGGCCGCCGGGCGAAGTGCTGGACTTCGACGATCCGGCCGGGGGCCGCGTCGCGGTCGACGGGCGTGGCTGGTCCTACCTGAGTCAGTCCTACACCAAACCGCCACGCACGGTGGTGATGGCTTTCGACCCTGATGGCAAGTTGCAGTACACGCGCGAACTCGAGGGCTTCGGCAGCCCAATCGCCGATGGGAAGGGGCTCACCATGCTCTTCGATGCCGCGTCCAACATGCACCAGGACCAGGCGCCCGCCGACGCCGGAGTCGAGCAAGGCGAAGCAAACGACGCCGCGACCACCGACACCATCGCCCTGAGCGAGGTGAAGGGCTACCACGGCTGCCCCGGCATTCAGCGGCTCGACGACAACGGCGAGGTGGCCTGGGGCTGGTCCGGACTCTTCGACCGCGCTGTCGCGGCGGGCGATCACGTGCTGGTCGCCGAACTCGACGCCGAACGCACGCGCGTGCCGGCAACTCGACGCTCCTACGTCTACGAACCCGTGCTGCAAGCCATTCACCGCCTGGACGCCGAAGGGCACTGGCTGGGCGCCTTCAAGGTCCCCGACGCGAGCGGCCAGCAGTGGAGCGCCGACGCCGAGGGCAACCTTTTCGTGGGCGAAAGCTCGGTCGAGGCCTATCACCTGCCGTAGCGCGCATTCAGTTGCGCTTGTCCACACCGGACTTGCCGCGCCCGCCCGGCGAACGACCGGCCCCTTCCGCTGCTCGCTCGGCGCTGTCCTGCGCCCCCTGCTGGCGCTCGAGCCGCACCCGAAGCCCTTCGAGTACCACGTCCACACCGAACTCCAGCGCCTCCTGGAAGCTCAACCCGCGCAGCTCCTCCCCCACTTCGGCCGCCGCCCCCTTCGACTTCACCTTGCGCGAACGGCCGGCTTTCGCCCGCTGCATCGAGCGCTGCAGCACCAGGCCGCCGAGCTGGGTCTGGTAGGTCGTCAGCGCCAGTGCGGCTTCGCGCGGCTCAAAACCCGCAGTTGTAAGCACCGCCATCAGGTGGGCCATCATGGCGCGCACCCCCGGTGTCAGCGCTCCGCCCCCGGTGGGCGCCAACAGCCCCGGATACTTGGACAGCTCGTCGATGGAAGCGATGGCGATGTCGCGCAGCTGCGCCTGCCAGTGCTGGGCCGATGGCTCGGGCAGCTCGATGCGCGCGAGCACGGTGTCGCGCATACGATCGAGCAGCACGCTCTTGCTCGGCACGTGATGGTAGAGCGCCATGGGCGAGACGTTCAGCTCGCGCGCCAGGCTGCGCATGCTGAGCTTGTCGGCGCCGTGCCGACGCATCACGCGCAGTGCAGCGCGTACGATGGTGGCTTCATCCAGCGCACGCGTGCTTTTGTCTTCCTTGGCGGGCATGTTCAGGGCTGCAGGGTCACCGTGAAGGTTCCATCGCAAGTGCCGCCGATGTCCAGGGGCATCAGCGCCCAGGTGCCGTCGATGGTATCGACCGAGGTGTCGAGGACACCCGCGTATTCGCCCTCGAGGTTGATCGTCCAGGGCATGTAGCCCGGATCGTTCGGATCGGTGATCACGCAGTTGGCGCCGGGCATGTCGTTGGCCATGCCGGAGCAACCCTTGAGCAGCGGGTTGTAAAAACCATCGCTGACGGTGCCCGAAAACTCACCCGTCAGGCAGCTCAGGTCGCCGTTGAGGTAGCCGAAGAAGAATGCACCGCCCCAGCCGTCGAGCAGGCCGTCGCGGATCTCGAGTACCTCGGCGTTGGTGGAACGCTCGAGCGCGAAGCTCACGATGCCGGCGGCCTCAAAGGGCGGCGCACCGGCGGCCGCCACGTAGCTGCACTGGAAGGTGCCCGCGTAGCGCCCGGGCTGACAGTCTTGCACCGACTTGGGCATGACATAGTCGACGAAGTTCACGCCCACATTCATGTTGGCGGCCGGATCGCCGGCCCCCGAGCGCAGGTCCGAACCGCTGGAAGCCCCCGTCGCCAGTTGACCGCAGTCGCAGGGGCCCCACCCCTGGGCCTCGATGCAGATCTGCCGCCCTGGTGCGCCGTCGTCGCAGCTGCAGGCCTGGGTCAGGTTGTCGGCGGGGCAGAGCCTCACCGGCTGTGAGTCTTGCGAGTCGCTCGCTGCCGGCGCCCCGCTGCCTGCGGCTGCGGACGCGGCCTCACGCCGCATGCCGGTCTCGGGAGCGGCACCGCAGCCCATATCCATGCACGCGATGGTGACGGCGACGAGTAGCCAGGTTCGACCAATGCGCATCATCACTCCGGCCCCTGCAGCGTGGTGCAGCCGAGGACGATATCCACCTGGGCTGCGTTGTCGTTTTGGATGGCGTCGCAGGCCGACCCGCAGATGACGACCTGGCTGGGGTCGTCGCTTCCGTCGGCGCGCTTTGCAAACTGCCAGCCTTCGGCGCCTCCTTCGCAGGGCAGCGCCTGACTCTGCTCGAGGCAAGTCGGCTCTGCTCCTCCGAGCGCATATTGCACGTTGATGCTGCCCGAGCCGCTGACCGCGAAAGAGCATCCGACCGAGCCGCCGATGTCACCGAGCACCGCCTGCAGGTCGGCGGCGAAATCGGTGGTCGTGGTCATATCGAAGTGACAGTCGCCGCTTTCGCCCTCCTCGATGGCGCCGTGGTCGCAGTCGCCGCTGCGCGCGGTGCCACCGCGATACGCCAGCTCGGAAAGAAAGCCGCGCCCGGGCTCGGAGCCGGGCGCGCCGATCACGAAGGTGCGGATATTGACGTCCAGCGCGTCGGGCACGGTCTCTTCGAGCAGGCGCCGTTGCTCTTCGGGGCTGGCGCAGGACTCCGAGCCGTCGGTGAGCAGCACCACGAAGCGATTGCCCGGCGCACCGCAGGGCTCGAGCGGGCAGTCGGCACGCGCCTCCCAGTGCATGTACTGATAGGCATTGATCAGCGCACTGACGATGGGCGTGCGGCCCTCGGCTTGCTCCGAAGCCAGCGCATCGTCGAGCCGGATGGCCTGCTCATCACTGAGCGCCGACAGCGCCACCGAAGGCGCGCTGTCGGTGGCGCACTCGCCGTCGAGGCTGAAAAACGACAGCGCCGCGTTCACGTTGCGACCGACCAGGTTGCCGAAAGTCTGCCCCAGGGACTGCACCGTGATGTCCCACTTGCTCGGCATCGAAGCATCCGACGGCTCGATGCCGCAGTCGGCCGACGCCTGCAGCGGCGGCGCGTTGCAGAGCATGCTGCCGCTGCGATCGACCAGGAAGAGCACACTCGCCGGTAGCTCCTCGGAGCGAAAGGTGGTGGCCTCGCAGCCCACCTGCTGCTGCAGCGCCGCGCAGAGCGCCCCGGACTGCGCTGCCGAGTCCTGCACGGCCGTGGGGCAGCCGGCGCAGGGACCGACCGCAGCGCCGCCGGCCGCGTCCGGCACGCAGCTCTGGGTGCCCTCCATGGCTCCGTTCGGACACAAACAGGCCTGGGTGGGCGTGCTCTCGCAGACGTAAGCGCTCAGCTCGGACGCCTCGCCCCCCGCTTCCGCTCCCGCCGCCACTTGCCCGGGGTCGACCGACGCCGAACCCGGGCGCTCCTGCTCACCCCCGGATCCGTCGGCACAGGCCGCTAGCCATAGCACCGCCGAAAACAGGCATCCCAGCGCCTGCGCTACCCATCGCGCATGTGAACCACCTTGCGCACTTTCGAGATCCGCGATCATCACCTTGCCCTGGCTGCAATCCAACACCGTCCCGTACAGTGTACGGGAGAGGGCAAAATGGGTCAGCCATTCGCCGAGCTTGGCCAGCGTGGGGGCTGTCGCTCAGTCGCTCACAAGGGTCTCGACGCTGTCGGCGTCCACCGCCCCGCCGTCGTCCGCAACCCAGAGGGTGAAGCGGTAGCCGTCCGGGCCCCGACTGCGAGCCAGCACCGGCGCCGCTTGCGTCATCGACTTCGGGTGGGCGGTAGAGCGCTGCTACGATGGGTTCGTGCTCGGTTTACGGCGCCGTTCGCGGGTCCGACGCCACGACCGCGCGCGCGAAGTGGCCGGCCGAGCTGTATCAGTCGACCTCCCCAGGCCAGGTTTCCCTCCACCGCGCGACCGCACCAGCACTGCCCGCAGCCGTGGCGGGGCAGCGCGGCGAAGGCCGCCTTGGCACCGAGGGTTCGTGCACTGGGTGCCTCGGGGTCGCGTTTCAACATGCCGCAGTGGTAGAGCCGGCCGCCTGGATCCATGGTGGCTTTGATCCAACCGGCGGCGCAGGGCAGCTCCAGGTCGCCCGGGAAATGCCGAAAGTGGGCCAAGCTGCCCCAACGGTTGGCCACCGGGCTGCCCGCTCGCTTGCGGGCTTCGACGCGATCAAAGGCCGCAGCCATGCGCGCCTGGCCTGGTGCCCAGCGGCTGCTGTCGCGCGCGTTTCCCGCGAAGAGGCTCTCGCGGGCGGGCTGGAACATCACCTTCAAGCCCGCATCGAGCGTCTCGACCAAGTCGAGTAGCTCGTCGATCCCGTCCCAGTTGTGCACCCCGACCACGCACCGCAACTCCACCGCTACGCTGGCTTCGCGCGCGGCGAGGGCTCCCTTGAGGGCCCGCTCGAAGGCACCCCTTCCGCGCATCGCGTCGTTGCGTCGCGGCGGCCCGTCAAGGCTAACTTTCAGTTGTTTGACCTTGCGCACATGCTCGAGCTTGCGAGGGACCAACAGGCCGTTTGTGTTCAGGTGCACGATCACGTCCCGCTCCACGAGCCAGTCGACGATCTCAGAAAACTGGGGATGGGTCAGGGGTTCGCCACCGTCGAGGCCGATGGCGCGCATGCCGAGGACGAAGAACTCGTCCAGGATGCGAAAGATCTCCTCGCGCGACAGTTCGTCGGCTTGGCGCGTGTGCCGGTCGCAGTAGTGGCAGGCCAGATTGCACAGGTGGGTGAGCTCGTACTCCAGGATAAGAGGCGCCGCCGCGGCATGAAGGCGAGCCGCGACGAAGCGGCCGACGCTGGAAACATCCATCGCAGGTCCTTCGCGTTGTGGACGGCACGGGCCGTCGGTCTGGTGGACCGGGAGCCATGCACCGGCCGTGCCAGCACGCAGACCGCGACGAATCGGCAATGCGAGTCGAAGCCACGCAGGGCAAAGCGCCCACTGTGAAGCAACGTCACGCTGCGGTGTGCCCTGGCGTCACGCTGATGCGCGAATGGGACGCCTGGCAACTCTTGCCGCGGCCGTGCTCAACGCTTCGGCAGCACCTTCAGCTCCCCGCGATTGCGCAGCGCGCCTCGCGCCCAGATGCGAATGGCGGTGTCGATGGCCTCACGTCGCGTGGTGCCCAGCTCGTCGCTCAGACGCGGGTCGGAGATGCGCATCAGGATCATGTTCAGCACGGCCAGCGCCACGTCCCCTTCATGCTGCACATCGGCCCGGGCACCAAAACCCAACCCAAGGCTTTCCGCAACAACGGCCGCGAGCGCGCACCGGATCTGCACGGCGGCGGTGAGAACCTGCGTTTCTGCGACTACATGATGCTCTGGTACGCGCCCCAAACCTTCTTGACTGCCATGGTCTACGACGGTGTCTTCATGCGCTTTCCCAGGTTGCGCGGCGGCGTGATCGAGTCGGGGGCCGGCTGGGTACCGGACTTCCTGCGCCAGCTGGACCTGGCCAACAAGAGCTTCGGCCGCACCGATCCCTACCTGAAGCAGCTCGACATGACGCCCTCGGAGTACATCCGCCGCGCCGTGAAGTTCACACCTTTCCCCGGCGAAGACGTGGGCCACATGATCGGCGATGCCGGTGCCGACCTCTTCCTCTTTTCGAGCGATTACCCACATCCCGAAGGCACCAAGGATCCCTTCGGACGCTTCGAGCGCAGCATGGAAGGCATCGACGAGGTGGCGAAAGACAAGTTCTACCGCCTCAACTATGAGCAAATGATGGGATTCTGAAGGCAGCCCCGCGCACGCTTGTGAGCGCATTGCTGCTCGTCTACGTTCCCAGGCGTGGGACGTGATCAAATCGGGCGCGTGGTGAAATGGCGATGGGCTACGCGAGCCCCCTGGCTTTGGGGGCTCCTGCTCTTCGCCTGTGGCAATCAGGACGGTTCCTCTACGGATCCGGATCAAAGCGGCGACCGGGACAGCGGCGCTTCCAGCTCCGGCGCCCGGGACGCGGGTGCTGGGGCGAGTACCGATGCCGGGGGCCCCGGAGGCGGCGACGGGCCGCAGCCGGTTCCCGATCCAAATGCCATGTCCCAGGCGGATCTCTTCACCTGCGACGGCGCACCGGCGAGCTCTCCGGCACGCCTCAGGCGCATCGAACGCCTCGAGTGGGTGCGCGCGACCGGCTCCTCGGAGACCGGCTACAAAGCCAGCCAAGTAGCCCGCACCAACCCCTTCGACGCCCCGCCGGCAGCGGCCTACAGCACCTGGTCCCAGGGCGTCGGCATCGACGCCACCACGCTGGATCTCTACTTCGGCGTGCTCGGCGACACCGTGCTGCCCTGGATGGCCCAGGACCTGCGCCGCACGCCGCGCACCTACGACGACGCCGGCCTGCGCTGCATGTTCGACGACGCCGCGCCCGACGACGCCTGCATCGATTACTACTTGGACTCGCTGCTGCAGGACGGGGTGCTCTACCGGCCCCCGACCGACGGCGAGCGCACTCGCCTCAGGACGTTCACCGATCGCATGTTGGCCGAGGAAAGCGATGGCGCGACAACACGGCCCGACACCCTGCGCAAAGTCGCTTCGGCCGCGTGGCTGCAGTCGGGCGCCCTCTTTCGTAGCGAGATGGGCGAAGGCGCGGCCGATGCGGACGGCCGCCGGCGCCTGTCGGACTGGGAGTTAGCCCAGGCCCTCAGCCACCTGATTTCCGACCACCCTCCGGGCGCCATGGGCACCTACCGCTTCGGCGAAGGCCCCGACGGCGGCTCCTGGACACCGGCCGATCCCATGGCCGGATACCTGAGCGCCATCGAAAGCGCAGCCCGCGACGGCAGCATCCAGGACCCGGAGGTCATCCGTGAGTTAATTCGAAGCTACGCGGCCGGAACCGATCCCGAGCGCTTCGACCTCAACGCCGACTACCGACCCGAAAACCGTCTGGCCCGGGGCGAGTACTGGCTCTCCCACAAGCTCGTGCGTTTCTTTCGAGAGTGGCTCGACTACGGAGACGTGGCCCTGGTCTTCAAGGACACGCCCTACGCCACCAGCAAATACGACAGCGACGCCTACGACGACGCCCTGCGCGGGTCCATCACGGCCTCCTATACGAACTTGATGACCGGCTACAACGGCTACGAGCCCCTGCTCAGCCAGCAGCTCGACGACGTCATCGCCCGCGTCGTGGTCGAGGACAGCGACGTGCTTTCCACCCTGCTGACCACGCGCCGCTTCTACGTGGCCGCCAACACCGCCGGTGGCTCCACCATAAAGAGCACGGGCGAGACCCACAGGCCCTACGGCCTCGACGGGCCGATCGAAGCCGACCGCGACGCTCGCTGGGTGGACATGCCCCAAGGCCAGCGTGCGGGTGTCTTGACCCACCCGGCCTTCCTGGCGGCCCACGGCGGCAACTTCGAGGACGATGCCAGCGTGGTCCATCGCGGAAGGCTGATTCGCGAGCAGCTCTTGTGCCAGAGCGTGCCGGGACTCGAGCTGGTGATGGTGGAAGCCAAGTTGGTGCCCAGCGCCCCCGAAAAGAGCGCCCGCGATCGCATCGCGGAAAGCATCGAGAGCAAGTCCGAGTGCCTCGGCTGCCACCAGCTGATGAATCCCCTGGGCTACCCCTTCGAAGTCTACAACCACGCGGGCTTCCCGCGGGCCGACGACCACGGTTCGGCACCGGACGGAAGCAGCGTGCTCGAAAACATGCCCGACCCCGCCCTCGATGGACCGGTGAGCGACGCCGTCGAGCTCGCCGAACGCCTGGCCGGCTCCGAGCACGTCGAGCGCTGCTTCATTCGCCACACCTTCCGACACTTCATGGGCCGCAACGAGGCCCAGGCCGACGCCTGTGCCCTCAGCGCCATGGAGCAGGCCTACCAGGATAGCGGCGGGTCGTTTCTCGCCATGCTGGAGGCGCTCGCCACGAGCGACGCCTTCCTCTACCGACAAGACAGCCCCCAGGAGGCGCCATGATTCGCATCTCGCGACGCAGCCTGCTGCAGGCCGCAGGACTCGGTGCCGGAGCGGCCCTGCTTTCGCCCTTCCTGCGCTCCATCGGTCGCAGTCAGTCCAGCATGCCAAGGCGCTTTGTGATCGTGGTGGAGGGCAACTGCAGCGAGCCCATCGTCTTTCTCTCCGACGCCGCCCGCGCCCGCGTCGAAGCCGAATCCACCGGCGACCTAACCGGCAAGCGCTGGTATTCGCGCAGCTACAGCCACGATTCGCCCATCCTCATCGAAGGCGCGGGCTTGGGCACCGCCAGCGCCCTCGATGGCCTGGTCGGCGCGGGCGGTGAACTCGACCTGCAGCCCCACTCCACGGTGGTCTATGGCCTCTCCTCCAAGGTCGCCGGCGGAGGCCATACCACCCACCACGGCGCCCTCAGCTGCACCCGCTCCACCCAGAACTCGCCCGGCGGCCCCACCATTGACCAGTGGTTGAGCCAGCAGCCCCAGCTGCGGGGCACGACCCCCTTTGACGTGCTGCGCCTGGGCATCACGGCACGTTCCTCGGCGCTGGTCTACGAAACCTGTGCCTTCGGAACGGGCCAACCCGCTCCGATCATCTGCGACCCCAGCATCGCCTTCAACGCGGTCTTCGGTTCGGTGGCCCAGGGCGCGGGGCAAGCCACCTTTCGCGAGCGCAGCGAACTGCTCGACTTTGCCCACGCCGACGTCCAGGCCGCCCTGCAGGCATTTTCGGGCAGCTCCGACGAGCGCGCGAAGCTCGAACAATACCTGGCCTCGATCGAAGAGATCACCCAGCGCCAGCAGCAGCTGCAGGGCATGGGCGACATCCTGACCGCGGTCGCTCCCGAAGACCCGAGCACCAATCCCCTCTACGCCTCGACTCACCCCCTCGACGCCCTGCGCGCCCAATTCGACATCGCGACCGCATCCCTCTTGGGCGGGCTCACCAACATCGTCGTACTCGCCTCGGGCACGGGAAGCGGCTTCGACGTGCAGTATTCGAGCCTCATCGACACCGTGGGCCGCCACGACCTGCATCACGAGTCCAGCAATAACCCCGAGTACCTTTCGGTCATCCACGAAGTCAGCCGCCAGCACGTGCAAATGATCACGAAGATGGCCCGCACCCTGGCCGCCACGCCGGAGGTCGGAGCCGACGGCACCATGCTCGACCACACCGCCATCCTCTACATCTCGGACAACGGCGAGCAGCACCACTCCAATGCCGAAGAGTGGCCTGCACTCATCGTGGGCGGCGCTGCCCTGGGCTTCCAGCACGGCGACCGCACGGTGGTCTATCCCGGACACGGCCACGACAACAACCGCCAGCTCTCGAACCTCTTCAACACCCTGGGTTTCGCCGCGGGTGAAGAACTGCTGGACTTTGGCGCCGAGGGTTCCGCCCGCATCGCAGAGGGCGAGCTCAGCGAGATCTGGGCGCCGCCGACGTAGCCTGCCCGACGCCCGGCGCGCCCGGATGAACACGCACTGCCCGAGGCTTTGCCGCGTGCGCTCGCGCTCGGCGAGGAACACATCGCCTCGACCCCCATCGAGTGTGGCCCGGATGCGTTGCAGCACCGCGATGGGCAACAAACCTCCCATTCAAGGTAGGCTCAGCTCTTGCATGGCCATGCGATCATGCGTGGAGGCTGTGCCAGTCTGTGCCGGGTTTTGTTGCTGTTGCTCGCCGCGGCGTGTCAGGGCGACTCAAAAGAGGACGACGGGAGCGCGTCGAACGCGTTCCCTGACTGCGCCCAAGACCCCAGCTGCATCGGCTGCTTCGGCGCCGCTACACCAATCCTGACCCCACAGGGGCCGCAGCCGATCGAATCGCTCGAGGCCGGTGATGCCGTGCTTGCCTATGACGAGTCGGCCCAGCGGGTGGTGGTGCAGCGGGTCACCCAGGTGCGGACACGGCAGCGCCCCGGCCTGGGCACGCTGCGTATGTCCGACGGCCGCCAGCTGGCGGTGACGCCGGAGCATCCGTTCTACGTCGGCGGGGGCTACCGACCCATCTCCGAGCTGGAGGGCGACGAGCACCTCTTCGCCCTCGATGCCGCCAACGCACTGGTGTCCCTGGCCGACAGCGCATTCGTGCCCGCGGCCGATGACCGCCTGGCCACCGTCTACGATCTGTCCGTCAGCGGCACGCACAACTACTTCGCAGCCGGGGTGCTCGTGCACAACAAGACCCAATGGGGCCCCTGCGACCGCAACCCGGCCGCAGAGGGCTGCCCCGGCTACGATCCCTGTAGCGATCTCACGCTTCCGCCGGATGTCAGGGAGCTGTGCGCGGCCGGGCAGATGGCTCAAGAGCAGCCCCCCTGGTCCGCGCCCCGCCCCTGCCTCGCCCAGTCCGAGTGCCCCACCGGCGTCTGCGAGTGCGCCGAGGCCGCGTGCATCGACTACGGCTGCACCCTCGACGCCGAGTGCGCGCAGGTGGCCCAGGGCATGGGCTTTCCTTCGCCGGAACTCGCCGCCTGCGTCGGCGGTCTGTGCTGGTTCGACCGCCTGCTCGGTGCCTTTGGCGACCGCTGCTTCGAGACGAGCTGCTGGATCGCCGACGGGCTACCACCCGAGGGAACCTTCTGTCCGAGCCGCAACGCCGACACAGACGACGCCGGCGCAGACGACCTCGACGCGGGCCTCTGATCCCGATGCCCATGGGCGCGTAGCAGCGCATCTCACAATGCACTCACAAATTCTTGCCGCCGGCCTGGGCAATGGCGTAAGTCACGGAGACCTGTCGGACAACGCGCCTGCCCAAGGCACGGATTCGGCCCTGCTTTCAGCACTCGGACCACCTGCTGCCGTCGAACGGAGCGAGCGTGCAGATCAGCCGGCGGCCATGACATCAGCCCAGTGATTTCAATACTTTACGGGCATAATGACGGCATGGCGACAGTTTCCCGTGAGCATGTCAGTACATTGGACGTACCCCCGTGGACGTCCTGCGTACATTCTCCCGAAAGTCGGTAGCCCAGGGGAGAGAGGCCGCACCGGGCGAGCCGGGCGCCTCGGGTCCGCCAAAAGCCGGCTTCTGGGCCCCGCCATCCTACGCCGTCGAAGCGCCCTGTCATACCCAGTGTCGGGACGCCTCGAGAGGCGCTGCGCCAGACCGTTCCGAGCGAGCCTCCGACACCGCGCGGCGGGCAGCGGCCGCCGCCAAGCACGTCACCAATTGGGGCATGCCATCAGCCGTGCCAGCGCTGAAGGCGCGCGCGTGAATTCACAAGCGGTCCGAGCTAGCTTCCGCGTCACCGTGAATCGGCAGAACAGTGAGCCCTCGGGGCAGGCCGGCCCCCTTCGTCACCCCGGACCATCGCCCTCGACCGGCCAAGTGGGCCTGACGCCCGCCCGCACATGACGCGCCGCAGGCACAGAAAGCGCCCCTCTGCCGCGCGCTCGCGCGACGCCGACGCGCCGCAGCGCATCGAGCTCGAGCTGCATCCCGACCTGCTGCTCGATCCCGCGGCCCTGCGAGATCGCGCCTGCCGGGCCGCCCATCTCGACCCGCGCAAGCCCTACTCCGTCGACATTCTGCGGCGCTCCATCGACGCCCGTCGCGGCCGCGTGCGCGTGCACGTGGCGCTCGAGCTGCGCACTTCCCCTGCCCCGCCAAGCGAGCCGCGCAAACCCGAAGCCCTGCCCTCCCTCGGCGGCGATGGGCGCGTGGTCATCGTCGGTGCGGGCCCGGCCGGTCTCTTCTGCGCCCTGGGCCTGGCGCGCCGCGGCGTGCGCGCGATCCTGCTCGAGCGCGGGCGGGAGCTGTCGGGTCGACGGCGCGACGTGGCACGCCTGTCCCAGCGCGGACAGCTCGACCCCGAGAGCAACTACTGCTTCGGCGAAGGCGGCGCCGGCACCTTCAGCGACGGCAAGCTCTACACCCGCGCCGACAAGCGCGGTCCCGTGCGCGACGTACTCGAAGCCCTCGTCGGCTACGGCGCCCCGGCCGAGATCCTGGTCGACGCCCGCCCCCACATCGGTACTAACCGCCTGCCCGGCGTGGTCTCGGCCCTGCGCGCCCACCTCGAGAGCGCCGGCCAGCTGCTGCACTTCGGCGCGCGCATGGTGGCGCTACTCACGCGCGACGGCCGCGTCACCGGCGTCGAGCTCGCCGACGGCCAGCGCATCGAAGCCGAGGCGGTGGTGCTGGCCACCGGTCACTCCGCCCATGACGTCTACCGCATCGCAGCTGACGCCGGCGCAGCGCTCGTGCCCAAACCTTTCGCCATGGGAGTGCGCGTCGAGCACCCCCAGGCCTTCATCGATCGCCTGCAATACGGCGACCTCGCCGGCCATCCCGCCCTGGGCGCCGCCAGCTACCGCCTGGTCGAGCGCGCCGGCCCCCACGGCGTCTTTTCCTTCTGCAACTGCCCCGGCGGCCACGTGGTACCGGCGGCCACCGCCGCGGGCCGCCAGGTCGTCAACGGCTGGAGCCCGAGCCAACGCCGCGGCCGCTTCTCCAACAGTGGGTTGGTCGTCGAAGTCAGCGCCGAAGTCCTCGCCCAGGCCGGTCTGGATCCGAGCGACCCCTTTGCGGGCCTCGCGTACCAGCGCGCGCTCGAAGAGCGAGCCTATGCAGCCGGCGGCGGCGCCTTTGTGGCGCCCGCTCAGCGCCTGAGCGACCTGCTGGGCGGGCGCATCTCCACTTCGCTGCCACAGTGCAGCTACCCGCGCGGGCTGCAAAGCGCAGCGCTGGGGCCCGTGCTGGGCGAGCTCGCCGACCCGCTCAGGCAGGCGCTCAGCTCCATCGAACGCCGCATGCCGGGCTTCGCGGGTCACGACGCGGTGGCCCTCGGCGTCGAAAGCCGCACCAGCGCCCCGCTGCGCATCCCGCGCGACCGGGACACGCTCGAATCCCCGGGCTGCGCCGGCCTCTATCCGACCGCCGAGGGCGCGGGCTACGCCGGAGGCATCATGAGCGCTGCCCTCGACGGCCTGCGCGTGGCCGAGCGCATCGCGGAGCGCGCGGCGCGTTGACGGGCCTCCCTGTGGCCCACAACTCCCAGCCAAGCCGCTGCACGACTGGCTTCTGCATCACCGCGCGCAGCACGCTTCGTGGTAGACCGGCATCATGAGGCTCAAGACAGCGCGCGTAACCTTGATGGCCGTGGCGCTGCTGCTCGGCTGCGGAAGCGACCCCGGGCCAGGCGCAGAGGCCTCGGATTCCGGTGCCTCGGCTGAAGCGGCAGCCCTGGACGCGGCTCCGGCCGCGATCCTGAACTCGGCCTCGGCCTCGGCCCCAACGACAGCCACGCCTTTGGACTCATCGGTGGCCGAGGACCCGATGCCTGACGCCAGTGGGCCTTCGGACTCGGGCGCAGACTCGGGCTCGGACTTGGACGCGGGCACGGCCTCGAAGCCCGAGGCCGCCACATGCCCCGAAGGCCCGCTTGCCACTCGGCCCTTCGAGGGCGCCAGCGTCACCGCATCCGAAGTGTGCGCAGGCTTCACCTTCACCGAGGGCCCGGTATGGGTGCCCTCGCGCGGCGCGCTGCTCTTCTCGGACTTCCAGATCGGCATGGCTGACCAAAATTATCCCGGCCGTATCATCGAGCACAGACCCGGCGCCGACTGCCAGGTGCTCGTGGCCGACATCGGCGCAAACGGCCTCGCCCTCGCTGGCGACGGCCGAGTGCTGGTCTGCCGCCACGACCTGCAGGTCGTCGGCACCCTGGATCCCATCACCCTCGCCACCGACATACTCATCGCCGACTACCAGGGCACAGCCTTCAGCTCCCCCAACGACATCACCGTCCGCTCCGACGGCACGGTCTACTTCACCGACCCGGCCTGGCAAATCGGCAACCGCAGCGAGCGACTGCCCCAACGGGCCTACCGCCGCGTCCCCGCAGGCGAACTACATGTCATCGACGACATTCCGCGCGCCAACGGCATCACGCTCTCACCAGACGGCGGGCGCCTCTACGTCAGCAACGGCGACAGCGTGCGCGCCTACGCGCTCGGCGAAGACGGCTCCACCAGCACCTGGTCGCCCTTCGTCGACAGCGGCTCCGACGGCATGACCGTCGACTGCGCCGGCAACCTCTACATCACCACCGCCGGTGTCGTGCGCGTCCACGACCCCGAAGCCACCCTGCTGGGCGAAATCCAGCTCCCCGAGGGCGCCGACACCACCACCAACGTCGCCTTCGGCGGCCCCGAGCGCCGCACCCTCTTCATCACCGGCGGGAGCAAGCTCTACGCCATCGACCTGGCCATCCCGGGCTGGCCCCACTGACTGCCCGGTCTCAACAGCCGTCGTTTCGCTTCGCGTACCACAGTCCGGAGCCGGTCGGGCTCTCGTAGACCACGTGCGCGACGCCCTGGCTGTCCACGGCGAGGCTCGTCTGACTGTAGCTGCTGATGTCGGGTCCCGCCTCGGACACGAACTCGAGCTGCCAGCCCGTTGCCGTGGAGCGCGCGTATTTGATGCGAAGCCGACTCGGATCGTAATAGCTGATGTGAACGGTCCCATCGCCCTCGACCGCCAGTGAGCAGCCTGAAATGTAGGAGCCGCTGGCGCCCGGGACGTCGACGACCTCGCGCAACCACGCCCCCGACGCGTTGGTGGCGTACCACAGCCGCTTGCCCGTGTTGTCGTCGTAGCAGACATGACTGGCACCACCGCCGTCGACGACGAGCTCGAAGTCATTGGAGACAGTGCCCGCAGCGACCGTCGTCGCAGGCCAGCTCACACTGACCACGAAGGGATCCTGGGGCGTACCCTTGCCGGTGACGGTCTCCGTACGCACGGCATGCAAGAGGCCCGCCGGAGCCATGTAGACCACCACGGGCTCGGCCACAGCGAGCAGGGCGAGGGTGGAGGAATACTCCGAACCCACCGTCGCGATCACCTCCTGGGTGAAGCCCGTCGCGCTCGAGGCGTACTTCGTCTGCCAGGTGGTGTTGTCGAAGAAACTGATATGCACCGTCCCGTCCGCGTCCACGGCCAACGAGGGGTAGCCGCCAACATCGCCGCTGCTGGCGACGGTGGTCGCACTCCAGCTGCCGCTGGCGTCGGTGGTGTAAATGAGGTCCCGGGTCCCGCTCGAGAACGAGTCGACGCCCGTGTAGTACGCCACGTGGGCCGCGTCGGCCGAATCCAGGGCAAGCCAGGTGCGCGACTTGCTGGTCGTTCCGTAGGCGCTCCCCACCTGCGTCGACGACCAACCTCCGGCCGCGGCGCGCAGCGCATGGTGGATGGTGTCGGCCGGGTAGGTCATGTAGCTCAAGTTCGGCGTATCGTCGCTGGCCAGGCTCAGCGACGGATCGATGAGCGTGGCCGAGCCCACGAGCTCGCGAAAGGCCCACGCATCCCCGGCGCACAGGCCCTGCCAGCACGCATCCCCGGAGGAGCAGGCATTGCCGTCGTCGCAGGCCGTGTCGTCCGGCTTGGCGCTCGCGACGCAGCCCGAGACCGGATCACAAACGCCCATGCAGGCATTGTCCACGTCGGTACAGTCGAGGTCGTCACCCACGCACTGACCGGCCTCACAGCGATCGCCGGTGGTACAACCGGAACCATCGTCGCAGTCCTGGGGCGCGGGCAGCGGCGACTTCACGCACATGTCGAGCTCCTCGTCACAGGCGCCGGAGTTGCACTGATCGGCGACACCGTCGCAGTTGCGAGGGCTGCCGCCCACACAACTTCCGGAAGCATCACAGCTCTCGCCGATTGTACAGAAAGCCTGGGCTTCGCAGCTGGCGCCGGCGAGTTTTTGCGCGACCACGCACTCACCCGAAGCCGGATCGCAGCCGATGTACTCACAGACCCCGGCCGTCAAACCGCTGCAGTCCTTGGAAGTGCCCACGCAGCCACCAAAGCCACAGCGGTCGTCGCTGGTGCAGGCGCTGCCGTCGTCGCAGGGGGTGCCGTCTGCGTAAAAGCTCGGCTCGCAGCCGAACGCACCGCAGACGCCGACGCTACATTCGCTGTCGTAGACCGAACAGTCTTCGCCAAAGCAGTCGACGCTCACGGCCGCGTCTGATCCGCTGGCGCCCCCTGTGCCACCCGTGCCACCCGTGCCGCCTGTGCCGCCACCTGTGCTGCCACCCGCGTCGGATGCCACGCCCGCATCTGCGCGCGGCGACATGTCGGCGCCGGCCTCCACCGCCTGGCCACCACCCATCCCGGCGTTGGCGCCGCTGCCGCCCGACGCAGAGCCAGTCGCAACCGGCGTGGGAAGCGCCGAGGGCTGCGTCCCATCATCGCCTGAGCCGTCGGAGCAGGCCGAGGACAACACGAGCACGAACAGACAGAAAGCGCAGCCGATCGCGAGCGCCCGTGCCTCGAGTCCCTGCCACCTGAGAGCTTCCACCGAAGCCCATTGTCTCACCGATCTCCGCGGCGGTGATACCCTGCAGCAATCGGGGTCGGTCGATGTAGCGGACTGTGGTCATCCACGCCGAACGACCCATCATCGGTCGACTCCCGCTGCGTCGACCGCGTGGTAGCCACTCCAACGCTAGCCACGGCGAATACGAGGGCGGCCCGGACGAACCCGTGATCTCCGCCCTCGAATGCTCGCTGGCGGGGAGAACCTTAGAAGTCGAAATCAAGCCCGCGTCGCGGACCGAGGCCTGCTACGGAACGCGCCAGGTGACCGAGAGTAACTACGGCAGCTACGGCATCAACCCCACCTGGCTCGCACGCCTGCAGCAGGCGGGCCTGCCGATCGTGGCGACCGCCGACGACGGCACTCCACGCATCCTCGAACTGCCCGACCACCTCTTCTTCATCGCCACCCTCTTCGTCCCCCAGGCCCGCTCGAAGCCCGGCGAGCCCCACCCGCTGATCGAAGGCTTTGTACGCGCGGCTGCGGAACTCGGAGGGGAAGACGCGGGGCACGCGCGCCCATGATCGGAGCGCCTCAGGGGTCGCGAGCAATGTCCTTCATGATCGAGGCGGGGTGCCTGCGCACCAGAGCGCGGCTTGCGCCCTCCAGACGCAGGCGCGCGAGGCGATGGTATCCATCGATCAGCACGAAGCGACCACGGTAGTCGTAGAGTTCGAGGGGATAGGACAGATCAGCGGCGAAAATGCGCGCCATGGAACGGGGATATCGTTCCGGCTCGCGTAGCACTTCGGACGGGCTGAGATCGAAGAGTCGTTCAGGCGGCGCGCTGGGCCAAACGCAAAGCTCGAGGCACCACCAGAGCTCGGCCGTCGGGACCTCCTCTGCCTCGGTGTCCAGGGTCCAAAGCTTGGTCACATCCCAGCGAGCCGGCGGAAAGACGCCGCGCAGGGAGGCTGGGAGCGAAACGACGGTCATGGCAGGCCCTGGAGAATCGCGCCGGGTCACAACTGAGTCTCGCCTGCCTGCTGGAAACTCGGAGGCGCCGATCCCGTGGTATACTCTCAACGTGCTGAGAAAACTACCAGGCTGGGTCATCGACGATGTAGCCTCCGTTCGGCAAGAGGTGGCCGAGTGGCGCAACACCACGGCCGCAGAGCGTTGGCGACTGGCCAAGGCCTGCGGCCGCGATGCGATGTGGGCCGCGCGCATCAGCGGAATGCGCGAGCGCATCCTGGCACAGACCGACCCCCTCCCCGAGAGCACACTGGCCGCGCTTGCGCGGCTGCGACGTGAAGCGGGTTGGGACTGTGACGGCGACTGACCGCAGCGCGGCAGAAGCCGCCCAGGCGATCGCCACGGCTCTGGACGGAGCCGGCATTGCGTACGCGATCGGCGGGGCACTCGCACTGGCTGTGGCCGGCGTGCCTCGCGGCACCGCCGACGTCGATATCAACGTCTTCGTGACCGAAAGCAGACTGCGCGAAGTCGTCGCTGCGCTCAACGACCTGGGCATCGAACTCGACGCCGAAGTGGCCGCTACCCGGGCCGCCCGCGACGGCATGTGCGTGGGCCGATGGGATGGAATGCGAATCGACATCTTCCTGCCGAGCATCCCCTTCGCACACGAGGCGGAAAAGACACGCCACCGCTTCACCGATCAAAGCGGGTGGTCTGGATGGTTTCTGTCGGCCGAAGCTGTGAGCGTTTTCAAGCTGCTCTTCTTCAGGGGAAAGGACATGGTCGATCTGGAGCGACTGGTGGCCGTTCGGACGGAACTGGATGTCGACTACGTCAGACGCTGGATCGTCGACATGATGGGTGAAGAGGATCCGAGAACGCAGCGGTGGGACGAGATCGTGCGGCGCTTCGCCCCGTCCGCCCCCAGCTGAGGACCTCGCCTCGTCGCGCAGGGCGCTTCACTCCCCGAGCGCACTCCGGTAGCCTCCGGGCTCGGCGGCGACGGGTGCGATGACAGAGCGAGCGCAATGGGTTTTCGATGCGCTTCCGCCATCCGGCGCGCGCCGGGGCGGCAACCCGGCCGAGCACGCGTTTCGGCACGACTTGGGCACCTTCGTGCGTGAAGTGGTCCAGAACGCCAACGACCAGGCGATCGCGATGCCGCGCATCAGCTTTCGCTTTCGCGCGCTCGAGGCCGCCGCCTGTCGCGAGTTTCTCGACGCCCTGGGATGGTCCACGCTGCTTCCCCACCTGGAGGCGGCCGCCTCGGCCCGCGGGGGGCGCGACCTGCGCCGGACCCTGGAGGCCATCGCCGAGCGCGAAGAGCTGCTAATGCTCTACGTGGAGGACTTCGGAACCGAGGGCCTGAGCGGTGACGAATCCGAAGGGGAGTCGAACTTCCGGGCCCTGTGCAAGGACACCCTCTTCAGCCACAAGCGGGATGCCGCCGCCGGCGGCAGCTATGGGCTCGGCAAGAGCGTGCTGTGGATCTTCTCGGGGCTGTCGACGGTGCTCTTCGACTCGACGCTGATGGAGCTGCCGGCCGACCGCGACAATCCGCGCTTCATCGGTCGCGCCGAGCTGCCCTCCCATCGCGTCGAGGGGCCCAAGAGCGCCCGCGGCGGCGGCGGCGACTTCGCCGGCCCGGGTTGGTTTGGGCATCCGACGCGAACGGGTCTGGGCCGGCGCGCCGAGTCGATTTGGGGGCCCCAGGCCCGCAACCAGGCGACGGGCCTGGGCCTGCGCGCCCGCAGCGACGAGGAACCGGGAACCAGCATCGCCATCGTGGGCTTCCGCGATCCGACCGCCGACGAAGTACCGGACGTGGACCGCCTGGTGGAGCGCACGCGCGAGGCCATCGCCGAGTTCTTTTGGCCCGCCATGCATTTGCCCCTGCGCCGGCTGCGGGCGGACGTCGGGGCCGGCGAAAAACTGTCGGCCGTGGAGGTCGCCTCCACCTCGGCCGCCCCCTTTCTCGATGCCTGGAAAGCGCGGACAGAGCCGCAACAGGCCCTGGAGCAGCCGGGCGACACGGTCGTGCGCAAGCTACCGATCTCGATCCCCGCAGGTCGGGACGGTGGGGCCGCCGTGCGCGGCGAGGTCGACTTGATCGTGCGCCTGGCCTCCGAACGCCATCCCGGTCCGCGGGTCGGGCAAGTGGCCCTTTTTCGCGGCCCCGGCATGGTGGTCAAATACTGGGATCGCAGCCGCATCGCCCTAGGAATGCGGCCCTTCCACGCCGTCCTGGCCTGTGGCGTCGCCCGCGATCCCCAAAAGCCCACGGACGAGGATCGCGCCGTCGAGCACTTTCTTCGACTCTCGGAGCCGCCGAGTCACGATGACTGGCAGCCAACTCAGCAGCTGAAGCAGACCTACATGGCCGGCTACCGCAAGGCGCTGGACGACCTCAAAGCCTCGGTCGACGAGACCCTGCGCAAGCTGATGCAGCCGGCGGCCGGCCAGGGCACCAAGGGCCCCGAGCGCCTGCAGAAGCGCTTCCCCATCGGCAAAAAGGGACCGGCGGACAAACGCGCCAGCGCCTTTCACATCCGCGCCCTCAGCGCGCACCTCGAAGCCGGCGGTTGGCATTTCTCCGGCGCCATCGAGCCGGCCCAGCCCGGCCATCCGTGGGTTGCCGAGCTTCGCACTTCGGAGGTCGACGAACGGGGCCACAGCAGCGACCAACTTCCAGTTATCGCCATCGACATCGACGGCGACGCCCAGGTCGAACTCCAGGACGGCGTAGCCCTCTTGCGTGCCAGCGCCGTGGCACGAAAGCTTCACTTCAGCGGTCGCACCGCCACAAGCCCCTGCGTCGGTGCCCTGGAGCTGGAGCTCACGGGCCGCATCGAGAGGCCCAGCCCGTGAGCGACGCCCTGCGAACCGAGCGCGTCAAGCGCGAGCGCTTCATGCCCTTTCGCTTTGCGCGCACGGGCCTCAAGCTCGAGCTGCTGCAAGCCCAGATCGACGACGAAACGCCGCTATTGCAAGACGCCGAAGATCGCGACCAGAGCGAGCTTCACCTGGAAGACGACCGCTGGCAGCGACTGCGACTTCGCCTGCAGCTCAGCCGCGACCCGGAGCTGCTATCGCAGCTGCTGCCGCCCCAGGAGCTGCAGCGCCCCGCGGTGCGCCTATTGCTGGTGGTGAGCGAGCCACGGGCACGACTGCGGCGGGCGCTGCCCCTGCCCTTCGAGCCGACAACGGAAGCGGTGACCGTCGAGGTGCGCCTCGAGCACCACGAGCTGGCCGGTCCCTGCGCCATCACGCCCTGGCTCGTGCGCAGCGAGCCCGGCAGGGCCGTGAGCGGCTTCGCCCACGCAGCCGGACACCGCCTGGCCTCGGGGCGGGCCCTGAGCGTCGTGCCCTACGCACCAGCGACCCGGGCCGGGCAATTCCTGGACGTGCAATACCGGAGCTTCAGGCAGGATCCCCAACTGCGAAGCCAACCCTATCGCCTACACTACCTGGAACTTTCGGGCGACCAACCGCTGCTTCTAATCAACTCCGACCACCGCTCCATCGCCGACGCCCTCGACGCCCGCGGTCAATCGGGCACGCGGGCCCGGCTGCGCGAAGTCTTCTACGACATGATGTCGGTCAGCGTCTGGAGTCAGCTCTTCATGCACGCCGCCGAGGCCCTCTCCGAAGACGGCACCACGCGCCACAGCTGGCAGGACGGCGTGCTCGCCGAGCTACTGCCGCAGGTCTTCCCCAACCTCAAGCGCCACCACGAGCGACTGCGCGAACTCATCGAAATCCGCGACAGCGACCACGCCCTCGGCCAGCTCAGCGCCCTATGCGACCAGGCCCTGCAGCAGCGCCTGGACCTCGTCAAGCACATGGAGCGCCTGGTCCAGGACACCGTCGGCGTGGGCCGGGGCTAGGCGCATCATGTGGAGCCTCTTGCCCAGCGGTCGGCGCCTCATCACCCCGGAATTCGCCTCCGGGCAATGCCCTCGCTACGACGAAAAAGACTGCGGGCCGCTGGTGGCCCCGATGCCCCGTGACATCTCCCTCGAGGCTCTCGACCAAACCGTACACCGGGCATTGCTCGACTACCCGCCGGCCGACGCCAACAGCGACGCCGACATCGCCATCGATATCCATCGCAGCCTGCCCCTGACCCGCCGCGAAGCCGCCGACCCGGGCCCCTTCCGCTATCTCGCCATCCTCCGCCACCCCGAACTCGTGCGCCACCGCTGGGAGTACCGCTCCTACGCAACCATGAGAGATCGTTTCTGGCGCGCCGGCACCCGCCACGACGCCAACGCCTTCAGCCGCTGGTGGTGGATCGCCGAACTCACCCGCGACGGCCAGGACTACGGGCTCACCCACCGCGCCTTTTCCCGCTCCAGCCTCGCGACCCACCTATTCAGCCGCGAGTTATGCAGTCATCGCCCGGCCATCGAAGCCGCCGTCGAACTTTTCGCCGACGCGCCAGCATCCACGCTCGAAGCCAGCCTGAAGAACCTCGGCAAAATGCTGAGCGTGCGCGTGCTCGAGGCGCTCGACAAAGAAGAGCTACTCGGGCTGATGCGTGAGGCGCGGGATCTCGAGCAGCGAACGGTATAAAACCTCGACCCCCCCCGCGGGGAGTCGGGAGCCATGGGCACCACACCCCGCCGCTCGATCGAGCGCTCTGCGTCGAATCAGGGTGGGGCTGGTTCCTGGTAGCCGGCGACCATCAGGCCGACCCCGGTCATGTCGCTGTAGGAGTAGGGACTGCTGAGGCCCGTGTATTTTTGGATGTCGCCGCTGACGAGATCGACCCGCCAGGCGGTGTCCCTGTCGGCGCCGTTGTTCATGGCGGCGAATCAACGTGGTGGGAGGCAAGAGGGCCGGAGGAACGGTTGGCTCGGATGCGCCGGTGGTGAAATCCACTCCCGCGAGCCCCCGGATGGAGATCGAGTCGACGACCGCGCCGGTGGTGCCATCGAGGCGCAGCACCTCGAGGCTGCAGGCCGCAAAGTCACAGTAGTCGGTGCCGGCCGTCCAGACCTTGGAGGGCGTGTCGGGCGCGGGCGCTGGGGCCCAGGCGAGGGGTCGATTGCTGAAGTAGCCGAGGGGCCGGTACCACGCGACGCATTCGTCGTCGCCCCAGGGCAGGACGTCGGAACTCCCCGTGGAGGTCTCGATCGCGCCGTTGCCATTCTTGTCGACGCAGCGCTCGAGTGACGCATGGATCTTGATCACGCCTCCGCCGTCGCCGCCGCTCAAGGCGGTGGCGTTGCCGCGGTTGGCGATGGCGGCGTCGCCGTCGTTGGCGACGGAAGTCCGCGACGGCAAACCGAGCCCTTGGGGGCTGGTGAGGTAGCGCCCCAGCTCGCTCATCGTGCGCGTATCGAGCTTGGAGACGGTGCCCTCGATGGTGTTGGCGATCCAAATCAGAGAAGGTAGCGATGTGGGATCGGGGCGGATGCCAGGCTGGGTCGTCGTCGAGGCCCCGGAGTCGGCGGCGGCGTCGGCGGGGGTTGCCTCGGGCGAGGCGTCGGTGCTGCCATGGGCGCCGGCGTCCAGTTCGGCAGTCCGATCACAGTCGCCGCTACCGGAGTCGCAAGGCGGGGCCGGTGGTGGGCAGGGGGCCTCGGATGCGCAGCCATCGCCCCCTTTGGGTTGGGCACTGGCGGCGGCCTGGTCATCGACCATGTCGCCGCTCGCGGAGCGGTCGGCCGCGCATCCCAGCCCGGCGGAAATGGCGCACCACAGCAGCAGCCAGGTCGAAGCGCGATGCCCCGCCATCGTCATCCTGCAACCTCAGTTCGCATCGTCACGCGTCATTCCCGCCCGCCGGGTCGATCCTAGAGCGGCGACCGGTTTGAAATTGCCGCAAATTCGCGAGGGAGAGCGGGTTTAGCGGACCCAGGGGAGCGGTGGGTCGAGAAGCCCGCCAAAGAACGTCGGCACTTACGTGCCTGCGAGGCTGCTGAACATCGCCCACGCGCAGGCACCCTGGAGAAAATGAGTCCCCCGAACTACGCCCGAAAGCCATCCCCGGCCCCGCCGCTCCAGCCACTGCATGCGCGGCCGCCGCACCTTCCGGCTGCGCGGGCCCTTAGCACGGATCCTAAGCATGGGTCTGGAGCAGCCCCTTAGGGCTCGAGCCACGATCTGGCCGGAGCGAGTAGATCGTCGGTCCACCGAAGCTCGAGCGAGTAGGCCGTCAATCCACCGATGGCTAGTAGAACGGCAACGGCGAGCAAGATCCTTCGCCCGGTTCCGGTGAAGGTCTCCTCGGCGTTCGATTCCTCGTCGGTTTCGAGTTCCTCCACGTCGTTCACGGGTACAATATCCGCCAGAGATAGTTCGATCGATGGATCGGCCTCGGTGAGTTGAGCGATATCCAATGTGGCGAGGTGGTCTGGGGTTGCGTAACCACGATCGTATAGGTAGGCCACCATGCGGGCTGAGGGGCTGCCTTTCAGAAGTCGATTGAGTTGCTGCTCCAACTCCTTGCGGAGTTCGGAAACTCGGCCCCAGCGTTTGTCGGGATCGTTATCCATGCAGCGATCGACGATTTTTTCGACCGCCCTGGGGCAATCTGGCGCCACCGTTCGAAGTCGCGGCCGATCCCCCTTTGCGATAGCTGCAAAGAGCTGCGTCGTGGTTTCGCCCCGGAACGGCCTGGTTCCCGAAATGCACTCGTACAGCACGACCCCCAGTGCGTAGATATCACTGTGCTGGGTGGCACGCGCACCCTTGAGAAATTCAGGGGCAATGTAGGACGGCGTTCCCAGCACGATGCCCGCCTGGGTGAGGTCGTCAACCGAGAGGTCCTTCGCCAGCCCGAAGTCCGCCAGTTTTACATCGCCACCGAGCGACACCATGATGTTGGATGGCTTGATGTCCCGGTGGATGACTCGGCGAAAATGCGCGTGCTCGAGTGCACGAGCTACTCCTGCCGCCACGAGCAGTGCGACGTCGAGCGGCGCTCCTTTGCCTCCTTTCAGAAGCTCATGCAAGTCGATGCCATCGACATACTCCATGATCATGAAGTGCTGGTTGTTCTTTTCGACCAGATCGTGAATGGCCACGATATTTTCGTGGCGTAGGTTGGCCAGCGCCCTGGCCTCTCGCCGAAACCGCTTCACCATGTCCCGCTTCTTGGCAAGGTCGGGAAGCATGACTTTAACCGCAACCCTGCGACCCAGTGTTTTCTGCTCGCCGCGATAAACCTCCGCCATCCCTCCCTGCGCGACCGGCGCTTCGAGGCGCGTGGTGCCGATGATGCGTGTGCGCGTGCTGGCCATTCGCAACCATAACACGGCCACCGCGCTCAACGCAGCTGGCGGGGCCTTACCCAGGGTGTCGACGACCTGCGCTACCTCGGGCCGGCAGACGACCTGCCGATGATCTGCGACGAACTCGCCGAGTCCATCGATCGCTTCGAACGGCTCGCAAGGCGGGGGCCGGGCGGTGCCATGGGCCGGGATCGATCGTGACATGCTCACACCACCGCCCGAGCAGAACGTCAGCGAAGCGGCTGCTTCGAAAGCTGGCTCGCGAGCACGTGCAGCTGGCTCGTTCGAGGGTGACCTTGGCGCCAAACCAGTCGGAACCAATCGGACGGCAACTTCGTTCGTGGTGCGACCGTTCGTAACCGGCCGCACGTCAAGTCCGCTTTCACGAAGTAGTGGGGCAGCACCGCCACGCCCGCGTGGGCCAGGACCCGCGCGCGAATCGCCGCGATGGTGCCGAAAAAGTCCACGCGGGCGAAGCGCCAGAGTTCTTCGGAAGGCCGGGCATCGAGAAAGTATCGAAACAGGGGCAGGTCGGCATGGGCGTCGATCAGGGTGTGACGGGCTGCATCCTCGGGTCGTCGCAGCGCGTGCCCGGCCAACGTCCGCGGCGAGGCCACCAGCACATAGCGCTCTTCATGCAAGCGGGCGTAGTCAAAGCTGGCGTCGGCGATGCGGGCGCTGGTCACCACACAGTCGAGCTGACCTCGCTGCATCCGCGGCAGGAGATCGGGCGTGTCCCCGAAGTAGAGATGCAGCGCGCGCTGCGGCGTCAGCGCGGCGAGTTCGTCGATCGCCGGCAACAACCAGCTCATGCCCAGCTCGTAGCGCGTCCCGACCGTCAGCTCGAAGCTCGGCAGCTCGCCGAGCTTCGCGACCTCGGCGCAGCGCCGCGCCTCCTCGATGCAGCGGCGCGCCTGCGGAACCAGGGCCTCGCCCGATGCGGTGAGCCGCACCGAGCGAGTCGTGCGCGCGAAGAGGGTGGCGCCAAGTGCCTCCTCAAGCCCCTTGATGCGGCTACCGAACGCCGCCGGCGAAAGCCCCACCGTTGCGGCCGCAGCCCGAAAGTTGAGCCGCTCGGCAAGGCCGAGAAAGCAGCGAAGCGACTCGGGGTCGGGGAGCGGGGAGCCGATCACGCGACACATTATAGCAAGATTTCATTCAATACCTTATCAAATACACTGCTTCAAAGACCAATCGGTACCTGTCACCTTGTTCATGCATGACGACACGACGGCCCACCCTCGAGCTGGTCTTCGCATGGCTGACAGCGTCCCTCGGCTGCACCACGAGCCATTCTCTCGACGCTTCGCCCGGTTCGAACGTGCAGGCACGGCCCCATGACGGCGCCGCGACGGCGGCCGTGTCGACACCGACGTCGCGAGCCGACGTGATCACTTCGACGGCCGAGAGCGCGGACCCCGAGGCCCCCGTAATGGCACTCTTCGTGGACCACACGGTCTACCTCGAGACCGCCGACGGCGCTCGCGAGGCCTTCCATCGCTTTCCAGACCCCTGGAGCGCCATCGGGCTAAGCCCCTCCCAGCAGGACGGCTCCATCCGGCGCGAGATCCTCCACGCGAACCGTTACCTGTTGGTCACCTACGCCGCCCCCGGTCCCTACGGCACCGAGGGCCCGCTCATGCGCGCCCTACTCCACCTGCACGGCGAACTCCTCTGGGAGCAGATCTCGCCCTACGGCGGTCCCCTGGCGCTGGACCTCTCCGAGGCAGGTCTAGTCTACGGCGAGTATCGGACGACGGATCTGTTCCAGACGACGATCGTCGACCCCGAAGACGGCAGCTCGCACTCGCTGCCCAACGGTTGGCGGAAGGGTGGCCCATGGCTCGACGCCACGCACCTGGCGGTTTTCGAGCACACGCCGGACGCCATTCATTACGGCATCTACGACGCCGCCCGGCGGGAGCTCGCAGCGCTGACCTTCGAGCCCCTCTCGGGCGACGAAGTGCCCTCACCCGCGGTGGGCCGAGCCGGCGCCTGGATCTACCTGACGCGCACCGCCGACGGACATCAACTCGCCGTTGAGAGCCCGGAGACCGTTCAGCTTCACACCATCGACGCGCCCGACGCCGAAGACCGGGACCTCGACCTGCACGTCGGCCCCGGTGCCTACACCCTGCTGACGCTGGGCGGTCAACCCCGGGCCGTACTCGATCTCGACAGCCAGCGGCTGACGCCCGTCACGGGGCCGAGCTTCACCGAAACGGTGACTATTCTCAGGGAGGGCGAGTACTTCGTCGGGGTCTCGACCCCCGTCGGAACGGGCCGCGTCTGGGTCCTCCACGCCCCGTCGGCCGTGATCGAGGCGCGCCCGACGCCCGCGCTGCCCGCACACCTCCAGGCGCAGCCCGATTACTGCGCGAGCCAAGTCGCATTGACCCGTGACGGTCGCATCGTGACGCGGCTGATCGACGCGCACGAAGACAGCCACGCCCTCTACATCGAAGGCCACGGCGACGGGGGCTGGCAGCGCCTCGGACTGCCGGTGGCGCAAGCCACGCACCTGCGGGGCCGCTACGCCGGCGACACCTGGACCGTCACCGCTGATCACCTGGTCGGCACCTACTGCCGACCCGTGATCGAAACTTCGAAGCCGGCTCCCGAAGACGCACTCGCCGGCTCCTCGCTGCAGCTCCTACCCCGCGACCGGAAGCCCTGGTACTTCTCGCAAGCCGATCCCACCGGGGGCCAGCACGACTTCCACCTCGCAAGCGACGGCAGCCTCGCCGTGGTTCGCAGCAATCATGTAGACCCGGGCGTCTTCATCGATCTACTGGCGGAGACCTCGCGCCCGATGGAGCCCTACGACGGCGGACGGGTTTGGTTGTTGAGCCACCTCCCATCCACCGCGCCCCTCGAATTCGCCGGCGAGCGGCCTTAGGACCCACCGCTGGGGCACCAGCTGCCGCCCGCTCCTGCGCCCGCAGCCCGTCGGCCCGCTGCTTCAGCCATGACCGCATCTGGCGCACCGTCTTCGTATGCGCCACGGCCAGCAGCTCTTGCTCGTCCTCGGGCCGCGCGAAGCGGCAGACCAGCTCCACCATGCTCCAGCCGATCGACCCATCGAGCAAGCCGTGAAGAACGCCTTCTGAACCTCCGCATCGAGGCCCTGGAGCGTCGCATGGTGAGGCGATGGAATCTCCGGTTATCGCCAAAAGCGACCACTTATCGCCAAAGGCGACCGGCTGTCGTCAAATGCGACCGGGCGGTGGTTCATCCCGGACTACCGAGGTGAGCTCACTGCGCGCCCGGGGGCTACGCAGGCTTGAAGAACAGGATGGCGATGTCGTTGGTCCCACGGTCGGCGTCGCAGCGAATCTCGGAGAGCACCATCGCATCGATCCTCTTGCCGTGGACGGTCAGGCCCACCGGCGCGCCGCCGATCGGCGGAAGTACGCCCTCGGCGAGGAGCGCGACTACCGTGGGCATCTTCGTGTGAACGGTCACGGAGCCGTCGTCGCTCAACGTTGCCTGGTGGTGCTGCAGCGGGAAGCTCAGCAAGGCGACCGTGCCTGGCGTGCCGGTCAAGCGGATACTCGTCTCGTCGAGGAAGGTGCCGCCAATCGCCACGCGCTTCTCGATCGGCGGCGGGATCTCTGCTTCGACACCGTCCGGCAGCTCCATCGCGCAAGAAAGCCGAGGCCCTCCATCGTCTCCGACCTCGAGCGACCACTCGCCAACGAGGCGTGGGTCGTACGCGAACTCCTTCTCGCGCCAGCGTTCCGTGAGCAACTCGAAGGCTTGAGCGTTCTCGACCGACGCCTTCTTGCCCGTCATCTTGCGCTGCAAGTCGTTGAGCTCTTTGGCCTTGGAGGTTCCCCAGATCTTCGATTCCTCGGACTTGGCGTTCCAGAACGCGATGGCCAGCTCAATCGTGGTGCGAACGGCCTGGGGTGCCGGGTCGGCCCCGAGGCGCTCGAACAGCGGGGCTGCGAGTTCGAGGACGCGCTCCTGAAGGGACTGCTCGGGGATACGAGCGATCGTGCGCGTGTTGCGCTTTCGTCTTTGGCGTCTGGGGCTCACGCGTCCGCCTCCTCCATCTCCTCCCAGGTCCGGCCGTCCGCCACGGCGACGAGGTTGAAGCGCGCCCCCTGATTGTCGCTGGGGTTCAGCCAGAGCATGCGGCGAAACACGCCCGCAGCCTCGCGCGCGCACTCGAGCTTCCAGAATGAAATGCCGAGGCCGTGCATGCACCGCAGGAACGGTCGATTGTCGATGCGGCCCCAGGGCAATACTCCATCGAAGTCAGTGCCGAGGGTGAGCGCGCCAATGCCAATGCCAATGCCAATGCCAATGCCAATGCCGACGCCGACGCCGACGCCGACGCCGACGGCATAGTGACGCAACGCTTGCCCGGGGCGGAGGTCGAACTCCCAGTTTCCGAGATGGGAGTGGGCGTCGAGACATCGCAGGTCCGCCGCGAGCCGACGCATGAGCAGCGCGCGGGCCTCTGCGTACTGCCCCGCGGCACGCATGTCGCTCGCTTCGAGAATCGGATCGGAGTCGGGGTCCTCTGGATAGGCACCGGGGAGGACCTGCTCCATCTCGAAGACCGGGCGCTTGCCCCGGGCGATGATCGGCGTTGCCCATGCTTCGATGGGATCCCCCTCTTCGCCCCAGTATTCCTTGTCGGGATCCCAGTCGCCCTCAGACCGAAGCTCGAGAGGCGACAGCCCCAGCGGCTGCTTGCCAACCGCCGAGGTGCAAAACTCCCGCCTCGAGTTCGTCGGCTCGTCGTGGATGATCATCGCGGAAACTCCGGCAGCCGGCAGCGGCCGCACAACCTGGACAGCAGTCATAGTGCGTCTCGCGGACATCCTGAAGCCCCGTCGAGCGAAATCCCCACGACAGAGCTCGGGGGCACTCGCGAGTCGCATCCCAGGTGAACGGGACTTCTGCAAATGCGATGTGGGAGCCATGCAGATGGCAGCTCTGATCGATGAACTCGCGGGCGAGGGGGTGCGGCGCGCCTTCGTCTGGATGCGGCACGGACACCGGCACTATGACGCCGAAAACCCCGACAACGAGCGCTTCATGGGGCTGACCTCCGAGGGCAAGCAGGCGGCCCTCGAGTTCGGCCGGCGGCTTCCAGCGCTTTCGCCCGTACGGCTATTCTCGAGCTCCATTGGCCGCTGCATCGAGACCGCCTACCAGGTCGAAAAGGGCTGCATCGAGCGGGGCGTCGAAACGCGCGTCAACAAGCTGGCCGGGCGCCTCACGGGCTTCTTCGTGCGTGACGTGGTGGGCTCGCTCGTGCACATGCGCAAGGTGGGCAAGGACCGCTTCTTTCGCAGGTGGTTCGCCGGCGAGCTGCCCACCACCATAATGCAAAAGCTGCCAGGAATTTTCACGAGCACAGCTCCTTGGCGCGCCGGCGATCGCGACCCTGGTCGCTGTCGGAATCTCGCCGCCCCCCCAATGGGCCTCCGCGACCTCCGATTCCGTGCCGTCACCCATGGCGGGGGCTTCCTTGGCTCGCTTTCCATGCGATGCTCCGGTTTGTCGAGTGGCACGAATGCGCGTTCCAAGACTGGCGTGGTTCCTAGGGGTGGCGATCATCGCCTCGAGCAGCGCCTGTCGTTCCGGGCACGCCGCATTGAAACCCGCGGTCCATCGGGACGAGCCTGATGTTCCCGGTGCGGGGTCAGCCCCACGGCCGAGCAGCACGAGCCCGGCGCCGCCCGTGTCTGCTCCGGTTTCGGAGCGCGAGCCGCCCGCAGCCCCGCCGCCGCCGCCTCCTGAAGGGATGGTTCTCATTCCCGCTGGAACATTCATGATGGGTTCGGGCGACGGTCACAAACGGGAAAACTGGGACAACCGAATGATGGGTCCGAACGACGGCGCGCAGGAGAAGCCGGCCCATCGAGTGACGCTGAGCGCTTTCTACCTGGACAAACATGAGGTGACTGTCGAGGAGTATCAGCGTTGCGTGGCCGCTGGAAAATGTGTGGCCGTCGACGACGCCGACGATTTGTTTTCGGGCAAGTATTGCACCGGAACGCGTAGCGATCGCCAAAAGCATCCGATCAACTGCTTGCCCTGGGATTACGCGGTGGCGTACTGCCAATGGATTGATAAGCGGCTGCCGACGGAGGCGGAGTGGGAGTACTCGGCGCGTGGGACCGAGGGCCGAACATTCCCATGGGGCGAAGAGAAGCCGACCGCTTCGCGAGCCGTGGTGGAGGAACTCGTACTCAACGGCAACACGGCACCCGTTTGCAGCAGGCCGGCTGGCAACACCCCCGAAGGGGTGTGTGATCTGGCAGGCAACGTGTACGAGTGGGTTTCGGACTGGTACGCACCGTATGCGTCGGAAGCGCAAACCGATCCCCGCGGGCCGGAACAGGGCACCGAGCGCGTGTACCGTGGCGGTACGCTTTCCGAACCCGGTTCGGTCCGCGCGTCCATTCGCGACAAGATTGATCCTGACCTCCTCGGTAACCTCATGTTCGGGTTTCGTTGCGCGCGCGGGATCTCTCCGGCGCGGCGGGAAAAGGGCCGCGGAGCCACTTTGTCCGGGGGTGATCTGGGGCAGGCGGGGTAGCCGGGGTGTGACGTTGTTTGTGACGGGTGCGATTTCGGGCGAAGGAATCGGACGTCGGGTGCGTCAGGTGGAGCAAGACCGGCGCCGGCGTCCAAGTGGCAGCACGCCTTGGAGCCTGAGACAGAGCAGCCTTGTGAGTACGATGGTGCCGACCGCGAACACGACGCCGAAGGACTGCGCCGAACCGCCGCGTGCAACGAGCGCCGCCCAAGCCAGGAGCACTCCTTGCAGATGCAAGACCGTGCCCGTCGTGCCGGCCCCCAGCGCGCGTGCGCTGATGAACGACTCGCAGAGCGCCGGGTCCACCTGTGCGAACTCGAGCTGGCGAACGAGTCTTCCCAGGATGTCGCACTGGTGCAGTCCGAGCGTGCCCACGAGCACCCAGAGGGCCTCGACCTGGGCGGCATCCGTGAGGGCGAGCTGGACGCCGAGGAGCGAGACACGTCCGCCGTCCGGTATCGACAACGCCGCGCCGAGCGTGAATGCAATGCCCGTGGTAGAGAGAAGCTCCACCCTCTGCACACGGTCGCTGACGGATCGTAACAGGTTGTCCCGCCATGTCATCCAATCGGCCTGATTCAACCTTCCCTCCTGACTTCGGGCCACGTGGGTGGCAGCCCGCATCGCATTCAGCGTAGAGTTCGCAGTGCCCCTTCCCGATCGACGATGGTCTCGGCGAAGTACCGCTGCAACTGTTCATCTGGAAGGCACGGCTCGAACTTCGAGAGGCGCCCGCGCTTGGCGCCTTCGGCGAATCGGATCGCATCGCCCGGTGACGGCCGGCTTTCAGCCCTCAATGCCGCCAGCACTTCACGGATGGCCGCGGAGCTCTTCGCCGCACTGCCCTTGAAGGTCAGCGAGGTGTTGCGCGCGATGATTCTTGGGCCCAGCTCGTGCTCCAGGATTTGGGCGAGCAATAGGTTGGCGCCCCCGCCGGCGAAGTTCCACCACGTGAGTTCGTCTTTGCTTTCGACGAGGGGGGAAGCGCTGTCGCGGAGGAAGGCGTGTCCGGCCCGCTGGGTGGCGAGTTCGTCTTGGGCGCGCTTTGACCAGGTGGGAGGGATTTCGTCGCTGGTGAGGATTCGGCGCATGGCTTGGCAGAGGTCGTAGGAGAGCCAGCGGGCGCCGCCGTTCCAGCGGGGGGCTCTGCCCGCGGGGGCGGGGCGGACGATGCAGAGGCCGCGCTGCCAGTCGATGTGCTCGACGAGCCAGGCGCGGCCGGCGAGGGTGAAGGAGGCGCCGCTGTAGCCCTCGGGGCTTTCGAGGGCGGCGAGGAATTGGGCTTGGAGTTGGCCGATTTCCTGGGTGTCGTGGCGTACGATGATGAGGCGGGGGCTCGAGAAGACGGCGTAGAGTTCGCGGAAGTTGGCGCGGCCGTATTGTTTTTCTCCCTGGGGGCCGAGCCAGAGACGGCCTTGCTGGCCTGTGAGGATGTCTTCGGCGAGCATGTGGTCGATGACGGCGTCGCGGTCGGTGGCGCTGAGCTGGCTGAAGGCAGCGGAGCCCTTTAGCCAGGTCCAGGTCTCGGGGCGGGGTATGCCGCCGGTTTGAACGGCGAGGGCCATGGCCTCGGTTTTGCCGCCGGCCGTGGGGGCGAGCACGACGCAGTTGTCGCCGCTTAGAACGGCATGTACGGACTGCTCGTAACCAGATCGTAGGCGGGCCCAGGACCGCCTACGATCTGGTTACAAATCTTCGGAAGGGCTTCGAGCGCACGAGCGACGCGCACCTTCTCGCGGGCGGCCACCAGGCTCACACCGCAGCGCCAGTTCAACCAGTGGGCGCAGGAGGCCACGCCGATGCCGGCCCAACCGGCACGGCGATCGAACTCGGCGATGTCCACCAGCCAGCGATGGGTCGCGGCGCTGAGATGTGCCGACAGCTCCGTGATCGCGTTCTCCAACTGCTCGATCGAGCGCTCCGACGAAGCCTGCTCAGCGCGCGCACCGCTCTCGCACTCCGACTCCCCAAACGCCAATCGGACCTCCCCTGAGGTGGTTTGGAGAGAATACTGGATCGACGCTCAGTACCAAGGGTTAAAGTTGTGTGATCTCAGCGATTTTTGACGGCATGGGGCGTTGTGATGGAGGCGCTTCGGAGGCTGGGGCGTGGAGGCGGCGGGTGTGAAACAGATCACAACACGCTTCCGCGGAAGCGTATCGACTGTGGGGAGGTCAGGATTCTGTCGAGGTCGTTGTGGAGGCCAGACAGCAAACATTGGCAACCCCCGTGAAGGTTCCGCCAAAGGTGCCCCAGGTGTGATCTTCGGGAACTCGCGACCAGGCGGACACGCGCTGGGAGCCGCTATACGTCGTATCGCCCGTCGTCACGCGCCAGAAAGCGAACGAGACAAGAATGCAGCAGGACCCAGGCCGGCTGCTGCATCCGGCCGACGACCTGCGCCGGCCCGACGAAGGCCGCCTTGTGGATGGTCACCGGCCTTGTGAAATCAGCGAAGCGATGGTGGCCATCACCACTTGGCCACGGTGGCACATAGAAGCGACGCGAATATTGGTATCGCCGAAACACGTCGAGGTGCTGCCGGTCCACTGTCGTTCCAAGGTCGACCGTCGGGACGATCTGCGTCCAAGGCACGTCGTTGGCCGGACGCTCGAAGTCGCATGTGTTCCCGATGATCAACCAGAACTTACAATCGTCGGTGACAACGGGATCTCCGGCCTCGTCCAACAAGGGCACCGCCGAATCAAGCTGCACGAGGTCACCCTGGAACACTTCGCCCTGGACTCGCGGCCGCAGGTCCCAGAAGCGGGTATCGAAGTCGGATGCACCGGCTAGCCCATCGATGACATCGGCGAGCCCCTGCGCGTCGTAGACCGGCGGCCAACGGCCTTCAGGCGGACTGAGCACGGGTCACCGTCGCTGCAGGGCGCGCTTCTTGGCGGTGCCGACAACCCTGTCCGCGACCAGCCGATCAACGAGCGCATCGTCGTCGGGATTGATCGGCAGCACGGCGAGTGCCTGAAGATACGTGCTCGCAGACCGAACGAGATCACCCGGCGAGTCGGCCAGCTTCAGCGAGCCGGTACCCGCGTCCAGGAGCGCAGTCGGAGCGAGCCCGACCGGTAGCGGTGTCTCGGTCGATGCTGTGACGTGAAGATGGATCCGTTCATCGTCACGGGCCATTTCAGGCTCGGACAAGGACAATGCGAAGGCTACGGCGCCTGCCTCAATCACGCTTCCTCCTCCATCCAGTCCACGAGGCTCGGCCCGGCGGCGGCCATGAACACCTGGAATATGTCGTCAGCAAACGCACGCACCAAGGCTTCAACATCTGCCATGTCAAAAGATTCCTGGTGGTAGCGGTCGATGTCCAGCCGAAAGCCGAGCCGGTCTTCGGACGCGGGCAGCAAGCCGTAGCGCAACGTCATCGCGCCAACCGGCATTTCCGAAGTAATTTCATTGGCGAACCGGGTTCCCGCCAGGTCTGCCAGCGCGGCCGGCATCTGCAGGAAGGACGGCTCGATCAGGTCGGACCATTCGGCCGGACTACCCGCATCGGCGGCAACCCGATCGCGGTCGACGACGTTCACATAGCGCAGCCCCAGCCGGGTGGGCGAGACGTCCTGAAACGTGCTCGATAGCGAGTCGGTGACGAGCTTCACGTCGGGCAAGAGTACGTCCCGGTGCTGGTGCGCTAGGTACTCCAGGCTCACGCCCTGGTCGCCTAGCACCACAGTGGTCGGCTCTCCCCTCGTTCGGAATCTGTGCTCCTTCACGCGACGCGTGCGAACTGCTGAAACCGAAGGCGCCTCCACTTCGACCACCTTCACGTCGCGTTCCTCGTACAGCGAGAAGCGCGACCTGATCTTGTCCTGGAAATCCGGCACGCCCGTGGCGATCTTCAAGATCGGATCGAACCGCAGCTGCACGATCACCGCCGCCAGCGGGTTGCGCTGGAACCGCTTGTGCTCATGGCTTGGCAATGTCCACGGCATGGTTTTGAAAATGTACCACAGGGCGTACCCGGCTCCGACAGGAGAGGATGGGGGCCAACCCGGAATGACCAAAGAACCGCGCCAACCTTTCGCTGATTCCCGGCCCGGGCCCCCACCGGCTGGGATCGTGCCCATGGATATCTGCCGAGTACCCCACACGGTTCCAAAGCAGGCGCCCCCGCCGCCGCAACCAAGCACCCTTCAACCACCTTCCTCGCTCTGCTGCACCTCCCCATCAACCCCCAGCGAAAACATCAGCTCCTCCGCCGCGGCCTTCGGAAATGGAACGCGTTGTGCGAGTGCTTCGGTACTGGCCTCGTCCACGGAGTACTTCTCGCCCATCACGATCTGAAACCAGCGGGCGCGGTCGGTGACCACGCGGTACATCTTTTCGTCGGCGGTGCCGGCCAGGTAGGGGAGATAGACGTGGATGGAATCCTGGTCGAGTTCGGCCTTGCAGCGGAGGCGATCGACGCGGCCGGTGCGTTGCTCGAGCGTGCTTGGGTTCCAGCTGAGGTCGTGGTGGATGATGTGGCGGCAGTCGAGGTGCAGGTCGAGCCCCTCGGCCATGACTTCGCTGGCCACGAGCACTTCGGGCATGAGCGGGCTGTTGAAGCCGCGTAGACGCCTGCGCCGGGTCTCCTCCTTGACGCCGCCATCGGCCCGGAGCACCGGCTCCAGCTGCGCCTCCATCAGATCCCTGAGCAGGGAAATCCGTTCGTCGCGCGTGGCGAGCTGCTCGGTGAGGTGGCTCAGGAAAGCCTCGACGCGCGCGCGGTAGGACGCGCCGCCCTTGCGATGACGCCGAGCCATCGAGCCGGGCGGCTCGGATTGCGGGTAGCGCATCCAGGCGCTCCGCCACCAGGCGCGACTCGCTGCCCCAGCGCCCCGCACGCTGGCAACGCTCGACGAAGTAGGCCGACAGCGACGCGAAGCCAAGGGCTCGATGCAAACCGCGACGCTCCATCACCCGGAGCGCTTCGCCAAGCGCCAGCCGCCCGCTACTGGCACCGCGCGCGAGTTCCACCAGCTGCTCGTCCAAAGCCTGGAGCGCCTCGCGTCCCAGCGTCGGGCGGGCTGGCCCAACGGCCGCTTCACCTTTCAGCTGCGAGCGAATCGATGGCGGCGCCTCCTCCTCCCATCGCACCCCCAAAAGCCCCATGCCGAAAACGTAGCATGGCGGCGATCGGCGTCCAGCACAAACATCGGATTCGATCGAGAAATTAGGGCTCAAATGCGATCTAAGACTCCGCCGATCCCCCCCAGCAAGCGAACCGCGCAGAACGCCTGCAAAACGTTCGCGTCAATACCTTGGAGCGTCCCATGGAGGGGCGATGGAATCGCCAGTTGCAGCCAAAACCGACCACTTGTAGCCAACACCGATCACTTGTAGCCAAAACCGACCAGCTGTTGCCAAATGCGACCGCGCGAGGGTTCATCTATGGGCATGACCGCAGAAGCGGTGGTCGAGCGACTGGCTCGGCGACCTTGGTCGGGAGAAGAAACGGCTGCGATGGCTCCTGCGGTCCCCTTGGGCGTCGCAAAGTTGCTGGGGTGCCTTGGCCCCATTGACCGCGAACTCACGTGCAGGAACGGCCATCGGATCCTTTGCCTCGGCCATTGCTGCCACCCAAGGCCCGAAGATCCGAGGACCGTCCACACGCGCGGGCCAAGCCAGGCGTAGGACAATGGAGGCCGCCAGAAGGCCGGCCTCTGCCAGTGTTGGCGAGAGTCAAGGCCAAATTTCGTGACTAGCGAATCGCGCACGGAATCACGCAAAACCCGGCGCGCGCCAACAATCGCATTCGAGGTCACTTCCGCCTTGGCCGACGAAGTGGCATAGTCCAATCCGCTCAAGTTTTGGGGGAAGTCCAAATGCCCACCTCGGAATGTAGCGGCTGAAGCCTTGGAACCCACCCTCACATGGCTAGACCTCACCGCAAGCGATCGCGACAAGATGCGGCGCGTGCTCGATCTATTCACCGAGCAGGGCACCGTCGACGAGATGGGGCTCGGCAGCCTCACGCAACTGATCGCAGACGACCTTTTCCCGGGCACCTCCGTAATTCAGACACGTCTGCGATACGTGCTTTTCGTGCCCTGGCTCTACCAAAGCCTCGAACGTAAACGGGTCACGAGCGCGGATGTCGGAAAGGCAGCCCGTTCTGCCGAGATTGGGCTGATCGAGTCCCTCGTTCGGAGCGAGGACACGGCGGGCGTCATTGGCGCCCGCGCGCGTGGTGGGCTAACCCGGCTTCCGAGCGAGGTCTACTGGCCAGCGCTGGTCCACTGGCAGTTTTTTCAGCACGCCCAGAACAAGAGCTGGTACCAGCGGCACTTTTCGAGCTTGGTGAGGGGCGGGGCCGAAATGGGACGCGCCGATGACCCCGGCATCGTCTGGGCCAGGAAGCCCAATTGGCACCCGCGCTTGCCGAAACCACCAGAGTCGTTTCCGGGGGAAGCCAACTTCGCTCTGACCTACGACGAAGCGGACTTCGTTCGAGGGCGTATCACTGAGCGGTGCCCGGGGACCCTACTGGGCTGGCTGGCCCAAGAAGGCTCGTCGAGCCCCGCAGCGGCGTTCTGGGAGGACCCGGACGTCGCCCGCGTACCTTCGGCGCTGGCCGCGACGGTCGAGCTTGCACGCCGCTTCTCCCTGCATGTGGAAGGAGCGCCGCTGCTCTACAACCTGCTGCTGGCGGTTCGACGACACGCCGAGCACGGCGACGACGAAGAGCTGATCGAAAGCTACCAGGCGCAGATGGCCCAGTGGGCGGCCAAGGAGGAAAAGGAGGCCCCCTTCGATTCCGGCGCACTGTGGGCCTACGTCGCTCGGAGGGGTGGGCGGACCCCGGCTCCGCAGATCCGGTTTGTCGAAGCGTGGTCACGACGGATTGGCGAGGTGGGGCCGGCACGTGCGGTGGACGACGCTGCCCTACGAGCACTGGTCGAACAACGGGAGATCCAGCTCAAGGGTAACCGGGCGCGGCTCGCCAACGCGGCGCGGTTACTCGAGTGGAGCGGAAGCGTAGGCGTGGGAAGGAACGGCTTCCGGTGGCACCGCGTGCGACAGATACTGACCGACCTTCACCGAGGACTGGAGAGCTGATGCTGTCGCCCGAGGCACGGACGGTTGCGATGGATCTGCTGAGGGCGCCACCCGGGTACCGCCTGGACCTGGCGATCCTCACGACCTACACCCTGGACCTGGAGACGGTCCTGGCTCTGCCCCTTGCCGTTCTGGCCCAGGCGGACAAGGGGATCGAGGAGCTGCTTGCCGATCCGCTTCTGCTGCTCGAGGCGCTCAGGGAGGCGGGCGGCCGCGTTCACATCTTCGTAGACGCAGCCGGAATAGGCGTGCCGCGCAAGGAGCGCGCCCTCTACGCGATGTTGGAGGAAAGCATCCATCCGCTGAGGGCGCCCAACGGTGGAGCCTTCCACCCAAAGGTATGGGTCGCGCGATTCGTCAGCGAGGAAGGGAAGTCACTGGTGCGGGCGGCAGTGCTTTCCAGGAACCTGACGTTCGACCGTTCTTGGGACATCGCGTTTTCGAGCGAGGCAGCGCCGAAGGGCAAACGAAACGTGGCCGCGAGTCGGGATCTGGGCGCTCTACTGCGGGCTCTGCCGTCCCTTGCGAGCACGGCCGGCCACGAGCTGCCGCCGAATGTTGCGGAGGCCGTCGACCGGTTGGCAGACGAGTCACAGCGGACGTCATTCCCGGCTCCCGACGGCTTCGACACCCCGATCACATTCCAAGGCTTTGGCCTCGGAGGCGGCCCCACAATGGCGTGGCGTCCAAACATCGATGGCACCCGGCTGCTCGCGGTTGCTCCGTTCGTGAATCGTACCGCGCTGGACGCCCTACGCCACGTCGTTGGCGAAGGGCGAGCTCTGGTCAGCCGGCAAGAGGAACTGGACTCGCTCCCCGAGGATGCACTCGCTGGATGGTCGCCTGTGTACGTGCTGTCGGACACGGCGCACGACGAGCCCGAAGATGATGCTGCCCCGCGTCCCTCCGGCCTCCACGCCAAGTTTCTCGCGGTCGAGCAGGGCTGGTACGTCACCTGGTACGTCGGCTCCGCAAACCTCACGAAAGCCGCGTTCGAGGGGCATAACGTCGAGATGATGGTCGCACTGACCGGCAAGAAGGGGCGAGCAGGCGGCCACAGAGGGCACGGGATCGACCGTTTTTTGGCTTCCGGCTTCTCGAAGCTGCTCGTGCCGTACCGACGGAACAAAGTGGAGGAGGAGCCGGCGGTGGTCGAGGCTCGGGAACTCGTGGAGGCAGCGAAAAAGAGCCTGACTGCAGCCGAACTGCGGATTGCTTGCGCGCCGGATGGAGAGGCCTGGACCTGGAAGCTAGATGGTCGGGTGGTTGTCACCGCAGGCGTCGGTATTCGCGTTTGGCCCATCACGATCCCGGAGGAGCAGGCGCGACCGCTCGCGCTGCCGAGGTCATGGACACTGCCGACGAGCAGATTGACCTGCTTCGTCGGGTTTCACATCAGCGCGGGCGTGAAAGGCGTAGACGACGCTCGCATGGTTCTCAAGGTGCCCGCAGAAGGCCTACCGGAGGGGCGCCTCGCCGAGGTACTGCGCTCCTTGATCGACAGTCCGGAGCGCTTCTTGCGGTTCCTGAGGGCGCTGTTGGGCGGCCTCGAGGGGTTGACGGACTGGGCGGATGACGGGCGCAGCGGGTCGGGGGGAGATGGTTGGGGAGAATGGCTTGGCGCCGAGACGCTGCTCGAGGACCTGGTGCGGGTCGCGTCCCGAGACCCGCAACGTCTCGAGCCAGTTCGGCGCCTGATCGCCGACCTTCGGACCACGGATGAGGGGCGACGCATCGTCCCAGACGACCTATTGGAAATCTGGCAGGCGGTGGACGGGGCGCTCGCGGAGCGGGGGAGCGCATGAGCCGGCCCGACGTCGACGAGATCCTCACGCCGCTCAAGCCGTTCCAGCGGCGAACCGTGGACCATGCGTTCGAGCGGCTTTTTCTGGCCGCGGACAGCACCGCGCGGTTCTTGGTGGCCGACGAGGTCGGCCTCGGAAAAACCCTGGTGGCGCGCGGCATCATCGCTCGGACGATCGACCATCTGTGGGACACCGTCGACCGAATCGACATCGTCTACATTTGCAGCAATGGGAGCATCGCGCGGGCGAACCTTCCCAAGCTAAAGGTCAGCGCGGCCGGGGAGCGATCCTTCGCGCTCGCTACCCGGCTCACGATGCTGGCGACCGAGCTCGCGCCCCGCAACGACCGCCCCGGACTCGGCGACAGCAAACTCAACTTCGTGAGCTTCACGCCAGGAACGTCCTTCGACATGGGGCACGCCACCGGGCGGTCCAATGAGCGCGTGGTGCTGTTCCGGTTGCTCGAGCCTTTGGTCGAACAGCGAACCGCGCTCAAGAATTTCCTTCAGGGCAACATCACGCGAACCGAGAGCTGGCGCTGGCGCCTCGAGAACGATGAAGTGCCGCTGGCCCCCTCTATCAAGAAGGGCTTCGAACGCGCCTTTCGGGCAGACCACAAGCTCCAGGAGCAGCTGAACACGCTGTTTGACACTTGGTTCTTCAGGCAGCGCGAGAATTGGCCCCGGGAGGCACGCTGGGGCCGCAACGAAGCCATCGCCGCACTCCGACAGCTGCTCGCTGGCGTGTGCGTCCAGGCGTTGGAGCCGGACCTCGTCATCATGGACGAGTTTCAGCGCTTCAAGTCCCTCCTCGAGACTCGCGAGGAATACCGAGATCCCGCCGCCGAACTGGCCCAGGCTCTTTTCCGGGCGACAACACCCGAAGGGCACCCCGTCCGAACCCTGTTGCTGTCAGCCACCCCCTACAAGCTGTACACGGCCGATGCCGAGATCGAGCACGAGGACCATTACGCGGACTTCCTCGCCACGACGCGATTTCTGATGAACGAGGATGAGACGAGGGTGGAAGCTCTGCGGCACGACCTGTCGGCCTTCGGAGCCGCCCTCAAGCGGGCCGCGGCCGGCGACGCGTCGGACGTGGATCCCGCGAAGGCGGCCGTCGAGGGGTCACTTCGGGCGGTGATGGCCCGCACCGAGCGCGTCGCAGCGAGCGAGGACCGCGATGCAATGGTGACGGAGCGCCACCCGTCCGCACGGCTGACGGTAGGTGACGTTCACCAGTACTTGGCAGCCGATGCTCTATTTCGAGCCGTGGGCGATCGGGACCCCATGCCCTACTGGAAGTCGGCACCCTACCTCGCCCACTTCATGCACGGTTACAAGGTAAACGAGCGGCTGGACGAGGCACTGCAGTTGTCGCCGAACAAGGTCTCCGAGGTCTTGCACGCTCACCGCGGGGCGTTCCTTCGCGGGCGCGAACTCGAGACGTGGCTGGAGCTGGACCCCGGCCACGCGAAGATGCGCGACCTGGCATCCGAACTGCTCGAAAGCGGGCATTGGAGACTGCTGTGGATGCCCCCGAGCATCCCGTACTGGCCTCTGGAGGGCCCCTTCGCCGGAGTGGAGGGAGCTAGCAAGACCCTGCTGTTCTCGGCGTGGAACGTAGTCCCCGACGTGGTCAGCGCCGTCTTGAGCTACGAAGCGGAACGTCGAATGGCGGGTGGCCGCCTGGCCTCCTACAAGGACCCTTCACGACAGCAGTCGCCCCTGCTTCGCCTCTCCAAATCGGAGTCCGGTGCGCTGTCGCGTCATCGACTCCTGCTGCTGCTTCTGCCGTGCCTCCCCCTCGCTGACGAGGCCCACCCCTTGCGAGCTCCGGCTGGCACCGATCGCAAAGAATGGGTGCGGTCTCGCGTGGAGGAACTGCTCGCCGCCCTTCCCTCTCCGCAGGAAGGCAGACCCGACGACCGGTGGGAGTGGGCCGCGCCACTGGTGCTCGACCCGGGTCTGGCCGCATTCCTTGGGGCCTGGAAGGAGGACGAAAAACTCCCGCACCCAAGCCGAGACCTGTTCAACGACTATGTGGACGACATTCTGGGGGTGGACCTGACGCAGCTAGGCCCCCGCCCCCCAGGACTCGCGGAGCTGCTCACCGAGCTCGCACTGGGGTCCCCCGCGGTGCTCGCTGCGCGCAGCCTGCTTCCGTCCGGCATCAGAACGGACGAGCGGCGCCGGCAGGCCGTTGTGATCGCGGATGCGTTCTGGCGCCTCTTCAACCGCCCCACTGTCATCACGCTCGTGAGCCACCTCGCCCGGTCGAGCTCAGACAGTGAAGCTGAAGACTCCTACTGGCGCCTCGTGCTGCGCTACTGCCAGCAGGGCAATCTTCAGGCCGTACTCGACGAACAGTGGCACCTGATGTGGGAGCAACATGCCTGGTCCAACAATGAGAGCCGGAGCGAAGTGGCTGCGACCTGCGCGACCCGGCTCGCCGACGTCGTGGAACCCCGGGCGTCTCGCGTACACGCCCGCTTCTTCCGACGCTCTCGGGATGGCGAAAGCGTCTCCACTGACGGGCTACGCATCCGCACGGATTTCGCTCTTCGCTTCGGCGACATCCGCGCCGAGGACAAGGTGATCAACGCGGACGCGGTGCGTGCCTCCTTCAACAGCCCCTTTCGCCCGTTCGTTCTTGCCAGCACCTCGGTCGGGCAGGAGGGCCTGGACTTCCATCCCTGGTGCCACCGCCTGGTGCACTGGAACCTGCCGGGCAATCCCGTCGACCTGGAGCAGCGCGAAGGCCGCATCCACCGCTACAAGGGACACGCGGTCCGCAGAAACGTGGCCGCGGCTCAAGCCGCCGTGGCCCTCGAGCGGTGGAGTCCCGGCGACGATCTCTGGTCCATCATCTTTGATCTCGCGTACGAAGGGGCTCGGGCGGCCGGCGACAGCGACCTCGTCCCGCACTGGATCGCCGCTGGCGACTGCCGTATCGAGCGGCATGTCCCGATGCTGCCCTACACCAAGGAGGTCGAAGCCTTCCAGCGGTTGAAGCGGCAGCTGGCCGCCTACCGGGTCGTGTTCGGTCAACCGCGCCAGGAAGAACTCATCACCCTCCTCGACCAGGCGGAGCTGGATACTGCGGAACTCCGCAGCTGGGCAGTGGATCTGTCGCCACCGATACCGGAATAGTTCTCGTCGAAGAGGCATTTCGATGGCCGACCACGACCCTGCCGGCCGCGAAGGCGGGTGGAGACGCGCTGACGCGCGTCGAGATATGCACCTGGTCGCGGGCCAACGGCACTCACTGCGCCGCTTCAATCCGCAACGGCAGCACCGCGAGGGCCGGAGCCGGCCCCACGAGCATGGCCGTCAGATAGTCGCCCGTCCCGACGACATCGGAGCGGGCGCCGGTCGCGAAGTCTCGCTCGGTCATTCGGGTCAGTTCGGTCAGGCGGTGCCGAGCGTGGTGTCGTTGGCGTCGAACAGCACGAAAGCTGCCGGCGGTCCGACGTCTCTCTCCGACCCCTGAGTTCCGGACTCGCCTTGACGCCCTTGGGACCCCCGATTCCGGGTTCACCCTTGTCACCCGGGTCCCCCTTTGCACCGAGCGGACCGGCGAGGCCTGGACGACCAGGCTCGCCCATGGGGCCGATGGTGCCGGTTGGGCCATGAACTTCCACGCCGTCTGGGGCCGCCACCCGGGGTCGCGCTCACCGAAGAGGGGACGCAGCGCCCTATCGAGCTCTGCAAAGAACTGCGGCTCTCGATCAAAGCGTCCCAGCTCGGGCTCGGGAACCGCCTGCGCCCACACGCGCAGCAACTCCCTGCCCGCCTGCCCCAGGTTGCCGTGCTCGTCGACCGGAAGGTAGGCGGGCATGCTCCGGGTGGATGGTGCTAAAAGGGTAGCCCAATTTTTCCTGGTGTGGGGTTGTGGGGGTGCGCCTCGTCAAAAGCCATCGCCCCCTGATGGCTTCAGGAATGCTCGTCGAGGCCTTGCGCGTGGTCAGGTGCGAATACCGCCTCCAGCCCCGAATGATCGCTCAGGCGGTCCTGCTTCAGCTCGGCCTCGCGAAGGTGGTGGAGGTATCGACAGCTGCGCCCGCCCAAGCTGCTCGACGCGAATACGTGATCGAAACGCCTGCCGATGGGTTGCTCGCCGTGGTTGGGATACCAGCTGGCTTCCTGGACGCCGTAGCCATGAAGCCGCCGGAACAGGTCTGCCAGATCGAACTCTGCCAGCCCAAGCACAATGCTGCGCTCCGCCTGGTCCCAAGCTTCGCGCATGTCTTCGGCATGGTGGTCTGCGAAGGTGAGAACCGAGCCGTCAGCGTTCTCGAGCTGGGGCGTGTTGAAGTCACCGCAGAGGATGCGGTGGGTCGCACACGGACGGCCGAGGCGTCGATAGACCTCATCAAGCTGCTTCACCTTGGCGAAGCCGCGGGAACTGCCCGGTACGATATGCGCATTGTGCAGGTCGACCGGTCCGAGCAAACGGGTCTGCAGTCGCGCCGAGAGCATCCGTTCGGGGTACTCGCCCTGCCATGGCTCGGTCGCGGCTTCGAGGCTTCCCGTCTCGCGGCGGATCGCCACGGCGTTGAAGTTCTTGCGGTCGCCGACGAGGTGGCCACTGTCGATGTACTGGAAGCCAGCGCCTTCAAGTGCGCTCTTCCACATCGGCGCGGTCGTCGCGGTGACCTCTTGGAGCGCGACGATGTTCGGCTGACAGTCGAGCAGGGCCTCGGCTTGGCGCGGCTGCTTGCCCTTACGGCCGGCCACGTTCCAGGTGATCAGCTTCACCTCAGGCGTCATCGAAGTAGTCCGAGTCGAGGGTGGGAATGTGGACGGTGCGATTGCGGTGGACGCCAACGCCGTGGTCGATCATGAGTTGGGCCAGGCGGGTTCCATCGACGAGCACGATGCTGTCGGACACGCTGTCGGCGAACTCGGTGGCTTCGCGGCTATAGCTCGACGTGGTGATGAAGACCCCTTTGCGGGCGCGGCGGCCGGCAAGGGCACCGTAGAAGCCCTGGATCTCGGGGCGGCCCACGGTGCCCTTCCAGCGCTTGGCCTGGACGTAGACCTTTTCGAGGCCCAGCTTGTCGAGGGTGATCACACCGTCGATGCCGCCGTCGCCGGAGCCGCCCACGCGCTGCAGAGCTTCCCGGTCGGTGCCGTAGCCCATGGCGTGGAGCAGGTCGAGGACGAGCGTCTCGAAAAAGTCGGGCGAGCACTGGGCGATGTGGTCGAGCAGGTCGCGGGCGAGGCCGCGGCGGATGACGTTCACGGCGCGGTCGATTTGCTCATCTGGGGTCAGATCGGTCGCGGTTGGTTCGTCCGCTTCCGAGTCGCCGAAAGTGGGCGTCTCGGACTCGTTGCCAAACTCCCGCGACGCGCGAGCGATGTCGCGAATGTCGTCCTTGGTCAGCCCGGAGGGGCGATCACCGACGAGCTTCACGCCATCGGCGGTGATGCCCCAGACGCCGTGCGCCACCGACTGGGCCAGGCCGGCGCGCTTCAGCATGGTGATGGCCCAGCCGATGCGGTGGCGATAGGCGAGGTGGGCGCCGCTCGGGAGCCGGATGGCGCGCTGCTCAGGCGACAGGTCCATGCGATCCGCGACAGGCTCGTGGATTTGCTTGCGGCGAATGCCGTCGGGGTGCGCGGCCAGGACGTGGAGGACGGCGTCCAAAAAGCCGCGGGGTGGTGGGATGCGGTCAGTCATCGGCGGGGTCCACGAGTTCACCGCGGAAGGCTTTGGCTAGGATCGATGCATCGAGGAGCGAGTGCGTCTCCACTCCTGAGGCGACAGAGGCCGCAATGCGCTCCGCCAGCGCAACCAGCCCCTCGACCGCGCCCAAAAGCTCTACTTGCTCGTGACGGGGAGGCAATGGCAACACAATCTCACCAACCGTGGACAGGTTCAAATTCGGCTGCGCTCCACCTGCGGCCAGAGCCCTTGTACGCTCATAGTTAAAGTCGAGAAACCGACGAACAAGCGGCAAAATTCCCTTTGCGATCCCGCCGGCAGAAAGAACCGCAAGGGCTTGATTCGTTGTCGCATCAAGCCCGAGGACTGCGCATTTCCCGCGCGTCTTTCCTTCTCCATACATTGCCAACACCAACGAGCCGGCGGGATACAATGACAGATTCGTCTCCCTGAGGGCGGCTTCAGTAACGAACTCTCCGGCCGCCGCGATCGTCCCGTCGTTGACGGAAGCGCTCGATACCCACGGAATCGAACCACCCTCCCAATACTTCAGCATGCCACGCTTTGGTGTAGCGCCGGTGCCCACGCTCACGAGCTGCCGGATCGATGCCCAGCACCACCCCTTCGGCAACTCAGGCAGCCCCTCTGCGTCTACCGGCTCGGGCTCCTTGTACTTCGCCTTCCACTTGTCGTTCTTGGGTTCCTTGCCTTTGGCGCGGAGCTTTTCGAGTTCGGCTTGTTCCCAGCGGCGGCGGCGTTCTTGGCGGATGCGGGCCAGGAGTTGGTCGGCGGGTTCTACGTCGGGGTGTTGCTCGCGCCAGTCTTTGGTGAGGTCGCCGCGGAAGGCGGCCGCGAGGACCGACTGGCGGAAGCGTTCGAGCAGCGGCGGGATGGCGTCGAGGGCATCTTTGGCTCGCCGGCTCTTGGCCGTGAGGGCTTCGATCTTCTCGACGATGCGGCGTTGTTGGTTCAGGGAGGGAAGGTCAAGCTCAATGGAGGCATACGTCTTCTGCGACACCGTGTTCTGGCCGGCGCTAGTGACCATTCCAGCCTCAACCTGCCCTCTCACCGTTGCGGTCCGGAATGCCGCTACCACAAACGCCGGAAGCGCTCGATCGTATCGCAACCTGAACCGAATAAAGTGGTCGCAGAACGCATATGGCATTGAGAGTGTGTACTCAACGACCTGTCCGGCAATGGATGGGCTGCCGTTGACGCGGAACGCCAGCAAATCGCCGGTCTTCAACGCGTACTTCATCCGCACATCGTCAGTCAGGTTGACCTGCCGAAGGCCCACTTCCGCTATCGACCCGTCGGTATCCACGTCGGCGAGGCGCAGCACAACAGTCGGATAGCCGCTGGTAGAGCGGCGCGTTCCGCAGCCGTTTTGCGAAAGTTCGAGTAGGTCCCCGAACCTCACTCGCTCCCAATGGCCTGTGCCCGTCACTCGGCCGCCTCTGACCCAGCAAGGAGTTCAGTCAGCCCCTCCAGCTCCGCCATCGCAGTCTGCAAGTGCCCCATGATCTCCGCCGCGATCTCCTCGGGCTCAGGCAGCTCGTCATGGTTACCGTGGTCCTCATCCTTCAGCCAGGCAATATCCAGGTTGTCGCCGCGCTTCCGGATGGCCTCGCGCGCAAACTCGCGAAAGCGGCCCTCTTCCCCCTGATCTTTGCGTTTGCTGGTGCCGTCCGACTTCTTGCCGAAGCACTTCTCAAACTCGGCAAAGTGCTCGTGCATGAGCGGCGTGCGCTTGCCAAACGCCGGAGCGTTGGTGCGCATGTCATAAACCCACACGCTCTTGGTGTGCCCCTTGTCAGTCTTGCCGCGGGTGAAGAAGAGCACGTTCGTCTTCACCCCCTGCGCATAGAAAATCCCGGTGGGCAGGCGCAAAATCGTGTGCAGGTTGCACTTCTCCATCAGGTCGGCGCGAATCTTGGTGCCAGTGTTCTCCTCGAAGAGCACGTTGTCCGGCAGCACGACGGCCGCGCGACCGCCAGGCTTCAGGCCGCGGTAGATGTGCTGCAGGAAGGCGAGCTGCTTGTTGCTCGTCGGATACGTAAAATCGTCGCGCGTCGGCAGACCACCGCCCTTCTTCGTGCCAAACGGCGGGTTGGTCATGATCAGGTCCGCCAGCGGCAGGTCCGCACCCAGCGCCGAAAGCGTATCGCCCAGCTGCAAACCACCCTCGATGTCGTGCAGCATCAAGTTCATCAGCGCCAGGCGGTGCGTGTCGTGCACCAGCTCGGCGCCGTAGAACGCCTGCCGCCGCTGGAATTCCTGCTGATCGGTGGGCAGGTCGAACAACTCATCACTGCCCGCCTTGATGTGGCGGTCGGCGGCGATCAGAAAACCTCCCGTGCCGGCCGCCGGGTCCTGGATCATCTCACCGGGCTGGGGCTTCATCACCGTAACGATGCAGTCGATCAACGGGCGCGGCGTGAAGTACTGGCCCGCACCCGACTTCTTCTCGCTGGCGTTCTTCTCCAGCAAGCCCTCGTACAAGTCGCCGAGACCTTCCGACTTGGCCGAGTACCAGTTCAGCTCATCGAGGGAGTCGACCAGCTTCTTCAGGTTGCGCGGCACCTTCAGTGCAGTCGAAGCGTCCGCGTAGATGGCCTGCACGCGCGGCGAGGCCTCGGTGCCCAGGTGCAGCAGCAGCTCCCGGTAGAAGCGCAGCTGCTCATTGCCCTCGCGCCCCGCCAGGTCGTCCCAACGATAGCCCTTCGGCAGCTCCTTCTCCCGTCCCGTCTCCTTGCCCATCTTCAAGAAGAGCAGCCAGGTCAGCTCTGTGACGTATTGGTGGTAGGTGATGCCGTCGTCCCGCAGGACGTTGCATAGATTCCAGAGCTTTTGGACGATGTCGTGTGTGGTGGTCATTTTGGAAGCGTTGGTTCCGAGGCGCCCGCCAGCGCTTCTTCGATGTCTTTGAGCATTCGGTTGTCGCCATCGCGCCAGGATTCGCGACCGTTGATCGCGCCTCCAACGAGAATCGCGGCGGCAGTCGATGGGCTCGCGAGGAGCACATCCTTGGCGAAAAGCGTCGTACCATCGTCGCGCTTGGTGAGCGACCCGTCAGCATACAGTTGGTCGCGCAGCGCTGAATAGCCGGGCGACAGGTGAGACTTGGCCGCCTGCGTGCCAACGGAACCCTGAAAGACGACGAAACCTTCGTCAGTGGCGGAGCCTTCGGCAAGGACCTTCAACTTGGGCCGGGCGAGGCGAAGACGAATGTCCGCAAGGACGCTGGGCTTCTGGTCTGACGCCTTGGAGCCACCCTTCGCCGAAACGGACTGCAATACCGCGAAGCCCAGCGTACCGAGCAAGATTCGCAGGGGCTGGAGGAAGTCCTCCATGGCGTCCCGATCCGGCCGCGGCAAGGCCGGCAGCGTAGGCGCCGTACCGTTTTCCATCTGCGCGCGCCCCGCAGCAGCTGCCGTCTCGATTAGCCTCGCCTCCAGGTACTTCACGTGCGCCTTCGTCAGGTTCTCGTCCTTGCTCGTGAAGAAGACCACCTGCGTCCAGAAGTCCTTGTTCTTCACATGATTCTGAAGTCGAACGAAAACGTTCTCTGCTTCACCGATGTAGATCAGCGGTGTCGTCGGGCTCGCGCCCTCGCCGACCAGCATGTACACGCCAGGCCGCTGACTTTCGACCCAAGCGGACAGCTCGCCGACCCGCCCTCGGGGACACACAATGGCCTGGCCCGTCCAGTTGACCAGTTCGGCGTGCCTGATGCCCGTCGGGGAGCCGTCGGCGAGGTAGATGCGGATCGACTTGCCGAAAGCCGTCATCCCTGCCCCTCCCAAAGCGCCTCGTTCACATCCCCAAGTATCTGCTCCAACCTGCCATCAAAGACCTTGTTCAACCGCTCGAACCCGCCCTGGGCAGCGAACTGCCCGCGGTCGAGCACCTCGCGGTCCACCACCGTTTCCTGGGTCAGCTGTTTGCCGATGCGCTCCAGCCATTTGCGCTGCGGTGCCGTCCAGGGCTGGCTCGCGAGGATCTTCTTCATGGCGACCTGGACGCGCTCGTCGTAGGGACGCAGCGGGTCACCGAGCGCGGCCTGGCGTATGTAGCCGACGATCGAGGCGGCGATGTCCTCGTTGGTCTGGGCGCGCCAGGCGCTGCGCAGGCGCGTCTCGGAGTAGCCGGCCTGGTCGAAGGCGAGCTTCAGTTCTTTGAGCCCCTTGCGGGATAGCTCCCGCGGGCGCTGGGTGACGGCGATGAGCGCGGGAAGCTTGTTGAGGTTTTCCTTCACGTACTGCCGGAACTCCTCGATGTAGTCACCGGGCGGGCTGTTGTCGCCGAAGCCTTGCTCGACGCGCCGTACCTTGTCCTCGTGCTCGCTGATCAGAATCGGCTGCCCGCCGCCGGTCCTGGCACTGTCCAGCACGACACCGAGGCTCGCGTGCTCGACGAACCATTTCTGCGCGGCCTCCGGCCCCTCGTCGCGCAGCAAGCGCAGCACGTCGTCGGGGCCCATGCCGGCGGCCGCCTCGAATTGCTCCAGGGCCTGCTTGCCGAGCTTGCGCTTCTTGCGCTGGAGCTTGGCGACGATCTGCGCGACCACTTCGGCACGGTCGTCGTCGCTGGGGAGCTTGCCCAGCTCGTCGATCAGCGCCGCAAAACCGATGGTCGGGTTGACGACCACCGGCTTCATGGCGGTGTAGGCGTCGAGGGCAGAGTAGAGGTCCACCGCGTCGAAGATGCGAAAGACCTCCTTGCCGATCCCGTCGCAGCGACGGGTCGCCCGACCCAGCATCTGCTCGTAGAGAATGCGACTGCGCACGCGGCGCAGGAAGACGATGTTGCAGATGGGGGGCACGTCGATGCCGGTGGTGAGCAGGTCCACGGTGACCGCCACGTTCGGCAGGCGCTCGTTCTTGTAGCGGCGGATCAGCTCCAGGGGCTTGTCCGAGCTGCCCGTGATCTTCAGCACCGCGTCGTCGTCCACGCTGCCGTATTGGGCCGCGAAGGCTTCCTTCAGCAACTGAACCGCCATGTCGGCGTGCAGGTCGGTGGCGCAGAAGATCAGCGTCTTGCCATCCAGACTCGGGTCGATGTGACGGGCCAGCTCGCCGCAGACGGCGCGATTGAAGTGCTCGGTCACGACGCGCTTGTTGAAGTGCTCGATTTCCACGTCGACGTCGTCGGGCAAGAGCGAGAGCTGCACCTCGCCGGTGGTCGGGTGATAGGCCTCGACCTTCTCGCCCACGCGCCAGTGGATGCCGTCCTCCGCCAGCTCCGTCACGATGCGGGTGGGCGGCTCGTGATCGATCAGATAGCCGTCGATGACCGCCTCGCGGTAGCCGTATTCGAAGACGGGCGGACCGAAGATCTCGGTGGTGTGCAGGGCCGGCGTGGCCGTCAGGCCGACCTTCACGGCGTCGAAGTGCTCCAGCACGCGGCGGTACTTGGAGATGTAGTCGGTCTCGCTGCGGAAGTTCAGCTCGCGGTCGCTCATCTCGCGGTCGAGCAGGTATCCGCGGTGCGACTCATCCACGACGATGCAGTCGTACTGGTCCACCTGGGGCGGCGGCGTCCCGTCATCGACGTAGAGAATGCGCCTGACCAGGCTCTGCACGGTCGCGATTTGCAGGCGCGTGTCGGTCTCGGGAGTGGCGTCGCCCAGCTCCTTGAGGTCGTAGGCCTCGGCGAAGGTGCGCAGATTCTCGAGGCGGGCGTCCTTGAAGGCGTTGGCAGCCTGGACCCCGAGCGCGGTGCGATCCACCAGGAAGAGGATGCGGCGGAAGCGCTTGGTCTTGATCAGGCGGTAGCACAGACCGATGCAGGTACGGGTCTTGCCCGTGCCGGTGGCCATCGCCAACAGCATCTCGCGTTTGCCCTCTTCGAGCCCGCGCTCGACGGCCTTGATCGCGCGTACCTGGTATTCGCGCAGGCCGAGATAGTCCGTGGACTCCTGCTGCAGCTCGGCCTGGGCCCGGTCCACGTCCACGCGGAGCAGCTGCTTCAGGCCGTCGGGGGTGTACCAGCCATCGAGCGGATGGGGGTGGTTGTCCGGGCGACGCGCATCGAGGAACCAGGTTCCGGACTTTGTCGAAAGCTGCTTCAGGTAGGGACGGCCATTGGTCGCGAAGAGAAAGGGGATGCGGTAGGGGCCCCAGGGAGTGCCCTCGGGCGGCGTGTCATCTGCCTTGGGAAGATAGGCCCGGCTGTAGCGCTTGGACTGCTCGATGGCCGCAGCCACGTCCTTGCGTTGGCGCTTGGCCTCGACGACCGCCACGGCCTGGAGCCCGAGGAACAACAGATAGTCGGCCGGACCGTCGTCGGTAGGCCACTCGGCGATGGCGAGGTTGCGATTCTTGGCGGGGCGGACGCCCTTGCCCCAGCTCAGCTCCTGCGTATCCGCTTCCCAGCCGGCCTCCCGGAGTTGCTCGTCGATCAGGGCACGCGTGTCGGCCTCATCCAGCTCCAGGTCGCTGCCGGCCTCCTCGGCGCGCTCGACCACGGCCTGCAGCTCGACAGCCGAGGTCTCGGTGGCCCGGGCCTGCAGCGCCCTCAGGCGGTCGACCATCTCGGCCTCGCGTTTGGCGGCCTCGTCGAGCAGCTCTTCCAGAACTGCGTTCTCCGCCTCCTCCTCGTTGGCCCGCTCGGCAGCTCCCAGGGCCGTCCGACGCGCCTCCTCGGCTTCCAGGCGCGCCGCCTCTTGTGCGGCTTCACTTTGGGCCAGGCGCGCCTTCAGCATCGCCAACTGCTCGCGCAGGACCGCGGTCGCATCCTGGGGCGGAAGCGGCGGCACAAAGGCGCCGGGCTTGAAGCCGCGGTCGGAGCCGAACGTCTGGTGGAACCACACGGAAAGCGCGCGGGTTCGCTTGAGGGCGTGGAGCGCCGCGCCCGCGTCGCCGAGCCCGTCATGGACCGCCGCATTGCCGAGCTTGCGGATGCTGTGGAACACGTCGGCCACCTCCCGCGGCAGCACGCGAGCGTCGGAGAGGCGGCGCAGGCGATTGAGTTGGTCCTCCCGCTCGTCCACGTAAAAGCCCGCGTGCGCGGCCGCCTCTTCGGCGAGGGCTTCGCAGAGCTGGCGCAGGCGCATCAGGGTGGCGACCGGATCGCGGTGAAAGCTGCGCTCGGCGAGGGTGCCGAGTACCGCGAGCCCGCGGTCATGCTCGGCGAGGAAGGCGAAATTTGGGCTGAGAGCGGAGTCCCCCACGGTGCTGCCGATGATATCCGATTCTTGACGAAGGTGTGGGGCCTCGGACGGCGAAGTGGGGCGGGCGCTTGGCGATCGCCGTGTCGCCCTCCCCTACGACGTGCCAATTGCCGGACTCCCCCCAGAGCGCGGTCGGCTCCTCACGCCAACTCCCTCCGAAGCGCAGAGTAGCGCCGGTACGCATGGCGGATGCCCTCGAGCCACTTCGCGCCAGTGGCCGAGCTGTCAACCTGCGCGTACGCGAGCGCGAGCGATGCCGCATGACCGTAGCGGCGCCGGCGCTTGTTCTTGGCGACATCGGCGATGCGTTTCTCGGCGGCGGTACGCATCGACTCGAGGACAGCCGCTCGCGTTGCCGGGTCTTTGGGTGCCCCAATCCCCGCAAGGCGTATCAGGTCGGCCGTCTCCGGCATCGGGAGTCGAGGTTCGTCACGCTCCGACAGCAGGGCGAGTTCGTCGCTCTCCTGTGCAGGTTCGCCCCGCAGCTCGACACCGCCGAGCAGACTGACGAAGAGGGGGAACAGCAGGTGACCGGGGTGGGCCGCATGCGACCAGCCGAACCCATGGGCCGACGCGAGGAGCTCAGCCGCCGCCGAGAAGTCCGCGCCGAGAACATGGAGCAGCGCCCGCTGCCGATACGCATGCTCGGGGACTGCGGCGAGTGCCTCGCCAGCGCGTGCGAGCAGTACTTTCTTGGTCCTCGACGACCCGAGCCATCGGCGCAGGCGCACAATGCTCGGCGCCCGCCGCCAGGCACGCTCGAGTCGCGCGGGCAGGTCTTTGCGGCCGAGCTGCTGTGCCGACAACGCGGCGCCGTCGAGAAAGTCGCCGCGGGCGTAGTCGTTGTCGGAGACCAGCTCGGCCGCTTCGTCGTAGGCGGCCAGCGCCCCTTCCCAGTCGCCGGCTTCGACGAGCGCCTGACACCAGGCCCGGAGGTCATCGGCGCGCTTCGATGCGCGGCCGACCTCGGCCAGGCCCTCAGGGCCTTGCATTCGTTGCACGGCCTCGCGCAGCCAACGGTCTTCGTCGGTGTCCCGGCCGCTGTCGCGGTCCGGCTGGACACGCTCCTGCACGAGAGCCTTCCACTGCACGAGGAAGCCGTCGAGGTCTGGAAGGGGCTCGACGGCCTCCTGCTCCAGCTCATGCAAAAACTCCCAGAAGAGGCCGATGCCTCGCACATCATCGACAGCCGAGAGCACGGCCTTGCCGCGCTTGCTCGGCGTGGCGGTCATGTACGTCGACAGGACGTACTGGGCCGCGCAGGACTCCGGATCCACCCCGAGCACCTCGTCGAGCATCTCGTGCTGACATAGATCGATTTCAAGGTTGGCGACGGGAACGAGTAGCGCCCGGAAGATCCGAAACGCCGCCGCGTAGTTCTTCGCCAAGAATGCGTTGGAACCGTCGCGCAGGTAGGTGTCGACCTCGGAAGGTTCGGCATAGCCCGTGCGCATGGCCGCCGCGGCGAAGGCTTCAATGTCAGCGACCTTGACATCGTCTGGAGCCCGCGAAGTCCAACTCGGGGCGGTACGGGCGGCCCGGTCGACGAGTGCGTTGGCAAAGCGGGCCTGCAGCTCGTCGTCGAACCAGAGGCTAATGTCGCGTATGAGCGCACGGAGTCCGTCGGCATCCATGGCATCGAGCGCGGCCTCCACGGTCGATGCATCGGGGGTTGGCTTGTTCTGGTGGCGTGCCATCACGAGAGTCTTCACTGGCGGCCGGCCACCTCACCACCGAGGTCTTGATGGGTCCAGGCGAACCTCACGGCAAGGGCTTCCGGCGATTTGATCAACGGTGCGAATCGAGTCTTACCTGGCTCGAACCTTCTGCTCCAGGGCCTTGGCCGGATTCAGACGTGAGGTCATCGTTCACCCGCCGGTGTCCACAGCACTGCGGGCGCAATGCCCGTGACCGTCATTGGAGGGCTCCTGCATGTTGAGGCAACCTTGCGGGTCCCGCGAGTTGCAGGCAAGTGCCGTCTTTCCAGACTGGCCACCATCCGGGATCGTCGACTCGGCGCCGCCCGAGCCGTAGCAAATCCCTGTCCCGATGCACCGCGTTCACAGCAGCCGGCTCGGTGGCGGCCCCGTTCAGCCTCCGAGCCTCTCCACCACGGCCATGGCGACCTGCCCCAAGCCCTGACGGCTCGCGCGCTGCTCGCGTACGCAGGCTTCGATCCACTTGATGGCGTGCTCGTCCCCACAACGCACGGCCAGCTCCACGGCCTCCGTGAGATCCACAGCAGGCTGCGGCTCCACCATCACACCATCGACCTCACCGTACGCCGCGTTCAAGGCCGCGCACGCGTGAAATGCATGGCGCAGCAAGGCCTCCGCATCTGGGCGGTCGAGATGCGGCAGCACGAGGCGCAGCGCACCCGGGCCGGTCACGCCATGCACGAAAGCGATCGGGTGGTCGGTGCCATGCTGGAGGTTTGCGGCGAAGACGGCGGCCATGATCGCAACCAGGTCGCTGACGAAAGCGCCGAGGTCCTCGCCGGGCGCCGCCAGCGAAAGCGCGCTCGTGGCGTCGATCAACTCGGAGACTTCTTGCAGCCGACCGGTGATCGAACCCCCGCGGGATGGGAGCGCGACGCGTGCGACTTCACCGAGAGCTTCGGAAGGCGCGCGCGGTGCTGCCGGGCGCACTTCGCCGCCGAGCGGCAGGTAGCTCGCCGCCCAGTAGGCCAGGGCGCGGGCGAGTTCGGCGCGCCGGAGCTCGCTTGTGTGCCCATCCAGGGCGCGCGTGGCGTGGGCGACGCGCAGCAGGCCGTGAAAGGCGGCAGCGGCGACCCCCGGCGCCAGCCGCGGCAGCCAGCGCCTGAGCACTTCTCCATGGCTGGCGTCCTCGAGTTCACGCTCGAAGAGCGCGACCCAGTCGGCCCAGCGCTCACCTGCTCCGAGGGCCTGAGCCCAATCGTGACCCAAGGCTGCAGTCGGAGGCGGAGCCGGTGGCAACCGCGGCGCGTAGTTCTCGGCCCACGGCTCGATCGCTTCGTGCAGGCCCAGGGCGAAGAGGGCCTCGACGACCATCGGACCATGGTTGCTGAAGCCATAGGGCCCGTACTCCGGCGCCAAGCCATGCAACCGCGACAATCCCCGATCGAGCGCGTCCATGACGCAAGTTTGCTTGCCTTGCCGGCGGGACGCCAGCGCCGACCAGAACATCTCCGTGGCGACAGGATGCGGGCGAACTCCATGCCTGACATGTGCAAGTTCGGCGGCGGGGCGCGCCCCCGGATCCGACGTCTGTCCAAGGGGGACTGCACCGCCGAGAACTAAGCCGTTGACTTAGTCCGCCATTGACTCATACTGATGCTGTGGAGTTCGACTGGGATGATGCGAAGGCGGCGTCCAATGAAGTCAAGCATGGGGTCTCATTCGAGCAGGCCCAAGCGCTGCTCGAGTCCGAAACTGACCACCTCGAGATCTTCGACGCCGAGCACTCCGACGAAGAGGATCGCTTCATCTCCATCGGGCCAATCGACGACGGCGTGATTCTCGTGGTCTGGACCGAACGTGATGAAGACGTCATCCGGATCATCAGCGCCCGCTGGGCAACGACACGCGAGAGACAGAAGTACATGGACCATATGGAGCAGCGAACATGAGCGACGAGATTCCCGAGCTGACCGACGCCGATTTCGAGGCCGCCATTCCCAAGCGCCTGCGCCGCCGCCTGCTGCGCGGTCAATTCGAGAGCGGAGAGGACATCGCCGCGCTGCGGCGCTTCGTCCGGCTCACCCAGGTGCAATTCGCCGAAGCGATGGGCATCAGCGTCCACACCCTGCGCAACTGGGAGCAGGGTCGCCGCAGGCCCGAAGGTCCCGCCATCGCCCTGCTGCGCATCGCTGCTCGTCACCCTCGGATCTTGCGCGAGAACCTGAAGTCCGCTGCGTGAGAGCCGCCAACCACCCCGGCTTGTTCAAAGGTCCGAGTGTAGTGGACGCAAGTCCACGGAGCCGGAGCTTTGAACATGACGCCGAAGCAGGCCCCCCACGCCACGGCCGCATAAATGAAAAGCCCGCCTCGGCGTGTCCGAGACGGGCTTGGTTGCGGGGGCCGGATTCGAACCGACGACCTTCGGGTTATGAGCCCGACGAGCTACCAGGCTGCTCCACCCCGCGGCGAAGTGTGGGGGAGAATACGCGTGTTGGGCTGCGTGTCAAATGCTTTGATCACGGGACTTTTTTCGAGCCGGTGTGCGGCCCTTGGACGGCTTCGAACCAGCGCGCTTTTTGGCTTTTCCCGCGGCTTTCTTCGGCACCTGCGCTGTCTTCTTGCGCGCTGGACGCTTGGCTTTCGGCGACGCTGCACCGGCGCCTTCAGCCGCGGGACGCTTGGCGACGACCTTTTTCTTGGTCGGACGGCGCTTGCGGGCGGGGCGGGGCTCGTCGGCTACTTCGAGTTCGTCGCCCATGTCCTGCTCGGCCTGGCCACCGCGCTTGCGACGCGCGGGGTTTTTGTAGTCGCGTTTGAGCTTGCGTAGTTCGTCGCCGTCCAATGGCCGATAGGCACCCGGCGGCATGCCTTCGGTGGTGAGACCCGCGAAGGCGACGCGGCTCAGGCGCATGACGCGGTGGCCAACCCCTTCGAGCATGCGGTGGATTTGACGGTTTTTGCCTTCGGTGATGGTGATCTGGAGCCAGGTGTTGCCGCGCTCTTCGTTGGCGACGAAGACTTCAGCCGGGCCACTGTGCTCGCCTTCTCCCAGGTCGACGCCCTTGCGCAGGGCATCAAGGGCAGGGATCGCGACGTGGCCTTTGACTTTGGCGATGTAGGTCTTGGGGACGCGGCGGCGCGGGTGCAAGAGGGCCTGGGCCATTTCGCCGTCGTTGGTCATCAAGAGCACGCCACTGGTGTGGTAGTCGAGGCGGCCTACGGGGTAGACGCGCTCGGGCACGCGCTTGAGCAGGGCTCCCACGGTGGGGCGACCCTCGGGGTCGTCGAGGGTGGTGATGACTTCTCGCGGCTTGTTGAGCAGGTAGTAGACGGGCTTTTCAGCGACGATGCGCGTGCCGTCGACTTCGATGCGGTCTTTGTGGGGGTCGGCTTTGAAGCCGAGCTCGCGCACGCGCCGGCCGTTGACGCGCACGCGGCCCTCTTCAATGAGGCGCTCGGCCGCGCGCCGGGAGGCGATGCCCGCGTGGGCGAGGATCTTCTGGAGGCGTTCGACTGCCATGGTGACCGCGGGCTAGCACTTGTGAGGCCCCCGCGGTAGTGGGCTCAGCTGGCGTCGTCGCCCTGCTCTTCGGCTTCTTCTTCTTCGCCGCCCGCTTCGTCGCCGTCAGCAACGCCTTCGACGCTCTGGTGCTTGGTCTTGTGGGCGGCGTTGCGATCCCAGCGGTCGACCCGGGAGTCGCCGTCGAGGTCGGTGCCCATGCGCACGATTTTGCCGTCTTCGTAGTACTCCCAGCGGTCGGGCTGCCAGACGGCGCCCTTGCTGCGGCCCGACAGGTCACGCTCGGCGCGCTGGGGCTTGCCGTCTTCGAAGAAGATTTTGGCGTCGATGTTGCCGTCGTGGTTGGTGTCGAGCTCTTTGCGGACGATTTGGCCGTCCTGGAAGATTTGCGCCACGTCCATGCGGCCGTCGAAGTTGCGGTCCGCTTCTTCACGCACCGAACGGCCGTCGTTGTCGAAGTAACGGATGACGTCTTTCTTGCCGTCGGCGTTGACGTCGGTCTCGCGGCAGATCATGACCAGCCGCGTTTCGACTCCCATGCCCATGCTCAGGAAGACTTTGCGCACGTCCGGGATGTTGTCGCCGGAGGTGTCGTATTCGGTGACTTCGCGGTCGGGCTTGGTGGCGTCACAGCGCTCGTTGCCGCTGCCGCGCGCGTCACCGCCGAGGGCCGTGGCGCGGATGTTTTCGCCGGCTTTGCCCTCTGGGCCGCTCTTGCAGCCGAGCCCGCCCCATAGGAGTAGAAGGCAAAGCGCCCATCGCGATCTACACGCGCCGGTCATTGCTCTTCCTCCGCGCTTTCGTCACCCGCAGCGTCGTCAGCCCCGTCCTCGCCGGCTTCCGACTCGCTTTCGGACTCGCCCGCTTCGTCGCTGCTTTCACCCCCCGAGCTGGCCGCAGCCGCACGGGCGGAGGCTTGCTCCGGCAGCTTGCCGCCGTCGCAGCTGACGGGCTCGAGCGGTGAGTCGGCGTCGGCCGCGTCGATCTCGTCGCGACGCTCGGGTTTGCCGTCGTTGTTGGTGTCGTAGGCGATTTCGCTGAGACGTCCAGCCCGGTAGGTCTCCCAGCGCTCGGGTTTGCCGTCGTTGTTGTCGTCGTAGCGGGCGGAGGCCAGTAGGCCCGATTGATACTCTTCCCAGGTGTCGACGCGGCCGGTGTGGCGGCGGTCGCGTTCGAGCTTGGCCACCAGCGACCCCTCACACCAAACCCAGGTGTCGACCATGCGATCGAAGTTGGTGTCGATTTCGCGACGCGCGATGCGGCCGCCTTCGAAGAAGACTTGCTGATCGAGACGACCGTCGAAGTCGAAGTCGTGCTGCTCGAAGACGATGTTGCCGGACTCGTCGAGCTTGCGCGTGACGTCGACGCGCTTGTCGAGGTTGAGGTCGATCTCGGTGCAACGCCGGCGCCCGTTTTCAACCACGTGGCGCACGTTGGCGTAACCGTCGCCACTGGCGTCGAGCAGCTCTTCGCTGTCGCCATCCTCGCAGCGTTGGGAGCGCAGGGGCTTGATCTCGCGGGCGGCGACTTCCTCGCCCTGGCCCTCTTGCTTCGATCCGCCGCAGCCCCACGACGCATAAACCCCTGAAATTAATAAGAAAAACGCAAGCCACCTGGGCATTTAGGGCTCCCGCTTCGGCGCCTCGGCGGCCGCCGGTATCCATTGTCGCGCCGGAGGTGGCCAGGATACGAGCAGCACCCAGCCGCCGCAAGTCGACACCAGGCTTGCCTCTCAGAGTTTGACAATATGTATGGTGCCATGTACGTTCACGCCACGACGCAGCACAGAGCCGCGTCGTCACCCCATCCAGGCAGCGAACGATGGCTCGCAAGAAGATTTCCACGACGATTTACATCACCCCGGAACAGAACGAGCGCCTCAAGCTCTTGCACGAACGCACCAAGGTTCCGGTGGCCGTGTACATCCGCGAAGGTATCGATCTGGTCCTCGAACGCCACGCGGCCGAGTTGCCCGGTCAGCTGTCGCTGGCCGGCGCAGGCGACAATAAGTAGCGCGCTGCGTCGATCGGCGCCCGCGGGCTGTCGCACCGTCGCTTCAATGGTGCTAAGGCGTCGTGCCGCCTTCAGCGACACCGCTGTGGCCGCCACATCATGACGACCGATCAGGACCGGATTCGCAACTTCTCCATCATCGCCCACATCGATCACGGGAAGAGCACGCTCGCCGATCGCATTCTCGAGGAGACGGGCGCCCTGAGCGACCGCGAGAAGACCGATCAGTTCCTGGACAAGATGGAGCTGGAGCGCGAGCGCGGCATCACCATCAAGGCCCAGTCGGTGCGCCTCAGCTACAAGGCCGAGGACGGCAAGACCTACCAACTGAACCTGATCGACACGCCCGGCCACGTGGACTTCAATTACGAGGTCTCGCGCTCGCTGTCGGCCTGCGAGGGGGCGCTTTTGGTGGTGGATGCGAGCCAGGGCGTCGAGGCCCAAACGGTGGCCAATGTCTACCTGGCCATCGGCAATGACCTGGAGATCATCCCGGTCTTCAACAAGATCGATCTGCCCAGCGCCGACGTGGAGCGCGCCCAGCGCGAGGTCGAGGATGTGATCGGTCTGGACTGCGAGGGCGCCATCGCCGCCAGCGCCAAGACCGGTCAGGGCATCCACGCGATCCTGGAGTCGGTGGTGGCGCGAGTCCCACCGCCCAAGGGTCAGACCGAGGGACCGCTGCGGGCCCTGATCATCGACAGCTGGTACGACAGCTACCGCGGCGCCGTGGTGCTGGTGCGCGTGGTCGATGGTCACCTGCGCAAGGGCGAAAAGGTGCGCATGTTGGCCACCGGAGCCGACTACGAGGTGACCGAGGTGGGCGTTTTCGCGCCCTACCCCGTGCAGCTCAAGGGTCTGGGACCGGGCGAGGTGGGCTTCTTCTCGGCCGCCATCAAATCGGTCAAGGACACCAAGGTCGGCGACACCGTCACCAATACGAAAAACCCCACCGACACGCGCTTGCCCGGCTTCGAAGAGGTCAAGCCGATGGTCTTCGCGGGCATCTTCCCGACCGATCCGGACCGCTACGGCGACCTGCGCGACGCGCTTTCACGGCTGAACCTCAACGACGCGGCTTTTCATTTCGAGCCGGATAACTCCGACGCCCTGGGCCTGGGCTTTCGCTGCGGCTTTCTCGGGCTTCTGCACATGGAGGTGGTGCAGGAGCGGCTGGAGCGCGAGTACAACCTGGATCTGGTGACCACGGCGCCGAGCGTCGTCTACCGGGTGCACGACACCAAGGGTGAAGTCTTCAATATCGAAAACCCGAGCAAGCTGCCCGACCCGGCCATGATCCAGATGATCGAGGAGCCCTACTTCCAGGTCGCGGTGCACTGCCCCGAAGCCTACGTGGGTGCGGTGCTCAAGCTCTGCGAGGAGCGGCGTGGGGTGCAGAAGGGCATTCAGTACGCCTCCAAGGATCGCGTGATCATCACCTACGAGCTGCCGCTGGCCGAGGTGCTCTTCGACTTCTACGACCGCTTGAAGAGCGGCACCCGCGGCTACGCATCCATGGACTACGAGTTGATCGGTTACCGGCCCAACAAGCTGATTCGCCTCGACCTGCTCATCAACGGCGAGCCGGTGGATGCCCTCAGCGCCATCGTGCACCGCGACCGCGCCCACCAGCTGGGCAGGCAGCTGGCCGAGAAGCTGAAGCAGATCGTGCCGCGGCAGCAGTTCGACGTGGCGATTCAGGCGGCCATCGGCGCCCGCGTGATCGCGCGCGAGACGGTCAAGGCCATGCGCAAGGATGTGACGGCCAAGTGCTACGGCGGTGACATCTCGCGCAAGCGCAAGCTGCTGGAGAAGCAGAAGGAAGGCAAAAAGCGCATGAAGAACGTGGGCGCCGTTGAGATCCCACAGGAAGCCTTTCATGCCATCCTGAAGGTGGACTGAAAACTTCGCGAGAAGGGAGCGCGCCATGTCGGAGCAGCGGGTCACGATCGAAATCGAAGAGGGGGTGGCCCAGGTTCGCTTGAACCGGGCCGACAAGCTCAACGCCATCGACGGTGCCATGTTCAGTGCGCTTTCCGAGGCCGGTGACGCCATCGCCGCCGACAACAGCGTGCGGGCGGTCGTGCTCAGCGGCGCGGGGCGTGCCTTTTGCGCGGGCCTCGACTTCCAGAGCTTCGCGGCCATGGCGGGGCGGGGCGAGGCGCCGGTTCAGGCCAAGGCAGAGCAAGCGCAGCAGGCCCAACAGACCCATGAAGTCCTGAGCCGCGAGGCCCAGAGCCCCGCCAACCGCGCCCAGCGCGCCGGTTGGGTCTGGCAGGAGGTGCCGGTGCCCGTGATCGCGGCGGTGCACGGCTTCGCCTACGGGGGCGGCCTGCAGATCGCGCTCGGCGCCGACATTCGTTTTTTGGCGCCGGGGACCAAGCTGTCGGTGATGGAGATCAAGTGGGGCCTGGTGCCGGACATGAGCGGCACTCAAACCCTCCGGCGCCTGGTACGGCTGGATGTGGCCAAGGAGCTGGCGTTCACCGGGCGCGTCGCGGAGGCCGAAGAGGCGCTCGCCCTGGGCCTGGCCACGCACGTGGTCGACGACCCGCTGGCCGCGGCCACGGCCATGGCGCGGGAAATCGCCAGCAAGTCGCCCCATGCGATTCGGAACGCCAAGCGCCTCTTCAACGAGACCGGCTACGGCAGCGTGGCCGAGGGTTTTGCGCTGGAGCAGGAGTTGCAGCGCGAGTTGATCGGCACGCCCAACCAGGCCGAGGCGGTGCAGGCGAACCTGGAGAAGCGGGCGCCGCGCTTCGAGGATCCCTGAGGTCGCCGCCCGATTCCCTGCCATGCCGAGCGCCGCCAGCTTGCAGAGCAGCACAGCCCCGCCCAGCGGCATGGCGGTGCCGCTTTCCCTCGATGAACTCGACGCCGAGTGGCTGACCGCCTGCCTGCGCCATGCCGGAGTGCTCGGCGGCGGCAGCGTGCAGACCTTCGAGGCCGCGCGCGTCGGCGAGGGCAAGGGCTTTGCGGGCTACCTGGCGCGGCTGTCGCTGCGCTACGAGGGCGAAAGGGGCGATGCGCCCGCGTCGCTGATCGCGAAATTCGCCGGCCAGGGCGAGGCGGTTCGCGATTTGATGACCGAGGTGGGCGCCTACGAGCGCGAGGTGCGCTTCTATCGGGAGTTGGCGGATCAACTTGGAGTTTCAACGCCGCGCTGTTACCTGGCGCACTACGACGCCGAGCGGCGCGGCTTTGTGCTGCTCTTGGAAGACATGGCGCCGGCGGCTTCGGCAGCGGTGGAAGAGGGCTTGACCCTACAGCAGGCACGCACGGTGCTTGAAGAGGTGGCCCGTTACCACGCGCGCTTCTGGAATCGCAGCGAGGGACTGGAATGGCTGCTGGTGGATGAAACTACTGCCGACCGCTTTCGCGAGCGCTTCCTCGAGCACCTGCCGGCCTTCCTCGAGCACTTCGGCGAGACCTATCCCACTTCGGCGCGGGTGGCGCGCGCGCTGGCCTCGGTGCTCGAAGGCGACGAGTGGAAGGCCGACCTGCTCAAGCCGCCGCTGACACTGATCCACAATGACCTCCATGCCGAGAACGTCTTCTTTCCCAGCGAGGCAGGCGGTCGCTTCGCGGTCATCGACTGGCAGGGCGTCAGCTTCGCGCGCCACGGCACCAGCGATGTCACGCGCATCCTCTCCATGGGCCTGCAACCCGAGCAGCGCCGCGCCCATCAGAAGCAGCTGCTCAGGCACTACCACGCAAAGCTCGTGGAGTTCGGCGTCGAGGGCTTTCCCTTTCGCGCCCTGTGGCATCGCTATCGACAGGAAGCGGCGGTGATGGCGATGGCCGGGGTGTTGGCGCTCGAGGCCATCGACTTCGAGGGCCAGGAAGAAGCGGCGGCGATGATGGGGGATCGCGTGGAGCAGGCCGTGCGCGACTCGGGCATGGCCTGGCGGGTGGAGATGCTGGCGAAAGTGATGCGCGGGCTGCGCTGGCTGCGGGGTTCGCGCCAAAAAGCTCGCTAGAAAGAAGGCGCGCCGGTGCGCAGGGGGCCGCCGCGGGCCGTCGGCCACAGCACGCAAGCGTCGCCCGAACCTGGGCTACGAAAGACGTCCATGCCGTGATCGAAGGTCTGGACGAAGAGGGCGCAGTAGCGAGCGATCAGCTCGCGGCTGCCGTCGGCGTCGAGGTCGGCGACGATGGGCGAGGCGTACCAGCTGGTCTGGCCGCGCAGGTTGGCGACGAGGACGGGGGCGGCCACGGGGGCGTCGCCGCCGTCGGCGTCGCAGACGGGGGTGGTGGGTTCGGAGGGGTTTGCAGCGGCGGTGCCGGCGTCGCTGCCCGGGGTCGAGGCGCCTGAATTGGAAACGCTAGCTTAGGCCTGGTCGTTGCCCGCGCCGTCGTCACCGCAGGCGGCGATCGCCAGGGCCGCCGATGCCAGCAGTGGCAGAAGCGACCAGACGCGCCGCGGCAAACGCAAGCGGGGTCCAGGCCGAGCGTGCACGCGGGGGGATCAGCCGCCCGCGCCAGCGGCGGCACCCGCGGCACCCGCACCGGCCGCTCCCGCACCGGCCGCGCCGGTTTCAGGCGGCGGAGGCGTGGTGCCGTCGCAGTTGAGCGCCGTGATACCAGGCGCGACGATCGCGGCCATGCTGCGCTCGATACAGCCACCACCGAGCAGACCCGTCAGGTCGAGCACACCGCAACTATTGCTGCCGTCGACGCAGCAGCCGGGAACGCTACTGCCGAGGATCATCTCGTCGGGGCATTGATGACCGCTACCACCAGAGACGTCGCGACAGGCTTCGCCGCTGGCCGCGTTGAACTGACCGCAGGCGCCGGTATCGGTGCAGCAGGTCTGGATGCAGATCATGGCCAGATTGGCTTCGACCGGCGCGCAGGCTGCACCGCCACAGCTGGTGATGCCCTGATCTGCCGGGCACATCAGCATCGGCATCTCGGTGGCGCCGGTGCCCGCGGCCGTCGAAGCCCCGGTCTGCGTCGCGGTCGTGCCGCCGGTCCCCTGCGTGGCGGGTGCCGCCGCAGTTCCCGTCGGCATGTTGCCGTCATTACTACCTTCATCACCGCCGCAGGCCACCAAGGCGACCGCTGCGACGAGCCCAAAACCAACGCGCTGAAACGACATGCGCGCGACTGTATGCAGGGGTGGGAAGGGAGATCAAGGGGAGACCGATCGCGCCAACGCGCCCGAACTGTCCCCGACTGGAGACGGAAACTCTTGGGTAACTCCTGCCCTCAGCCAAGCGGCGCCACGCGGCCTGCGAGCTGTTCGAAGCGATGTAGCTGCAGGTCAAACACCTCGACTTCGCCGAAGCCGTAGCTCGCAAAGACAAAGGGCACGGCGTTGTCGCGGGCGGCGCGGGCGTCACCTTCGGTGTCGCCGACGAAGAGCGGCGCGCGCACGCCATTGCGGGCGATCACCGAGCGCAGGTTTTCACTCTTGGTGTTGCCGGTGCGGCCCCAGCATTCGTGGTCGCGGAAGCTCGCGTCGAGCCCGCTCTGCTCGAGGAAGACTTCGATGTAGCCGTCCTGGCAGTTGCTGACGATCATCAGCGGGAAGCGTTCGGCCAGTTCGGGGATGAGCTCGCGCACGCCCGGGTAGAGGCGGCCACCGCGCTCGGCGATGAGCAGGTTGTCCTCGCGCTCGGTCGCGACACTGATGGCGTCGAGCTTGGCTTCATCGAGCTCAGAAAGCACGGCGCCCACGGCCTCGCGATGGGGGCGGCCGCAGATGCCGGCGATGTCGGCTTCGGTGACCGCCGGGCGCTCGATGCCCATGCGCTGAAGCACCCGATTCCAGGCCTCGGCGCAGATGGCGTTGGTGTCCCAGAGGGTTCCGTCGAGATCGAAAATCAGGGCGTCGACGTGCAGCACGGTGCTTCGCTTTCAGGCCGTGACCGGCAGGGCGCGTGCGCCCAGGGCGCGGCTGGGCGAAAGCACCTGCTCGCGGCTCTTGCCCGTGGGCTCGTAGGTGGCCCCGGGCACGGGATGCTTGGGGAAGGCGTGGCGGTGGACCGGCCGGAAGCCGGCGTGCTCGGCGGCGTCGAGCAGGCGCGCGAAGTCGTGGCTGATGGTGGCGCCGGCCTTTTGGGTGACCTCGTCCTCGGTGGGCAGGTCGAAGTCGTTGGCGCCGTACTGCAGGCCCAGCATGGCTTCTTCGTTTTTCGTCAGCACCGAGGTGCGGATGTGCACGATGTTGTCCAGGTAGATGCGGCTGATGGCGAGCCAACGCAGGTACTGGCGGGCTTCGATCTCTTCGCCGCCCAGCTCGCTGCCGTAGGCCTTGTAGGTCCAGCACAGAAAGCTCGCCAGACCCTGGCCCTCGATGCCGCCGGCGTCATCCTGGAAGCGACGCAGGCGCTCGAGGTGATTGAGGCGTTCGTCGAGGCTCTCGTCGAAGCCGATGACCATGGTGGCGGTGGAGCCGATGCCGGCTTCAAGAATCGCGGCCTGGGCCTCGTAGAAGGACTCGACGCTGCCCTTGCCGGGGCTGTGGCGCTTGCGGAATGCCTCGTCGAGGACCTCGGCACCGCCGCCGGTCAGCCACTGGGTACCTGCGTCGGCCATCATGCGCGCGCCCTCGCGGTAGCTCAGGCGCGAGACCTTGCAGGCGTACATGAACTCCGCGACCGTCATCTCCTTGAAGGCGAGCTTGGGGTAGCGCGCGTGGATGCGCTCGAAGAGTTCGGCGTAATCGCGCAGCCTTAGCTCGGGGTGAAAGCCACCGTTGAAGCCCACCAGCGTGCCGCCCAGGGCGATCAACTTGTCGATGCGCCGGGCCACCTCGTCGAAAGACAGTCGGTAGCCCTCGGGGTGCTTCGGCAGGCGGTAGAAGCTGCAGTAGTCGCAGCGCGCCACGCAGACGTTGGTGTAGTTGACGATGGCCATGATCAAATAGCTGGCCTCGTCGGGGCGGTGGAAGCGGCCGCGCACGCTCGCCGAGAGGCGTCGGAGGTCGGCGTCGGCGGCGTGGTGGAAGAGCCAGGCGGCTTCGTCGCGCGAGATGCGCTCGGCGGCCTGGACCTTGGCTTCGAGGGTCTGCAGCATGGCGCCGACCATAGCCGCCTGCGGGGCCGGCCGCACGGTGGCGCAGGATTTTTCGGGGTCTGGGGCCGCGAAAAATGACGGACTTGGGGCAGCCGGCGTGTCAAAGTAGCTGCTTTACCAGGCGCCGCCCGCGGTGCCATGCTGCCGGGCCGCGGTGCCCGCGCCGGCCGTCAACGCGGCTGCGCCCCCCCCGTTCGCGCCGCCCCGCTCGCGCCCCCCGTTCGCGACCCCGTTCGCGCCCCCCGTTCGCGCCCCCCCCCAGCGCAGGAGAAGTAAGCCTTGAGCCAGCCAAGTACGCAGAAACAGGAACAGCAGACCGCCTCCGAGGAGGTGGTGGAGGTGGCCCCCGGCGTGCTGCGCATGCAGCTGCCCATCGAAATGCCCGGCCTGGGCCACGTGAACATGTACTGCCTGCTCGACGACGAGGGAGCGGCGGTGGTGGATCCGGGGCTGCCCGGCGAGGCCAATTGGGAGGCCGTGGTGCAGCGCCTGGGCCAGGCCGATCTCGAGGTGCGGCACGTGCATACGGTGCTGATCACCCATTCCCATCCCGACCACTTCGGCGGCGCCGGACGCTTTCGCGCCGAGACCGACTGCCGCGTGATCGCCCACGAGAAGTTCTCGCTCTTGTCGGGGGCGGGGCAGCGGCCGCATCTGGAGGTCTCGGTCGAGCACCTGCACGACCACGGTCACGATCACGCGCATGGCCAGGACGAAAGCCACGGCGCCCCGGGCCCGCGCCCGGTGCCCGACACGACCGACGACGACATCCCGTGGATGCGCGATCTGGGCCAGCGACCGCCGACGCCCTGGGGCGGACGGCCACCGGCGCCGACGCCGGAGCAGATGGAGCGCTGGGAGAAGATGCGCGCGGCCGGTGCCAGCACCTTCATGCCTCGGCTGACCCATGTGGTGGGCGCCGGCTCGCGGCTGCGCCTTGCGGGCCGCGACTGGTTCGTGCTGCACACCCCCGGCCACACCGAGGATCACTTCTGCCTGCACGATCCGGACGAGGGCATCTTTCTGGCCGGCGATCACGTGCTGCCCTCGATCACGCCGCATATCTCGGGCCTGGGCGAAATCGAAGATCCGCTGCAGGCCTTCTACGACTCGCTGGAAGAAGTCGCCGAGATCCCCGACGTGCGCCGCTGTCTGCCGGCCCACGGCCACCCCTTCGACGACCTGCCCCTGCGAGCCCGGGCGATTCGCCAACACCACGACGAGCGCCTGGAGAAGATCAAGGGCATCTCCAAGCGCCTGGGCCCGGCCACGGTCGAGGACATCTCCAAGCAGCTATTCCAGGAGCGCAACTGGGGCTCCATGGCCGAGAGCGAGACCTACGCCCACCTCGAGCACCTGCGCCTGCGCGGGCAGGCCGAGCACCACCGGCGCGAGGATGGCTGGCTGATCTACGAGACCGACGCGCCGGCGGCGGGTTTCTGAGGGCGGATGCTCAGCCTCGATTCGGTTTCCAAGCAACACGGCTCCCAGATCCTCTTTCTGGAGGCCTCCATGGGCGCCTTCCGGGGCGATCGGGTGGGCCTCGTGGGCCCCAACGGCTCCGGCAAGTCCACCGTCTTCCGGATGCTGATGAAGGAAGAGGCGCCAGACGGCGGCCAGGTCAGCATCGACCGTGGAGTAACTTTGGGTTACTTCAGCCAGGACGTGGGCGAAATGGGCGGCCGCACTGTTTTGGAGGAAGTCACCGGCGGCGCGGGCGAGGTCTCCGAGGCTGCCGCCGAGCTGCGCGAGCTGGAGCAGGCCATGGCCGACCCGGAGCGCATGGACGAACTCGACCGCCTGGTGGAGCGCTTCGGGGAGGTGCAGGCGCGCTTCGACCAGCTCGGTGGCTACGCCCTGGAGGCCCGGGCGCGCGAGATCCTGGCGGGGCTGTCGTTTCGCGAAGAAGTCATCGAAGACGACGTGGGCAAGCTCTCGGGCGGCTGGAAGATGCGCGTGGCCCTGGCGCGCATTCTTCTCATGCGGCCCGACGCCCTGCTGCTGGACGAGCCCACCAACCACCTGGATCTGGAGTCGATCATCTGGCTCGAGCAGTTCCTGCGCAACTTCGAGGGTGCGCTGATCATCACCTCCCACGATCGGGAGTTTCTCAATCGCCTGGTGACCAAGATCGTCGAAATCGACGGCGGCGACATGATCACCTACAGCGGCAACTACGACTTCTACGAACAGCAGCGCGCCATCGCGGAGGCACAAAAAGAAGCCCAGTTCGCACGCCAGCAGGCGATGCTGGCCAAGGAAGAAGCCTTCATCGCGCGCTTCAAGGCCCGCGCCAGCCACGCAGCCCAGGTGCAGTCGCGGGTGAAGAAGCTCGACAAGATCGAGCGCGTGCAGGCGCCGAAGCGGCGCGAGGTGATCGAGTTCGAGTTCCGCGCGCCACCGCGTTCCGGCGACGACGTGGCGAGCCTGCAAGCGGTGCACAAGAAATACGGCGACAACGTGGTCTACGAGGGCCTGGATCTACTGATCCGGCGCAAGGAGCGCTGGTGCGTGCTGGGCGTCAACGGCGCCGGCAAGTCGACCTTGCTGAAGCTCATCGCGGGCGAAAGCGAGCCCAACTCGGGACAGGTGCGCATCGGCCAGAGCGTCAAGCTCGGCTACTTCGCCCAGCACTCCATGGAGGTTCTCGACGGGGAGTTAAGCGTCATCGAGACCCTGGAGCGGGACTTCCCCATGTCCACCATGGGCACCCTGCGCACGCTGGCGGGGGCCTTTGGTTTCAGCGGCGACGACGTGGAGAAGCGCTGCCGCGTGCTCTCGGGCGGCGAAAAGGCGCGCCTGGTCTTGGCCAAGATGCTCTTCGACCCGCCCAACTTCCTGGTGCTGGACGAGCCCACCAACCACCTGGACATGGCCACCAAGGAAACCCTGGTCAAAGCGCTCGCCGACTTCGAGGGCACGCTGCTCTTCGTCTCCCACGATCGCCACTTCCTGCGCGCGCTGTCGGACCACGTGCTCGAGCTGTCGCCGGAGGGCGCTCGCGCCTACAACGGCGGCTACGGCGAATACGTGGTCGCCTCGGGCCACGAGGCGCCGGGTGTGGGCTGAGCGCCCTGCCCTGCGACCCCTCGATGGCCTTCCCCGGGCCGCGCCAAGTGCTACAAGCGTCGCGCGATGTCTGAAGTCCTTCCCCCCGTTTTTCGCCGCGATGGCGAGTTCTTCGTACCCACCGACGCGGCGCCAGGCCCCTGGAGCCCCAAGGCCCTGCACGGCGGTCCGGTCTGCGGGCTCTTGTGCCGCTGCCTGGAGCAGGCCGTCGACGATTCAGCTCTGCTGCCAGCCCGGCTCACCATCGACCTCTTCCGCGCCGTGCCCAAGGCGCCGCTGTCCGTGAAGACGCGCGTGGTGCGCGACGGGCGACGCATCAAGGCCGTCGATGCCTCCATCCTGCACGAGGACACGGAGGTGGCGCGTGCCAGCGGTCTGTTCCTGCTGCGCACCGAACACGAGCTCAACGATCCCTTCGCACTGGAGCCCATGCCTGGCCCCGACGGCCTCGAGACCGGCTCGCTGATGGGAGGACGCCGCCCGCCCGGCGCGCCGCGCGGTTTCCACACCGTCATTCAGGCCCGTTGGGCGACCAAGGGCCTCGGCCCGCAAGCGGCCTGGTTTCGGCTGCCCACCGAGTTGGTGGAAGGCGAGGCGACCAGCCCCTTCGCGCGCGCGGCGGCGGTGGGCGACTTCGCCAACGCCGTGGCCTCGCGCTCCATGCGACGCGAGCCAGGCGTTCGCGGCCCCTCCTTCATCAATACCGATACCACGCTCTACTTTTCGCGCGCGCCCGTCGGTGAATGGCTCGGCATGGCCGCTGACTACGGCGTGGAACGCGACGGCATCGGCTTGATCGAGGTCGCCCTATTCGACACCGAGGGCCGCTGCGGCCGTTCGGTGCAGGCGCGTCTGGCCAATCGGCGCAACCCGGGGCCTGCGAAGTCCTGACACCGAGCGAATGCCGTCAATACCCGCCAACTGCCAACACCGCGCGCACGTGGGCTTCTCGCTCCTCAAACCAAGAGTTACGGCCCGCGTCACGCTGGCTCTTTTCGTACTGCCGGTAGTGCTCGAAGGCCTCGGCACGGTCGAGTTCCAGGGGTGGGGGCGGCGCTTCGTCGTTGCCGGCGCTGGCGGCGGCGCTGATGGCCAGCAATGTGCCGGCGATGAATACAGCTCTCCATCTGCATGATCGTTTCGACATGACTCCTCCATTCGCCGGTCGCTCGCGGCCGGCGTCATTCACTTCTTGTTGCGTTGCCTGCGCCCTGCCGAGCAGGACGCGCCACCGCTTCGATCAGGGCGCGCAGTCGGCGCAGATCAGCGGCGGGGGTCCCTTGATGTGGCCGATGCCCATGTAGGCATCCTCGCCACGTTTCAGCCCTACGTCGCAGCCCACGCAGCGGCCGTTACGCACCAGGCGCAGGGGCTGCACGCCGACGATTTCTTCCGGTAGCTCGGGCGCCTCGTGCTCTTCGGATGCGTCCGAGTGTTCGGGCGCTTCGGGCTCGGCCGCAGCCACGGGCAAGTCGACCACGTCGGCTTCGCGACGCGGCGGCGGGCCCTCGGGCTCTCTTTCGGCTTCGCGCTCCGGCTCGCGGCCTTCGGCGCGCTCCTCGGCCTCGCGGCGGCGGCGGTAGGCCTCGCGACGGCGGCGGATGTGGCGCTCGCGGCGCTCCCGCCATTTTTCCAGCCGTTCGAGCACCTCGCCGTCCTCGACGGCGCGCTTGACGTCCTCCTCGATCGACTCGGCCACTTCGAGGGCATCCTCGAGCACGGCCCGCACGATGTTGGAGACCGGCACGCTCAGGGAGTCCGAGAGGCGCTTGAGCTCGACTTCGAGAACTTCCGGCACGCGGGTGTGGATCACCCGGACCTTCCTGCGGTGTCTGCGTTCGCTCATGGCGAGCAATTACGTAACACCGCGTGTCACACCGTCAACGCGCTGTGACACGCTTTTTTGTGTCACGTAACGTAAGGCACTGAAATTACACGCAATTTTTGTGACTCATTTTCGCGTATCACCCCATGGCCGCGCCCGCGTAGGGCATCAGGGCCTTGAAGAGCGTGCGCTGGACGACCTTTTCCCCCGGCGCCAGGCGGTCGGAGAGGCCGTCGAGCAGCATCACGGTGCGGCCCACCAGGGCGAAGTGGGGCGGGATGCGGATCGGCTCCCCCCCCTCGGCCAACGCCTCGAACTCGCCCTGCCGCTGCCGCGCCTCGGCCCGGCGTTCGCTGCGGGAGCGCCGCGGTCGCTCCGCGCGCCCGGCCTCGGAGGTCGCCTGGTCGGTGCTCGCCTCGCGCCGGACCCGCGCCCGCTCCACGCCGCCCATGGTCTCCTTGACGATGCGCTCGAGCAGCGCCGGATTGAGCTCGTCGAGGTTGAAGCCGACGGCGCGCGCCGCCTCCAGAGCGCCATCCATGTCACCGGTGAAGGTCTTGGCCAGGAGCCGCGCCATGGAGGGGCCGAAGGCCTCCGGAAGCTCCTTGGCCAAACCGAAGTCGAGCAGCCCCACGACACCGTCGGGCAGCAGCAGCAGATTGCCCGGGTGGGGATCGCCGTGGAAGAAGCCCTGCTCGAAGATCATCTCCGCAAAGAGCGTGGCGATGCGCTCGGCAAAGGCGCGACCGTCGACGCCGCTGCTTCCGAGTGCTTCACTGTTGGTCAAGGGAACACCTTCGAGGTATTCCAACACCAAGAGGCGCCGACTGCTGAGTTCGCGCTTGACCTCGGGGATGCGCACGCGCGGATCGTCGGCAAAGGCCCGCCGCACGCGCTCGGTGGACTCGGCCTCGCGCTCGAAGTCGAGTTCCAGATCGAGAAAGTGACGCATCTCCTCGAGCAAGGACTCGGCATCGAAGAGCGACGAGCGCCCCATGAAGCGCCGCGACATGCGCTGCAGGGTGCCGAGGTCGACCCGCACCAGGGTGGCGACCTCGGGGTACTGGACCTTCAGCACCACCTCCTGGCCGTCTTTCAGACGCGCCCTGTGCACCTGGGCCAACGAAGCGGCGGCCAGGGGCTCGGGATCGACATGCTCGAAGACGTCCTCGAGAGGGCGGCCGAGGGCGGCCTCGACGCCGGGGCGCAGCTTTGCAAAGGGCCGCGCCGGCACGCTGTCGTGGAAGCGGCCCAGGATGCGCGTGAAGGGCTCGGGAAAGACGTCGCCGCGGGCGCCCACGATCTGGCAGAGCTTGATGTAGAGGCCCTCGAGATCGATGGCCAGGTCGTGCAGCTCGGTGGCGGTGCGCTCGTGGGCACGACTCCAGGCTTCTGCGTCGGCACCGCGCCCGCCCGCGGCGTCGCGAGCGCGCAGGCGCCGATAGCGGCGGTTGACCCGCATCCCCAACATGGCAACCCGGGCGATGCGATAGGCTCGCGTCTTGCGCAACATGGGCGGAGGCTACGCCTGGGTGGGGGGCGCCGCAATCGGAAGCAGCCCAACTTGGGAGCGCTCGCGCACCGCATGTCTGCGCCGCGCAACCCCATCGGGCAGTGCGATCGGGCAGTGCGACTCAACCGGCTACGACCACCCCGCTCAGTCCTCCTCGGACTTCCAGGCGGCCACCGCGGCCGCGGTCGGCCACATCATGCGCGTGAAGGCCAGCCCCAGCAGGGTGGCCCAAAAGCTCAAACGCCCGCTGCCGGAGAGCAGGCCCAGGAGGGCGCCCTGGACCGCCACGCTGATGATCCAGGGCTGCACCAGGGCGAAGCGCTCGCGGGTGGTCGCGGGCGGCGCGTCGTCCTTGCGCAAGAGCAGCCGGTGCAGGGCGCTGCTGCTCAGGCCCACCGCCAGCGCCACCGCCAGACTGCGACCCCAGCCCAGGCCCTCCATCATGCGTAGGCCCAATAGCCAGGCGCCGGCCAGCAGCACGATCAGGCGCGTCGCGGTGGCCGAGAGGTCAGCGCGGATGGTGAGCGCGCGCGATTCGGCCAGGCGCTCGGCACGCCGGCGTTGGTACTCGCGCTCGGCTTCGGGGTCGCGGTCGTTGACCTCGGCGCCCTCCAGACCCAGCTCGACCCGGTCGCGCAGCTCCCCGAGCTGGCGCAGGTAGCGATCGCAAAGGGCGCGCGGGGCGTCGCCACGGGCCGCCGCCAGCCGTTCGATGACAGCCGCTGCGGCGTCACCAACCGTGTCGCGACGCTCGTCGGCCAGGCCCACCAACGCCGCCCGCGAAAGCAGCGCCGTGCGCCCATCGGCCGGGCCGTAGCGCCGGGACAGCTCCTCGAAGGCGACCTCGGGTCCCACGGCGGCAAGCCAGCCCGAAAGCTCCTGCTGCAGCTCGCTCGACTCGTCGTCCAGGGCGGCCAAACGCGCCGCGCGCAGCTCGTCGCCTTCCATGTTGGCCGGGGTCCTACCCCGGATCGGAGGAGGCCGGTAGGGCCGGTGCGCCGATTGGGCTAGCACAATCCGCCGATCTAATCACGTTTGATACAGAATAACCCGATCCTAGGACATGAAATTTTCACACCCGGAGGCTGTCTTCAGCCCTTCCCAGCGCTCCTGGCACAAAAAAAGCAAGAATTTTTCTTTTTGAATTCCGGAGACTTACGAAATCGGCTCAGTTTTTTTGCCCATTTGTGCCGAAATCGAACAGTCCCCATCACAGATCGTCGAGGCGCCCGCATTAAGCGTGTAGGTCGAGTCGTTTGAGAGCAGGGTCAGACGTCATGCAGCAAATCACCGAGTCCTACACGAACCCCACCACGCTTCCCCCGGCATCCGTCGAGGCGCGCGAACTGGGCAGCCTGGAAGCCTCCTTCGTCACCAACTGGGCGGCGCTGGCGCGGGCGTTCGGCATGGACCCGATGCTGGGCCGGGTTCACGCCCTGGCCTACCTCTCGGAGCGCCCCATCCCGGTGATGACGGTCTCCACCACGCTGGGGCTCGGCGTGCAGCAGAGCGAGGCCTACCTGGCGCAGCTCGAAGCCTGGGGCGTGATTCGCGAGGTGGGCGGCGAGGATCTCGAGCGCAGCTACCAGGCCGAGCTCGACCCCTGGAGCTTCTTCCTCTCGACCCTGAAGGAGCGCGGCCGCCGCGAGTTCGCACCGCTTCTGCAGTCGATCCGCACCGCCAATGCCCAGGCCATGCGCATCCAGGCCCGCCGCGGCCACAGCGACGGCGCCGCCGAGCGCCTGCAGCGCATCGCCCGCTTCTCCCAGTTCGTCGAGCAGATGGCGAACCTGCTGGAGACCTTCGCCTCCCTGGGCGCCGGCCCCATGCTGACGACCATGCGCATGGTGGCGAAGATGCGCGGCCCGCGCCTGCTGCGCATGTAGGGGCTCGGCGACCCCGCAAGATTGCGAAAAAAGTCGCGCAGCTTGCTTCCGTCGCTTCTAGATGTGCTCGGCGCGAGTGCTGAGCCGATGATCGGGGTCGATACGATGCCGGATGCAAGGACGGCCTCCGCCGGAATACTCCGTGTATTTCTAGGGGACCGGACGCCGCAGCTGGCGCCGTAGCGGACCCGAGAGCGGATCATGACTCCCGCCGAGCACATCTAGATGTGCTCGGCGCGAGTGCTGAGCCGATGATCGGGGTCGATACGATGCCAGATGCAAGGA
>JAOUOP010000096.1 GCA_029880325.1 Myxococcales bacterium | reverse complement strand
CCCCGCCTCAGCACCGGGACTGGGGCGTTTTTGGCCTCGCTGGCGAAGGGCTGAGTGTTCGTGGCAAGGCGCCAAGCGCAGGCGTACCTGCAAGGTACGTCGAGCATTGGCAACGCAGCCACGGGCGCTCAGAACGAGTCAGCGAGGCCAAAAACGCCCCAGTCCCGGTGCAAAACAAAAAGGGGCGGCGCCGCGTCCCGGGGGGGGGGAAGGACGCGGCGTGCCGCCGTGATGACGTGGCTCGAAGGCTGGGGGGGGGAACCTTCTGGGGAGCCACCCGCCATCGAGGTGATTACTAAGCGATATCCGTGCCAACTTGCAAGGGGCCAAATTCATCGAGTTTTTCGGTGTTTTTAGACGGCTCCGAAAATTGCCCGTTGCAGCATCGCAATCGCAATTCGTGCCCAGCTCCCCCCCATCGGCCGGCAGAGTCTACAAAGTTGGGCCTATCGGCTCCGAATTGCGAAACACCAGGCTTGCAGTGATCTATTTCACACTTGCAACGGCGATACTCTCCGAGCGCCGAGATCCGCGTAGCCCCGTTTTGGGTGTGACCCACCTCACAACCTGGCCTGTCAGTCAGGTCCCTGGCGCGGGCTCGCAGGCTGCCGGTTTGGCGCAAGCCTTTGAAATTTCAAATAAAAAGGCGACGACTCCGAGGCATGGGGGGGGGGTGCCTCAAGGGGGAGTCGCCGCCCACAGGCAATATAGGCAAGCCAGCTCACGAAAGCAAACGTTCTCGGCTACAACTTTGAAGGGAATCTTTCGCGGACATGCAAAGTTGCGAAAATCGAATGCGGCAAGTTTTGCCACATCGCCTTCGCTGGCCCTCCCGCGCGATACTTTCAATGGGCGTAGGGCTCGCCGCGCACGATTGTGAAGCCGCGGTAGAGTTGCTCGACCAGCACCAGGCGCGCCAGGCGGTGGGGCAGTGTGAGCCTGGAAAGCGAAACGCGCTGGTTCGCCCGGGCGCTGACCTCTGGCGGCAGCCCGTCGGCCCCGCCGATCAAGAACGCGAGCGTATGCACGCCTGAGAGTTCAGCGTCTCCGAGCACCTGGGCGAAAGCCGGACTGTCGAACATGCGACCTTCGACCTCCAGGGCGATGGTGCGGGCACGGGCGGGAATGGCGCGTTCGAAGCGCTCGCAGAGCTGGCGAGCCGGTGCATCCTTCAGTTCCAGCTCCTCGACCGAGGCGTAGCGCCGAATGCGGCCCAGGTAGTCGTCCAGGGATTGTCGCAGGCCGGGCTGCTTGACCTTGCCCACGGCCACCAGCGCGATGCGCACCGCAGCTCTACTCGACCGCCACGCGCGCGGCGTCCATCCACAGCGTCTCGAGATCGTAGTAGCCGCGCGTGTCCTTGTGGAAGATGTGCACGATGACGTCGCCGTAATCCATCAACAGCCAGCTGGCCTGCGGCAGCCCCTCGATGCCAATGCAGCGCGCTCCGAGGCGCTGCGCCAACTGCTGTTCGATGTTGCGCGCCAGCGCCGCCACGTGACGATCACTGTTGCCGCTCATCACGATGACGTAATCGGAGTAATCGACCTTGCCGCGCACGTCGATGATCTCGACCTTGGCGGCCTTGTTGTCCAACGCCGCCGCCGCCACCGCCAAAGCCAGCTCGCGCGCCGCTTTTTGATCGACGCCTCCGCCGATCACCTGGTCGGGGGCCTCAACGCCGTCACCGTTATTGCTATCGCTCAATGCAGTCGCTCCTGTCGGTGACCATGCGGCCACACGACCCAAAACAGTCTACGGCAAGTCTGCCAAAAGTCATCTCGATCGCTCAGAGCACGACCAGGTCATCGCGGTGCACGATCTCGTCGCCCCCGTGACGCCCCAGACGCTCTTCGATTTCGTCCGAACGCACACCCAACAAGAGCCCAACCTCACGCGCTTCATAGCGGGACAAACCACGGGCCAACTCCAGGCCCGCGCTGTCGCAGATGCGCACCGCATCTCCGGGTCGGAAGTCGCCCTCGACCGCCGTGATGCCCGCGGCCAGGAGGCTGCGCTTGCCGTCGACGATGGCGCGGGCAGCGCCGGCATCCACGCGCAAGGTTCCACGCGGACGCAGCGTGTAGGCGATCCAATATTTGCGGCTGGCGAGCTTGGCCCCGCGCGGCAAAAAGAGCGTGCCCACGTCTTCGCCGTCGACGATGCGCTGCAGCGCGCGAGGATCGGAGGCGGGTGCGATGACCACGGGCAGGCCCCGCGCCAGCGCGCGCTCGGCCGCGCCGACCTTCGAGCCCATGCCGCCGAGGCTCATATCCTGGGGCTGCTCCCAGATCAGCGAGTGCACACGGCCAACGTCTTCAACCAGCGGAACGCGACGCTGCTTTTCGTCGAGCAGGCCGTCGACGTCGGTCAGTAGCACCAGGAGGTCGGCGCCCACCAGCGAGGCCACCATGGCCGCCAGTTGGTCGTTGTCGCCGAACTCGATCTCCTCGGTGGAGACGGTGTCGTTTTCGTTGATCACGGGAACGGCCCCGATCTCGAAGAGCGCATCAATGGCGTGGCGCGCGTTGAGGTAGCGTGCGCGATCGACCAGGCCCGCGTGGGTCAGAAGCACCTGGGCGACCGGGATGTCGTGGCGCATGAAGGCCCGCTCGTAGGCCTGCACCAGCCGCGCCTGGCCCACCGCGGCGGTCGCCTGCAGCATCGGCGTGGTGTCGGGGCGTTGGTTGAGGCCCAGTCGCTCGCGCCCCATGGCCACCGCCCCGCTCGAGACCAGCGCGACGCGGCAGCCGCGCGCCATCAACGCCGCGCTCTCGTCGGCCAGCTGTTGGAAGCGCCCGTGCCCACCGGGCCCCGCGACGATCGCCCGGCTGCCGATCTTGACGACGATGCGACGCGCAGCCGACAGGCCCGCTCGCGGCTCCTCTTTTGCGCTCACATCATCTCCGTAGGGCAGTCCCAACCCCGGCTGCGGGCCCATGGCAAGGGCCCCGGACCGCCCGGGGGTCGAGCTGCCTTGTAGCGCAGCGGGGCGTGGAGACAAGAACCCGCTGCCCAAGCCGCCAAGCAGGCGCTACCCTCGTCGCCCCGTGCCGATGCTCGTCTCCGAGATCCCCAGCTGGCTGCTGACTTCGGTCGCATTCGCATTCGGGGCGGCCTGGGGCAGCTTTTTCAACGTGGCGATCTACCGCTGGCCGCGCGGCCTGAGCGTGGTGACGCCGCCGAGCCACTGCCCGGCCTGCGACGCCCGCATCCCGGCCTATTTGAACGTGCCGATCTTCGGTTACCTGGCCCTGCGCGGCCGCACCGCCTGCTGCGGCGCACCGCTGTCGCCGCGCTACCCGGTGGTGGAAGTGCTGGGCGCGGCGCTCGGGGTGGCCATCGCCCAGCGCTACATCGCCGCGGCACCTCCGGAGACCCTGCTGCTGAACGCGAGCCTGGAGGCCCTGGCCTATTTCGTCTTCGCCGGGGGGCTGCTGGTGGCGACCTTCGTAGACCTGGAGTGGATGGAAATTCCGGATGAAGTCTCGCTGCCGGGGGCGGCCCTGGGCCTGGTGTCGGCGCCCCTGCGCGGTGCTCCCGGGGTGGAGCAGGCGGCGCTGGGCGCCGGCGGCGGCTTTCTCTTCATCCAGATGCTCTTCGTCTGGGGCTACGAGCGGCTGACCGGCCGTCGCGGCATGGGCGAGGGCGACTCCAAGTTGCTGATGATGATCGGCGCCTTCGAGGGCCCCCGGGGCGCCGCCTTCGCGCTCTTCGCTGGCGCCGCCCAGGGGCTCCTGGTGGCGATCTACGCACTGCTCAGCGGCAAACAGCTGGGCCCCGATCTGGATGCGCTCGAAGACGAGGCGGAACAGGAGGACGAGCACGCCCTGCCCTCGGAGCCTCCCCCGGCCTGGCTGGGTCACCTGAAGCTACCCTTCGGGCCCTTCCTGGCGCTCGGCGCCCTCGAGTACCTCTTCTTCGGTGAGCGCGCGATCGAGATCTGGTTTGGCTTCGTCGGCAGCCTGCTACCGGGCGGCTGAGCTCGCCCCTCAGCGTCGCCGGAACAGCGGTAGCGGTTCGTCGGCCGCCCCCTGGTAGATCACCGAAAACTCCGAGAAAGCCTCGAGGGCGTCGTCCAGGGAACGTCCGGCCTGCAGCTCGAAGGCGTCGAAGCCGCAGCGCTTCATGTAGAAGAGCTGGTCGCGCAGCACGTTGCCCACGGCCCGCAGCTGCCCGCGGTAGCCGTGGCGCTGGCGCAACAGCCGCGCCGTGCTGTAACCGCGACCATCGGCAAAGCTCGCGAACTCGATGGCGATCACCGATAGCTGCGACAGGTAGGGCAGCAATTCTTCGGGCTCCACATCCGGCCCGATGCGCACGCCCAGGCGCCCCTCGCGCTCGAGTAGCGCCTCGTGCTGCCCCTGCAGGCGCTCGAAGCTGACCAGGATGTCGCCGCGCTCGGCAATCGGCTGCGCATCTTGCAGCTGGGTGAAGCGGTCTTCGACCACGCGGCCGTTTTCAATGAGTTCCATAGAGCGCCTCCTTGAAAGGCTGGGCCGAGACCCGTCGGTAGCAGTCGATGAATCGCTCGTCCTCGCTGCTGCGCAGCGCGAGGTAGGTTTGCAGCACCGTCTCGATGGCGGGCACGATGGCATCGCGATCGAAGGCGGGGCCGATGATCTTGCCCAACGAGGGCGAAGCGCCCTGCCCGCTCGAGCCGCCGAGCATCAGCTGGTAGTGCTCGACCCCTTGCTTGTCGATGCCGAGCACGCCCAGGTGGCCGATGTGGTGGTGGCCACAGGCGTTGATGCAGCCGCTGATCTTGATGCTGAGTTCGCCGAGGTCGCTCTGGTAGTCCAGGTCCTCGAAGCGCTCCATGATGTCGAGGGCGACGGGAATCGAGCGGGCGTTGGCGAGGTTGCAGAAGTCCAGGCCCGGGCAGGCGATGAGATCGGTGACCTTGCCGGCGTTGGCCGCGTCGAGGCCCAGGGCGCTGAGCTTTTCGTAGAGCTCGCGCAGGCGCGAGACTTCGACGTCGGCCAGGACCAGGTTCTGCAGGTGGGTAGCGCGCAGCTCGCCGAAGCTGAATTCATCGGCCAGATCGGCGACGCGCTCCATCTGGTAATCGCTGACGTCGCCCGGGGGCGTGCCCTTTTCCTTCAGCGCAATGGTGACCGCCGCGTAGCCCGGGCGCTTGTGGGGGTGGACGTTGTTTTTGACCCAGTGGCCAAAACCGCGGTCGCGATCGAGGCGAAAGGCTTCCAGCTGGGCGCCAGCCGGCGGCAACTGGCGGTAGGGCGGAGGCTCAAAGCATGCGGCCACGCGCGCGACTTCTTCGGCGGGCAGTAGCAATGCGCCTTGTTCCCGCTCCTTATGCCACTCCTCTTCGACCAGGCGCCGGAACTCCTCGATGCCCAGGGCCTCGACCAGGATCTTGATGCGCGCCTTGTACTTGTTGTCGCGTCGACCGAAGCGGTTGTAGACGCGCATGATCGACTCGAGATAGGCGAGCAACTCCGGCTCGGGCAGAAAGTCCCGAACCACCTGGGCCACCAGGGGCGTGCGGCCGAGGCCGCCGCCAGCCACGATGCGGAAGCCCAGCTCACCCCGCTCCGAGCGCACCAGAAACACGCCGATGTCGTGAAAATACACCGCGGCGCGGTCGTCTTCGCTGCCACCCACGGCGATCTTGAATTTGCGCGGCAGATAAGCAAACTCAGGGTGAAACGTCGACCACTGGCGGATGATCTCGGCGTAGGGGCGCGGGTCGGCCACCTCGTCGGGAGCGATGCCCGCGAAGTGATCGCTTGTGGTATTGCGGATGCAGTTGCCGCTGGTCTGGATGGCGTGCATCTGCACCGAGGCCAGCTCCTCGAGGATCTTGGGTACGTCTTCGAGGGCCGGCCAGTTGTACTGGAGGTTTTGACGGGTGGTGAAGTGGCCGTAGCCCCGGTCGTAACGGCGGGCGATGTCGGCGAGCTTGCGCAGCTGACCGCTGGAAAGCAGCCCGTAGGGGATCGCCACCCGCATCATGTAGGCGTGCAGCTGCATGTAGAGGCCGTTTTGCAGGCGCAGGGGCTTGAACTCGTTTTCGAGCACCGAGCCCTCGAGCCTGCGCTCCACCTGGCCGCGGAATTGGCGGGCGCGTTCGTCGACGATGCGCTGGTCGTGTGAGTCGTATTGGTACATGGCGACTTCTCTCGGCTGGACGACTTCTTAGAGCGTGGGATCGGGGCGCCGAAGGCGCGTGGTGGGCCCCTCGGCGCGAATGCGTTCCCGCGCGCTCAGGGGCTCGATGACCGCGCCCAGGGCGCGCACCTTCATCAGGTAGGGATCGCAGACCTGGCGCTCTTCGGCGCGTGCGGCCTGTAGCAGCTCCTGTCCGACCCCTTCGGACTCGACCACCGCGGCCTCGTCCAGCCGCGGCGTCCAGCCGCGGTCGAGCTTCAAGTAGGTCACCGAGCCGTCGTCGGTGAGGTTGCCGGTGACGACGAATTGGGGCGTGAACTTGGCCATGGGCGACAGTGTGGGACGGGCAAATTGATAATGCCAAGATATTATTCTCATGCTATCGATAGCTTTTAGATATACCAAGCGCGACGCCGAGCCGTCCCCAAAGTCCGTGAATCTCAATCAATTACGGGTGTTTGCGGCAGTTGCTGCCGAGGGAAGCGCGACCCGCGCGGCGCGGCGGCTGCGCATCAGCCAACCGGCGGTGTCGAAACATCTGGCGGAGCTGGAGGACCAGCTGGGGCTGTCGCTCTTCGACCGCTTGCCCCGCGGCATGCGTCTGACGCTGGCGGGCCAGGCCCTCAACCGCCACGCCGAGCGCATCATCGCCACCGAGGCCGCCGCCGAGGCCGAGCTGGCCGAGCTGCGCGGGCTCAGCAGCGGGCGGCTGTCGATCGGCGCCAGCACCACCATCGGCAGCTACATGCTGCCCTCGCTCTTCGGAGCCTTCCACCGCGCCCACCCCGGCGTCGCCCTGGAGCTCGAGATCGCCAATACCCGCGCGATCCAGGCGGCCCTACTCGACGGCAGCCTCGACCTGGGGCTGACGGAGGGCTTCGTGGCCTCGGAGCTGCTCGACGTCGAAGAAGTGGCCCACGACGAGATGGTGGCCATCGCAGCGCCCAGCCACAGCGCGGCGCGCCTGCCCCAGCTGAGCCTGCGCGAGCTGTGCGCGCTGCCCATGATCGTGCGCGAGCGGGGCTCGGGTACGCGCGACGTGATCGAGGCCGCGCTCGCCCACCGCGGCATCGAACTTTCGCCTCAGATGGCCCTGGGCAGCACCGAGTCGGTCAAACATGCGGTGGCCTCGGGGCTCGGGGTGGCGATCGTCTCGCGCCTGACGGTGGAGCTGGAGCTCGACACCCGGCGCCTGGTGGAGCTGCCGGTCGAGGACCTGGAGATCCGCCGCGCCTTGCACCTGCTGCAGCTGCGCGGCAAGGGCCTCAATCCCGCAGCCGCGGCCTTCCTGCAGCTGCTGCGCGATCCCCTCGGGGGGCGCGAGCCGGGCTATGCGATTTGAGAGCTGCACGCCGCGTTGCCAATTTGGCAGGCGACGGGCGCGGTAGACGCCACAATGTCCGCCAGCAGGGGCCGAGATGGTGGTAAATGGGGCGAAAGGCGCCTGGCGCGCTGTTTGCATGTTGCCGCGCGAGGCCTTCCCTACTTTCCCTGACGTACCGGCGTCTTTGATTCGCATGCCCACGAGCAAGCCATTCCATTCCGCATCCGCGTCCGCATCCGGGCGATCGGCGGCTTCGAGCCAGCCGGCCCCGCGCGTGCGCCCGCTCCCGCCCCGATTGCTCGCCCTGCTGTGCTGCTGCGGCGCCCTGCTCGCTGGCGCCCTGCTACCGCAGAGCGGTCAGGCCCAGGGGACAATGACCGTCAACCTGATCAGCATCGGAGGCCGCGACGTCAGTACCTCGCCCGGCCTTGTCAGCTTGAGCAAGCAAGACTGCGTCGACAACGTCGATCTGGTCTACGAGCTGCGGCAGATCCCCGGCGGACACAACGCCATCGATGTCTATGCCGGCACGAACTGTAACTCCACCGATCGCAAGAACACGACCACGACGGACTGCAAGGTCGTCACCTCGGAACAGCTCGACGGGGCGGTCAGCAATTTCACCATCACGCTCAAGGCCAAGGCCGCGGGCTGCGATGATGGCACGACAAAACAGCTGTTCTTCTTGGCGGTCCAAAGCGCCGGGTCCACCGAAGATGTGGGCAGCGACTGGGCTATGTACTCGCTCGACATCGACACCACCGGCCCAGCCGCTCCCAGCAACCTCAAGGGCGGCAGGGGCGAGAGCGAGATTCCCATCGAATGGGAATCGAGTGACTCCGACGTCCAGGAATTCATCCTCTTCATCGACCCTTCGCCCACCGACGGCAACGCGAACGCCGACTTCGACGGCGGCGCCGCAGGCGTTGGCGGCGGCGACGACTGTGGCTCCTCAGTGCTCAAGGAGGGCGCCGACTCCTTCGACCTACCCGCCAGCATCAAGCAAAAGCGGGTCGGCAGCGCCACCAGCAGCGGCACCAAGCTCAAGCCCGAGGACCTCGAGGGCGACCGGGTGGCGATCGCGGTGGTGGCCATCGACGAGGCCGGCAACCGCAGCGCGTTGTCGGAAGTCGTCTGCGTCTACCTGGTTCCGACCGATGGCTTTTGGGAGCGCTACGAACAGGAGGGCGGAGCGGCCGCCACGGGCTGCCCCTGCAGCGCCGTGGGCGAGGCCCAGCTGCACACCGCCTGGCCGGTGATGCTGGCGCTCCTGGCCGTGCGGCGCGGCCCCCGACGCAGGAGGCAACGGTGAACGCGCACGGCAGAAACCTTTCCACGACCGCAGCGCTCCTCGTCAGCGGCCTGCTGCTCACGCTGGCGGCGGCGCCCGCACAGGCGCAGATGGAAGAGGACCTGATCCCCCGCGACCGAAGCTTCGTCTCGCCGGAGCACCTGGCCCTGGAGCTGCGCCTGGGGCCCTACGAGCCCCAGATGGGCGGCGAGGCCTTCGACACTTTCTTCGATGACGACAGCGGCCCGCTGATGGCGCTGGAGCTGGACGTGATCGCGTTCCGGCTGCCCGACATCGTCTATCTGCTGGGCGGCGGCGGCATCGGCTGGATGCAATTCGATGGCAAAGCCGTCGACAGCGCCGGCGAAGAGACCAGCGAGGACACCGAACTCGAGATCGTGCCCCTCAACCTGCTGGCGGTGGCGCGCGTGGATGTGCTGGCGCGCAAGCTGGGCATCCCGTTCCTGCTGACCGGAAAAATCGGCTACCAGTGGGCCAGCTGGAGCACCAAGACCGGCAGCAGCCCCGAAAAGTCCGGCTGGAGCGTGGGGCTTTTGTGGGCGCTTCAGGTGGCCCTCGACCTGGACTTCTTCGAGCCGTCGGCGGCCCGCACCATGGATGAAGAGTGGGGCGTCAATCACTCCTTCCTCTTCTTCGAACTCTTCGGCTTCGAGCCCAGCGGCGACTCCCTGGAAATCGGCGACACGACCTGGAGTATGGGCCTGGGCTTCATGATTTGATTGAACCGCTGGTGGAACGGAAGTACGGCGTTCGGCTGACGTTGGCCTACGACGGCACGGCCTTTGCGGGCTTTCAACGCCAGCAGGGTCAGCGCACGGTGCAGCAGACGCTGGCCGAAGCCGCCGCCCGCGTGTGCCAGCATGGGGTGGAGGTTTTCGGGGCTTCGCGCACCGACAGCGGCGTGCACGCCGAGGGACAAGTGGTCGCTTTCGGCTGCGACCGCGTGCTGACGCCCAGACGCTGGGTCTACGCCCTCAACCGCTACTTGCCCCCCGACATCTCGGTCCGCAGCGCCGAGCCCTGCGCCCCCGACTATCAACCGCGCTTCGACGCCTCGTTCAAGCGCTACCGCTACCTCTTCCACCTGGGCCCCGCGCGCGACGCCTTGCTGCGGCATCGGGCCTGGCACCTGGGGCGCCACGTGCGGCGCGTCTACCCCGATCGCGATCGGCTGGAGGGCGGCGTGCTGCAGCTGGACCTCGAGCGCATGCAGCAGGGCGCTGCGATGCTCGAGGGGCGGCACGACTTCGCCGCCTTTCGTGCCGCAGCCGACCAGCGCGAGACCACCGTGCGCACGATGCACGAGGTGCGCATCGAGCGCGCCTACGCCGGTGACCCGGAGTTATTGGCCCTGCACGTGCAGGGCAGCGCCTTCATGAAGAACATGGTGCGCATCATGGCCGGCACGCTGGTCGATCTGGGCTCGGGGCGCCTGCCGCTCGAGCGCCTGGAGGCACTCCTGCAGCCCGGCGCCTCGCGCCGAGACGCCGGCGTGACGGCACCGCCCGAAGGACTGACGCTGGTGTCGGTGACGCTCGGGCGCGAGCAGCCGATTTGAGTCACGAACGCGAGGGCATCGCCGACAACTCCATCACCCGCTCGCGCACCATCGGAATCATCTCGCCCGGCGTGCGATCGGCGATCAACTCCGGCGCGAAAGACTCGCCGATGTGAACCTCGATCTTTCCGGGCCGCACCAGGATGCTGCCGCGCGGAAAGATGTCGCGGGCGCCACGGATGCCCACCGGCAGGATCGGCACCTGGGCGCTTTTGGCCAGGTGGAAGCCGCCCTTCTTGAAGGAGCCGATGGTGGCGCTGTCGCCGCGCGTGCCCTCGGGAAAGATCAGCACCGTCTTGCCATCGCGCACCTGCTCGGCCGCGTCATTGATGGTCTGCATGGCGCTGGCGTGCTTGTTGCGGTCGATGACCACGTGGCCGCCGCTGCGCAGGGCCTGGCCCAGGAAGGGCACCCGCGTCAGCTCGCGCTTGGCCAAAAAGCCCGGGATCACCGGCAGGGCGATGAAGAGCACTACGATGTCGACGTAGCTGAGGTGATTGGACATCACCACGTAGCTCCGGTCGGAGGGCATGTGCTCGGCCCCGAAGACCTGTAGCTCGACGCCCCAGAAGCGGCACAGCCCGCTCGCCCAGTGGCGCTGCATGCGCCGAAACAGACCCGGATCGCGGGTGAGCACGCCGAGCGTGACCGCCAGGCTGACCATGAAGGCCGTCCAAAGTCCGAAAAATAGAAAATTGACGAACGACCGGAGGGTCTGCACGGCGGACCTCGAACTCGACCCGCGCCATGACCCGGGCGCGGCGCGGCGGGCAGTTCTAGCATAAAAGCGCGGGCCGCGGCTGTCCCGCCGTGCGGGCGGTGCTAACCTAGACGGCAGGTGCCGGAGCCCCCAGGCGCTCCGGCAAGGTTGGCTCGCCGCGCCCGGCGTGGGCTTTGGAGGGCTTTCGACAGGCACCCAGCGGGTGAGCTCGCGCGGTAGTATGGGCAGCATCTCACGACGGCGCCTTTTGGCATCGGCAATCCTGGGCCTGAACCTTTTGGCCTCGCTTTGGTGCAGCGCGCCGGCCCGGGCCCAAGCCCCGACGGAAGAAGCCGCTCCAGCCGCAAGTGAAAGCTCCGCCCCGATGCCGGCGCGCATCCCGGGCGGCTACACCGCCGAGCGGCTGGGGCCGGTGCACTGGATCTACCCGAGTTCCGCCGAGTCGGAGGTGCGGACGCTGCAGGCGGAGCAGGCGCGGGCGTTCCGGCAGCTGGAACATCGGCTGGGCCTGGAGGTCGCACCGGAGCTGGCGATCCGCGTCGGCATCAACCCCGAGCACATGCAGCAGCTGGCCCCCAAGGGCGCGAAGCTACCGAGCTACGCCACCGGCGTGGCCTTCTCCGAGCACGGCCTGATCCTGATGTCGATGACCGACCCCAAGAGCTTCATGCGCCCCGACATGGAGCAGCTGCTGATGCACGAGATGTCGCACGTGGCCCTGCACCGCGCCCTCCAGGGCCATGCCGCCCCGCGCTGGCTCAACGAGGGGCTGGCGGTGCACTTCGCTGGCGAGCGCTCCATCGCCCGCACACGCGTGCTGTGGGATGGCACCCTGCGCGGCAAGCTCCACCCGCTGAGTTCGCTGGACGCCGCCTTCCCCGCCCGCCACGACGAGGTCAGCCTGGCCTACGCCCAGAGCAGCGATCTGGTGGACTACCTGCTCGACAGCACCGCCGACCGGGCGCGCTTTCGCAACCTGATCCTGGGCCTTTCGCGCGGCATCGCCTTCGACGAGGCCTTCGCCAAGGCCTACGGCTTGACCATCGGCCAGCTGGAATCGCAGTGGCAGGGCGCCCTGCGGCGGCGCTTTGGCCGCTGGCCCTCGCTGCTGATGGGCCTGGGCGTGGTCTGGGTGGCGGGCGCGATCCTGTTGCTGGTCGGCTACGTCCGCGTGCGGCGGCGCCACCACCGCACCCTCGATCGCTGGGCCATCGAGGAAGCCCCCGCCTCAGCTGCCATCGCCGCCCTGGAAAACCCGCCGGCGCTGCTGCTCTCCAGCGCCGAGAGCGAGGCGGTGGCCGCGTGGCCGAAGAACGCGACCTCGGGCCCTGCGCCCGCGGCCGATACCGATGCGCACAGGGGCCGCGACTCCGGAATTCCGACGGTCGAGCACGAAGGTCGCAACCACACGCTGCACTGAACGGGCGACGAAGCCCACGGTGGTGTATTAATGCCCGCGTGACGACGGTGCACGAACGCTCTGGCCGGGCGGGTCTGTGGCTATTTCTCGGAGCCACGCTGGTTTCGGCCCTCGGCGGCTGTGGCCGCACTCGGCCCAACGATCCCCTACGGCAGGATGCGGACGCGGCCGCGGCCCTGTGCGCCCAGCGCTGCGACGACGGCGTCTTCTGCAACGGCCCCGAGCAATGCGATCCCGAAAGCGGCGAATGCCTGCCGGGCGAGCCCGAGAGCTGCGACGACGGCGACGAGTGCACCCTCGACCGCTGCGACCTCCAACTCGACCAGTGCGTGGCCGCGCGGCTGCCACGCGATGAAGATCGGGACGGCTGGGATGCCTGCGCCGGCGACTGCGACGACCAGGACCCGGAAGTACACCCCGGCGCCACCGAGGTCTGCGACATGGTGGATCAGGATTGCGACGGCCAGATCGACGAGAAGCTGCGCTCCGAGTGCGGCGATTGCCGCCCCGGCTGTCGCCTTCTGTACCTGCCCGAGCCCGGCGAGCTATGGGATCCGCGCGCCGACAACAGCGACGCGGTGGAACGCCAGGGCGCCGACGGCCCGCTGATCCTCAGCGGCGAAAACCAGCAGCGCTTCGACGCCTGGATCGCCAACTACGTCGACGGCAAGGTCACCAAGATCGACACCCGCAGCGGCGCCCAGCTGGCGCGCTATGACAGCGTGCTGCTCGGCGACGATAACCACGCCGAACCGCCCGATGCCCTGTGCGACCGCGAGGGCTTCACCGAAAACGACGGCGGCAACTGCCCCTCGCGCACCGCCGTCGACTTCCAGGGCGCGGTCTACGTGGCCAATCGCGCCTTCGGGCGCCACGGCACGGTGACCAAGATCGCCGGCTTCCCCGACGACTGCGTGGACAAAAACGGCGACGGCCGCATCCAAACCTCCAGCGATCAGAACGGCAACGGCGAGATCGAACGCCACGTGGACGGCGAGTTCCTGGGCCAGGACGACGAGTGCCTGCTTTGGACGGTGGACGTGGGCGGCGACAACAGCGTGCCTCGGGCGCTGGCGGTGGCCCCCGACGGCGGCGTCTGGGTGGGTTTGAACGAGTCGGCGCGCGTGGTGGAGCTCGACCCGGCCGACGGCAGCGAGCGACGCTCGATCTCCCTGGGCGGCTTCCGCCCCTACGGCGCCGCCCTCGACACCCAGGGCCGGGTGTGGCTGACCGAAGCGCTCACCGGGCAAATCGTCTCCATCGACACCGAGAGCGGCCAGGCCTCGAGCGCCCGCTCGGCGCCGTCGCCTGAGGCGGGCTGCCCCAGCTCCTACGGCATCGCCGTCGATTCCGAGGATCGCGTCTGGATCGCGGGCTTCACCTGCCCCTACGCCTTCGGCTACGACCCGGCCACCAAGGAGTGGACCACGGTGGCATTGCCCGACGGCGGTGTGACGCGCGGCATCGCGGCCGACGACCGCGGCCGCATCTTCGTCGCCGCATCCCACTCCTGGTTAATCATCGACGCCAGCTCGGTCTTCAACTTCATCGAGTCCAGCGATCCGATCACGCGCCTGAGCGTTTTCGACGCCGACGGCGGCGGCAACCTGCGCACCTTCGGCCTATCCGACGATCCGCTGCCGGGGCGCGGCGCCATCGGCGTCGGCCTCGACAGCGAGGGCCGGGCCTGGCTCGTCAACAAGGACAGCAGCTCGGCCACCCGCGTCGATGTCGACAGCGGCGAGGTCTCCCACTTCGGCGCCGGAGACCTGCCCTACACCTATTCGGATTTCACCGGCTTCGCCCTGCGCCGCATCGTCGCCCCCACGGGCTTCATCCGCGAGGTGTTGGAGGGCTGCGAGCGCGGCCCCTCGGAGTGGGAGCACGTCTGGATCGACGCCAAGGGCCAAAACAGCGCCCGCGTGGAGCTGCGCCTGCGCGCGGCTTCGAGCCTCGAAGAACTCGGCGCCGCCATGTGGCACGGGCCGTTCGAGGGCGCCGAGGTCGATCTCCTGAAGCTTCCGCAACCGCCTCCGAACGAGCGCTTCCTGGAGGTCGAAGGACGGCTGGTATCGGGCGACGGTCGCGCCTCGCCTGCGCTCACGCAAGTGAAAGTGCAGCTTCACTGTCCGCTGTGACAGCAACTCGGGCGCCCAGGACTACCAAATCTTGTCAGGCAGCGAGAGTTCTCTCGGGGCGCCGCGTGCTCAACGAAACAGCTCTGCCCAGCGCTCGATCGCGTGGTGGCTGATGTCGTAGCCGGCTGTCGATAGCCCCACGTGTCGGTCGGCGATGGCGCTGGCCAACTGCGAAAGCCCGGGGTTGTGGGCCACGAGCAGGATCGTCGCGGGCTCGGCCGGCGCCTCCCGCAGCGCCTGCACGTAACGCTGGGGCGAGGCCAGATAGAGCGTGGCGTCGGGCTCGATCGCGCGTGCACTACCCAGCGCCTGCAACACGAGCTGGGCGCTCTGCACCGCCCGCACGGCGCTCGAGCACAGCACGTGATCAACCGCAATGCTCGCCGCCCGCAGCTGCGTCCCCACATCCAAGCACTGGCGGCGACCGCGGGCGCTCAGCGGCCGCCCGTGGTCGCTCGAGGCCTCTTCGGCATCGCCGTGGCGCATCAAGATCAGCGTTTTGCTCGGCATGGGCTACAATGAAGGTTTGGAGTCCTTGAAGCGTAGCATTCCCATGGGCACGCTGGTCGCGACGGCGCTCTTCGTCGCGTTCCAGGTCTACATGGCGCTTCGCCCGCCACAGACGGCGGAGGCGGTTGTGCCGGGCGAGCCGGCCGATGCGACCGACGCGACCATGGACGAGGCCGACGAGGGGCCCGAGACCGCGGTGGTGGCCGAGCTCAGCGAGCCGGCGCCCAAGGCCGCCAGCACCCCGGCCGGCAGGCCTCGCAGCGGGCGGGCGCTGGCCGACCTGGTGGTGCTGATCTCCGTCGACGGCCTGCGCCCCGACGTGATCGCCGGCAACGCCCGTCAGATCCAGCGCATGCACAACCAGGGCTCGCACGCGGCCAAGGCGCGCACCATCTCCAAGGCCAGCACCCTGCCCTCCCACGCCTCCATGGTCAGCGGCGTCGACATCGAGCGCCACGGCCTGGGCTTCAACTCCTACCGGCCCGAGCGCGGTCACATCCAGTATCCGACGATCTTCACCGCCGCCCAGGAAGCCGGTTTGACCACCGCGCTCTTCGTGGGCAAGCGCAAGCTCGAGCACCTGCTGTCGCCCGAATCCAAGAGCCATTTCGAGGTCGGCGGCGTCTACTGCAACCGCGTAACCCGGCTGGCGGTGCCCTACATCGAGTCGGCGGACCCCGGCGTGGTCTTCGTGCACTTCTCCGACCCCGACGGCGCGGGCCACAGGTACGGCTGGATGAGCCCCCAGTACATGGAGGCGGTGCGACGGGCCGACCGCTGCGTCGCCGAGCTGATCGCCGCCGTGGAGACCCGCGACGCCCTGGAGCGCACCCTGGTGCTACTGACCTCGGATCACGGCGGACACGACCACAACCACGGCTCGCGGCTGCAGTCCGATCGGGAGATCCCCTGGATCCTGTGGGGCGGTCCGGCCCAGCCCCAGCGGCGCATCGGCCGCACCATCTACAACACGGATACAGCCGCCACCATCCTGCACGCCCTGGGCCTCACGCTGCCGCCGGACATCGAAGGCAAGGCCATCGTGGCGGGGCTCAGACAGGACTGAATGCGGCTGCTGCTTGCGGCTGCGGCTACGCGGACTTTTCGGGATGAATCGGGAATTTCGGCGTCGCGGCCTTGGTGCGGGCGCGTTTCTTGCCGCGACCGATGGACGCGCGCTTGCGGCGCCGACGCGACTTGGTGACCTTGGTGAGCGATGACATCGGAGGCTCCCGGGTTGAGCGGTGCCGGGGGGTTTAACGGAAGCGGCGGCGGCGGTCAAATGGCCCGTGCAGGTGATCAGCCACCGGAAAACGCATCTTCGGCTTCCGCCGGGGGTGGACGGTCGTCGTCGAGCTCGTCCAGGTAGCCCTCGGGCAGCGCCACGCGTTGGGTGCCGCCGGTCTTGCCGCGGGGCACGCGCATGCACTCGGGTGGGAAGGGCTCGGCCGGGTCGAGCTCGCCCAGCAGCTGCTCTAGCTCCTCGAAGCTCTTGACGCCCATCAGCCGGGCGCGCAGGCGGGCGCTGCCGCGGAAGCCCTTGGTGTACCAGGCGCTGTGACGCCGGAAGGCGCGCATGGCAGGCGCTTCGCCGAGCAGCCCGCTCAGGGCCGTGGCGTGCTCGAGCATGGTGGCGACCACTTCGCCCAGGCGCGGTGGGTCGGAGGGCTCGGTGCCGGCGAAGACCTGGGCCAGGTCGCGGAAGAGCCAGGGACGGCCGAGACAGCCGCGGCCCACCACCACGGCGTCGCACGCGGTCATGCGCATCATGCGCAGGGCGTCCTGGGCCTCCCAGATGTCGCCGTTGCCGAGCACCGGGATGGCCTGAACACGGGACTTGAGCTCACCGATGGCCTCCCAGCGGGCCTCGCCGTCGTAGAGCTGGGCCGCCGTGCGCGCATGCAGGGCCACCGCGGCGCAGCCCTCTTCCTGGCCGATGTGGCCCGAGCCCAGGAAGGTGAGGTGGTCGTCGTCGATGCCCATGCGGAACTTCATGGTCACCGGTACCTGGCCGGCCCCCGAAACCGCCGCCCGCACGATGTTGGCCAGAAGGCGCGGCTTGAGCGGGATCGCGGCGCCGCCGCCGCGGCGGGTGACCTTGCGCACGGGGCAGCCGAAGTTCAGGTCGATGTGGTCGACGCGCCCCTCGCCCACCAGACGCTTGGCCGCCTCGCCCACGTGGTAGGGATCGACGCCGTAGAGCTGCAGACTGCGGACTTTTTCGTCGGGGCCGAAGCCGGCCAGGCGCAGGGTCTTCTTGTTGCCCTCGACCAGCGGCCGCGCGGTGATCATCTCGCTGACGTAGAGCCCGGCGCCGAAGCGCCGGCACAGCTCACGGTAGGCAGCGTTGGTGACCCCGGCCATGGGCGCCAGCACCACCGGCGGCCACACCGACAGCGCCCCCAGGGCGAGCGGCGCGAACTCGCCGGGCCGGGCGGGGGCGACCTCGCGGTTGATGTCGCTGACGTAGGCCGCATCCATGGCGGCGTTGGTAGCAGATCGGGGCGGCATGTCACGCGGTGACGCGCTCTAGATGTGCTCGGAGGGAGTCATGATCCGCTCTCGGGACCGCTACGGCGCCAACTGCGCGTCCGGTCCCCTTGAAATACACGGAGTATTCCGGCGGAGGCCGTCCTTGCATCTGGCATCGTATCGACCCCGATCATCGGCTCAGCACTTCCGCCGAGCACGTCTAGGAGACTGGTGTTTTTCGAGACCGTTTTCGTCGCGAGGGGGATCGAAATCGGCGATCAAGACGGATATTGAGGGGGTATGACCTTGGGACGAGCGCCGCAGCAGGCCAATCTGCTGAGCTCCA